>JAEEZX010000059.1 GCA_016292045.1 Bacteroidaceae bacterium | reverse complement strand
GTCAACCTTTTCAGAAAAATGTCAACCCCATCAGGAACGATGTCAACGAAAACAGTAAAGTGTAAACCTTATCAGGAAAACAACTGACAACCAACTCAGGAAAAGAGCAAAAAACTGTCAACCGAAATCAGGAAAAGACAGTTCGAATCGGACAATCGGACAAGTGGACTGGTGAGTTTTGTGTGACCTTTCCCAGCTGCACTCCGCTCAATGTGAACAAGAAGAAAAAGCAAAATTCCTTCCCGCTATTCTAATTTCATTTCTTTTTTGGTATACGGTTGAAGTTGTAGGTCAGATGCAGCATGAGGTAGCGGGGCAATGTCCTGCGAACTGTCTCCGTGCGGCCTTGACCATTGATAACAACGTCGGTAGAAGACAGCTGCCCAAGGATGTCGAAACCCTCCAGTCGAGCCACCAAACAGCCTCCGGCACGACTCCCGAAAGGATTGACGAAAGAACGAGACACAGAAATGTTCCACACCAAATCGTCGCGGTTCATCGATTCGTCGTCATATCCCCTCCGGGAAAACATCTTTAAATCCGTAGCTAAACCAAATCCCTGCAGCCAACGCGGCAGTTTGCTCTCGTCCTCACGCTTGAAGTTGTAGTTGGCTGTGATGCCATACTGGAAATTGGTCACATTGATGGGGTCAATGGTGCCTTCCTTATTGTCTGTATGGCGAAACTCCACATTAGTGGGCAGGCCGAGCGTCAGATTACCGATGGTGTAGCTCAGCGTGAGACGGTTCTCAATGAAGTAGTTATTGACATGCGACAACCCGTTGTTGATATCCACGTTACGCGTGTAGTCTCCGTGGGTGTAAATGTTCATCATCAGACGGCGGGGCTTGTCGAGCGGCATGTTGAAAAAGTTGAAGAAGTAGGTCTGCCAGTTGCCGTCCACATTCTCCGGTCGATAGGTGGTAATACCAGTGGCTGCATCATAGCTTTGTCCCAGCGACACCTTATTGAGGAAGAAACGCAGACCTCCGCCAATACGATGGGATATTTTCCGCTCGCGCCAGTTGCGATTGAGGCCGAACTGTATGCGATGGTTGGTAGCGCCAATCAGGTCGGGATTGCCGTAACGCCTCACCAGCGGGTTCTCATTATTGAGAACATTGACCTTCTGAAATAAATCAGGTGTTTGAAACTCGATACCGTAGAAAAAATCGAAACTGCGCGCCCAGTTGTCCTTGGCTAGACGGACGTGGAGCTCGGGCGACATGGTCCATTTATGCTGCACGAGCGATGTGTCGGTAAAAGCGCTGCGGTAGTCCAGCTGTTCGTTGACGTTGTAGAAATGCATCTGATAAAACACAGAAGCATAGTTGCCGTCTTTTTCATAAGTGTAGCCGGGAGTGATTGCAAGACGGTTTTCCACTCTCAGATGGGAACGGTCGTAGGCGTTCTGCAAGTCCACCGTGTCGGCAAGGAACACATCGTTGGTGTTGTCGCGCTTATGATATAGGAAACGATATTCCGTATTGAGCCAAATACCGTTGAGCCAAGTGAGGCGGTAGGACGGCGCGATACCGAAACTTGTATTCCCCGCAGGGCGCGAACTGTGACGATTGAGAATGCTGTTGAGCGAAGGTGTATATTGGTAGCGCAGCTGCTGATAGGACTTGTCGTTATTGTCGTTGTGATCGTGACTGAATAGGATTTCAAGACCGACATTGTCGCCGGAAGCCAGTTTGTAGTTGAAGATATTGTTGGCAACCACATTCACCCCCTTGCGTCGGCTGCGTTCGCGCTGCAGGTTGCTGTTGACGAGCAGTTTCTGCGTCTCCACATTCAGTGTGGCAGAGAATACGCTGTCGAGCAGCGCTGTGGTTTCGCCGTAGACATCTCCGTTAAACTGTGCGGAACGATTCCTGTTGTCGTTGTCGTTGGTACTGTAGTGGAACTGCACATTAGAATAAAGGAAGAACGGTTTCCTCAACAGGAACACGTTGTCAAGATTCAGGATGAACAAATCGTTCCGTTCTTGGAAGTCCCTTTTGTTGAATGTTGAGGGACCATTGTTGTGGAATTGCTCACTATTGGTTTTCTCGCTATTGGTGAGGTGCTCCCACGAAACCTCTGCTGTGGCAGACTCCCTCCATCGCTTGTCTTTCTCCTCAATATTGAGATTTATGCCGCCTATACGGGTTTCTTTAAGTCCCACTGGCATCATACTCGGTCGCCACTCACCATCACCGCCCGGACGACGGTTTTCGTTCACATTGTTGACTGTGCCGTAGAAGGCCAGACGGGAGTTGTCCGTGTAGCGCATGCCGAAGAGGCGTGCCAGATAGCGGTCCTCTATCTCGCTGTTGAACGGCGTACCGCCTGCCACCTCGACGTTGGCCATCCATCCCTGATTGTATTCGCGCTTAAGCTGCACATCCATCACGAAGCGTTTCTTGTCGTAGTTGCGTCCGAGATATTCGTTCAGTTCCGTACTCTTGTGATAGGTCTGCACTTGCTTCACTGTGTATGCCGGCAGGTTGTCGAGCATCACACGGTTGTTGCCCTTGAAGAAGTCTTTGCCGTTGAGCATCAGTTCGTCCACCTGTTCGCCATGCACCAGAATGCGTCCGTCATCTTTCAGTTCCACCCCGTCCATCTGTCGTATGAGAGCGTCGAGCATCGAACCGTCGGGCAGATTGAAGGCATCGGCATTGAAGGTGATGGTGTCGCCGCGATAAGTCATCTTTATCTTGGTGGCACGTACGGTGAGCTCCTTCATTTGATGGGCATCGTCATAGTGGGCTTCTCGCTTTTTCATATAGTGCCACGGCGCATCGAAATAAGTGTTACGGGCGATATGACGCACATGGTAGTTGACATAGCAGGTCTCATAGTCGGGATGCTCGGCACGGATGATATATTTCTGCTCCCGCGCCGGCACATTAAAGCGCCAGGCGAAGTCGTCCTTGCCGCCCGTCCATTGCTGAAACACGTGCATGGTGTCCACCACGGTGCTGTCTTCATGCATCAGAGTGATGAAGACACCCTTGATGCCCACACGGGTCAAAGAGTTCTTGACATGACCCCAAAGACTTATGGTGCGCTCCGATGTCTGTTGTGCCTGCAACTCTACGGAGAGAATAAGCAGGATAAAGATGAAAAGTTTTTTCATGATACTAGTATGCAGATATAAACGATAAGGCACAAAAAGAGCAGGGAATCTCCCGGATTCGGCCTTGAAAGATTCAAACAAAGGAGCATGCCCGCTTACGAGCATACTCCGAAATTTCAGATTCTGATTATCTTAATTTAAAGCAGAACGGCAGTGTGAAATGGCAACGTACCGCTTCGCCTTTGATTTTGCCGGGTGTCCAGTTGTTAATGAGTTTGGACACACGCATGGCTTCTGCGTCCAGTTGCGGAGAAACGCTCTTGACCACCTTACGGGCAGATACGCTGCCGTCCTTCTCAATGACAAACTGTATCACCACACGTCCTTCCGTGCCTGAATTGATAGCTTCCTTGGGATACACCATGTTGTCGCAAACGAATTTCATCAGCGCACCATTACCGCCCTTGTAGGTCGGCATCTCGTCCACCTTGTCATGGATGGTGTTGTCGGCGGCATAAGTACAAATGGAAATCGTAGCGGCAGCGAACAAACACAGGGCATAGCGCCAGAAGTTATTTATAGAACAGGTTTTCATGGTTGTAATTTTTGAAAGTTGAACAATGTTTTGAAGCTGAAAATCCGAGAACGCCCCTCCCGACAAAACGGGAGGAGCTAAGAGATTCTTTTAATTAACCTTATTATTTCATGAGATATTGCTTCATCATGCTTTGAATCTCTTTTGAATCAGATTTCGTGGTGCGGCAGTAGTTAAGAATGTAGTCAAGGAGAGGCTTGGGCAATTCAATACGCTTCCACACATCATGACGGTTCATCCATACACCTTTCGTCGTGTTCTTATCCACCCATGTGATACCATCCTTAATGGGCTCACGACCCATCTCCGAGTATTGTCCGTTCCGATACCAAAAAGCAGGCTTGCCCCACTCATGAGGAGCAATAGTTATCTTTTTGCTTCCATCGTTACTGTTAACGGTAAAGAACTGCACGCAGGCATACTCGCCGTCGCGGCCGTAATACTTGATCTGAGTGTAGCCGTTGGAGCGGCACTGGATCAGTTTCTCTCCTTCATACTGCATGCTCTCCAGCACCCAGGTGCCGTAGAGATCAGGGTTGTCGCTGAACTCCTCCGCGCTGCACGGAGCAGAGCCGATGAAGGCCAGAGCGGCGATGAGGGCGGTGAGAGCACTCTTG
>JAEEZX010000058.1 GCA_016292045.1 Bacteroidaceae bacterium | reverse complement strand
TTCATTTTCACTCAAAAAAACACATTTTATTTTCAACAAACTTTGAGCAGGATGAGTGCATTTTGCCGCCATCCTTATCGTTTTTTGAGACATTTTGCCGTGAGAAATTGCTGCATTTGACTAACTTTGACTACTGTTCGCACACCCTTCTTGCTTACTATCTTTAAGATTATCAGCAATTTCTGTATGCAGCATCTATGTAAGATAGTCAAGATAGTCAAAATAGTCATTAGTCAAAATGGATTTGAGACACTGCCAAGTGCTCACTATATAATAAATATATTATATATTTTTATATAGTGGCGTATTTTTTCCCACCCCAAAATGATTTTGACAAATGACTAAAATGACTAATGACTAACTTCTTCTACCCCTCTTAAAAATTTTTCAAAAAAAGTTGGTCAATCATTCGAAAACCGCAATGTTGATGTCGTATCTTTGCAGCGTCATTGACAATTGACCATTGTGCCCCTACGCAGCGCCTGCAGTGCGCCTGCGAGACTGCGGGCTGCGCCCTCTTCACTTTTTCTCCAGTTTACGGAGCTGGTAGGAGTTCCACACATTGTGCCAGACGGAATAGAAGCCGCCGGCGACGCTGGAGAGAGGGTCCATAAACGTGGCACCGATCCAGATACAGACAGCCGTATTCTTCTGACCGAGCGACTGAGACGCAGCCACCACATCATCCGCACGGCGGCCCAGCCAATAGCCCACAGCAAACTGCAACGCACACGACAAGGCACTGCCCACAGCCATCAGAAACAGTGTCACCAGAGAAGCATCCATCAGCACTATAGCACGCACCGTGACACATATGGCAAGAGCCAAGGCAACGGTCCACAGATAGAACGCCAAATCGGGTATCGCAATGAGCCTGCGACGAAGCTCCGGAAGCAGATGACGCACCAGCTGAGCAGCCACGAAAGGACCAAAAAGAAGTGGGAACACCTTGACGAGTATCATCCAGAAAGCAAGCAAGAAAGACGTGTTGGGATAAAGCAATGGTATAAATGCCGAAATGAAGAGCGAAGCAAACAGGTCGATGAAGATGGTGTAGAGCGTGAGTGTGGCGGGATTGCCTCCCAGTTTGAGCGTGACGACAGCGGCGGCAGTGGCTGTGGGAGTGATCATGCAGAGGGCAAAGGAGATGATGAAATACTGCATGTGGTGCATCCATTCGGGCGAGAGCCACCCCGTCTGCTGCAGCCACAGAATGGAGAGGATGGAAAGCGCCCAGAGGGAGCACTGGAGAAGGAGCCCCCACACGTGCCAGGAGCGGAAGCGGAGGTCGCGCACATCGACCTTGAGAAACGTCAGCGTGAGCATCGAGAAGATGAGCGAAGGCATCAGTATCCGGGAGAACACCAGAAGCGCCTCGCGGCCCTCGGGAGAGAAGTGCATCGCACGCAGCACGAAATACACCAAAGCACCCGCCGTCATGCTGATCGGAAGGGTCCAACGACGCAAGAATTGTATGATTTGCTTCATATTTTGACAAGTAGTCTGCGAAATCGAGTGCAAAAATACAAAAATCTTAAGAATTTTACGTATCTTTGCCGCGCTTTTTGATTATATATTTACGAACTATGAAATACTACGTAAGATATTTCGACGATGAGACGATGGTGGACAACCTGAAAGAGGCTATGGATTTCCTCGGCGGTCTGCCCGGTGTGGAGATGGATGACAACTGCGTGGAGCAGCTCACCTCATACTTCACCACCGACCAGAAGGGAAGCAAGAAGATATTCATGCCCAACCACCGCAGTTTCCTCGTCATCAAGACAACAGTGAACACGATGGAGGAGTTCAAGGCCAACAGCCTGAAGAACGCAGAGGCCGGCGAGGAGAAGCCCGCCACAGGGCCCAAGTCGCTCGACGTGGAGCAGCACGGATGGTATGAGTGCAAGCTCTCCTTCCAGCGTATAGTGACGAACCCCGAGACGAAGAAGTGCTTCTACTACAACGACGTGCTGGAGGCAAAGGTGCAGGCCGATTGCGCCCGCGAGGCCCACGAGCAGATGGTGAAGTACCTGAGGGAGAATCCCGACGTGGACGAGAGAAGCCAGATGCCCGCCGCTGCGAGCAAGAATTTCGTGTGGAAATTTATAGGCGAGTGATCAGGCAGGGACTCATAACGGCTTTGCTCTCCGCAGCGCTTCTGGCCGGAGCGCAGAACTACTTCATCCCGGAGCACGACCCTCTCCCCTCGCCCAGCACGCCCGACGTGGCGGCAACGCCCAGTCAGGAGTGCATCCTCGGACTGGGGCTGGAGCGCTCGGCCGGCGACATCTACGGCATCGACGTGTCGCACTATCAGGGACAAATCAACTGGGAGGAAGTGGCACGCGACGAGAGAGTGAAGTTCGTGTATTTGAAATGCACGGAGGGCGGCAAGCTGCAGGACAACACCTACCTGCGCAACCTGAAGGAATGCCGCCGGCTGGGAATCCCCGTCGGGGTGTATCATTTCTTCTCGCCCACGGTGAGCGCCTTCGAGCAGCTGATGAACTTCCGCAACACGTCCGACCCCCGCGTGCAGACGCTGCTGCCCATAGTGGATGTGGAGTCGGTGCCGCAGATAAGGAAGGGACGCAGACGCTACGTCGTGGGCGACACAAAGGCATGGCAGAGCCGCCTCAGGGCATTCCTCAAGGGCGTGGAGGAAATCTACGGCGTGAAACCGCTCATCTACACCTACATGAATTTCTACCACAAATACCTCATCGGGCAGTTCCCCGAATACAGATACATCATCGCCTGCTACCAGGACCAGATGCCCAAGATGAAGGACGACCTGCGCTTCATCATGTGGCAGTTCACCTCCAGCGGCAGCATCAGGGGCATCAAGGGCAGAGTGGACCGCTCGCGCCTCATAAATCCCCATAACCTCAGCGATATCGAATACAGAAGAAAATGAAGAGAGATAATATAAGTTTCAGTATTTTCTCCAATGTGGACGGAGACAGACTCAATCTCCACAGGAGAAGGGACGAGGGCGAGATGCCCATCCTCCTCGTGCCGGGCGAGATACCGTTCCCGGGGGTTCCCACTCACGTGACAATACGTCTGAAGGGAGCCGACAAGATAGTGAGTGACTCAGAGAAGAAGCAGATGCTCGTGGCCGTGATCCCCGTGGGCCAGCCGTGGATGGACGAAGAGGACAGGGAGCTGGACTATTCGCAGGTGATGCACATGGGCGTGACGGCGCTGATAGTGCACCACATGACGATGCCCGACGGCACCGTGTCGGCATTCCTCAGCTGCAACAACCGCGTGGGCCTCGACTCCATCATCTGGACGGCGGGCAAGCCCCACGGACACGTGACGGCCATCCCGGAGGTGGAGACGGACACGAACAGCATGGAATATATGGTGACGGCTCAGGGCATACGCACGGTGGTGGAGAAAATCGGCGACCTCGACGACCAGGCCAACACGGAGCTCACCAACGTGATACTGCGCCACAAGGACCCCAGCCTGATGGTCAACTCAATAGCAAGCCAGTTCCCCTTCACGCTGGGCGAGAAGGCCAAGATGCTGAGCTGCGACACCGACCTCAAGCGCGCACAGATGCTGCTCGGACTCCTTAACCAGATGAAGAAGCTGCTCACCATACGCAAGAACGTGGAGCAGAAGACCAATTTCGATATCTCCAGGCAGCAGCGCGAATGGTTCATCAACCAGGAGATACGCAACCTGCAGACGGAGCTGGGCGAGAACGACGACTTCAACATGAAGGAGAGCGACATACGCGAGATGCGCGAGAAAGCCCGCACCATGAAATGGAGCGACGAGGTGGCAGAGGCCTTCGACAGAGGGCTCAAGAAGCTCAAGAGGATAAATCCCCAGAGCTCCGACTACAACGTGGAGCTGGGCTGGCTGCAGACCCTCCTCAAGCTGCCCTGGAACGTGTGCTCAACAGACCATCTCAACCTGTCGCGCGCCCGCAAGGTGCTCGACCGCGACCACTACGGCATGGAGAAGGTGAAGGAGCGCGTGCTGGAGCATCTGGCCGTGCTGAAGATGAGAGGCGACATGAAGAGCCCCATACTCTGCCTCTACGGCCCTCCGGGCGTGGGCAAGACATCGCTCGGAAAGAGCATCGCCGAGGCCATGGGACGCAAATACGTGAGAGTGTCGCTGGGCGGCCTGCACGACGAGGCCGAAATCAGAGGCCACCGCAGAACGTACGTAGGAGCTATGCCCGGACGCATCATCAAGAGCATGGAGAAGGCCGGTACGGCCAATCCCGTGTTCATCCTCGACGAGGTGGACAAGGTGAACGACGGCAGCCACAACGGCGACCCCTCGAGCGCCCTGCTCGAAGTGCTCGACCCGGAGCAGAACAACGCCTTCCACGACAACTACATCGATGTGGACTACGACCTCTCCAAGGTGATGTTCATCGCCACGGCCAACGACGTGCAAAGCATCCCCCGCCCCCTGCTCGACCGCATGGAGCTCATCGAGCTCTCGGGCTACACCACCGAGGAGAAGATAGAAATAGCCAAGCGCCACCTCTTTAAGAAAGAAAAGGAGGCCAACGGACTCACCAAATACAAGGACCTGAAGATCGGCAAGGAGGCTCTGGAATACCTCATCGAGAACTACACCCGCGAGAGCGGCGTGAGAGGGCTGGAGAAGGAAATAGGCAGCCTCATGCGCAAGAGCGCCGTGAAGATAGCCTCCGGAGAGGAAGTGGGCGACATCACGAAGAAGACCGTGGGCGAGATGCTCGGCAAGCCCCGCTTCACGAAGGAGATATACCAGGGCAACGAACTGCCCGGCGTGGTGACGGGTCTGGCATGGACGTCAGTGGGCGGCGTCATCCTCTTCATCGAGACATCGCTCTCGAAGGGCAAGGAGGGCAAACTCACGCTCACGGGCAATCTGGGCGACGTGATGAAGGAAAGCGCCGGGCTGGCTCTCTCCTACATCCGTGCACATGCCGAAGAGCTCGGCCTGAAGCCCGAAACATTCGAGACACAGAACATACACATCCACGTGCCCGAAGGCGCCACGCCGAAGGACGGCCCCTCGGCAGGCATCACGATGGCCACATCGCTGGCATCGGCACTCACCGGCAAGCGCGTGCGCAAGAATCTGGCGATGACTGGAGAGATCACACTGCGAGGCAGAGTGCTTCCCGTGGGAGGCATCAAGGAGAAGATACTCGCCGCCAAGAGAGCCGGCATCAAGGAGATAATACTCTGCAAGGAGAACGAGAAGGACATACTGGAGATACCGCAGGAATACCTCAAGGGACTGTCGTTCCACTACGTGGAGAACGTCAGCCAGGTGCTCGACTACGCATTGCTGAAGAAATGACATTCCAACTGGAACATAGCGACGCAGGTTCGTGGGCGAGAGCCGGACGCATCTTCACCGACCACGGCGAGATAGAGACACCTATCTTCATGCCCGTCGGCACGGTGGGCAGCGTGAAAGGCGTCTTGATGCGCGACCTGCGGGAGGAAGTGGGTGCGCAGATTATCCTGGGCAACACATATCACCTCTACCTGCGGCCCGGCACGGACATACTGGAGAAGGCCGGCGGCTTGCACCGCTTCGGCACGTGGGACCGCCCCATACTCACCGACTCGGGAGGCTTCCAGGTGTTCTCCCTCACAGGCATACGCAAGCTCACGGAGGAAGGATGTGTCTTCCAGAGCCATATCGACGGCAGCCGCCACATGTTCACGCCCGAGCGCGTGATGGACATAGAGCGCAGCATCGGTGCCGACATAATGATGGCCCTCGACGAGTGTCCTCCCGGCACAGCGGAATACGACTACGCCAAGAAGAGTCTGGGACTCACCCACCGCTGGCTCGACCGCTGCATCAGACGATTCTCGGAGACACAGCCGAAATACGGCTACACGCAGAGCCTCTTCCCCATCGTGCAGGGCTGCACCTACAAAGACCTGCGGGCAGAGAGCGCACGATACATCGCCGACAAGGGAGCCGACGGAAACGCCATCGGAGGACTCGCCGTGGGAGAACCCACAGAGGTGATGTACGAGATGATTGAGGTGGTGAACGACATACTGCCCAAGGACCGACCCAGATACCTCATGGGTGTGGGCACTCCGCAGAACATACTGGAGGCTATCGAGAGAGGTGTGGATATGTTCGACTGCGTGATGCCGACGCGCAACGGACGCAACGCAATGCTCTTCACATGGCAGGGTACACTCAATATGAGAAACGCCAAGTGGGCCGACGACTTCTCCGCCCTCGACCCCGACGGCACCGCCTCCGTAGACAGCATCTACTCCAGAGCTTACGTACACCATCTCTTCAAGGCACAGGAACTGATGGCGCTGGAGATAGGTTCGATACACAATCTTGCTTTCTATCTCGACCTTGTGCGCACGGCGAGACGACACATACTGGCTGGCGACTTCACAGCGTGGAAGCGCAGCGTGATTGAGCAATTGGGACGACGGCTGTGAAGAAACTCGACCTCTATATCATAAAGAAGTTTCTGGGCACATACTTCTTCAGTATCGTGCTCATCATCAGCATTGCCGTCATCTTCGACTTTAACGAGAACGTGGCCAAGTTCACAGAGAAACACGCTCCGTGGGATGCCATCATCTACGACTACTACCTCAACTTCATCCCCTTCTACGCCAACCTCTTCTCCGGCCTATTCGTCTTCCTCTCGGTCATCTTCTTCACCACGAAGCTGGCCGACAACAGCGAGATAATAGCCATGCTGGCAGCCGGCGTGAGCTACAGACGGCTCCTGCGCCCCTACATGATAAGCACCGCGATCATAGCGCTGATGAGCTTCGTGCTGGGCGCCGAGATAATACCGCGAGGCAACGTGAAGCGAGTGGACTTCGAGAACACCTATAAGCGCAACCGCGTGCACAACGTGGCAACGTATGCCGACAACGTGCAGCTGCAGGTGGCTCCAGGAGTGATAACGTATATGAGCCACTTCGACGGACGCACCCACACGGGATACGGATTCACGATGGACCAGTTTCAGGACAAGAAACTCATCTGCCATCTCACGGCGCAGAGCATAGCCTACGACACCATCGGCGACGTGCGTTTCATGTGGCATCTGAAGAACGTGCAGATACGCGAGATGAAAGGCATGCGCGAACACATCACCCACTACGACCAGATAGACAGCGTCATCACGATGGAGCCGCGCGACTTCCTCTTCGTGGCGCACCTGCAGGAGACAATGACCAACAGCCAGCTGCGCGAATATATCAGGCGCCAGCAGATGAGAGGCTCCTCGGGCCTTGCCGGTTTTGAGGTGGAATACCAGAAGCGCTTTGCAGCTCCCTTCTCCGCATTCATCCTGGCGCTCATCGGTTTCGCCCTTTCGGCCAAGAAGAAGAAAGGCGGCATGGGTATGGGTCTCGGCCTCGGCATTGGCCTCTCCGCAGGATATATCCTCCTGCAGACCGTTTCGTCCAGCTTCTCCACAGGAGCCGGCCTGAATCCCATGCTCGCCGCATGGATTCCCAACATTCTGTTCTCATTCATCGCACTATGGCTTGTAAGAAGACTTTCCTGATTTCCCTCCTCATGCTCCTCGCCTGCTCCGCTTCCCGCGGACAGGGTGTCTACGACAAAATGTTCATCGACGACCACCGCATCGACACCGCCGACACACGGGCGCTGAAGGTGAGAGTGGATGTGACGGGATTCTTCCACGACAACGAATACAGCAGCAAGATGACCGACGGCTACACGCTGCCCGGCGCCCTGCTCTCCCCCCGCCTCACCTACAATCCCATCGACGAGATACACCTTGAGGTGGGAGCACACGCGCTCTGCTTCAACGGTGCAAACAAATACCCCAACTACGCCTATCACGACATAGGCACGTGGAAGGGCAACCAGTATCAGAGCGGATTTCACGTGCTGCCCTGGATAAGGGTGCAGGCACAGCTGAAGAATGTCAACATCATCCTCGGCGACATCTACGGCGGGCAGAACCACCGTCTCATCGAACCCATGTGGAACAGTGAGACCAACCTCTCACAGGACCCAGAGATGGGTTTCCAGGTGAAGTGGGACGGCCGTCACATCCAGATGGACACGTGGCTCAACTGGCAGAGCTATATCTTCAAGCTCGACACACATCAGGAGGCATTCACCGTGGGCAGCGTGTGGCGCGTGCTCTTCGGCAACAGGGAGAAACCCGGCCTCAAGTGGTCGTTACCCGTGCAGCTGCTCATCCAGCATCGCGGCGGAGAGCAGGACCTCGAGATACTCAACCTCGGCGTGCAGACCCTCTGCAACGCCTCTGTGGGAGCAGCCGTGAGGGGCGGCATCTGGGGTGCGGAACTCAATGCTCTCGTCAGCTATCAGCAGGCAGGCAATATGTGGCCCTTCCGCACGGGGGTTGCCGTTCATGCGGGCGGTGATGTGCGCCTGTGGGACCAGTTCACAATAAAAGCCGGCTATTTCGGCGCTCCGAAGAAGTTCGCCAATCTCTACGGCAGTCCGTTCTTCAGCACGGTGTCGCTCACAGACAACAGATCCATGAAGGACATGCATACGGCCTACGCCAAGCTTTCATGGGACAAGACCTGGGCCAAGGCTTACACTCTGGGGGCTGCCCTGAATCTGTATCAAAGCTGGTATAAGGAACCCGCCGGACTGTGGATCAGCCGCAGCGAACTGAATTTCGATTTCGGCATCTACCTTCGCGTCCGTCCCGACTTCCTCATAAAGTCCTGGAAGAAATAGCCACCGGTCGCAGACAAGCTTACATATAGGTCACCGTTTCCTCGAGGGATTTGCGCTTGAAGTGCATGGGCAACGGTGTCTTGCCCTCCTCAGAGGGATAACCCAGATCGAGAAGCATAAGTATCTCCTCGTTCTCAGGAAGACCGAGAGCGGCATGCAGTTCGTCAATGTGTACACAATTCACCCAACAACTGCCCACACCAATATTGGTAGCAGCCAACATCATGTGTGTAGCCACAATGGAAGCGTCCTCAATGCCCGACTGACGGTTGCTGCCGGGATAAGTGTAGACATTGTTCTTGTCGTAGGCCACTACAAGTACTGTGGGAGCTCCGAAACGGCACTTCGACCACTGGTCCACCTTGGCCAGCTGCTCCTCGCTCTGGAGAACGTAGATGTGCTGCTCCTGAAGATTCTTCGCTGTGGGAGCCAGACGACCTGCCTCGAGAATGGCATCAAGGTCCTCTTTGCTCAACTGACGCTTCTCGTAACCGCGACATGAATAGCGCGACTTAACTACTTCGTTGAATTCCATACGTATGTGGTTAATGTTTAGAGTTTAGAGTTTAGAGGGTTAAGGGTTAAAGAAATTATTTAACCGCAGCAAGAAGCTCCTCGGGAGAGAGCAGAGACTGCTCGCCGCTGACCATATTCTTGAGCGTCACCTTGCCCTCGTTCATCTCGTTCTCGCCCACGATAGCCACGAAAGGTATGTTCTTGGCGTTGGCATACTGCATCTGCTTCTTCATCTTCACAGAATCGGGATATATCTCGCAGCGCACACCGGCCTCACGCATCATACGGAGGACGGGAAGAGCATAGGCGGTCTCCTTCTCGCCGAAGTTGACGAAGAGCAGCTGAGTGGTGGTGAGCACCTCCTCAGGATAGAGGTCGAGCTGGTTGAGGACATCGTAGATGCGGTCGGCACCGAAGGATATGCCCACGCCGGATAGGCCGGGAAGGCCGAAAATGCCCGTGAGGTCGTCGTAGCGACCGCCGCCAGTGATGCTGCCAATCTCCACATCGAGAGCCTTCACCTCAAAGATGCAGCCCGTGTAGTAGTTGAGACCGCGAGCAAGAGTAAGATCCAGCTCGATGGGATTTTTCAGATTATTCGGAGTATTCAGAGTATTCAGAACATATTCCACCTCATCAACACCCTTCTGCCCCACTTCGCTGCCGGCGAGCACTTCCCGCATCACAGCAATCTTCTCGGCATTGCTGCCGCTGAGCTTGATGATAGGTTGCAGTTTCTCCACAGCCTCCTCGCTGATACCGGCCTCGCGCAGCTCTTCATTGACGGCATCCAGTCCTATCTTGTCGAGCTTGTCAATGGCAACGGTAATGTCCACAATCTTGTCTGCCTGACCGATAACCTCGGCAATGCCGCTGAGTATCTTGCGGTTGTTTATCTTGATGCAAACCCTCACTCCAAAGCGCTGGAAGACGGTGTCGACGATCTGCATGAGCTCCACCTCATTGAGCAGCGAGTTGCTGCCTACGACATCGGCATCGCACTGGTAGAACTCGCGATAGCGCCCTTTCTGGGGACGGTCGGCACGCCACACGGGCTGTATCTGATAGCGGCGGAAAGGCATCTGCAGTTCCTCACGATGCTGCACCACATAGCGGGCGAAGGGCACTGTGAGGTCGTAGCGGAGTCCCTTTTCGGAAAGGCGCGTGGTGAGATGACCTATGGTGTCGCTCTGCCAGTCGTCGGTGGTGATGCCGGAACGGAAGTCACCGCTGTTGAGAATTTTGAACAGGAGTTTATCGCCCTCCTCGCCGTATTTGCCCATCAGCGTGGAGAGATTCTCCATAGCAGGCGTCTCTATCTGCTGGAATCCGTAAAGAGAATATACCTCGCGTATGGTGTTGAAGATGTATGCTCTGCGAGCCATCTCCTGAGGACCGAAATCGCGGGTTCCTTTGGGTATTGAAGGTTTCATCGAACAGCTTTTTAATGAACGTTTTGTTTTGTACAACTGCAAAAGTATAAAAAAATCGGATATGTTGCGGGCGAAAACGGCAAGTTTTTACTCCATGTGGGATATTTTTCGTATTTTTGCCGCGATAAATGTACAATCCAATGGAAGAACAAAGCGATAAAGCGCTGAAAAGCCGTCTGGGCTTGGAGCAGACGCGCCTGAAACGCATCAACGAGGACATACGCCGTCTGACCAATCACATAGAGGCTCTCAGGCAATATGGCGAACTGACAGCCGAATACAACGCGCTGAGAACGAAACTCACTGAAGTGAGACGTCAGGAGGCCATGCTGGCACCCGAAGCTTCGCAGATGAAGCGATACGAGTCGGTGGAGGCAATCACGACACCCGTGGTGCGTCTTTGCTTGATGAGGGAGTACGCCAAGGAGGACATGCTGCATACGCACGAGACACAGGGAGCGCTACGCAACGCCGCCACAGAAATGACAGAAGCCCGCAAGCAGGTGGACATGCTGTTGACAGAACTGGAGAACAGACGCCACGCGCTGGAAGAGTCCGTAGAACTGCTGCAGGAGCGACGATTCCAAAGGGGAAGCCTGCAGGTGCTGGAGACCGTGATTAAGGACTACGATGCGCTGACAAACCAGATGATGCAGCGCAGGGCCCAGAACACGCAGTCGATAAGGAGTCTGAAGGAACAGATAGCCGTGAAGAGCAAGGAACTGGAGCGCGTGAAGACAGACCCAGTGACAGCGCATGCTAAAATGCTCGGCCAGATAAGCATCATCATGCCGAGACTGCAGACCCTGCAGATACTGAAAAACGAGCTTCACCAACTGGCCAGGAGAATAGAAAATATGAGGGAGGAGATAGAAAAGGAATCGTCGGTGATGACGCTGCTCAGGGAAAAGACCCAAACCATCGACCACCAGATAAAACGCCAACTGGACGGCATTGCGGCGCTGCGCAACAGCACAGACGAGGACATCATGGTGAAGAAGGACCGCATCGCCGCATACACAAAAACCATAAGCGAACTCACTGCAGAGCGTGACGATATATTCAGGCAGATAGCAAGGTTCAATATATCATACGAGGTGCATCTGGAGCAGCTCGACCAGTTCAGGACACAAAAGGAAAAGGCTGAGGAATCGTATCTCGTGGTGCACGACGGCCTGGACCACATCATCACCTTGCACGACTGGCACACCACATTCGAGAAAGACCCCGCAATAGTGACGCAGCAGATCGAGGAGATACGTCTCGAATGGGAAGCACATAACGAGCAGATGATAAGTCTGTCGCAGGCCATTGACATCTTCAGCAAAATACTTTCAGAGAAAAATGAGCAGCAACAGCAGATGGAAGAATGGACAAACCAGTTGGGCAACCAGCTGGTGGCGCTCAACCACCAGAGACAGCAGCTGAAAGTAGAGGTGAACAACGTGGCACCCGACGGCAGTCAGCCGGAAGACTACTACCAGAGGAAGAGAGACGCTTTGGAGGAGGAGATGAAAAACATCGACCAGTATATAGAGCACTATCAAGACGCCTGCCGCGAGACATGCAAGACGGAGGGACGGCTGGAAACACTGCAGCATATCGACACAGAGCGACGCAAGCACATGGAACAGATGCAGAACCAGGTGGACCAGTGGCTGCATGCCTACTGTGCACAGCATGCTCCGCTGCAATACGTACAGCTGGAAGAGATACTCACCGGCGAACATCCCTGGAGCAAACACCGCGAGGACGTGATGCAGAACAAAGTGGAACTGGCCGTGACGGAAGCACAGGCAGAAAGCCTGAGAGAACGTATTGACCGTCTGGAGAACGAAACCGGAGCACTGCGCCCGGAAGAACTCTCGTCGCAACTGGCAAGGGCCGATATAGAACTGGAGAAGCTCATGAAGGACCAGATGGAGACGGCACTCAAGCTGGCACGCCTGGAAATGCAGTTGAGAATGGAGCTGTAAGGGAAAAACACGGACACACAAACACGTAAAATTATGAACAAATACAACATCAAGGAGAAGAAGATAAAGAGGCCCGACTATCAGACGCAGCACAGCCCTGAATACGTTGAGCGAATCTTCGATATGGTGATACAAAAAGTGGTCATGGAAAAGAAATACCGCGACCCCGAATACAACGCGGCCAAGCTCGCCAAAGATGTGGGTGTGAACAGCCGTTGTCTCGCAGCGGTGATCAACATCAGATATCGCGACAACTTCTCGCAGATGGTGAACGACTTTCGTATACGCGAGGTACAATACATGCTGTCAGATCCGCACTTCAAGGAAATGTCGATGGAGGAAATATCTGCCGCAGTAGGTTATACCACAAGACAGAGTTTCCATCTGGCATTTTACAAGCGCATGGGAGTAACCCCAAGAGCATACAGAAGCAAATACAAGAATTTGACGGAAACATCCTCGCGAACAAAGGAATGACAAGATTTGCCGACATAGAGATATTGCACTACAAAGTGCCCGGATTCGAAACCCTGCCCCTCAGGACGAAATTGTATATATATCACCTGGCGGAGGCTGCGCTGTGGGGACGGGACATCCTGTGGGACCAGAACGGACGATACAACCTGCAGATACGTCACCTGCTTGAGAGCATACTGCCTAAGACGGACAACGAAGACTTCTGGACATATATGCGGCAAGTGTGGTTTGCCAACGGCATACACCACCACTACTCCACCGACAAGTTCCAACCGCAGTTCAGCGAAGAATGGCTGAGGCAATACACCGATGACGAGACGCTCATTAGCGTCATCATGAATCCGGAAGTGATGCCCAAGCGCGTGTGTCAGAGCGGCGACGACCTCATCAAGGGAAGCGCATCCAACTACTACGGAGAGGGCATCACACAGCAGCAGGCAGAGGAATTCTACAACAGGATGAAAGCCTCCGACCCCAATCCCGACCAGGCACCGTCCTACGGAATGAACTCACGTCTGGAACTCAATACAGACGGCACACTCCAGGAGAACGTGTATCGCATCGGAGGACTCTACGGAGCTGCCATAAAGCGCATCTGCGGGGAACTGGAACAGGCAAGGGACTTTGCAGAGAGCGAACAGCAGAAGAAAGTCATCGACATGCTGCTGGAATTCTATCACACTGGAGACCTCACCACCTTCGACCAATACACTATAGAATGGGTGAAGGAGACTGAGGGGATTGTGGACTTTATCAACGGATTCACAGAGACTTACGGCGACCCTCTCGGACTGAAGGCCTCTTGGGAAGGATATGTGAATTATCGCGATGCGGAAGCCACCAAGAGAGCCGACCTGCTGTCGGCCAACGCACAGTGGTTTGAAGACCACTCGCCAGTGGACGAGCGATTCAAGAAGAAGGAATGCAAGGGTGTCTCGGCACGTGTGGTGAATGCTGCCATACTGGGCGGCGACCTCTACCCTTCCTCGGCAATTGGTATCAATCTGCCTAACTCCAACTGGGTGAGAGCCGCACACGGAAGCAAAAGCGTCACTATAGGTAATCTCACCGCCGCATACGAAGAGGCGGCAAAGGGAAGCGGATTCAGGGAGGAATTCGTCATCGACAGGAAAACGGTGGAAAGCATGAACAGATACAGCGCTGTGACTGACGACCTGCACACCGACCTGCACGAATGTCTCGGACACGGAAGCGGACAACTGCTGCCCGGCGTGGATCAGGATGCACTCGGAGTGTATGGAGCCACAATAGAGGAAGCAAGAGCCGACCTCTTCGGACTATACTACATAGCCGACCACAAGATGACGGAACTGGGGCTGACACCCGACGACCAGGCCTGGCGGGCGCAATACTACGGATATATGATGAACGGCGCAATGGCACAGCTGGTACGCATCAAACGGGGACGGGTGATAGAGGAAGCACACATGCGCAACCGTAGCCTCATTGCACATTGGTGTCTGGAACAGGCACGCTACTGTGGAGAATGCTTCGGCACAAAACCTGCAATGGAACTCGTAAGGCGTGAGGGAAAAACATATCTGCTCATCAACGACTATATCACGCTGCGCCAGTATGTGGGACAACTTCTCGCAGAAATACAGCGCATCAAGTCTGAAGGCGATTTCCTGGCAGCAAAGACGCTGGTGGAGAAATACGCCATAAACATAGACGACAAACTGCACGAAGAGATGCTGAGCCGCTACGAAACGCTGCACCTGAGTCCGTACAAGGGATTCGTGAATCCCGTATACACTCTGGTGAAAGACGAAAAGGGAAACGTCACAGACGTTAAGGTGAGCTACGACGAGGAATTCGACGAGCAGCAGCTGCGCTACTCGAGGCAATACGCCACACTCTGAGCGGCCTTTCTGAGAGCAAGGGAAGCATTGGGAGATATCGCACCCAGATGGTCGCGAAGTTCTTCCTCGCTGTCGGGCATCAGACTTACATCACCACCTCGCAAGAGATGACACAGGGTGTAGAGTCCGCATATCATAGGCAGCTCCTGTCCGGAAGCAACCCAACGGAAAGCGTAGTCGGAAGCCCATCGCTGAGGAGATACCAAGGTCATAGCCAGAAGGGATGCCTCTTCAGGCGTCTTCAATTCATGTACCCATATATCAGCCACTTCCGCAAGATATTCTTCCGGCGGAGTAAGCAGAATGGCAGCCAGACGGGACTCTCGCACATTCTCATGCCACAGTTGCTGCGCGAAAGCACGATCCTTGGGATAATCAAGGAGAATCTCACGCAAACGAGGCAGTTCAATGCCGAAAATCACATGAAAAGACATACCAGCCTCCCTCATCTTCTGGGAGGCGATGCCATTCATCGCTGCACGAAAATCCCTCTTAAGCCCGTTCAATTGTCTGAGCTCTGTCGGGACCGACGCTTACAATGGTGATAGGTGTCTCAAGGGCCTTCTCAAGGTAGTCGATATAATCCTGGAAAGCCTTGGGGAACTGGCTTTCAGAGGTGAGATGCGTGAGGTCGGACTTCCAGCCGGGAAGCTCCTCATATACAGCCTCATATCCCTCTGTGTCGTAAGGCATATCCTCTGTGATGACGCCGTCCTTTTTGTAAGCCACACAAGCCTTGATGGTGTCGAACGTGTCGAGCACGTCAGACTTCATCATGATGAGCTGAGTGACACCGTTGAGAGCGATAGCATATTTCAAGGCAACGAGATCCACCCATCCGCAACGACGGTTACGACCCGTCACGGCACCGTATTCATTACCTATTTCACGAATCTTGTCACCGGTCTCATCGAAGAGTTCTACAGGGAAAGGACCGCTGCCCACACGTGTGGAGTAAGCCTTGAAGATGCCGAATATCTCACCGATTGCATTGGGTGCAACACCCAAACCGGTGCACACACCACCACTACATGTGGAAGAAGAAGAAACAAAGGGATAAGTGCCATGATCGATGTCGAGCATGGTGCCCTGAGCACCTTCTGCCAGAACGCTCTTTCCTGCCTTGAGAGCCTTGTGGAGCTCTATCTCCGTATCGGTGAGAGGGAATGACTTCATATATTCCACACCCTCCAGCCAAAGACGCTCTTCCTCACGGATATCGTAATCCGTATAGTGCAAGTCCTTGAGCATCTGCTCGTGGCGATTCTTCAAAGCGGCATACTTCTCAGGAAAATTCTCGAGGATATCGCCTACGCGCAACGATGTGCGGGCAGCCTTCTCGGAATAAGTAGGACCGATGCCCTTTCCTGTGGTGCCAACCTTGTTCTTGCCTTTCGCAACTTCATAAGCACGATCCAGCACACGATGGGTGGGCAGAATCAAATGAGCGCGCTTGGAAATATGGAGACGGGTCTTGAGGTTATATCCTGCAGCCTCAAGTTCCTTAGCTTCAGCCATAAACAAGTCGGGGGCAATCACACAACCGTTGCCGATAATGTTCAGCTTACCCTCATCGAAAATACCGCTGGGGATGCTGCGGAGCACGAACTTCTTACCTTCGAATATAATAGTGTGACCAGCATTCGGACCACCCGCAAAACGGGCTACGATGTCATACTTGGGAGTGAAACAGTCAACAACCTTACCCTTACCCTCGTCACCAAAAACAATGCCCAGAAGGGCATCCACTTTTCCTTTTGCCATAGCAATGTGTTAAATTTCTGCGCGACAAAGATACAAAGTTTTTTCCATATGACACAATATGGGCATCACTTTTTTTTCATTCAATTCGAAAAATAGGTCCTTCCATGCCTTGAAGACACGGAAGGACAAATGAACACTAATATGATTTCGTGCGAGCCTCGAAGTCGCGCCCAGTTTTGAAAGAGGGTGTCTCCGGAGCAGAGATGGTGATTACCACCTCACGTCCGTCTGCCATAAGCATAGCCTCATCAACTGAGTTGATAGAAAGCGTGCCGTTGTTGACAGAATAACGTATGGCACTAGTGAGAAGGCTGTCCTCTGCAGAGAGATGAATTCCATAATCTCCCCCTTTGATAACACGTACACGCGCAGGGACATTAACCTTAATTTCATTAAACGCTGCTATATTCATCATTTCTGCATTAGCATTGGACATTATCATCATAGCAGCTACAAAAAGCATAACCTTTTTCATAATACAATCTTTTTACCTTATACCTTAATTTAATAATACTAAAGTCTCTAAGAAGAGGCTGAGGCTTTTCTCTAAAAGCACTGCAAAGGTACAGCAAAAGAGAATAACCTGCAATAGATACGGCCCTAAATCTCCCGTAATCACCCACTTTATTGACCAACGTCAAAATTTTTCGAAAAAAGTTTGCAAAAGATTTGGTCGGTTCAAAAAAAAGCTATACCTTTGCACCCGCAAACGAGAAAAAGGCCATGCGAGGCTAAAAATACAAACTCGATTGAATTACTGTATGGGCAATTAGCGCAGCTGGTTCAGAGCATCTGCCTTACAAGCAGAGGGTCGGCGGTTCGAATCCGTCATTGCCCACATAACGAGGATGGCTCCTTAGCTCAACTGAATAGAGCATTTGACTACGGATCAAAAGGTTATAGGTTTGAATCCTATAGGAGTCACTCCGAAAGGCACAGTTCAGAGGAACTGAGAGTCGAAAATAAATATTGAAAAC
>JAEEZX010000057.1 GCA_016292045.1 Bacteroidaceae bacterium | reverse complement strand
GAGGGTAAGAAGCAGGCAATGGCTGATGCCGTGCGTACCGTCGACGAGATAGAGCGCATGACGAATATCGACTTCTTCCCAGCCCTCGACGATGAAACAGAAACACGCATCGAAGCCACTTCCGACCTCGATGCGTGGTAACGCTTTTCGCTTCTTCTTTCGCTGTTAATCGTTCTCCGGTTCCGCTATCTCCTGTCCGCGGCAGAACCGGTGTATAATCTGACGGTCGTCGCCCAGATAGATGAATCGCTCCAGACGGTGCAGCAGCGAGTATTCCGACGGATGCAGCACGTCGTCGTCGATGACCAGCGCGTCGAATTCGTAGCCGGGTTCGAAGCTGCCCACCTTGCCGAAGAAACTGCCTGCCGACTTGGTGGCAATCCAGAATATCTCCGACAGCGACAGGAACTTCTTGCTGTGATCGTGCATATAGTGCATCTTGCTGACCTGGATGGCATATACCAGCATGCGGAACATGTTCAGGTCGTGACCACCGCTGATATCGCTGCCCAGTCCGATAGGCAGACTCTCGTCCAGCATCGTGCGGACAGGAGCCAGTCCTGACGACAGATTGAAGTTCGACGTCGGGCAGTGAGCCACCATCACGCCGTTGCGCTTCATCAGCTCCAACTCTTCGCCCTTTGTCCATACACAGTGCGCCATGATGGTCGGCGTCTGTCCGAAGAGTCCGTAGCGGTTGTAGGCGTCGCCATAGCTTCTGCTCTCTGGCTCCAGCTCGGCCACCCAAGCTATCTCGGAAATGTTTTCCGACAGGTGCGACTGTACCGGCAGGTGATACTTGTTAGCCAGCTCGCCGCAAGCCTTCAGCAACTCGGGCGTACACGACGGCACAAACCTCGGCGTAATGATAGGACGAACCAGTCCGTCTGCGCCACCGAACTCCTGGATGAGCTGTTCGGTACCTGCGACAGAGGCTTCAACATCTTCGCAGAGCTCAGGCGGACAGTTGCGGTTCATCGCTACCTTGCCCACCAGGGCGCCCATGCCAGCCTCCTGATACAGCTTCATCAGCCGTCGCGTGCTCTCCGTGTGTATGGTGCCGAACACCACGCTACGCATCGTACCGAACAACCACTGCGTATGCAGGAACCGGCGATACATGCGCTCGGCGTATTCCACGCTGGCATACTTCGACTCCTCAGGGAATGTGTAGTTCTGCAGCCAAGGCAGCAGCTCCAAGTCCATCGCCACGCCCTGGTTGTGTACCTGTGGGGCGTGTACGTGCATGTCGTTCATAGCAGGAATCAGCAGACAGTTGCCGAAATCCGTCACTTCGGCATCTTCGCATCCCAGCGCCTTCAGATTGCTGGCGACGCCTGCCACCCGACCATTCTCTACGGCTATGTAGCCGTTCTCCACCACCTCGAAGCCTGTGCGCTCCTTAGTATAGAGGATGTTAGCCTTATATACCTTTTTCATAATATTAAGAATTTATTTGCAAAGATAGAGAAAAAAAACGAGCCCACCAAACGATGGGCTCGTTTTTTCCCTTCAACAAATAGAATTTTCAACTTTCCTTTTCTTATCTTTGCACCCGAAAATAACACATAACAGAAAGAAATAACGATATGGCAACAGCAATCAGAGCAATCCCGACACTCTACGGTGAAACTGCCTCTCAATACCCGCCTCATGTATTTTGATTTGCTGAAGATAAAAGTCAACGAAGACTAATTTCCCCAGGGTGATCAGGTACCGGTTCTCTGATTTTCAAGAGGAAAAGCCAGATTTATTCTGAATTATTTGGAAAATTCAAAAATACTTCATAACTTTGCACTCATAGCAGAACTAATAAATAAAGAATTATGTGTACCATAACGTTAGAATATAACAAAAGCAACGCATTGGCTAGACGTAAACTTGCTGCATTGCTAGAAACGGGGCTTTTTGTCAAGTTGGGAGAAGAACTTGACGAGGCTTACAAACCTACACCGGAGGAGATGGAGGCCCATCGTCAGTTGAGAGATGCCGTTCTCGAGCATTCTCGCAAGAACATGTCTCACGTCATTGCCCGTTATTTATGAAGTATCATCAAAGAGACATCGTTGAGGTTAGTTTCCTCTTTCCTGATGGTACATTCAAGCCACATCCCGCAATCATAGTCTCTAATGATCAGTTGCAGGAGGATGAAGATGGTATGTTCTATTTGGTACTCATCACATCGAATGATTGGCTCAATCCACAGTACTCATATCCTTTAAGTGACGAAATGGTTGACGGTTTAACCTTTTCGAAACCAAGTCTTGTGAAATGTCAGATTATTACAGGCTACATCGAGCGCGACGTTAACCGCCGACTTGGCAGCATTAAACAGAAATACTTCGATGAAATAGTCGACAAGATTGTCGAATCCATATTCTGATCAGGTACCGGTTCTCTGATTTTCCGATGATAATTTGAAAGTTCCAAACTTTTGGAACTTTTTTTGTTTTTTTCCTCTTCATCCGCTTGTATATCCAAAACTTTTTGTATCTTTGCAATCGTAAATAGTAAAACTAAAGCATTTGTATTATTAGGTCTGTCCTGTGATATAAGCATAAGATAATAAAAAGGAGTATGAGTCCAGTATTCAAACGCGAAAGCGAATATACATTTATATGGTAAGCGTATTGATGATTAATGCACAGGGAATCATGATTTCCGTACAGGGATGCGATTATTTCCTGTCCTACAATCGTATTCCATGGATGCAGGATGCACCAATTCGTAGTGTGCTGAATGTCCAGATGTCTGGTCCCGATGCCATCGAGTGGCCTGATCTTGACGTAGATCTTGAAATCGAAAGTCTTCGCCATCCTGAGCGTTATCCTCTTGTCATCAAGCGGAATGCGATGGATTTCGTCGGAGCATAACTTAACGATAAGATATTTTATAGAACCCTTAAAAAGAAAATTTGCCTATGGGCTGAGAGAAATATACTGAAAAAGGACATATAGGATGAACATCCGCTTTTAGATTCTTGTATTCTGAAAATCGCCAATTTACAGAAACGTAATCAAGAACTGAAGTTGGAGTTCGCGCCTGCTGGCGTGGGCTTTTACTCGTTTAAGATTACAAGGTGTTTGGCGATACCTCAGAATACGTAGACGATTTCTAAGATAAAACCAAGAATGAGGCACTTAATAAATGTTAAGAAACTTCATTTTCTTTGTTTTGAGGGCTGAAGCAACGGATTTTGATGTAGCGAAAAGGCGTATGATTCCATTTTCGTTACAAAATGATGCGGTCTGGTTCTTTTAACAAATAGTGACGATCTTGATTTCTAATTAGTGAACCGCATCCACCTACTTAAGCGAGACTAAAGTAGCAGGAGGCACTCCTGCCAT
>JAEEZX010000056.1 GCA_016292045.1 Bacteroidaceae bacterium | reverse complement strand
TGGTGAGATTCCCAGCTACAAGTGTGCAGAGAACGATGAGTTCTACGCCTTCCTTGACATTAATCCTTTAGTGAAGGGTCACACACTCGTGATTCCCCGCCGCGAAGTAGACTATTTCTTCGACATGGAAGACGACGAGCTTGCCCGCTATCAAGCCTTTGCCAAGCGCGTGGCCAAGGCCATCAAAACAGCCTTCCCCTGCAAGAAAGTGGCTCAGGTAGTGCTCGGCCTCGAAGTGGCCCATGCACATATCCACCTGATCCCCATGCAGTCGGAACAGGATGCGGATTTCCGCCGTGAGAAACTGAAGCTCACGCCAAAGGAATTTCAGGAAATAGCCGCAAAGATAAGAGAAGAGTTTGTCTGATCAGACAAACTCTTCTCCGTATTTCATCTGTACCTCGCTGGCATACTTCCTCACCAGCGACGAAGAATCACCCTTCTTACATATCATCAGCACATTCTCGTGCTCCACGACAATATAACCATCCAGTCCGCTGATCACGCCTAAACGTCCTTTCGGCAGACGGATGATATTGTTGTGGCAGTCCTCCATCTCCACCAGAGAATCGAGCACCACGTTGTCGCCATCCACCTTGCTCATCGCCTCATAGATGGCATGCCACGTACCGAGGTCTGCCCAGCCGAAGTCGCACTTCATCACAAACACATCACGGCTCTGCTCCAGGATGGCATAGTCGAGCGACAGGTTCGGATACCTCGGGTAGTTCTCTTCCACATACGCCATTTCTTCCTCGTAGGTGTAGTTCGGATGGTTCACCCTCAAGTTACGCAGCACCACGGGGAAGATGCTCTCGAAGCACTTGATCAGGTGTCGGGCGCTGGAGATGAAGATGCCCGTGTTCCAGTAGAACTCCCCACTCTCCATGAACATCTTCGCAAAGTCGCGCTCCGGCTTCTCCGTAAACGACTTCACCTTATACACATCCGGCTTACAACTCATGTCACCCAACTGTATATATCCGTAGCCTGGCTCCGGCCTTGTCGGTCTGACACCCATGGCCAGCAGCACATCGTTCTCCGACACATAGCCCAGTCCCACGGTTACGCTGCGGAAGAAGCTCTCCTCGTCGATCACCAGTTGGTCCGACGGCGAGACGATGATGTTCGCATCAGGATTTCGCTTCAGAATCCGCATGTTTGCCCATGCCACAGTCGGAGCCGTATTCCTGTGGATAGGCTCCACAAGAATGTTCTCATCCGTCAGGCAAGGCAACTGTTCCTTCACAATCGGCAGATGCTCCCTGCACGTACATATATATATATTCTCTTTGGGAAGAATTTTACAGAAACGGTCTACCGTTGTCTGAAGCATCGTCTTCCCTGTACCGAAGAAGTCCATGAACTGCTTTGGATATGCATTCCTACTGGCAGGCCATAGCCTGCGACCTCTACCTCCTGCGAGTATCACGCAGAAGTTATTGCTTTCTGTTTTTTCCATGAAATAGATTCTAGTAGCATATTTCGGTGCGAAGATACGAATTATATATGATATATACAAGTATTTTTAAGTTTTTTATCAGAAACTTTTGTCAATTCAAAAAATAATTGTACCTTTGCACCCGCTTTTGGTTGAGAATCAAGGTGCGTTGACATGCCCAGATGGCGGAATCGGTAGACGCGCTGGTCTCAAACACCAGTGGGGCAACCCGTGCCGGTTCGACCCCGGCTCTGGGTACAAGGATTCCCTGAAAGCAAATCCCCGTTCGTTCCAGACGGGGATTTTTCGTTTCTTTACTATCAATTAAGGTGTAGAAATGCAAACGTTTGCACCGGCATTCGTTTAATATATCCTAAAAATAAGAACACCCTAACGGATTATTTCGTATCTTTGCCAAAAATAACTAAAGAATAACTAAAATCAAGGAAATGAAGGTATTATTCAATCTTGAGTACCATGTTACCTTCGGCGAGGAACTGGTAATGAACATCCTTTTGGATGGCAAAACGGAACAGCACAAGATGAGTACGCTCGACGGTCTGCACTGGACGTGCGAGCTGAGCAAGGCTGCACAAGCCTCTGCCCCAATGGACTATTTCTACAGCGTGATGCGTGGCAACGAAGAGAAGCGCACGGAGTGGCTGACAGAGCCCCACCGTCTGGACTTCTCTGCACAGAAAGCCTCGCGTTATACGGTGTACGACCACTGGATAGACATTCCGGAGGACTCGTATCTCTACTCTACGGCTTTCACGGAGTGTGTTGCAGCCCGCAAACTGCGCACAAGCAAGAAAACAGAGTTTCCCAAGACCGTTTGCCTGAAAGTAAGAGCTCCACAACTGCGCAACAACGAGCGGTTGGCAATTATCGGAGGCGGTGAAGTCCTTGGCAACTGGGAGGCCAAGCGCGCTATTGACATGGACGAACACGAGAACAACGAATGGACGGTGAGTCTTAACGCCGACGCCCTGCCGCAGACTTTCGAGTTCAAATTCGTGGCTCTCGACGAAGAGGTGGACTTCACACCCCTCTGGGAGAACGGTATGAACCGCACTGTATCACTGCCAGAACTAGAAAAAGACGAAGTGGTGGTCTACGAACTGACACAGGCATACTTCCCCGTATATCCCTGGAAGGGTGCTGGTAC
>JAEEZX010000055.1 GCA_016292045.1 Bacteroidaceae bacterium | reverse complement strand
GTAATTGGCAGCGTCTTCGGAGCTCATCGGCGATTTCAGCGATTCTTCGATTTTCTTGATCTTGCGCTCCGTCGATTCCTTGTGAAACTGGTTGAGGAATGTCATAACCCATAATCTTTGTTTATTCTCGCTGCAAAGATACTACTTTTTCTTCAACCGGCAAACAGTTGAGATAGATTTTTCCTGCTGCCCTTCCAAATTTTTACTGCATAGTTATAAGAAGAGGTAAGAAGTATGAAGGCTGAAGGCTGAAGTAGGACTAACAACTTGTCCACTTGTTTACTCGTCTACTCGTCAACTAACAAAAGAACTGCCGCCCAATCGGACGGCATTTTTTTGTTTCGTGACAAATGTGACACGAATATTTTGTGCCCTCGGAGAATTTTTGCAAAAAAAAAAGACCCGCACGAAGGCGGGCCTTTGAGGGTATACAAAGCGAATATCACTCGGCAGGAGCCTGGTCAATCAGCTCCATGAACTGATCCAGCTTCGGAGTGATGATGATCTGAGTGCGGCGGTTGCGAGTGCGACCGTCAGCAGTGGTATTGTCGGCAACGGGGTTGTACTCGCCGCGGCCACCGGCTGTCATGCGGCTGGGATTTACACCGTAGCGGTTCTGCAACTCCTGAACAACACTCGAAGCACGCAGGCAGGAGAGGTCCCAGTTGTTGCGGATGTTGGTCTTCGAGATGGGCACATCGTCCGTGTTGCCCTCGATGAGCACCTCGTAGTCGCTGTAGTCGGTGATGATCTTGGCAATCTTGGAGAGCGTCTCGGCTGCGGCGGGACTGATCTCGTAGCTGCCGCTCTTGTAGAGCATGTTGTCGTTGAGCGAGATATACACCACGCCCTTGAGCACCTGCACATCGACATCCTTCAGTTCCTCACGGGAGAGGGAACGGGTGAGCTTGTTGGTCAGAGCCAGGCTCAGGGAGTCGCTCTTCGACTTGGCCTCGACGAGCTGCTTGATGTACTTGTTGGAGGCGTTGATCTCATCGACCAGTTTGGAGATGTTGGCGCCGCTGGAGGTGACGCTGTTGGCCAGAGAAGCCTGGAGGGCGCTGTTGGCCGTCTTCAGGTCGCCCATCTCGCGCTGCGCTGCGGTGAGCATGCGCTCGTAGTTTTTGTTGTTGGTCTCGCATTCGCGCAGAGAGAGCGACTGCTCGTTGTACCTGGCCTCGGCGGCGTTGCGCGCGTTGACGGCTTCCTGATACTGTTTCTTGCTGACGCAGGAGGTCATGACAAGAACGGAAAGTGCAAAGAAAATTACTTTTTTCATAGTCGTAGAACTTAATCTTTCACAAATTTCACTGCAAAGGTACAAAAAAACACCGAAACATTTGGCTATATTACATTTTTTAACTACCTTTGCGCCCGATTTATGCCATGCAGGCCAGGAAAGTGCCACAGGAAAGAGTGGCCGCCACATGGTGAAACCCGTTAAAAAAAACAAAAAGAAAAATGTACGCAATCGTAGAGATTAACGGTCAGCAGTTCAAGGCTGAGGCAGAGAAGAAGCTCTTCGTGCACCGCATCGAGGGCGCAGAGGCCGGCAAGACTGTTGAATTTGAGAAGGTGCTGCTCGTAGACGCAGACGGTAAGGTGAAAGTGGGTGCTCCCACAGTGGCCGGTGCCAAGGTGGTGGCCGAGGTGGTAAGTCCCCTTGTAAAGGGCGAAAAGGTGCTCGTATTCCACAAGAAGCGTCGCAAGGGTATGCGCAAGCTGAACGGTCACCGTCAGCAGTTCACTGAGATTCTCGTCAAGGAGGTAGCCTGCTAAGAAGGTGCTTCTGATACACTAACCGCTAAAAGTTAAAAGACAATGGCACATAAGAAAGGTGTAGGTAGTTCAAAGAACGGCCGCGAGTCAGCAGCCCAGCGACTCGGTATTAAGATTTTCGGTGGCGAGAAGTGCGTCGCAGGTAATGTCATCGTGCGCCAGCGCGGTACACGTCATTACCCCGGTCAGAACGTAGGCATGGGCAGCGATCACACGCTGTATGCTCTCGCCGACGGTGTTGTTACCTTCAAGAAGGGTCGTCTGGACCGCTCCACAGTGAGCGTATTGCCCGAGGCTTAAAGAAGGAGGAAAGGCATGAAGCGTGTGATGTTGCACGCCTGCTGTGCACCCTGCTCCGCAGCCATCCTGGAATGGATGATGCAGAGCGGGGTGCAGCCGTATATATACTTTTGCAATCCCAACATCACGCCGAGAGAGGAATACGAGAAGCGGCGCGACGAGCTGCGGCGCTACGCAGAGCGGCTGGGAGTGGATTTCGAGGAGGCGCCCTACGACCATGAGAAATGGCTGGAGGCCGTGAGAGGACTGGAGGACGAACCCGAGAGGGGACGCCGCTGCCTGCAATGCTTCCGCTACCGCCTGCTCAGGAGCGCAGAGAGGGCCAGGGAACTCGGCATAGAGACATTCACCACGTCGCTGGCATCATCGCGCTGGAAAAGCATAGCACAGACCACGCAGGCCGGACACGAAGCCGCCGACAGAGTGAATGCAGAGGAGGGGGAAGAGGTGGTGCAGTTTGACGACCGCAACTGGAGAAAAGGCGGGCTGCAGGAGAGGCGCAACGCGCTGCTCAGGGAGATGCAGTTCTACAACCAGCTGTGGTGTGGCTGCGAATTCTCAAGAAGAGACAGGGAAGACTAATACTGGCGCGGGCCGAAGATGGTGCTGCCGATGCGCACGATGGTGGAACCCTCTTCGAGGGCTATCCTGTAGTCGTCGGACATACCCATAGAGCATTCCGTGAAGAGCGATGCAACAGCCTCGCCGGCAAGCTCGGAGAGCAGCGCTTTTGCATCGATGAAAAACCGGTGAGCCTGACGGAAGTCGCTGCGTATGCGCGCCTCGTCGTCGGTGTTGGAAGCCATAGCCATCACACCGCGCAGGCTGACACCGCAATGCGGAAGCACGAGACGGGAGCTGACGGAACGGAGAAAATCCATTGCCTCCTCGGGGGTGAAGCCGAACTTTGTCTCCTCGCGGGCCACATGGAGCTGGACGAGACAGGGGATGTCGCGACCGACACGCTGTCCCTGCCTGGCTATCTCCTCGAAAAGACGGGGAGAGTCCATGCTGTGGATGAGCGACACGTAGGGAGCAAGATACTTCACCTTGTTGGTCTGCAGGTGACCGATGAAATGCCAGGCGATACGTTCGTGGTGGAAGATATCGTCGACGGCGGGAAGGAGTCCCTGCCCGGAGAAATAGGCTACCTTCTGGGAGAGCTCCTGCACGTGACTCTCGCCGAAGATGCGCTGGCCGGCATCGTATGCCTCACGGAGCGACTCCACGGGATGGAATTTTGATACAGCACAGAGGCGCACCCCGGCGGGGAGCGTCTCTGTGATGCTTTTGATTTGCTGTGCAATCATTCTCTATACATATTATAGGAACGCGTAGCGCAAGATGAAGAGTACAGCCAGACAGACGGTGGCCCAGTTCATGCTGTTGCGCTCGTCCTTATCCTTGAAGGTGCCCGAAAGCAGGTGAACCAGCACATAGGAGATGACACCCATGAGGATGCCGTCGGAGATGCTGTAGGTCAAGGGCATCATGACGATGCAGACGAAGCAGGGAATGCCGGTGACGTAGTCGGAGAAGTCCACCTTGCGC
>JAEEZX010000054.1 GCA_016292045.1 Bacteroidaceae bacterium | reverse complement strand
TAAAGGTGAATGTTTTTCCTGCTTCTAACAGATGCATGTACTTTAGACGATCTGCGTAATCATGTTTCTTTCTCTTTCTTTCTAACATAATAAACCCCGAAAGTTTTTTTGTCTAACTTCCGGGGTTCACTTCAAAATCAGCGGCCTTTTCTTATTTCGGACAATCGGACAAGTGGACCTCTTACTTCTTCAAACTTGCCTTGAATTCGCGGAATTTGGCGAGGAGCTCGTCGTGGGCTTTCGGATTCAAGAAGAAGATGCGGGCATCGTTGTCTTCGTATTCCAAAAAGCGTGGATTTCGCATTTTGTGCTTGAAGTTGAAGTACATCATGCGCTCATCTTTGTCGTCTTCTGCCAGAACCGAAAAATTGCCATCGTTATCGCAGATGATGACCTCGTCTGTCAATTGGTCCTTTTCTTCCTCGGTGGCCAGTTCTCTCGCAGCTTGCCAGCCCACAAGCGGACGCTCCATGTTCCAGTATGGGGTCTGCACGAGGAGATACCTCTTGCCGTCCTTGTAAAACATCGGCAGGGCATAGCGGAAGCGTTGGGTTTGCTCGACAAGGTGTCTCTCCAGGGCCATTTCCAGTGCGATGTTGGCCAATTCGATGTTCTCAATGCGTTTGTTCTTCGGAGCGAGTCCATTGTCCATGAAGGCCTCCGCAGCCCTCAGATAGGCACGCGTAGGGTACTTACCCATCATGAAAAGGCCGTATATCAGTTTGGTGCCGATGGTCACGGGGTCGTAACGTCCCAGTTCCTCCTGGAAACCGTCCATGGCCAGATCCATATAGTCAAAGGCATTCTCGTAGCTCTGCTTCTGAAGATATATCATTCCGATGGCGAAGCTGCTGAGACCCTTCAGCGTGTCCTGAGGTGCCGGGTGCTCCTGCGCAATCTTGAGAGCACGGGCGGCATAGGTCAATGCGCGGTCCAAATCCTTTTTATCGCCCATATCATCGGAATAGAGCGCCAATGCGGCCTCGAGACTCATCTTGCCGTTTTCCGGGTGCTTGTCGGCCTCCGCAACCTTTTGTTCTGCCTCTTTCATGGCCTGTTCCTGGGTCATCTCTGCCATAGTGGCTGTTGCGCAGCAAAGGACAGCTGCCAGCGTAATAAGAATCTTTTTCATCACGGTTTATTCTTTAGGGGTTATCTTTTTCTGAAAGTGGCGGGTAAACCCGCTGTTCTCTGTCAACTCCAGACGTGTGCCGTTTCGTCTCAAGCCGGGCTTTACGGAATGAGATACTTCTTACCCTCGTGGATATAGATGCCCTTCTTGTCGGGCTGGCCTGAGAGCTTGCGGCCGTTGAGGTCGTACCATTCTCCCTCACTCTTCACTTTTAACTCTTCACTCTTCACTTCATCTATGCCCGTATCGGAAACCGTGAGCGGACCGCTGGCGAAACAGAAGTAGTCGTCAGGCTTTGAACTGCTGAAGTCTTTGGCGATATACAAATCAAGGCCGTATTCACCTGCCTCCAGGGCTTCGGGCAGCTGGATGTAGCCTACCTCCGACTGGCCGCTGGGAATTGTCATCCGAGTGTAGATATAGGGGACGCCGGGGAACTCCACGGGGACGTAGCCGCCCGTGCCGTCGGGCTTGTAGATTTTAACCATCAGCGCGGCATCGTAATCCAGCGGTGTCTCGTTTTTCACGGCGACGTCGATGAAGTAGCCGGGATTTTCGTACGCATCGTACCTCACGACATACTGCGCATCGAGGCAGTAGAACGGCAGTTCGCCGCAGCTGAAGCTCTTGTGGCCGATATAGCCCTTTGCCTGCTGGATGTTGGCCAGTGCAAGGCCGGATTCATTATCTCCGAGCCCATACTTTGTCAGCAGAACCACGTAGTCACCGGCCTGCGGCACGGAGATGTCGTAGTAGATGTCCGAAGAACCGCCGGCCTCAATCATGATGCCGGTGATGGAGACGGAGGTGTATATTTGCAGTATGCCGTCCTTCACATAATAGACGGCGCACTCCACGCCGCCGATATAATCATCGCTACCGGCATTGTTAACTGTGGCGGTGACCGATTCGAGGAGGCCGCGCTGAAGCGGTCCTTCCACCTTGATACCCTCGCCGGGAGCAGAGAGCGACGGCTGCGGGTGAACGGTCATATTCGTCAACTGGCCCGATGCGCCGATGTTCACTTCGATGTAATTGTTGGGACCGAAAACGGGTTTCCAGGGGGCTCCGGCGACATTCTGCCTGCTGACAAACATAAATCGGTGGCGTCCGGGGGTGAGGCCGGAGAAGAGGTTGGGAGCATTGTCGTTGGTAATCGTAAAACCAACTAGACCCTTCGTGCCGTCTGTCATGAGCGATGCGGTGGTGAACCCCGATACTTCAACATTTTCCGCAAAGAGGAATTTGGTGAGGTCGGGCGTGCCGTCCTCCTTACGCTCCACAATACCTGCGGAGAATTTGCCGGACTGGTAGGACTGGTTCAGCATTATGAACCTGTGCCAGGTGGCACCGTCCGTCTTGTCCCATTCCATGGAGGAGAGGCGGCGATAGAACACTTCCGAAGGATTCTGGCGCGGCTGGAATCCGATTAGGGCACCTTGGTTGCGACAGTATCCGTCTCTGGTGGTGCTGCCGCCTATTCCCGACAAATCGGGGTCGAGCAGGTTGATCTTGTAGAAACCGTTGCCGCCGCCGCTCCAGCCCCAGTTGACGCTGTAGTAGCCTTCGCCCTCCTGCACCTCGTAGCCGTCGATGACAAAGGCATGGCCGCCGCCGGTGGAGCGTCCGCTATAGACGAGGGGACGACCCTCGTGCAGCTCGTTGTAGATCAGGGCGTCCCATCCGTTGACGGTGTAGTCTTCAGCTCTGACGGCACAGAGCCCGGGGTCGTAGCCGAAGCCGTTGACCAAGAGGTCGAGGTCGTAGCATACACCGTTGGAGCCTTGCGGCGAATAGTCCATCTGTATCAGTTGTCCGCAGTAGCGCATCAGTTCGGCCACAGCATGCTGCTGCGCCTCGTTGGCGCCGCTGTTGTAGTTGTCCAACATGTTGTCCCAATCAAACTGCGTCACGGGCAGGGCACCTATCTCGGTACCATTGATCATCGTATATGCCGGCAGTTCGCTGGCAATAGGGGCCTGCGGCCAGCGGTGGTAGCGCATCACCTGAGCCAGTGCCGTAGCCATACAGCCGGTGACACTCTGCTGTCCTGAGAACATGGGACAATAGGCGTTGTAGGGGGAACTCTGGTTCCACGTGGAGGTCAGCAACGGAGCGATGTCGTCGTGGAGCGGTGTCGCAGCGACCTTGATGCCCTGAGTGCTGAGCCGGGCGATACTTTCCGCCGTAGCGTCGAGCCACCACTGCAGGCCGTCGGAGATATTGTTTTCACTGAAACTGCCCTCTGCGGCATAACCCAGCACGAGGTTGTCGCCCACGCAGTCGTCACCGCTCACCACGACAAAACCCTTCGCAGCACCGGCGTTGAACACATAGTAGGCAGGCGAGGGGTCGTCGGCAGCAGCACGACCGCCGCGCGGCGTTGCCACCTCTTCGTCGGTGATCGCGGCCCCCTGACCCTGAAGGAATTTCGCAGCAGCCGCTCTCGCCGCAGCGGGAGAAACGCTCTCTGCCATCATCATCACTGCGCAGCACAAAAGGACTGCAAGCATCATCAATCTCTGTTTCATATGTGTTTTTTATTTTAAAAACTCAAATCACACTGCAAAGGTACGTAATTTATTTATAATAACGGCATTTTGGTGTGTTTTTTCAGAAATCGGGCTTTATATTTCGGACAATCGGACAAGTGGACGGGCAAAATTTGTGTGATGTCCCCGCGGAGATGTTTCCTGACCTGAAAAAAGACGAGGCGCGCATCACTGCGGGCCCCGCCAAAACGTAAATAACTTTACAAACTATAATATTATCGTATAAACAGCAACTCGCGATATTTAGGCAGAGGCCAGAGACTGTCGTCGACAATCAATTCAAGTTTGTCGATCTGACGGCGGATGGTGTCGAACATCGGGGCGATGGTGTCGTGATAGGCAATGGCCTTCTGATGCTCGTCGTCAATCTTGTTGGCAACCTTGCGGGCAGCAACGAGTTCCTCCACCTTGGTCTCGATGGTGGCTGTGCGCTCTGCTATCTCCTCGATGATCTTCATGTTGCGGGCGTTCAGCTTGTCTGCCTTCTCAGCGGGGAAGGAGTTGCGCATACGCTCCACATTGCGCAGCAGCTGGCTCTGGTAGCTGGTGGCCACGGGGATGATGTGGTTCATCGAGAGGTCGCCCAGCACGCGGGCCTCAATCTGTATCTTCTTGGTGTAGGTCTCCCACTTCACCTCGTTGCGGGCCTCGAGTTCCTTCTTGGTCATCACGCCGAGACTCTCGAACATGCGGATGCTGGCCTCATCGAGGTAGCGCTCGAAGATGACGGGGCAGGAGGTCTCTGTGTCGAGACCGCGCTTGGCAGCCTCTGCCTTCCACTCATCGCTATAACCGTTGCCGTCGAAGCGGATGGGCTTGCAGGCCTTGATGTC
>JAEEZX010000053.1 GCA_016292045.1 Bacteroidaceae bacterium | reverse complement strand
TCCTCAACAACTTCGACGAGCGCAGACAGGAAATACTGAATAAATTTGAAGGGATGCATAATATTTGCAACTATTGGTCTGCGGGCGACTACGAAAGTTTTGAGCGTCTCGTTCTGCCCGAGGCAGAAGCCAGCCCCGCCCTCTTTGCCGAGCGCAACAAGAAGTGGATGCCCATCATCATCGAAGCCGCAAAGGAGATGCCCACACTCTTTGTCTTCGGCGCCGGCCACCTGGCTGGTCCGGAAGGTGTCGTCCGGATGCTCCGCGACGCAGGATATACCGTGGAGCAACTGAAGCCGTGAGATCCGCGACTCTGCCAGAAGGTGCTTGAACCTCTCTAATTGATAATTGACAATTGATAATTGACAGTTGACAATTGATAATTGATAAATGAGCGCATTCGCTAAATGATAAATGACATAAATCAAGAAAAAGACAAGATATAGCAGGTTTTGTGAATAAACACTTGCAAACAACGAAAATTGCCGTACCTTTGCATCGTGTTTTTCATGGTATTAGATTTAAGGTTAATGGAAGTAAGGCTGTCGTGATGACAGCCTTTCTTTTTTTATCGCCTTAAAATCAACGAATTAAAGCCTCTTGGCAATGAGCGGAGCCACAATGCTCATAAGCACAAGACCCGCAGTGCCCGTAACGAAGTCCTGAAAAGCATAGGCAGCACCCGCGAAAGGCCACTCCACAAGACCGGCCAGCGCCCACGCCGCTACAACAGCCAGCACAGCGGAATGAATCCTGATGCCCCAGAGACGCACCGTCAGGGCTGCAGCCGCACACAGCAGTACGCCCTTAAGCAGCATGTCGGGCAGCATAGCACTGGCAGGAGCACCGAAAAGCAGGTAGCCCACCAGAGGCGACAGGGCCGCAGCAGAGATGCCCATAAGCAGGCCGTAGCGCATGACACCAACAAGAGTGAACCAATAGATGGGCAGGAAAGCTATGCCACCGCCCGGCACAAGATGGAAGAGATGGGGCAATGCAAGGTTTGCCGCAACGAAGAGAGCACAGCGCAAACCGCCGAAGCTGAGACTTAAGGACTTATACATGGTTAAGGGTTAAGGGTGAAGGGTTCATGGTTAAGGGTGAAGGGTTAAAACTGCCAGCCGCGGAACTTGCGGCCGCTGCCCTGCAACTCGGCTCCGATGAAGAAACCGACACCCGTGGGCTGGTTGTAAGCCACATTCTGCGCAGCCACAGAGGCACGATAGACAGGATCGTGGAGGAAGCAGTGGAAGCGGTAGGGCGTGGGCAGAGGAGAGATATAGACACGCAGGAACTTGTTGTCAGCTGTGCGTGTCACCACCTCTTCGCGCCAGTCGCCGATGACATCGCAGCAGAGCGAGGGATTGGACTTGGTGCCGTTGTTGAACATACAGCCCTCCATCTTGAGCAGCGTCTCGGGACGCACATTGGAATTGGGGTTGATGGTGAGTTCGAGCTTGGCCTCGGGGTCCTCCTCGCCCACCCCGGCCTGAACGGCAGAAGAGGGGCGGTGGTATTTGGTGACGGCCTCGTGGTCGAGCAGTTCACGGCAGAGGTCGCCGTCCCACCAGATGGAGAAGTTGATGCTCACGCGTGTGACAGAGTCGATGAGATTGCCGTGATAGTCGCGTATGCCCTTCGTATTGGAGGCCCACATCTCCCAACCGGGATTCTCCGGGTCGATATCAGCTGCGAGGCCTCGGCCCACATCATCGTTGTGGGGCAGTTTCCACAGCACCTCACCCGTCTGTGCATCGCGGAACTCGCTCCAGTACTGGTCCTCGTGCACATCCCACACATAGAGATGCTCGGAGAGGGGCAGCATTGGCGAGAGGTGTATGGCGTCGCCGTGACCGAGGTGAGTGTTGTAGAGGCCGCGCCCGTCGTCGTCGACACACATCGAACCGTATGTAATCTCATCACGTCCGTCGCCGTCGATATCGGCCACGCGCAGGTTGTGGTTGCCCTGACCGCCCCAGCCCTTCCACTCGGGGGTGGCGGAGTCGAACACCCAGCGCTGCTTCAGCTGCTTGCCGTCCCAGTCCCAGGCAGCGAGCACCGTGCGCGTGTAGTAGCCGCGACACATGACAGCCGAAGGACGCACTCCGTCGAGATAGGCCACGCAGGCCAGATAACGCTCGGAGCGGTTGGCGTAGTTGTCGCCCCAGGCCTGCAGGTCGCCCTGTTGGGGCACGTAGTCGACGGTGCAGAGCGCCTTGCCGGTCGTGCCCTCGAAGACGGTAAGAAACTCGGGAGCACCCTTGATGAAACCGCCGCGCCTGCCCTTCTGGTCCTTACGGAAACGCTCCGAGGGGTAGCGGTTGGCATTGTAGTGGGAATCGCCCTTTTCGCCCATACCCACACGGTAGTCGGCATTGGCGTCGCCTATCACATTGCCCACGCCGTCGCGCGTGCCGTCACCGGTCTTCAAGACCAGTTCGGCCTTGCCGTCGCCGTCGAAGTCGGCAGCCATCATCTGCGTGTAGTGCGCTCCGGAACGTATGTTGTTGCCCATGGCGATGCGCCACATACGGCGGGTGCCGTCCCTGGAGGGCTTACCGCCCAGCTTGTAGGCATCGATATAGGTCTGGTTGGTGACACCGCTCTGCGAATTGTCGCGCGAATTGGAGGGGTCCCACTTGAGGATGAGCTCCATCTCGCCGTCGCCGTCGAGGTCGGCCATCGTGGCGTCGTTGGCATTATATGTCACGGGATTGCCGTCGTAGCCCATCTCGTTCTCAGGCTGGTCGAGAGGTATGGAGAGATAACCTACGGGAGCTCCGGCCTCCACCGTCCACTCACCCTTTATCTTGCCGCCCACGGGACGCACGCTGTAGGTGGTGGTGCTCGTCACGGGGTTCTCGTCGATATAGGTTGTCGACTCCCTTGCGGAGCGCAGGGCTATCTTCTTGCCGTCGCGCAACACCTCGAAGCACACATCCTCGGGGTCGCTCTCCAGATAGCGCCACGAGATGAGCACATGGCTCTCGTCGCTGCGCATTGCCACCACGCCGCGACCCAGCTTCTCGCGTTGCATCCTGGAATAATCGTAAGCCGTCTGAGACGACACAGACAGACTCATCATGACACATAACAAGGTCAAAAAGAAGACTTTCTTCATAGCATAAGGTTTATGTTCTGCACGGCAAAGATACAAAATAAAGTTTAAAGTTTAAGGTTTAAAGTTTAAAGATTTTTTTTATCTGTGTGATTTTGCTGTGAGATGTCACTTTCCAGCCCATGCGAGAGTAAAAACACTGATTTTTACATCAGGACGCACTTTTTTGAGCGCCAGGGCGCATGCAGAGAGCGTGGTGCCCGTAGTGGCGACATCGTCCACAAGGAGTATGCGGCACCCTTCGGGCAGCAACGGGGCCGCGGCACCGACAGCGAACGGCAGTCCCTCGAGGCGCGTGCGCTCATCGCCACGGGTGCGCGACTGACGGCGACCCCTGCCGCGATGCATCACACGGTGCTCCAAAGGCAGGGAGCACGTGCGGGATATCTCCGTGGAAAGCAGCTGGGCGGGATTGTAACCGCGAATCCAGCGCCGCCACCATGTGGTGGGCACGGGAACCACAATGTCGCAGCGGCCGAAGAACTCCGCATAGCCGGGTTGACGCAACAGGTAGCGCATAGTGTCCAGGGCGAGCTGCGGACGGCGCGCGTATTTCATCTCATAGATGACACGGGAGAAAACGGAAGAGCCACGGTGATAGATGCCCACCATGGCTCCTTCTATATCAACACGGCTCCAGAGATTGCGGAGCAAATCATTGTCACTGTCGCCCGATGTCCAGCAGACAAAGGGGAAATACCTATCCCAGGAAGCTGATAAGCACACCGGCAGCTACAGCAGAACCGATTACACCGGAGATATTGCTGCTCATGCAGTAGTTCAGCACGTGATTCTTGGGATCGTACTTCGTAGAGATACCGTTGCACACGCGCGAAGCCATGGGCACAGCCGACAGGCCCGTAGCACCGATGAGCGGATTAATCTTCTTCTTGGCAAAGAGGTTCCATATCTTAACCATGCAGATACCGCTGGTGATAGACAATGCAAAGGCACAGAAACCGCCGGCCACGATGCCCAGCGTCTGCACATTGATGAAGGCGTCCACCGTCATGGTGGCACCCACGCAGAGTCCGAGGAAGATGGTGGCGGCATTCATGATACCGTTGGCAGCGGCGTCGAAGAGGCGCGCGGTGTCGTTACCTATCTCCTTGAGCAGATTACCGAACATGAGCATACCCACAAGGCTCACTGCCGTAGGCACGAAGACGGCCACGATGGTGGTCACAGCGATGGGGAAGATAATCTTCAGGGCACGCATGTTCTTAATCTCCGTAGCATCAGGATAGAGCTTGTCCATCTCCTTCATATTGATCATCAGTTCCTTCCTGGTGCAGGTGAGCTTCACCACAAGAGGTATGATGACAGGCACGAGCGCCATGTAGCTGTAGGCAGCAATGGCGATGGGGCCCAGCAGATGGGGAGCCAGCTTGATGGTGGTGAAGATGGCCGTAGGGCCGTCGGCACCGCCGATGATACCGAGAGAACCGGCCTCCTGAGGCGTGAAACCTACCAGAAGGGCCACCAGCAGTACGGCGAAGATACCCATCTGGGCAGCAGCACCGAAGATGGCGAGCTTGAGGTTGCGAAGCATAGGACCGAAATCGGTGAGAGCACCCACACCCATGAAGATGATGGGAGGCAGCAGACCGCTCTTGATAAGGGCGTAGTAGAGATAGTTCATCAGACCGAGGTCGTGGGCTATCTCATGCAGGGGCATGGAGTAGATGTTCTTCCATTCCGTAACACCGTTGACGGTGACGGGAACAAGTCCCTCGGAATTGGCCTGCAGCACACCCATACCGCCGCCGGGGAAGTTGGCGATGAGCACGCCGAAAGCAATGGGTACGAGCAAGAGAGGCTCGTACTTCTTCACGATGCCCAGATAGAGCAGCACGAAGGCCAGGAGGTACATGACGATGAACAGGGGATTCTCGCCGATGGCGGAGAAGGCCGTCATGTCGTACAACTTGGACAGTATGTCGTAAAGCATTTCCATAGTTTAAGCCAACTTCATGATGGGATCGTCTTCTTCTACACTGTCGCCGCTGTTGACCAGGATGGCTGTGATGACACCTGCCTTGTCGGCACGGATGGCGTTGAAGGTCTTCATTGCCTCGATATAGCCGAGAGTGTCGCCCTCCTTGACGGCGTCGCCCACCTTCTTGGGAGTCTCGCTGCCGTCCTTCACGAGGTAGAACTTACCCTCCAGAGGAGCCAGCAGGTCCTCACCCTCGCCCACGGGAGCAGCTGCAGCAGCGGCTGTGGGAGCGGGAGCGGCATCACCGTAGGCGATATTCACCTCGTAGGTCTGACCGTTTACGCTTACCGTAATCTTATCGGGCTGTGCAGCACCGGAAGGAGCGTTCTTCTTGGCCTTGCGCTCGGCGAGGTCCTTCTCGAAGTCGGCCTTGGCCTTACCGCTCTTGTAGGCACGGTACTGCTCGGGGTGCATGGCGAGCTCGAAGAGCTCCTCGTCGTCCTGACCGAGCTCCCAGCCGTTGGCCTCCATCTCCTGCCTGAATTCGTCAAGCTTGTCGGGATAGTAGCTCTGGGGGTCCTTGGTCTCAAACTCGCGACCCTCGGCCTTGGCCATATCCTTCAGTTCCTGAGCCACAGGACCGGGCAGCTGACCGCTCTTGCCGAGAATCATATCCCAGATGTTGTCGGCAATCATCGACCAGCGCTCCTTGCCCTTCTCCATCTGGATGACGTTCATCAGGGCGAGATTCTTCACATACTGGGAGAACGGAGTCACAAGGCAGGGATAACCCACCTTGGGCCATACGTAAGCCACCTCGTCGAAGAGCTTCACGAGAAGCTGGTCGGTGGTGAGCTCGGGCTGGCCGTTCTTCACCTTCCACTTGTTGAGACTGCGCAGGTTGTCCTCGAGGTCGGTCATCAGGGAGCCCATCATACCGCCGGGAAGACCGGGCTTGACGAGCAGTGAGTTGTTGATGTGGTTGAGCTCGGGGATATAGTAGCCGAGGAAGTCGTCGCACATCTCCTGAATCTGTGTGCGCACCTCCATGTAGGCCTCCATATTGATGTCCTTCACCTTGAAACCGGCATCCTTCAGCATCTCCTGCACGGCGATGATGTCTGCGTGACCGGTGCCCCAGGCAAGAGGAGCCACAGCTGTGTCGATATAGTCGCAACCGGCCTCTGCCACCTCGAGGATGGAGGCCATGCAGAAACCGGGGCCTGCGTGAGAGTGATACTGGATGACGATATCCTTCTTGTAGGCCTTGATGCCTGCCACAATCTTGCCGAGACTTACGGGACGGCCGATACCGGCCATATCCTTCAGACATATCTCGTCGGCACCGGCGTCGATGAAGCATTTGGCCAGATCAACGTAGTAGTCAACTGTGTGGATTGGACTGTAGGTGATGCAGAGAGCAGCCTGGGCAATCATGCCGGCAGCCTTGGCATACTCGATGCTGGGCAACACGTTGCGCTTGTCGTTCAGTCCGCAGAAAATACGTGTGATGTCGGTGCCCTGAGCCTTCTTCACCTTATAGAAGAGACGACGCACGTCCTTGGGGCACGGACTCATACGCAAACCGTTGAGAGCACGGTCGAGCATGTGTGTCTGGATGCCTGCCTCATGGAAGGGCTTCGTCCACTCGCGAACGCTCTTGTTGGGGTTCTCGCCATAGAGCAGATTCACCTGCTCGAAGCCACCGCCGTTTGTTTCTACACGGTCGAAGCACCCCATGCGGATGATTGCGGGTGCCACCTTTACCAACTGGTCCACACGGGGCTGGTATTTGCCAGCACTTTGCCACATGTCACGGAAGACCAGTGAAAATTTTACTTCCTTAGCCATATTCTGTTTAAATCTTTTTTGCTGATGTGATTCTTCCTTTACCTTGAGTGAGCTGTTTCACCACTTCACTGAGCACAGCCATCGTGGAGGGGTCCACATTCCCGCTCTGCTCAGCAACTGTCTGCTTGGCGGCTTTCACCTCTTCGGGGGCGATGCGGTTGACCACCTTGATGAGCAACTTGCCGCCATTGATGACAATAAGCAGAATCAAGAAGACGGTGCACATACCCACAATCATGAGTTCGAAGCCAATACCTAAATTCTCCATAACTATCGTTTTACCTTTATTTGCACAAAAATCGCGGCAAAATTATCACTTTTTTCTCTTTTTCCCGCATTGGAGGTGACATTTTTTTCCTTTTTCCCGCGTTATGCGCACGAAAAAGTCACTTTCACACAACAAAAGTGGTGGTGATTAAGCAATTATTCGCCCCGGGACAGTTCTATCTCCACACCGACGGCATCCACAAGCACGCCCATGGGAGGCATCTGTTTGTCGATGCGCAGGGAGAGGCTGACGATGCGCGGCTGCTCGGCCATGAGCCTGCGTCCGATGCGATATGCCACATGCTCCAGCAGCGCCGACGGCTGCAGCATCTCCTGTCGTATGCCGTCGCAGAGAGCAGCATAACTCACAGTGCCGCCGAGGTCGTCGTCCCTGAGCGCGGAGATATCAGTCTCCACTGCGGCCGAAAGACTCACAAAGAAATCAGCACCCACAGTACGCTCTTGAGGAAGCACACCGTGACGGGCATGCACCGCGAGACGGTCAATTCGTATCCTGGTCAACATCTTGGTTAGGCAGATAACGCTTGAGGGCACGGGCCACACCGTCCGTCCAGGAATTGATGTTGTCGTTGTCGAGAGTGAGCGAGGTTATCAGTTTTATGACGGTCTCCAGAGGCATACCATAACGCAAGACGCCGGAAATCAACTTTGCGTAGTTCCAATACTCCGGGTCGAACTTGCCGGAGAGACCCTCAATTGTGATTTTATAGCCGCGCTTGTTCTCAAACTGGAAATCATAGCGATGCGAACCGTCGCGGTTAGTCTGACGTATTATACTGCCTTTGGAAATACTCTTGGGAAGCATAATACCTTCATCCTCGTCCATGAGTCCCGTAAATATCTCATAGGGACGCCCTTCCCACAATCCGACGAATGCCACCCAGCGGTCCTTCTTGTTCTGAAAGCGCACAACATCGCATTCCAACGCCTCCGGACGCTTCTGTGTCATTTCAAGTCCCGGCTCGCAAAGAGAGAAGCCCTGACGACCCAAAACCTCGATGAAACCGTGTGAAAGAAGCTCGTTTACATCTTTGGTATAACGGCAATCCGTGAAGACTTGTGCCAAAGTCTCCTTCTCGTTGATGCGACAGAATTCCTTGTTCTCCTCCAAAGCCTCCTTTTCACGGTAGAATGTGTTTATCCGTTCTTCCGTGTAAGGTTCGTAGCGCTCCCGATGCACAAAAGCTCCCAACGGAAGGCGGTCGGTCTCTTTCGGGTCTTCGTCCGGCCATCCGACGGTAAGCGTTGCCACCGGCATTGTGAGCTGAGGCAGGGAAAGAACGTCGATGATTGTCTGAGGATTATACACCGTGGTGCCGAGAAAACACATGCCCAGCCCCTCTCTCTCAAGGAGAAGTGACAGCGTCTGCGTATATAGCAGGGCATCGGTGGCAGCATTGAGAAACGACAAGAAGTTGCCGTATCCGGGCGCAGCCTTGCGCTGCAGACACCAGTCGCTAGTGCGACGGAAATCGGCCACCACGGTGAGCACAACAGGAGCAGTCGTCACCATCTCCTGATTGTAATGCGCCGGAGCCAGGCGGGCTTTCTGTTCCGCATCGCGTGTCACAACGACACTGTAGAGCTGCAGATTACCCATTGTCTGAGTGCGGGCAGCCTCATCCAGAAGACGCTGCAACAGCGATTCCGGCACCTCGCGATCCTGATACTTTCTTATCGTCTTTCTCATAACATTTTCTCTGCTTTGTTCTTCAGTTCCTCATTATCTTCGATTACGTCAATACCATGAAGCACAGTGGCATGGGAACGCCCACCCAGCAGATTACCGATACGGGGAGTGGACAAATCCGTGTGGCGCGAAGCAAGATACATCACCATCTGACGGGCCGTTGCCACCTCCGCACGACGCCCGCGCCCGAGAATGCTGCTGACATCCACATTCATATGCTCGGCAACGCGGTCGAGGATATAGTCGAAAGTGGTGCGCTTGCTCTTCGGCTGCGCCTTCGTGATAGCGTTCTTTTCCAGAACACTGCGCGCAAAATCTATCGTAATCTCCGCATTTTCCACAATACTGTAAGCCTGCAGGGAATGAATTGCCCCCTCCAATTCGCGCACATTGGTCTTTATGGTGCGAGAGATGTAGCGAATCACATCTTCAGGAACACGCAAACCGCTCCTGCGTATCTTGCTCATGAGTATGTCGTAGCGCAACTGCTCCTCCGGACGTTCCATCTCCACAGTCATACCCCAACGGAAACGGGAAAGCATACGCTCCTCCATTCCGCTGAGCTCCGAGGGCGGGCGGTCGCAAGTGAGGATAATCTTACGTCCGTTCTGGTGAAGATGATTGAATATATGGAAGAACGCCTCGAGAGTCTTCATCTGAGAAGTGAACTCATGCACGTCATCCACAATGAGCACCTCTATGGACTGATAGAACTGGATGAAATCGTTGAATTTGTTCTGGCGGCGACTGTCTGTGAACTGCACAATGAAATCATGAGCCGGAATATAAAGCACGCGCCTTGTGGGATACAACTTCTGCAGTCGCACTCCGAGAGCATTCACCAAATGTGTTTTGCCCACACCGCTCGGTCCCCATATAAAGAGCGGATTGAATGTCTGTTGCGAAGGATGATCCGCTATCGCCTGAGCAATGGCCAGAGAAAGCTTATTGCTCTTGCCCTCCACAAAATTCTCAAAAGTGAGCGAGGGATTGAGTCCGGGATTATATCCGCGAGGCTTGGGATTATCCATCACAAGCCTGGGAGCCAGCGGCTTACCGTTCTTACCCTCACGCGGCTCCACACCTGTGGACGCAGCTTCGATTGCAGCGTCCTTTATTCCTTTTACGACGGATGCCTGATAAAATATCCGGGTGGGATTGTGAAACACACGATATACCGCAGCATGAATGAGTGTGCGGAAATTCTCTTCGAGATATTCAATAAAGTATTGGGAGGGAACAGCAAGCACCAGCTTATACTCCACATCATCGTAACTTTTCGGACGAATGGGCTTGAACCACTCCATTTGCTGCGCACTTAGTTTTGTGCGCAACATCTCAAGGCACTGAGCCCATCGTTCTTTAAGAGTGTTCTCACTCATCTTTTTGGGGGACAAATCGCGGACAAAATTACAAAAAAAGTCAAGAGCGAAAAGTAAAAAGCCGGTTTTTATAAATAAAAAACATGAAAATTAGTTTTTTTTGCCCGCTCTCATCATGCAACTCTCAACTTTTTTGTATCTTTGTGCCCGTATACATACGTACACACATGGTAAACGACATTGTTCTTTCGGGTCTTATCAACCTCTTTGCTCTTTTTGGGGCCAAGGCGGGCGTAGATGAGGAGACCTCAAAGAGTGTCTTGTCTACCTACTTGAAACGACACTTCGGCATACGTTCTTTGGATGAATATCTCGGTTTGTATGATGACCTCGCAGGACTGTACGAAGCAGAGCCGGATATCGACAAGGAAATGATAATCGAGGGTATCTGCACCAAACTGCGCAGTGAGATACCGCAAGAGGAACAATTGCTGATACTCCTGCGACTAATGGAGTTCTGCCATCTGGAATCCACTTGTTTCGATGAAGATGATGAGATTTTCCGCCATGCTGCCCGGCATTTCAATGTCAGGAATCAGCTGATGACGGATTTCCACGCCTATGTCAAGGGCGAGACGAACAAGCATGTCCTCATACAGCAGTTCCACAATTGGAGAGGCGGCATCAAGACCCTGTGGATAGAGGAAGAAAATATTCTCGTATTCACCTACCTGGGTGACGACGAAGTGCTCATGAACGACATCCCCGTGGTGCCAGGCATCTTCCAGGTGTGGCAGCAAAGCGGCGTCCTGAAATCACACTACGGAGCACCGCTGTATTTTCCGACAATGCTGGCACCCTACCGCCAGAGAAAGAACAAACGCAGCATACACTTTCAGGGACGTGGCATAGATTTCCGCTATCCCAACTCTGAAAACGGATGTCACAACTTCTCATTCGACCTTGAAAGCGGTCAGCTCGTAGCCATCATGGGAGGCAGCGGTTCCGGAAAAACCACACTGATATCTCTGCTTAACGGCAATCTGCACCCCCACTCCGGAAGCATCACAATCGACGGGCATGACATCTCGGAGGATGCAGCAAGAAGTCTTATCGGCAATGTGCCGCAGGACGATTTGCTGGTGGAGGAACTCACCGTATGGCAGAACCTTCTGTATACGGCCCGCTTCTGCTTCGAAGGACTCGGCGAGAACGAAATCAATACGCGCATAACACAGGTGCTGAAAGATCTCGACCTTTATCAGGTAAAGGATCTTGTTGTGGGAAGCCCCTTGAAGAAAACCATATCGGGCGGACAGCGCAAACGACTTAATATCGCCCTGGAGCTGCTGCGAGAACCAGCTGTGCTTTTCCTCGACGAGCCCACAAGCGGTCTCTCCTCTGCAGACACCGAGCGAGTGGTGCTGCTGCTGAAGGAACAGGCCCAAAAAGGACGACTCGTCATTGCAAATATACACCAGCCGTCCAGCGATATATATAAACTATTCGACCGTCTGTGGCTGTTGGACAAAGGAGGCTATCCTGTCTATGACGGTAATCCGATAGATGCCATAACGACATTCAAGACCGCAGCCAACTACGCTGACGCCCAGATGAGTATGTGCTCCACCTGCGGTGCTGTCAATCCGGAGGTGATACTCAATATCATCGACGAGAAGGCGTTGTCAAAAAGCGGTCGGCAGACAGACAAACGCAAGGTGTCGCCGAAGGAATGGCACGAGATGTATCTGTCGCGAAGAGAAGAGCTCGATGAAGTTGAAGTGCGGGAACTGCCGCCCAGCGAACAGCACAGACCAAACCTCTTCCGCCAGTTCTGCATATTCCTCGAGCGCGACCTGAGGTGTAAGGCCACTAACGCACAATACATAGCTATCACGCTCCTGGAGGCTCCGCTTCTGGCCCTTGTATGCGCCTGGCTGACACATTACGCTCCTGAGACGGGTTATACCCTGATGGACAATAAGAACTTTGTATCCTATCTTTTCATGGCCATCATTGTGGCAACATTTGTCGGAATGAGCGGTTCGGCAGAAGAAATCATCCGCGACAGGAGTCTGCTGAAGAGAGAGAAGTTCCTGCGTCTCTCATATGGGTCGTACATTTGGAGCAAAGTGGTCTATTCTGTAATGGTAAGTCTCCTGCAAACAGCATTGTTCACACTTGCCGGCGGGTATGTTATGGGAATTATGGGAACCCTCTCCATCTGGTGGCTTGTGCTGTTTGTCACTGCATTCCTTGCACGACTCACGGGATTGTTGCTCTCCCAATGGCTTAATTCCGTAGTGAACATATACATCAGTATTCCCATACTGCTTATTCCACAGATTCTGCTCTGCGGACTGGTGGTATCGTTCTCCGATCTGACGCCACGAAGCACAACCGGCAATGTTCCGTTGATTGGTGACGTGATACCTTCGCGATGGTCGTTTGAAGCATTGGCCGTGTCGCAGTTCAGCAGCAACCGCTATGAGGCTCCACTGTTTGAGGTACAACGCGAACGCTATCGTCTGCAATACGAACAATGGGGTGTCATCTACCAGCTGAAAAGCGAGCTGGAAACGATGAAAGACGAGCAGCAGAAAGGAAAGGATGTAAACCCCGAACACAAACAGGTTATCTTTGCGGAAATGCCCAGACTGACAGACCTCTGTGAAATGGCTCCATATAACGGTGACAGTTCCTATCAAAGCATCAAAGACTATCTTATAGCTCTGGAGGATGTTGTCAAGACACGCAGCAATCGATGGACTCTGCTGGAAGACCGTATCATCACAGACAAAATCAAAGAGATTGGAAAGGAAGGACTGCGACAACTCAAGCGAGACAACCACAATCTCGCTTTGCAGGATTTTGTGACAGGTGCCGACCAGACATCTCTGAGCAAGATTATCGATGGACACATCGTGGCAAAAGCCGGAGCTGTATGGCTTATGCCAAAAAGCCGATGTGGCAGAGCTCCGTTCTACTCATCTGTAAAATGTGTGGGGAACTGTTGTATGCCCACATTGCTCTACAATATGATAATCCTTTGCCTGATGGCATGTGCTGCTATCGTATTACTATTGATGAATATTCCTGAAAAATTACGTAAAAATATTAACCCTTAACAAAAAAACAAAATGAAAAAAATTCTTTTTCTCGCTGCAGCGTTTGTTCTCACAGTAGCTTCCTGCGGCAACAAGCAACAGCCTGCATTTGAAGATCAGGACAGCGTAAAGGCATTTGAACAGAGCCAGATCGAGGCCAGCATCAAGGTACAGCTCGACTCTCTTGCTGCAGAGGCTCAGCGCCTCAAAGGCATTCCCGGTATCCAGAACATGAAGGACGGCATTCAGCTGACCGAAGAAGAAAAGATGGTGAAGCCCACCTATCTTATGGATCCCGCAGAAGTTAGCGACCTGCAGACTTTGAGTGAGAAGTATCGTGCACTCGCAATGCTCTTCGTTGACAAGAAGGTGGCAGAAGCCTATGACATGGACATCACCGCTTATGACGAGACTATCTCAAAGCTCCTCGCAGAGGTAAACGACCCCGCTCTCGGCGCGCTGAATTCCAACACAACCTATGAAGAGAACATCTCCGTTCTCTATGACGCAGAGAATGCTGCCGGTCGCATCAATCTTTTTTGGGAAATGACCACCGCATCTACAGTTGAGCAGGTGTATGTGCTCTGTCAGAACATTGACAAATACATCACCGCTATTGATGACGAAGCTGCAGAGAACATGACATTCCGTATGATCCTGCTGACCGACGCTATGGATCGTCTCGCCAACTATGACAGCAATGTTGCTGAACTCAACGATGCCATTCAGCCTCTCAAGGTTCTGGACGCCCTGACAACCGATCAGCTCAAGAGCCAGCTTGAAGAACTCAAGGGCGACATCGAAGTTGTTCGCACCTCTCTGCTTAAGTAAAAAACGGCCAGTAATTACCACACAACACTCCTTTCGCGCCCGGAGATTTTCCGGGCATGAAAGGGGGTGTTGTACCACGTTTCAAGTGCAAATCCATACACATAATCTATTTTGACTTTATGGAAGAAAAGAAATTCATCATTACAATCAATCGCGAATATGGTACCGGAGGTCGCACAATTGCCTATAAACTGGGCGAACTGTTGGGAGTGAAGGTTTATGACAGAGCAATACTTGAGAAACTGTCTGAACATTTTCAACTCTCTGCCGATGAGATGGAGATGCTCAAAGGTCGCAAGTCTCACTGGTGGGATGAGTTTCTGTCCATGTATAGTCAGTACGACATTGCCGGCCGTATCACCATGGAGGTTCCCTCCTATATCACATCACAGCAACTTTATGATGCCGAAGAGCAGTTGTTGCACAGCCTCGTGTGTCAGGAATCGTGCATTATTGTAGGACGCACTGGTTTTCATATTTTCAAGGATGAGCCCACAGCATTGAAGATAATGCTTATTGCATCGGAAGAGAAGCGTCTGAACCGTATTATGCAAAAGTTCAATATCGACAAAAAAGAAGCGCTTCGTCGCATGGAGGAAATAGACAAGGCACGCGAGACTTTCACAAAGACCTTTGCCGGGGTGTCGCGTTACGACGCCCGCAATTACGACATTGTATGGAATATCGGCAATCTCAATGACGCCGAATCCACTGTCAACATACTTGCCGAAGTTATCCGCAAGCGCTATAACCTAAAATAGCTTTTCTTAAAAAAGCACTGCACCGCCTTGGGGACCTACAGTCAGTTTCAGCATACCCTTCTTGTCTGCTGTAACTGATGTTTGAGACGGGGTTTTACTGTCTGCTCCGTCATTTATCATCTGCCACTTACCAAGAGTAGCATCTCCGTTTGGCAACTGCGAAGATTTCGTCGAGCCTTTTAAAAGATTCAGGTTCAATGTAAGTGTACGTGACACCTTGTCTGCATTCATCACCGCAACATACCACCTACCATCCATTGCCTGGCGCGCCAGCACACAATACTTCCCGGGATAACCATCCAGGAATTTTGTATCCTGCCATTGCGTAGGCACCTGTTTCATAAAGTCAATCTCAAATGCCGGGGAGGTCTCCAGATTCATAGGAGTAAGAGCAAAATTCTGCACTATATTCTGAAAAGCAATCGCTGTGGCCAATTCAAAGGCATCTCCTACAATACGTACTCTACCCCCCTTGCCACTGCGTGTTAGGTTGCGCTGCAGCACAGTGCCTCCAAACTCCATGCTTCCGACAGCATTACGAATGAAAGGATGTAAACATGCATTCTGTCCCTCCATGTCATCGGAGTGCTGAGTGAACACTAAGTTCTCGGAAGCAAGTACGGCTTCACTACCCGCATAATTGGGATACATACGCTCCCAGCCTCTCGGTAGCGTACATCCATGGAAAATCACCTGGATACCGTAGTCGTTCGCATCAGAAAGTATCTGCTCATAGAGTTTTATTGTTTCTTGTTTGTCGCCTGCAAAGAAATCCACCTTGATGCCTTTCACTCCGTGTTTAGCAAGCCATGCCATTTCTTTCTTGCGCACGATTGGAGAATACATCCTATGCTTCGCACATTGAGGGGCATCATTCCATCCTCCGTTGGAATTGTACCATACAAACGGAGCAACCCCTTTTTCCTTTGCATATGCAAAAAGCTGTTCCATGCGCTCTCTTCCGATATTAGTCTCCCATCCACCGTCAATAAGGCAATACTCCCAACCTAGCTTTGCGGACAAATCTATAAAAGTTACCTGGTCGTCATATACGATACTCTCGTCCTGCCAAATAATCCAACTCCATGTACTGCGTCCTCCTTTATATTCCTGTGAGGGTTCGTAGAGTTCCTCCACCACATCCCATGTTACAGTAGACTCTACTATCGGAGCCAAGTTGGGAGCCAACGTTACGGTACGCCACGGCGTTGCACCCGGTAAACCTAATTGCGCTCCCGTGCTGCCGAAACCGTTATTTTCCTCCGGCATCGGGAAAGCAATTGTGAACATACCGTCTTGAGAACCCTCCGAAAGATGAGCTCCGCAATAACGTCCATCCAGTCCCGTTTCAGAGATTTCCACCCAACCTTTTTGTCCGACACGGAAAAGGCACGGGAATGTCCATCCGTGACCGTATCTGGACGGTGTTCCCATCGGGACATCCAACACATATTCCTCTTCGTATGAAGGCTTGGTGCGCTTCCAACCTATGAGAGCATCACTCTGAGGGCAGATAAATGCTGTGGCCTCATCCGGCAGATTAAAACCTGTTGCCTCACCATTCACCACCAGAGCGGCACACTCACCCAGCATTGGCAGAAGATAACGGAAAGCAAGCTTTCGATCACCCACCCAGAGCTCCAAAATCATATGTCTGTTGCCCTCTGCCTTCAAAGGAAATAAAGCTGTCGTGTATTCCGTATCAATATGTGCTTTCTTACCCTGTCTCAACGTGTATTGTGCCTTACGCGTTGAGAACGTCGGAGCACCTGCGGACTCCAAGTTGCGGGAGAAATCGCCCTCGTTAGTATATAGACCCAAAGGACTTTGCTCTAAAAGTTCCACGTATTGATCAGTCTTCCCTTTCTTGACATAACCGGCTTCATAGGTTAACTGTCCCCTGTTAATACTGACCGTGACCCTTGTCTGATGATCCGGGCTTTCTACTGTCCATACGGCATCATTCAGTTCTCTTCTTTCTTGTGCTCCACATACTGTAATAAACACAAGCAAAAAAAGGGTCGTTAATGAACCCTTAATTGTAATCACTTTGTTTTTCATAGTGTCTTCCAAAGATAATGTATTAGGCGTAACTCCTGAGTCTTATATACATCGCCCCACTCTTCTATACATAGTGACATGTTATCACCGTTTTCTTCGAAGAAGTCGAGTATTTCCTGTGTATCCTGCTTTTCTATCACCTCATCAATGAAATAACGGATATTGAAACGATGTCCTGTCGAAAGCATCTTTTCCAACTCGTCCAGCACTGTATCAAAATCCAAATGCTCCTGTTCCGCAAACTCATCCAATGCTATCTTGCGATCAATCGCCTTAATGAGTTTTATCTGCAGTCGGGTGTGCTCACTGCTAACATGCGCCAACTCGCCATTGCCACGTCTCTGAGACAGTACAATGCTCAGTTTCATCGCCAGTTCGTCATCCGAGTTCACATCTTCTGGGTGGACTTCGATGGGTGTCGGCTCCTTCCGAAATTTCTTGCCCATGGGAGTCACTACGACAGTCTTACTCTTGGCCGGTTTGGTTTTTATATAACCATCGTGAACAGCCTTTTCTGTCAACACCAACCAGAAATTGTCTTCCTCTCCCGCCATGCTTGTCATTTGAGATGCCAAGTCCTGACGCGAAACCGGTTCTGTCGACTCCGACAGTACATCCAACAGTTTTACTATATAGCTACTTATTTCCATTTTCTATTATTCTTGAACATACATGCCCTTTTGCTTCATCACCTCAATGTCTATTGGCTCTATAACATCCTCCAAACGCATCATCTCATTGTGATCATTAAGATAGGTGCGTTGTGTCTTTTTCTTATAATTCGCATCTGCCAGTGACAGATGAGTCTGTCCGTAATTACATTTAATACCCATCAGTGACAACAATGTGGGATATACACAATCAGACTGAAGCGGATCCTGCTGACGCGAAGCCATCATACCTACACGGTCCTCATGCAACGCATTATAACTGTCGCTCGTCCAACATATCAACGGCACGTGGAGCTGATAGTATGAAGGATATGGCGACGCATGCATATACATTTTACGAGCATCGTCATAAAGGTCCTCACCATGATCGCTGATATAGAGCATCGCTGCCGGGCACCCGGTTGAATCCAACTCTGCTATAAACGCAGACAGGATGCCGTCTGTCATACGTATGGAATTATCATAAGCATTTGTTATTATCTTACGATTTTCTGCAGTTGGTTTTACTGCCAAATCCGGTTTGAAATAGGCTTCCTCACGTGTGTATCGAGCGCTGTATGTGGGATGTGAACCATACGTATGAATCACCATAAACAAACGCTCGCCCTTGTGCTTTTCCAATGTCTCGTGAAGCAGCGGAATCAATAGATTATCCATCGGCGAGCCGTGTAGCGAGTCACGCTGGAAACGCACTTCCTGTGCCTGCTCACCGATGAAATCGTTGAACGAGTGGTTGCGGGGCTCATTGGAGATAAACACCGTTGACCACCCGGCCTCATCTGCTGCAGCAATAACTCCCTTGGAAGTGTAAAGCACATCGAAATCCTCCGCCGTTGCCCTCGTCAGAATGATGGGCACACTCTTGTAGGTTGCATTCGACTGTGACATACAGTCCCCAAATACAAGCAGATTTGACTGCTTGGATAATTTCGGATTAGTATCACGATCGTAACCGATGAGGTTCCAGTTCGTACCTCTTGATGTCTCTCCCACCACCATCAGCACTACTTCTGGTATGGTGTCACTATCGGATTCCGTTACACCGAATCGGAACGATTTACATGCTTCCTTATAATTAGCGCTGGCGCGCGCACGCGCAAGAGCCAACTTGAAATTATAGCAAACATTCACGGGAAAGAAGTCATCCAGGAATTTATACTTCTCATTCCTAAACGCCATCGTTGTTGGAACAATCGCAAAAATCAAAGGCAATATGCCGACGATGCGCATGTTCCTCCGGAATGTTTTTTCGTATGGTTTTTCGCGCTTAACATGCCAGATTGCATAACCTATAGACGGCAAATATATTATACATACGGCAACAACAGACGGATATATCTGTGTCAGCATCTCTCCTGCTTCATTGGGTGAAGTGGTCATCAGCGTAAGCCACATGTCCGTACCAATCACTCCTCGTCCGTAAAGATATCCCAGTACTATCTGGAATGCGCCGAGAAAGGCAAACGGGAATGCCCACAAGAAAGCCTTCGACGGTTTCTTGAATCCCAAGAGGAAAAACCAATAGAATGCTAGCGGCAAAACAATTAGAACAACTTTACCTATATCCTCCATTCGCTCAGTAACACAGACATCAACCTGCGGAATGAGCAGAATGAGGAGATAAATAAAGAAGAGTCTCCTTGCAGTCATAAACTAACTAACCGAGATAGCCTCTCAGGAGGCTGTTCTTGTTAGCTGCACGAAGTTTACGGATGCTCTTCTCGCGTATCTGTCTTACACGCTCGCGAGTCAGTCCGAACTTGTCACCAATCTCCTCCAACGTGAGTTCGCTACCGTCAATGCCGAAACTGAGTTCGATGATTGCACGTTCGCGCTCGCTCAGACAGTCCAGCGCACGGTTTATCTCCTTTGACAGAGATTCACGCATCAGTATATTGTCCGCCGTGGGAGAATCGGGATTTGTCATCACATCCAGAAGGCTGTTGTCCTCACCCTCCACGAAGGGAGCGTCCACGCTGACGTGGCGACCACTGGCACGCAAAGAGTCCGCAATCTTATCCGGCTGCTCGTCCACCAGTTCTGCGAGCTCTTCTGCAGAAGGCTTGCGCTCGTGTTCCTGCTCGAACTTTGTAATTGCCTTGGAAATCTTGTTCACAGCACTCACCTGATTAAGCGGCAGACGCACGATGCGCGACTGCTCAGCAAGAGCCTGAAGAATTGTCTGACGAATCCACCATACTGCATAAGAGATGAATTTGAAGCCTCGAGTCTCGTCAAACTTCTCTGCAGCTTTAATTAGTCCCACGTTTCCCTCGTTAATCAAATCCGGCAAGGAAAGTCCCTGATTCTGGTACTGCTTTGCCACACTGACCACAAAACGCAGATTGCTCTTGACCAATTGATCTTGAGCCTCACGGTCACCGCGGCGGATACGCTGCGAAAGCTCCACCTCTTCCTCCACTGTGAGCAACTGCTCGCGGCCAATCATCTGAAGATAACGATCCAGAGATGCAGAATCACGGGAGGTGATACTTTTGGTAATTTTAAGCTGTCTCATGCTCTATAATATAGTCTTCTTCTATTATTTTTTCAATTTCGCGCGGCAAATGTATAACATTTTTCTGAACCGACCAAATTTTACGCAAAAAATACATAAAAAAAAGAAGGTTGTCTCACGACAACCAATCTTTTACTAACCTTAAATCTAATACCATGAAAAACACGATGCAAAGGTACGGCTTTTTTTCAAATTTGCAAGCATTACACGTGTTTTTATTTTGTTATTTGTATTTTTATTGATTTATATCAATTTTCCGGCAGTATGAAATCGCATTTTAGAACTCAATACCCACTTTTCCGACCACAGAAATACTTTGAGCGGGAATATAACTGTTGAGCAGACTTCCATACTTGTAGTTACCGTTTGTAACGTTGTATATATCCAAGGAAAGCATCAGCCTTCTGTCGTGCTTCGTCGGACGGTACTTGATTCTCCAGTCGGCACCGAGATTTATCATAACCTGCGGTCCGTTGTCATAAAATTCATCCAAATCCGGCTTGTCACCTATAAGTGCCTCCAGCAGCTTTTCTATATTCGCTCCGTCCTCCGGCATCACAGCATTCACTTTCTGCATAAGAGCCCGCAAATAAGCTTTCTCCTGGTCCGTGATGACTCTTGCCAAATCTTTTGCCGTCACGTTTTTGAAGCGTTCCCAAATCAGGTACACTTTATCACGCACTTCCTGATCCGGGAAGTTATCCATCACATTCTGTATACTATAGACAGCATCCAGATAGTCGTCCGCTGTCAGTTTCATCATTGCCTTCGGCACCATTGACGAGAGATGGTTCTGCACCAACGGAGTTGACGTCATGAAATTCAGGTTACCCCTCAACCACAACTCTCCTCCGCGTTTCGAATTCACCACCCGGTGACCTGCTACGAGATTAAGCATGAATTCCGGTATATTGCCGATACGCATACCGTCTGTCGAACCGTATCGCTCCAGTCGGAAAGCCCTCTGGTAGGTAGCGTTCATATTGACATAGGTGCCCAGGTCTTTCGGGGTCCATTCGCCTACAAACTCCAGGCCTCCCACATTAACATGTCCTGCATTATAGAATGGAGAACCACCGTTCTTCAGGGTCTCCGTGGGAGAATACACCACCTGGTTCTGCGACATATTGAAGAATGCGTTCAATTCCAGACGGAGTCCTATATCCTGACGCGTCCATGCACCGCTCAGCGAGAACGCATCCATCGTCTGCGACTCCATCTTGTCACCACCTGTGAAGATGACAAGATTGGAGGCACGATAGAAATACGGGGCGTCCACGTAGGCTCGCGAGTAGCTCAGACGCGTGCTCCATTGCGGTGACGGAAGATAGATAAGTGACACACGCGGCGAGAAATTGTTCGTCTGGTTGTCATCGAAACGTCTCTTATGGTCAAATCTCAAACCTCCGTTGAACACCAGCTTGTTCGGAATGAAATAATGCTTCAACTGCACTATACCTGAGGCGGTGTAGTCGTTTCCTCTCTCCACAATATCGTTGGATGCGTAGTGTATCCTGTTGAAATCATAGCCCAACTGAAAACGGCTGTCCGTCAGGAAAAGATGCTCGTATTGCAGACCGCCAAGCACCGTTCCGTGCTGTCCCTCGTCGCTGCCATAGCTCCACGAACCGTTAGCTCCAATACCAAAGACGAAATCCTTACAGTTCAACGTCTGCCAGACACCGTTCGTCTTTACATCGTCCAACCAGTTGAATTCCAGACCATCGAGATTGAGTGATTTCTGCAGCAGATATGCAATGCCGTATGGCACATAGTCTCCCATCACATTATATATCTGACGCTTCTCATAGTGAGCGAAAGCGTTTGCCGACAAGGCGAAGCGTCCCCACGTGTGGTCATAGTCCATATCCACGTTTATAGAGGTACGCGACAGTCCCGGCTTCTCACCTTCATTTACAGTATATTTATTATATGTATAAGGAGTGTCGAAGTTCAGAATAGTGTAGAACGGCACCGGCTTCGAGTGATTTCCCATAACACTTATTCTAAGATCGTTCCAGCGCATTTTCAAACCCAAGTCAAATGCCGGCATACCACCGAATCCACCGACATACTGGTTGATTCCGTTCACATTGATTTTCTCACCCGTGATATTCATGACGGATGCCCAAAAAGAGATGTCCTTGAGCACATCTCCCTGACCGTACATATACGAAGCTCCGAAAGTCCCGAACATACCGGCTCTCACCCGCATGTCGCTGCCGGAGAGTCTTGCACCGGTCTTGGTGAATATGTTCACTACGCCCGAGAGCGCCATGTTACCGTACAATGCCGATGCCGGACCTCTCAGCACCTCGATATGGTCTATCTTGTCTATTGAGATGTTGTAGTCCATCGCTTCCGCATTGGTAGCTCCAGAATTGAGTCTGTGTCCGTCCTGCATCACAAGGATATTCTCCTGCGAGTTGCCGTACATACCTCTATATGCCACGTTGGACTCCATGTTGTCCACTCGCGACATACCAGGCACAAAGAGACACAGCAGATCCCTCACCGTACGACATCCCGAGATGCGTATCATTTCCTCCGTGATGATGGTGACGGGCACCGGCGCCTCGTCCAGCGACTCGGCCTGCTTTGATGCCGTTGATATCGTGGTTCCCTTGCGGAGATTGTCCAACATGTCCTGAAAGCGGGGATCCTCTCCATATGCCTTGAAATATGGATCAATGGCCAGAAGCCTTTTGCTCCATTGCTCCGCCTCGGCGAATCTGTCCTGATAGAATGCCGAGAGCGCCAGCATACGATATGCTCCCACAAGTTCCTGTCCCTTGAGTCTGGCCAGTTCACTCCTGAGCAGAGAGTCCACCTCCTCAAAACGTCCTTTATCAAAGTTGTCCCTCGCCAATTCATTCACTCTGTCCTGCGCCATCAGCACACAACTCTGCAAACAGATAAGATATATGATAGTCTTCAGACGCATATCTATTTCAGTCGAATGGGAATACGTATTGTGAATGTCGTGCCTTCTCCTTCCTTTGATGTGAACGACAACTGACCGCCATGTCTCTCTTGCACAATCTCCCTTGTTATGGGCATTCCCAGTCCTGTGCCTTTTCCTATCGGTTTTGTGGTGAAGAATGCCTCATATAGTCCGTTCTGCACTTCCTGCGTCATACCCATACCGTTGTCCGCTATCGACACAACAAGTTCCTCTCCCTCACGATGCACGTCCACATTGATTGTCGGAGTGTAGCCGGTCTGTTCCTGCATTGCACGCTCTTCCACCGTGTAACAGGCATTGTTCATCAGATTGAGCACAGCACGCGAGAAATCTTGTGGAATCACCATCATTTTCGGCATCTGCTCCTCATATTTCTCATTGATACTGATGTTGAAGTCCTTGTTGCTAGCCCTCATGGCATGATACGAGAGCCACACGTACTCATGTACCAGATTTGCCACGTCGGTGGGCAGGAACTCACCCTCCTTGCCACGACTCTGCAGAAGAATACTTCTGATGATGTCGATGGCACGCTCTCCATGCTCCTCAATTTTCTTGAGGTTCTCCTTGAGGTCTTCCGCGATTTCCTGCATCTCTTCCGCATCCTCTTTCTCAAGCCGGTCGACAGAGTCTTCGATAATCGACATCAGGTCGGACAGCAGTTTGCCCGACATTTTCGAGAAGTTGATGACGAAATTCAGCGGGTTCTGTATTTCGTGTGCAATACCCGCGGTGAGCATTCCTATTGAAGCCATTTTCTGCTGCTGGTGCAACTGCTCCTTGAGTTTTTCTATCTCGGTCATAGCGTTATGGTGAATTCCGTATATTTATATTTTTCCGATGTCACGGTGATATTCCCGCCGTGGTCCTGAATTATTTGTTGTGCAAGGTAGAGTCCCAGTCCGGATGCCTCCGCCGTAGGTTTTGTGGTGAAGAACGGGTCGAACACCTTATCTATCACCGCTGGCTCGATACCAATACCGTTGTCCCACACACGTATGCAGACATGCCCGTCGGGCTGGCTCTCCAGGATGAGTGCCAGTCGCGGTTCGTAAGAGTACGGTTTCTTCGGCGTTGCGGCCTCTTTCTCCATCTCGACGCGACGGCGCAGGGCGTATGCCGCGTTTCCAAGCAGCGATGTCACCACGTGCGATATCTGTTCGGCATTCACATTCGCCATCACAGGTGTCTCCGGGCGCTTCCAGTCGCATTGCACGTGTCCCTTCTCTATGTCTTCCTTATAATAATTATAGAGCATATCCACATCCTGCTGGCATATCACGCAGAGGTCCGTCTCCTTCCTGTCCTGGCTGCGTTCCTTCAGCACTTCCTCCATAGCCTTTAGTATTCGCGTGGTGGAGAGTCCGTGCTGTTCTATCTTCTCCAGGTTCTGATTCATCATGTTGAGGATATCCTCCGCGTCCTCGTAGCTTTCTGCCGACATTGCCACGCGCTCCGCCTCGATGTCCTCTCTCAGATCGTTGATAAGTCCGCGGGTGAGATGCGAGAAGTTACCCACGTAGTTCATCGGGTTGAGAATGCGGTCGATGAGTCCCTTCGTCAATTTGCCCACCGTCGCCTCGCGCTCTTTTCTGATGAGGGCGTTCTGGGCTTCTCTCAGATCCCTGGTGCGCTCCGACACGATGTGTTCCAGTTTCTGCTGTCGCTTCATCATGATGCTCACACGCCATCTGTACAACAGGTATATCAGCACAAGTCCCAGCACGATATACATCGCGATGGCATATCCGCTCTCCAGGAACGGCGGACGGAGTACAATAAGCATCCTGTCGCTCTCCACCACGTTGCCGTACGGGGTCTTGGCTCTCACCTGTATTGTGTGGCTGCCATATGACAGATTGTAGAAGTCCAGTTCCTGGTCTTCGCTCCACGGACTCCAGTCGTCGCCAATACTGAGTCGGTAACTGTATTGCGTCTTACCGATAAAATCTGTTTTATCCGTTGCCACCGAGATAGACAGACTGCGTCCGTGCTGCTTGTGTGTCCTGATATATACCTTCGGCATTATCGGGCGCTCTTTCGCCGCTTCTCTCAAGTCCAGACGTATCAGTCCGAATGCACCTCCCAGCCAGAGCACATCGCCGTTCACCATAATATTCTGCACGCTCGTACTGTTCAGGGCCTCCAGCCACTCCTTCTGCGTCATACTCAAAGTGGAGTCTGCGTCTATCAGGCCCATGTCGCTCGGCAGACACTTCCAATGGCGTCCCGCAGCATCGGTGTAATCGAGCAGCGGCGAGATGTTCCTGTTGTCCTTGGCTACAAACGCGGTCCTGCCGCCCTCCGACCAATAGGTCTTTCTGTATGTATCCGTTATCCAAAGGCTGTCGCCTTTTCCCTCGGTGAAACGATACACATAAGGGATGCTGTCCACCATCTCAGCTTTTCTGCCGTCGAAATATCCTTTGTATATTCCGTCAACAGCACCGAAGAGGAAGCTCTCCTCGTCTAGCAAGTGGAGCGATAGTGCGTAGTAGTCGCTGTACAGCTGATTTACAGTTCCGTCTTCATACAAGAATACACCTTCCGCAGCCGCTATCAGCGGTTTGCCTTCGGGTGTCAATACCAGTTCCTGGCACGACTGCGTTATCTGGGGCAGACGGGAGAATGTCTCCGCTTCTCTCACAAAGAGTCCCTGCAGAGTGCCCACAAAGAGACGGCCCTCACTCAACAGCGCAGCGTTCACCTGCCCCTTCAGTCCGTCCTCTTCCGTGAAATGCGTATATACCTTCGATGTGGAGAAATTGAACAGGCCGTTCTCCGTGGCGCCCCACACCGTACCCTTTCCGTCGTAGCACAGAGCCACCACGCTGTTGGAGCAGAGTCCCGTCGACTCGTCCAGCTGCCATATCTTCTCCCTCATCCTGTCGAGCGCCACCACACCGCAGGTCACCGTAGCCATCAGCGTTGTGCCGTCGGGTAGCACCAGACGCTCGTGCACCTCCACGTCACCCCAACGGTTCACGGCATTCGAAGGGCGGACACCCCTGTTTTCGTGTGCATCGTACAACTGCTCCTTCGCTATATCCACATGATACACCTCTCCGGCAGTTGTCACGAAACCCACTCCGTGCTGGTCCTCATAGAAGCGGGCCACTTCGCCGAAACGCTGGCTCTCTACGCTGTCACTCACTACGTAGTGCACATTGATGCCGCCGTCGTGACGGTCTTCCACCCATCCCAGCAGGTTGAGTCCGCCCACCCAGATACGATTATCCTTGTCGCACATAAGGCTTGTGAAGCGGCTCTTACGCGGTGAATATATCGTACTCCATTCCACACCGTCCCACACCACCAGACCTTCGAAGTTGGCAACATAGATGCGCCCCTCCTTATCGGAGATGATATCCATGCTCTGATTGTGCGCCTTGAACGTACTGGCCGGTATGTTGTGGAAGAACGGCAGAGCCACAGTCTCTCCCGAGACCTGCGCCACAGCCATATCTGCCTGTCTCCCGAGGAGCAGGCACACAAGGCAAAGCATCTGTATGACTCTCACTTTCTTCATTTCAGTTTCATATATTTCACGCGGGTACCCACGTAGTGATTCCACTCGCTCTCGCTAAGTCCTTCCTTCAGTCTGTCGCGGGTGGTCTTTGCCAGTTGCTTTATAGAGAGCTCCCATTGTGTTATCTTACCTGTCGACATGCCGCACAACATCTTACTTCCCACAGCTTCGATACACATCGGCCAGCCATCGAACCTATAACTCGTGGAGACGACATTATTCACCTGTTCCAGCCTGTCGAGATTCCATATATGCAACTCCTTGTCGCGCCCAATCGACAGCAGCAGATTCTCCTTTACAACAAGTGTCATACCCATGATGGCAGCCTTGTGACCGGTAAGCTGTTTGTAGAGCACGCCGTCTTTCTTCATCACCTGTATCTTTCCTGAGGCAAGTCCGACGTAAAGCATATCCGTACGCCTGTCGTACTGTGCTGCCGTAACAACGTCACCGCCCCGCGATGACAAAGCCTTGTAGCGTCCGGTGGCGAGTTCCGTGATGCCCACCGAACCGTCGCTGAAGAAGTAGAGCACCTCCCGGTGTGTGATAGCCATCACGCTGAATCTCTTCTGAAGTTCCTCCCTCACAACAAGGGGCACGCGCTTCTGCACATCGAACATCACCACCCTGTGACGGGCGCAGGCCATCAGTTTGCCGTCGGGCAGTTGCTTCAGCATGAAATACTCCGTCTCGGGCAGCGCGTATTCTTCCATCTTACCAGTGTAGGTAAAGTGACACAGACTGCCGTTGAAACTCAGGGCCCAGAGACCGTCCGGCACCTGCACCATACCTCTCCAGTCGTATTTCTTGTCGGAAAAGACGGTCGTAATGTCTTTTTCCTTCCAACTTAATATCTCACCGTAGCCGGTACATATCATAAACGACTTCCCGTCGTACGACGTATCGATGTCGTAGATGGCGCTATGGCTCGGCACCATCGTTTCCACGACGTCATCGCTCACAAGGGCGCGGAACACCTCGGCCTGATATTTGTCGTCACCGTATTTCTCCTGGAAATACCACGATGTCAGAGCCAGTTTGCGAGCCAACGTGAGGTTATCGTTCTCTCGCGCCAGCACCGAGGCGTTGCCCAGTGTGCGTGCCAGATTTCTGTAGCCCAGTGTGTCGGCATCGTTCTTCGAGCGCAGAGCCTCAAGCTCCTTCTCCTCGGCCTTGGCCCTCTCTCGCTGTGCCTCCTGGGATGCAGATTCTGCCTGCTGTCGTGCTGCGTTGGCCTTTGCCTCCGCTGCGCGTGCCAGTTCGCTCTCGCGCTCCGCCTCGCGGGCATACTGTTCTGCCAGTTCGCGCTGCTTCTCCGCGCTGTCGCGCTGTGCATCCGACATCATACGCTGGTCGCGAGCGATTTCCTCCATCTGCTCCGCTACGCGCTTGGCCACAGAGGCTTTCTCCTCGCCCTCCTTCAGTCGCTGGAGCTCTGCCTCAATCTCGCTGATACGCTGGGCATCTTCGTTCTCACCTCTCTTCGCACCAATCAGGTATGCCGTCGCCAGAGCCAGTCCCGCAACCGCTATTCCTATCAGCACTATGAGATGACCTCTCTTCATTTTCTCTTGATTACTAATACCGTGATATCATCGCTCTGCGGAGCCTCGCCTGCGAAATTCTGCACCTGACTGCGGATGCCTTCCACCATTCCGGCTGCAGAGGCTGTGACGTAGTTGGGCAGAAGCGCCTCCAAAGCCTCTTCTCCGAACTGCTCGTGCGATTCGTTCTCGGCCTCCGTCACACCGTCGGTGTATGTCACCAATATGTCGCCGGGTGCCAGCGTCACTTCGCCGCTCGTATAGGGCAGTCCCTCAAAAGCTCCCAGTGCCATATTTCCCTGTGTGGGCAGCTTCTCCACCACCCCGTCGGGATGCAGCACGTAGGGCTGGTTGTGACCCGCGTTGGTGTAGTCGATACGACCGGTCTCCAGGTCCATCACACCATAGAACACAGTGACGAACATGCTGTCCAGACTCTCCGAAGCGAGCATATTGTTGGCATCCTTCATCACGGCTGCCGACGACAGGTTGTGCATCCCTGTAGCTTTGATAAGTGTGCGGCTCACCGCCATGAAGATGGCTGCCGGAATACCCTTGCCGGACACATCGGCCATCGTGAATCCCAGATGTGTGTCATCGATGCGGAAGAAGTCGTAGAAGTCACCGCCCACATCCTTTGCGGCCTCCATCGAGGCGTTCAGGTCTATTGTGTCGGCAAGCGGCATCTTCTGCAGGCGGAATTCGCGTGGCAGTATGGCGTGCTGTATCTCGCGTGCCACAGAGAGGTCGCTATGCAGGTCGCGCAGTTCGCCGCGCTCCTTCTCGGCCTCCTTCACGTAGGCTATCTGTTCCACAGCCTTGTCGATGGTGCGCTGCAGATCGTCCAGATCAATGGGCTTTGTTGCAAAGTCGAAAGCACCCGAATTCATCGCCTGGCGTATGTTGTCCATATCTCCGTAGGCCGACACCATGATACACTTCAGTCCCGGGCGTCGCATCTCATTGATACGTGCCAAGAGGGTCAGTCCGTCCATCTCCGGCATGTTGATGTCGGAGAGTATGATGTCGATATCGGGATGCTCCAGCATCACCTTGAGAGCCTCCAGTCCGTTGTGGGCAAAATAGAACTCGTATTCTCCCTTGCGTATCTTACGGCGGAAATACTGCGTCAGCAGCAACTCCAAATCCACCTCGTCATCGACGGACAATATCTTTATCGGTAAATCCATTATTTATTAATTATCTCTAAACTATCAACTTGTCAACTTATCAACTAAATAAGCTTCATCCCGCACTCCTCGCACTCCTTCCTCATCTCGTCGGGCCAGATGGAGGCCTGTGTCTCACCGATGTGAGCCTTGTGGAGCAGCACCATACAGAGACGGCTCTGTCCGATACCGCCGCCGATTGTCAAAGGCAGCGAGCCCTCTATCAGGCGCTTGTGGAAGTAGAGACTCTTACGCTCGTTCTTGCCCTGTAGGGCGAGCTGGTGCTCCAGAGCGTCCTTGTCCACACGGATGCCCATCGACGAGAGTTCGATGCTGCGTCCCAGCACGGGATACCATATGAGCAGGTCGCCGTTCAGGCCGCGATAGCCCTCTTCGTTCTCCGTGCTCCAGTCGTCATAGTCCGGAGCGCGGTTGTCGTGCGGCTTGCCGTTGGACAGATTGCCGCCGATACCCATGATGAACACCGTGCCGTATTTCTCACAGATGGCATCCTCGCGCTCCTTCTCCGTCATGTCGGGATAGAGCTGCAACAGCTCCTGCGAGTGGATGAAATAGACATCTTCGGGCAGGAAGCTCTTCAGCTGCGGGTAGGTCTCGCAGATGTAGAACTCCGTGCGCAGTATTGCGGAGTATATCTGGCGCACAATCTTCTTCAGGTAGTAGAGCGTGCGGTCCTCGCGGCGCATCACACGCTCCCAATCCCACTGGTCCACGTAGAGCGAGTGTATATTGTCCAGCTCCTCGTCGGCACGGATGGCGTTCATGTCGGTGATGATGCCGTAGCCGGGCTCCATCTTGTAGTCGGCCAGCGTCACACGTTTCCATTTGGCCAGCGAGTGCACCACTTCAGCCGTTGCCTCGTTCATATCCTTGATGGGGAACGACACAGGGCGCTCCACACCGTTGAGGTCGTCGTTCAGTCCCAGGCCCTTCAACACAAAAAGAGGAGCTGTGACGCGCCTCAGTCGCAATTCCGTGCTGATACTCTGCAGAAAGAAGTCCTTTATCTTCTTTATCGCCAGTTCTGTCTGTTTCAGGTCCAACTGTGCCTGGTAGCCAGCCGGTTTCATCAATTTGCTCATTTATCTTGTTCTATTTTTGTTCTTTATCTCAAAATTATCATTTTTACCCGTCGACACTCGCCTTTCACAACCATTTTATTGTCAGCTATATGACTGTCATCTTCGTCTATTTCTTCTTGCCCGTGAGGTGCTCGTCGGAAGCCACGCGTGCGTGCCTCATTCCCTCTTCCGTCATGAATGTGGCGGGATCCGGCATCAAACCGGCCTCGCGCTGCATCTTCAGGACGTGAGCTGCACGGGCGCTGCCCTGGAGACCTCTGCCGCTCTTGGCCTGTATCAGATACGACATCGTGATCTCGTATCCGCGGCGACGGTTAATGTAGGTCACATCTTCCTGCAACTTCACGTTAGAGTGGAAAGAGCGGTAGGTCATACCGAGTTTTGCCTTCCCCATGGTGTCGAACATGGCCTTCACAGACCCGAAGAAGTAGTTCTTACCGTCCATTCGGAGATGGACTACTTTTGTTTTAGACATAGTGTTGTGTGTTAGAATGTCTTTTTAGTCTTCTTGGCTCACAATGTCCGTTGTGTTCATCATGACCATTAGCGTTCCGGCTACAAATGTAGAACATTTTCCTCACTTAACGCGCGTATACGACCATTTTTTACCACTTTTTTCGCTTATTTTATTGAAAATGTTACAGAAAACGACAGAAATGCTCCAAAATGTCACTTTAAATCTACATACTTTCCAAGGTGACGGATGATTCTCCCCCAACCTCCTTTCCACCAGCCTCCACTCTCATCCCGAATAGATAACGAGTGGTGTACGGGCAGACTACGAGTAAATAACGAGCAGTTAACGAGTTATCTCGTATACCACTCGTATTCCACTCGTTAACCACTCGTTAACTACTCGTTATCTGATAAGGCTCTGGTAAGTCTCTGAGAGGAGTCTGAAAGGGATTTGAAAGGACTTTAAAAGGGCTACAGCAATCGTCCGGAAAGCTTCATCAGACCGTAAAACAAAAAAAAAATAGGCAACTCCGAGAGCTGCCTATTTTTCATTCTTCCGCGCAAAAAACGGGGATTCGTTATTTCACTATCTCAATGAGTTCTACTGTGAAGATAAGCATCGAATAGGGAGGAATCTTCTGCTGCTCACGGTCGCCGTAAGCTAACTCCTGGGGAATGTAGAGCTCCCACTTGCTGCCGACAGGCATCAGTTGCAGAGCTTCCGTCCAACCCTTGATAACCTGCGACACACCGAAGGTGGCGGGCTCGCCGCGCTTGTAACTGCTGTCGAAGACCGTACCGTCGAGAAGGCGGCCTTCGTAGTTCACCTTGACACGGTCGCTGGCTGTGGGTTTGTCGCCCGTACCGGCCACTAGCACCTTATACTGCAGACCGCTGGCTGTGGTCTGCACGCTGTCCTTCTTGGCGTTGGTCTTGAGGAAATCCTCGCCAGCCTTGCGATTGGCACCGTATTTCTTCTCCATCATGACTCCGCGCCAGTATTTGAACTGCTTGTCAACGACCTTCATTGCGCTGTCCTGAGAGATAGCCAGAGGAGTGCCGCGAAGAGCGTCGGCAAAACCGGCCAGGAAGTCCTCATCGGAGAGCACCTTCACGGAGTCGTTGAGCTGCTTGGAGATACCAGGCAGAATGCGTGTCTCCACATCCCTGCGTATCTCCGTACCGGCGATGCGTGCCTGAGCGGCCTTGTCCTCGGGAGTGAGCTCCTTCACGGCAAAACCGTCGAGGAACTGTGCCATATAAGTGGTATCAATACCCTTCTGCTGTGCGAGGTAGGGCTTCAGACCCTGCGTGTTGACGTAGCCAAGGAGATAGGCAAAAGTGCGTGAGTCGATGGTGTCCACCTTCTCCACGTCTGCCTTCTTGCCCTTCTTGGTCTTCTTTGCAGCCTGAGTGCCGAGACACAGGAAGGCGCAAAGGAGAATGAGAAACGACTTTTTCATATCTTACTTCTCGATGCCAAGCAGTTCGACACTGAATACGAGTGCAGAATAGGGCTTAATCATGCCGCCTGTGTTGGCTGCACCATAAGCCTGCTCCTGAGGGATGTAAAGCGTCCACTTGCTGCCGACAGGCATAGCCTGGAGAGCTTTTGCCCAACCGGGAATCACACCGCCGACGGGGAATACGGCGGGCTCGTTGCGCTTATAGCTGCTGTCGAACACGGTGCCGTCGATGAGTTTGCCCTCGTAGTTTACCTTCACCTTGCTGTCGGCTGTGGGCACCTCGCCCTTGCCTTCAACCTCCACTTCATAGAAGATGCCGTCGCTCAGAGCCTGAACACCTTCCTTCTTGGCAATGTTTGCCATATACTCCTCGTTCTGGGTCTTCCACTCTCCGAACTCCTTCTCAATCTGCTTCTGACGGAAGCTCTGGAACATGGCCATAGCGGTGCTGTCAGCCTCGTGGAGAGTCATCAGGCCGCCCTTTTCTGTAACACCAGCAACAAAACCTGCGAGGAAGTTGTCAACACTGACGGTGTTTACGCTGTCCTCGGGACCGAAGAGCTGGTAGTTGATGCTGCGGATGATCTGGTTGGAAATCTGCTGACCGATCTGCACGCCGGCATAGTATGCCTTACTCTTGGGGTCGTCGCTGGCCTTTGCAGCCTCGTTGAGACCTTTGATGAACTCGTCCATGTAGGTGGTGTCGACGCCCATCTGCACGGCGAGATAGTTCTTGAGACCCTGCGACTGAGTCATACCGGCGGCATAGCTCAGAGTATCCAACTCCTCTTTGAGGTCGGCCTTGGGAGTGCCGTTACCACAGGACGAAACGATGGCAGCCACAACGAGGGCTGCGATAACAGAAAACTTTTTCATGACAATCTATTTTTTATAATACCTTAATCAGTTCTACATCAAACACAAGTGTTGCATAGGGAGGAATGCTGGAACCGGCACCGCCTTCTCCGTAAGCAAGCATGTAAGGAATGGTGAAACGGAACTTGGAACCCTCCTTCATCAACTGCACGCCCTCAGTCCATCCGGCAATCACCTGATTGAGTCCGAAGTCGGCAGGTTCGCCACGCTGATAACTGCTGTCGAAGATGCTTCCGTCGAGAAGACGGCCCTCGTAGTGGCAGCGCACTGTATCTGTAGCTTTGGGTGAACGGCCCGTACCCTCCTGGAGCACCTCATACTGGAGACCGCTCTTGGTGGTGACCACTCCGGCCTTCTTGGCATTCTCCGCAAGATATGCCTTGCCTTCGTCCTTTGCCTTGCCTGCCTGTTCGGCCTGCTGTTTGGTGAAATAGTCATTGAGCATCACCTGAGCCTCGCGGGCGCTCATGTCGGTGGGACGGCCTGCCATCACATCGCTGATGCTGCGCGAAAACTCCTCAATGGAGAAGCCCTCGATATTCATACTTTTGAGTTGCTGGCCAATGCCCAACCCAAGTGCATAACTAATTTTATTCATCTTTTTACACTATTTTTTCGATTTTCGGACGCAAAGGTACGGCTTTTTTTCAAAATAATGCTGATTTTTTGTTATTTTTGCATTTAGAAACCATCTTTAAACAAATATGACCAAGACTGAGCAACACAAACGGCGCTGCAAAGAGGAACAGGAAAAATGGCAGAACGTGCTGGGTATTCACACCGTGGACGACCTCAACCAGGCCATCACGGAAGGTCGCGCCACGGATATCATCAACGTGAGCGAGGCATTCCAGGACAAAAAGATATGCGAGATAGCCGATGCCATCGTGAAAAAGAAGGCGCGCCTGGTGTTGCTGGCCGGGCCCTCCAGCAGCGGTAAGACCACGACGTGCAAGCGACTCTCCATCACGCTGACAGCCTGCGGATTGCGCACGCACAGTATTTCCACCGACGACTTTTTCGTCAACCGCGAGGACACACCGCTGGACGAGAACGGGGAGTATGATTTCGAGTCGCTCGACTGTCTGGACACAAAGCTTTTCGGCGGGACAATGGCCGAATTGCTGGCAGGCAAGGAGGTGAGGATGCCACGCTTCAATTTCACGGACGGAAAACGCGAATGGAGAGAAAAGCCCATGCATATATCCTACTCCGATGTGCTGCTGATAGAAGGGACACACGCCCTGAATCCGCAGCTCACACAACTGGTGGAGGACAAATACAAGTTCCGCATCTACGTGTCGCCCGTCACCACAATATCGCTGGACGGCGAGAACTATCTTTCCACAAAGGACCTGCGACTGATGCGCCGACTCATACGCGACTCCAAATACAGAGGACAGAATGCCTCGGAGATACTGCATCGCTTCCCAAGCGTGATACGGGGTGAAGAAAAATGGATACTACCCTTCCGTGAAGAGGCCGATGTATTCTTCAACTCGTCGCTGCTCTACGAGATATCGGTAATACGCACACAGGCTATGCCTTTGGTGGAAAGCGTAAAACCGGGCGAAGAAAGATACGAGGATGCCTGTCGTCTGAAGAATATCATGCAATACTTCCGCCGCCTGCCGTCTAAACAGGTGCCGATGGTATCGCTGCTGAGAGAATTTGCCGGAGGAAGTGCCTTCGACTATTGACGCAAGTCGTTCTCGATGAATGCCATGAGACGCTCCACAGCCTCTTCCTCGGGAATATTCTTCTCAACACACTCCCTGCCCTTGTAGAGGGAAATCTTGCCGCGTGCAGCTCCCACGTAACCGTAGTCGGCATCGGCCATCTCACCGGGACCGTTGACAATGCATCCCATGATACCTATCTTGAGGAACACACGCTCGCCGGCTGCGTTTACAAAAGGATGGTCGGACTTCTCGCGCTCTGACACAGCGGCACGTATACGGGCAATGGTGTCCTGAAGACCATATAGTGTGCGACCGCAACCCGGGCAGGAGATATACTCCGTCTTCACAAATTTCACACGGGCAGCCTGCAGGATATTGTCGGATAGACTTTGCAGACAATCCTCTTCAAATCCCTCGCACACGATGCGCAGAGCGGTGGCTTTCCTGTCGATAAGCAGGGCACCTACCGCCATCGCAGCCTTAAGTTGCAAATCCTCAGGGCTGTCAGCAGTGAGTGCAAGTGTGATGGCATCATTTTCTATCGATTGCTTCGCAGCAGCGCGCAAACGGGTGCATTCATCGATAAAACCGACCAATTTGCGTGCCACAGGAATCTCACATTCGGGTTCCTCGGAAAGGGACACACGTATGGTGTCGCCGATACCTTCTGTAAGCAAGGCACCTATACCTACAGCACTCTTAATACGACCGTCCTCACCCTCACCGGCTTCTGTGACACCAAGATGGAGGGGAAAGTCCATACCTTCACGTTCCATCTCACGGACAAGGAGACGTACGCTTTGCACCATCACCACCGTGTTAGAAGCCTTGATACTGATGACCACATCCATGAACCGGTGTTTCACACAGATGCGCAGGAACTCCATGCACGACTCCACAATACCCTCGGGAGTGTCTCCGTAGCGGGACATGATACGGTCGGACAGGCTGCCGTGGTTCACACCGATACGTATCGCGGTTTGATGTTCGCGACAGGTGTTGAGAAACGGTACGAGACGAGCCTCTATCTTGAAGAGTTCCTCGGCATACTCCTCATCTGTGTATTCCAGATGCTTGAACTGACGGGCGGCATCTACATAGTTGCCGGGATTGATGCGCACCTTCTCGCAATAGAGAGCTGCCACATCGGCAACATTGGGATTGAAATGCACGTCGGCCACGAGAGGCACCTGGCAACCGGCACTACGCACACCCTCGGAGATGAGACGCATATTCTCAGCCTCGCGTGTGCCCTGAGTGGTGAGGCGCACTAATTCACCCCCGGCTTTGGCAATGCGCAGGGTCTGAGCCACACTGCCTTCTGTATCCATAGTCGATGTCGTGCACATGGATTGCACACGGATAGGATTGTTGCCACCAATGGCAATACCGCCTACCCGCACCTCACGGGTCTTTCTTCTCATCAGTTTACCTTATTTTTATATTTTATCTCGGAAAGCTCCTGATTGGCCTTCACAATCTTAACCTTTAGGCCCGTCTTGTAGGTCTTCAGTTTGGCTGCCAGAGCCTCATCGGAAAGAGCAAGCATCTCTGCAGCGAGGATAGCTGCATTCTGTGCACCGTTGACACCTACTGTGGCAACGGGAATGCCGGGAGGCATCTGAATGATGGAAAGCATGGCATCGAGGCCGTCGAGCATACCCTTGATAGGCACACCGATGACGGGTACTGTGGTGTTGGCGGCAATCACTCCGGGAAGAGCTGCTGCCATACCCGCGCCGGCAATGATAACCTTCAAACCGCGAGACTCTGCACCCTTTGCAAAATCCTCCACCTCATCGGGAGTGCGGTGAGCGGAGAGGGCGTTCATCTCGAAGGGAATGTCCATTTCATCGAGAAATTTAGCTGCTTTCTCCATTACGGGCAGATCGCTGGTGCTGCCCATGATAATACTGACTTTAGCGTTCATTGTATTTCGTGACGTTAAAATGTGATACAAAACGTGTTAATCATCCACGAGACAGGCGTCGAGGAGAGTGGCGATAGCTTCCTTGTCAAGGTGCTGGCCGATAAAGACGAGTTTCTGCATACGGTCGCCGTAGTATTCGTCCCAGTCGCGACGCAGGTCCGGCTGGCGGGCCATCAGTTCTTCCAGCTCGTCCTCTGGCATAGTAGCGTACCAGAGTCCCGCATTTTTCAGTTGCACCTGACGTCCAGCCTGTTCGAAGAGATAGCAAGTGTCGCGCTCCGACTTGAAATAGCAGATACCTTTGCAACGGATGATATTCTTGGGCCAAAGACGAGCCACAAAATGGTCGAAACGTCCCAAATCCATAGGAGCGCGACGCTGCCAGACGAAGGTGCCGATGCCGTATTCCTCCGCTTCACCCTCATCGTGGTGGTGATGGTGGTGATGGTGGTGATGATGGTGCTCATGCTCGTCGTCATCGTCATCATCGTCTTCGTGGTCGTGTTCATGTTCCTCGTGATGATGGTGCTCATGTTCATGCTCGTCGTCATCATCCTCATCATCCTCATCATCGTGGTGTCCCTCAAGAGCCTCTATCCAGGCTGCAGAGGTGGCAACTTTCTCAAAGTCGAAGAGACCCGTATAGAGGAGGTCGTCGAAATCCACATCACCGTAGTCGCACTCGACGATACGGGCATGCGGCTGCAGATTCTCTATGACAGCACGTATGCGGCCGAGCTCCTCTTTTGTCACCTCACTGGCCTTGTTGAGCAGGATAAGATTGCAGAATTCTATCTGCTGAATCACGAGATTCTCAATATCCTCCTCATCGATGGAGGGTTTGAGCAAATCACCGCCGCCGTTGAATTCGTCCTTCATACGCAGGGCGTCCACAACAGTGGCTATGCAGTCGAGCTGAGGAATACCGCCCTCTGTGTATTGCGGTCCCATTGTGGGAATGGAGCAGATGGTCTGTGCGATGGGAGCCGGCTCGCAGATACCGCTCGCCTCGATGACGATATAATCGAACTTACCCGTGGACACAATGTCGTGAAGCTGCTCCACGAGGTCCATCTTCAGCGTGCAGCAGATACATCCGTTCTGAAGCGGCACGAGAGAGTCGTCCGCCTGATTTACCACACCGTCCTTCTGAATGAGCGAGGCATCGATATTTACCTCACCGATGTCGTTGACGATGACGGCAAAACGTATACCTTTGCGGTTGTTGAGAATACGATTGAGAAGTGTTGTCTTACCACTGCCGAGATAACCCGTAAGTAGCAGTACCGGTACTTTTTCCATAGTTACAAATCCTTAATTCGGGTGCAAAAGTACAAAATTAAAGTGAAAAGGCAAAAGTGAACGGGGCTTTTTGTCCTCCATATCAGGGAAAAGCAGTAAATTTGCGGCCGAATTAGCATTATTATATGGTAAAAACAACAATGAAATGCCCGTCGCTACCAGCTATACGCGAGATGGTGGACCTGTGCCGCTCGGTATTCTTCCCCGAATTCTACAGCGTGAGTGGTATCCGTTGCGACGAGACGGAACTGAAACTGCAGCGCATCCGGACCCTGCTGCAGCGGCAGATAGATGCCGACATCGTGGAGCGGTTTATGCAGTCGCTTCCGGAAATCAAACAGATGCTGGAGTATGATGCTGAAGCTGTATACAACGGAGACCCCGCAGCAGAGAGTACGGACGAAGTGATTGTATGCTATCCCGCCATCAAAGCCCTTACCAACTATCGTGTGGCACACAGCCTGCTTCTTCTTGGGGTGAAGCTCATTCCGCGTATCATCACAGAGATGGCTCACTCGGAAACCGGCATCGACATACATCCCGCAGCACAGATTGGACATCATTTTGCCATCGACCACGGTACAGGTGTGGTGATTGGTGCCACATGTATCATCGGCAACAATGTAAAGATATACCAGGGTGTGACGCTGGGAGCAAAGAGTTTCCCTCTTGACGAGAACGGACATCCCATCAAGGGCATCCCCCGCCATCCGATTATCGAAGACAATGTCATCATATACTCCAACGCCACAGTGCTGGGACGCATCACTATAGCCAAAGGAACATCCATCGGCGGCAATCTGTGGGTGACGGAGAGTACACAACCGGGACAGATACTGACACAACGCTTGCCAAATGGAATTTGAACTTATAGCAAAAACCCTTCAGGGGTTGGAAAACGTGTTGGCCGAAGAGCTCACTCATCTGGGAGCCAACAACATAGAGATCGGACGTCGCATGGTGGCCTTCACCGGCGACAAGGAGATGATGTATCGTGCCAACATACAGCTTCGCACGGCAATACGCATCCTCAAGCCCATTATGCATTTCCATGCCAAGACGGCAGACGAGGTGTATGATGCGGTGAAGAGTATCGACTGGACGCAATACCTCACCAACCGCACCACATTCGCTGTGGACAGCGTGGTATATTCCAGCGAATTCCGCCACTCCAAGATGGTGGCCTACAAGGTGAAGGATGCCATTGTGGACCAGATGCGTGAAAAAACGGGCGACCGTCCCAACATACGTCTCAAAAATCCCGACCTGCAACTGCACATCCATGTGGCCGAATACGACTGCACTCTGGCTCTTGATTCTTCCGGAGAGAGTCTGCACCGCCGCGGCTATCGTGCGGAACAGGTGGAGGCTCCGCTCAATGAAGTACTGGCAGCCGGCATAATCCTTATGACCGGATGGAGAGGCGAGTGCGACTTCATCGACCCGATGTGCGGTTCCGGCACTTTCCCCATCGAAGCGGCTCTCATTGCGAGAGGCATCTCACCGGGTGTGTTCCGTTCGGAATTCGCCTTTGAGAAGTGGTCTGATTTCGACCGGGAACTCTTCGAGCGTGTTTACAACGACGACTCCGATGAACGACCCTTCAACCACCACATCTACGGCTACGACATCAACGTGCATGCTGTGGCAATCGCCACGCGCAACGTGAAAGCCGCAGGACTTTCGAAAGAGATAACCATCGAACAGCGCGACATAAAGAACTTTGAGACTCCGGCCAAACCGAGTATTCTCATCACCAATCCCCCTTATGGAGAGCGAATTTCTGCGCCCGACCTGCTGGGACTTTACAAACTCATCGGCACTAAACTCAAACACAACTTCACCGACGGAGAAGCCTGGATACTGAGTTATCGCGAGGAGTGCTTCGATGAAATCGGTCTCAAACCGTCCAGACGGATACCTCTCTATAACGGTTCGTTGGAATGCGAACTGAGGAAATACCAGATATTCTCCGGCAAATTCAACGACATGAGAGCCGGTGGAGGCGACATCAAGACGAGGGAAGACCGTCGCGATATGGCCCAGAGAAAATTCAAGCAGCACCGCGAATTCAAGGAGCGCATCGGAGAGCAGGAGGAAGAACGCCCACGCAGGCGTTTTGACGATGGCGAGAAACCCCGTAGACGTTTTGACGATGGCGAGAAACCACGCAGACGTTTCGACGATAACGAGAAACCACGCAGACGTTTCGACGATAACGACAGGAAACCACGCAGACGTTTTGACGATGACGACAGGAAACCACGCAGACGTTTTGACGATGGCGAGAAACCGCACAGACGTTTCGAGGACGGAGAGCGTCCACGCAAGCGTTTCGATGACGACAGGCGTCGTCCGTTCGACAAAGACAGAAAACCACGCAAGAACTATGACGATAAGAAACCTCGTGGCGGCAATGGCCGTGGCCTTCGCTTTGAGCATCGTGACTGAGGCGCAGAAACCTTTTACGCTGGACGACCTTCTCCCCGGAGGTGACACCTATGAGCAGTTGCGGCCCGAAAACCGCGATTACCGTTGGAGCGGCAACACATTGCTGGAGGGCAAGGAGGAAGAAGCTGAAGATGAACGTCTCCCGAAAGATGCGAAGAATGTGGACGAATCGAAGGAAAGCGGTCACAAGGCTTTCACCGTAAAGGGCAATCTCTTCGTTATCACCAAGGAGGGCAAGACACTTCAGGTGTCTACCGACGGCAGTACGGACGATTCCGAGAACATTGTGTACGGCACATCGGTGCATCGCGATGAATTCGGGATTTATAAGGGCACATTCTGGAGCAAGGACGGTGAGCAACTGGCCTTCTATCGCATGGATCAGTCGATGGTGCCCAAATTCCCGCTTGTGGACATCACCACACGCATAGCCACCACGAAGACCTGCCACTATCCGATGGCGGGCGAAACCAGTCATGTGGTGACGGTGGGTATCTACAAAGTGAATGACGGGCGCACGGTGTGGCTTCAGACAAGCGGTGAATATCACACCAACCTCTCGTGGAGCCCAGACGGCAAGACGCTTTACATCTTCCACCTGAACCGCGAGCAGAACCATCTCCGCCTTGTGGCATATGACACAGAGACTGGAGCTCCGCTCTCTACGCTCTATGAGGAGACGCATGAAAAGTATGTGGAACCCATGACCGGCCTCTCTTTCCTGCCCTGGGACGACACAAAGGCCGTCATGCAGAGCCAGAAGGACGGATATAATCATCTCTATATCCTCGATGTGAAGAATCCCTCCGAACCCGTGCAACTGACTAAGGGAGCGTGGGTGGTGCAGCAGCTCGTGGGATTCAACAAGAAGAAAAAGACCGTCATCTATCTTGCCAACACCGGCGACCCTCGCACGAAGACCTTGTATGCAGCGGATATGAAGGGAAAGACGACGGTTCTGGGTGATGAACGGGGTGTTCACTACAAGGTGCTGCTGTCGGAGGACGGAACGCAGGCGCTGGACTGCTACACGGCTCCCGATGTGCCCCGCAGTATCAACCTCATCAACACCGCCACCGGGAAACAGAAGAACCTGCTCACGGCTGCAGATCCCTGGAGCGAATATAATGTGCCGGAGATAACGTCGGGAAGCATAAAGGCAGCCGACGGACGGACGGATCTCTACTACCGTATGGTGAAACCCGTAGATTTCGACCCCGCAAAACGCTATCCCACTGTGGTGTACGTCTACGGCGGTCCCCATCTTCACAATGTGGATGCCTCATGGCATTGGGATATGCGCGGCTGGGAGATCTACATGGCACAGAAGGGTTATCTGATATTTGTGCTCGACAATCGCGGTGCGGAATGGCGCGGAAGAGATTTCGAGCAGGTCACATTCCACCAGTTGGGCATCGTGGAGAGGGAGGATCAGATGGAAGGTGTGAAGTTCCTGAAAACGCTCCCCTGCGTGGATGCCGACCGCATCGGTGTGCACGGTTGGAGCTATGGGGGATATATGACCATCAATCTCATGCTCACTTACCCCGAGGTGTTCAAGGTGGGAGTGGCCGGAGGACCGGTCATCGACTGGAAATACTACGAGGTGATGTACGGAGAGCGCTATATGGGCACTCCGCAGTCGAATCCCGAGGGTTACAAGAAGTGCGACCTCAAGGAGCGTGCCGACCAACTGAAGGGACGCCTCGAGATAATCATCGGAGGTGTGGATCCTGTGGTGGTGCCTCAGCACGCCCTGTCATTCATCAGGAAGTGTATTGATGTGGGCACACAGCCCGATTACTTTGTCTATCCCGGTGACGAGCACAACATGTTCGGCAAGGACCGGATACATTTGCATGAACGTATTACAAGATACTTTGAAGACTACTTAAAATGAAGATTCTACTTTTAGGCAGCGGCGGTCGCGAGCACGCTATGGCTTGGAAAATCAGCCAGAGTCCAAAATGTGAAAAACTGTACATTGCTCCAGGCAATGCCGGAACCATCGGGTGCGGAGAAAATGTCCCCATAAAAGCCGATGATTTCAATGCAATACGCGAGTTCACACTGCAGAACGGCATCGGAATGGTGGTGGTGGGTCCGGAGGATCCTCTGGTGAAGGGCATCTACGACTTTTTCAAGGCCGACCCCGAGTTGTGCCGTGTGCCTGTCATCGGTCCTTCCAAGGCCGGTGCTGTCTTGGAAGGCTCCAAGGATTTCGCCAAAGCTTTCATGCTCCGTCACAACATCCCCACAGCAGCATACCGCACCTTCACGGGTGAGACTCTGGCAGAGGGAAAGGCTTTCCTGCGCACATTGAACGCTCCCTACGTGCTCAAGGCCGACGGTCTTTGTGCAGGCAAGGGAGTGCTGATTCTTCCCACCATTGAGGAGGCGGAGAAGGAGCTCGAGGAAATGCTTTCCGGCATGTTCGGCGGGGCTTCTTCCAGAGTGGTCATCGAGGAGTTCATGAGCGGCATAGAGTGCTCCGTCTTCGTGCTCACCGACGGTAAAAACTACAAGATTCTTCCTGAGGCAAAGGACTACAAGCGCATCGGTGAAGGCGATACGGGCCTGAATACCGGTGGTATGGGAAGTGTGTCTCCCGTACCGTTTGCCACGAAGGAGTGGATGGAAAAGGTGGAAACACGTATCATCCGTCCTACGGTGGAAGGACTTGCCGCAGAGGGAATCTGCTACAAGGGTTTCATTTTCTTCGGCCTCATCAATGTAAACGGCGACCCCAAGGTGATTGAATACAACTGCCGCATGGGTGATCCTGAGACAGAGACAGTGATGCTCCGCATAAAGAGCGACCTTGTGGATCTTCTGGAAGGTGTGGCAGAGGGCAATCTCGCAGAGCGCACTCTGGAGTTCGACGAGCGCAGCGCAGTATGTGTGATGCTGGTGTCGGGCGGTTATCCAGGTGCTTACCAGAAAGGATATGAGATAACGGGGGTCCGTGACATCACCAATCCCGACTCTGTCGTGTTCCATGCCGGTACGGCAGTGAAGGACGGCAAGACGGTGACTGCCGGCGGTCGTGTCATCGCCGTTTCGTCTTATGGCGCCACGCAGGCAGAGGCTCTTAAGAAGAGTATGGCGGAAGCTGTAAAGATTGAGTTCGAGGGCAGATATTTCCGTCACGATATCGGACAGGACCTGCTCAGGCAATTTTAAGTGAATAAGTCTTGCACATGTTGCTGAGTGCCGCTATAACCATATTGATGATTGTCCTCGCTCTCACCGGGAGCGAGAGTCTTTGGTTGACGCTGTTCACCGCCGGTGCGATACTTATGGCACACCTCTCACTCAGGATGTGCTACAAGATAGAGCAGCCCGTCGTAGACACTTTCCATGCCTTCTTCTTTCTGGGCCTGGCATGCATTGCAACGCCTTGGCTGTTGCTTCTCGTTCCCTTCTTCCTGTTTTATCTCGGTGTGGTGATGCTCAATCTCACGTGGCGCAGCTTTTGGGCCGGTTTCATGGGTATTTTGTTACCGTACGCCGCCATCACGGGCATCAGCATTTATCTCGGCAACTACGTGTATTTCGACTCTGTTCGCTACGCCTTCACAGCCAAACCGATGCTGCTGGTCATCGCTACATCTGCCTACCCCTTCACGTATTTTCTGGAATACATCCTCAGCTTGTCCGTGTGGCAGATTATCACATGGCTGACGTTCACCCTCATAGGAATATTCGGAACACGCCATTTCTTCAAGACTCGCTACAGGTACAAGATACGTGAGCGTCTGCTCACAAACATCGAGGTGTACGACAGCATCGCCCTCTGGCTGCTGCTTCTCATCTTCCCGCAGCATTATTCCTCTCTCATCGGAGGACTCGCTGTGAGCCTCTCACGGCTTCTGTACAAAAGGTCTACCACATGGAAAGTGTCATAGATTTTCTCATACAATACGGCTATTGGGGCATGACGGTAAGCGCTTTCCTTGCCGGCAGCATCTTCCCCTTCTCCAGCGAGACTGTGGTGGTGGCCCTGTTGCTTGCCGGGCTGGAACCCTGGCCGCTGTTCCTGTCTGCCACAGCGGGCAACTCGCTGGGCAGCATGTTCAACTACGGCCTCGGCACTCTCGGCCGCATGGAGTGGATAGAGCGCTATACCCATGTGAAGCGCGAGAAGGTGGAGCGTATGCAACGCTGGCTTCAGGGACGGGGCGCCTGGGTCGGTTCCCTGTGTTTTCTTCCTGTCTTCGGCAGCGTGCTGTCCGTCACACTCGGATTCATGCGTGCCAATCCATATATCACAGCCGTATCCATCACCATCGGTAAGGCTGTTCGCTATGCAATACTTATAATGTTTGTTTCTGCAATATGAAAAACTTCAAACTCATCGACACACTCATGGGGTGGCTGACCTTTGCCGTTGCCGCTTTCACCTACTGCTCGACGGTGGAGCCTACGGCAAGCTTCTGGGACTGCCCCGAGTTCATCACTACGGCATTCAAACTGGAGGTGGGTCATCCCCCAGGGGCACCGTTCTTCATGCTCACGGCAAACCTCTTCACGCAGTTTGTCAACGACCCCACCCTCGTGGCCTACATGGTCAACATCATGAGTGCCCTCTTCTCTGCGCTCTGCATTCTGTTCCTCTTCTGGAGCATCAGCCATCTGGCGCGCAAGCTGGTGGGCGAAGGCGGTGAGGTAAAGACTCTCACGCAGTGCATCACCGTTGAGGCTTCTGCGCTCACTGGTGCATTGATATACTGTTTCTCCGACACCTTCTGGTATTCTGCCGTAGAGGGTGAGGTGTATGCCTATTCCTCGCTGTTCACAGCAGTGGTGTTCTGGTTGATGCTCAAGTGGGAGGACCATGCCGACGAGGCCGGTTCCGACCGCTATCTCATCCTCATTGCATACCTCACGGGCCTCTCCATCGGTGTTCACCTGCTCAACCTGCTCTGTCTGCCCGCCCTGGTGCTCATCTTCTATTATAAGAAGACCGCTGTGGCAACGCTCAAGGGGAGCCTCATCGCCCTCTTCGTGAGCTTCCTTCTCGTGGCAGCTGTGCTCTACGGCGTAGTGCCCGGCATCGTTAAGGTGGGCGGCTGGTTCGAACTGCTGTTTGTCAACACTCTCAACTTCCCCTTCAACACCGGTCTTGTGGTCTATATCGCCCTCCTCGTCGCAGTCATTCTGTGGGCTATCTGGGAGACGCATCAGGAGAAGAGCCGCATACGCATGAACATATCGTATCTGCTCTCCGTCGGCTTGCTCGGCATACCGTTCTACAGCTACGGTCTCACCAGCGTTTTCGTCGGTGTCATCGTGCTCGGCCTGCTCTATGTGCTGCTCCAGCATCGCGGCAAGGACGGCAAGATGTGGGTCACCACACGCGTCATGAACACCTCGCTGCTCTGCATGCTGATGCTGATGATAGGTTATTCCTCTTACGCCGTCATCGTGATACGCTCCACAGCCAACACCCCGATGGACCAGAACTCTCCCGAGGATATCTTCACGCTGGGTCAGTATCTGGGTCGTGAGCAGTACGGCGACCGTCCCCTGCTCTACGGACAGGCGTACAACTCGCAGGTGCTCCTCAAACCCGAGGGCAACTACTGCACTCCCGTTTCCACGAAGGGCGCTCCCGTCTATCAGCGCAAGGAGAAGAAATCTGCCGACGAACCCGACCGCTACGAGATACAGCGCTACAACATCGACTACGTCTACGGCCAGAACATGCTCTTCCCCCGCATGTATTCCGACCGTCATGCCAAAGCCTACGAGGACTGGCTGGGCGGCGTGAAGGGCTACAATGTGTCTGCCGAGCGCTGCGGCGAACACATCACGGTGAAGATGCCCACGCAGTGGGATAATCTCCGCTTTTTCATCTCCTACCAGCTCAACTTCATGTACTGGCGCTACTTCATGTGGAACTTCGCCGGCCGCCAGAACGACCTTCAGGGCAACGGCGAGCCCGAGCACGGCAACTGGCTCACGGGCATTCCCTTCATCGACAACCTGCGCCTGGGCGACCAGTCGCTGATGCCCTCCGACCTCAAGGCCAACAAGGGACACAACGTCTTCTACTGCCTGCCCCTTATTCTCGGTCTCATCGGCTTCTTCTGGCAGGTCTACCGCAAGGGCGAGGAGAAGAATCCCGACCTCGTGCCCGAAGGTGTGAAGCAGTTCTGGGTGGTGTTCTTCCTTTTCTTCATGACAGGCCTTGCCATCGTGATATACCTCAACCAGACGCCTATGCAGCCGCGTGAGCGCGACTACGCCTATGCCGGTTCGTTCTATGCCTTCGCCATCTGGTGCGGCCTTGGTGTGGCAGGCCTCAAGGAACTGCTCTCCCGTCCTCTCAAGAACGAGCGTTTTGCTGCTCTCGTCAGCTGCCTGGCTGTGCTGATTCCCGTTCAGATGGCTTCGCAGACGTGGGACGACCACGACCGCTCCGGCCGCTACACCTGCCGTGATTTCGGTCAGAACTATCTCATGTCGCTGCCTGAGAAGGGCTATCCCATCATCTTCACCAACGGCGACAACGACACCTTCCCCCTGTGGTATTGTCAGGAGACGGAAGGCATACGCACCGATGCCCGCGTCTGCAACCTCTCTTATCTGCAGACCGACTGGTATATCGACCAGATGAAGCGTCCCGCCTACGATTCGCCCTCAGTGCCCATTTCGTGGAAACGTATCGACTACGTCAGCGGCACCCGCGAGGGTATTCCCGTGCGTCCGGGTCTCTTGGAGCAGGCAATCAAATACTATGAGTCCGACCCCGTGGCTATGCACGCAATGCTGGGCGACGACCCCTACGAACTGTCAAACATCATGGAGCACTGGATTCTCAGCGATAATCCCGACCTTCAGGTGTTCCCCACCGACAGCATGGTGCTCACCATCGACAAGGAGGCCGTCAGGCGCAGCGGCATGATGATGGCCGGCGACAGCATCCCCGACAAGATGGTGATTTCGCTCGAAGGCAAGCGTGCCGTCTACAAGAGCGAAATGATGATGTACGAGATGCTGGCCCGCTGCAACTGGGAGCGTCCTCTCTATGTGGCAATCACCGTCGGAAGCGACAATTTCGGTCATCTCGGCCGCAATTTCGTGCAGGAGGGTCTGGCCAACCGCATCACCCCCTGGAACACGGAGGAGACCGGTCGCAACATCGACGTAGACCGCATGTATGAGAATCTGATGACGAAGTTCCGCTTCGGAGGTCTCGACAATCCCGACATCTACCTCGATGAAACCGTAATGCGTATGTGCTGGACACACCGCCGTCTCTTTGCCACACTTGCCATGTCGCTGGCGGAGGATGGAGATATGGAACGCGCGCGCAAGGTGGTGGAGAAGGCTGAAGCGGCTATCCCCGAGACCACCGTGCCCCATTCCTTCAACAGCGGTTCGCTCGACCTCGCCACCGTGTGGACCTTCTGCGGCGACTTCAAGAAGGCCTCCGACATCTGCGAGAAGGTGGCTGCCACCTGCGGTGAGTATCTCCGCTGGTATGCCAACATGTCGCCTCACATGCAGCGCCTTTCCAACCATGAGATTATGGTGGCTCTCTACTATATGAACAATGCCATCGACATCATGGAGCGTGCCCACTCCTCACGCACACAGGAGTTTGACGAGATGTTCAACCTTTACAGCTCACGCTTCCCGGGTCTCTACTGATGTTCATCGAACAACCTGCACGCTTCCTGCGTTGGCTGTATCCGCATGCCCTTTGGCGCATGGATCCGTCGGACAAGGCCGTCTATCTGACCTTCGACGACGGACCCATCCCCGAGGCGACGCCCTTTGTGCTCGACCTCTTGGACGAACTGGGCATCAAGGCCACCTTCTTCATGGTGGGCGACAATGTGCGCAAGTATCCTGAGCTGTATCTCGAGGTGCTGCGTCGCGGCCATCATGTGGGCAACCACACCTTCAACCACATCGGGGGCATCCGCTGGCTTTCGTGGAAATATCTTGCCAATGTCTACCGTTGCGACCGCCTCTTCAAGACGCTCACCCCGCGCCGGAGTGTGGACCTTTTCCGGCCGCCGCACGGCTACATGGGTCTTGTGCAGTATCGCACCCTGCGTTATTCGGGCTACACGGTTGTGATGTGGGACCTCGTCACGCGCGACTATTCCAAGCTTCTCACGGCGGAGGATGTCCTGCAGAATGTGAAGCGCTATGCCCGCCCGGGTTCCATCATCACTTTCCACGACTCGCTCAAGAGCATTGACAAACTGCGGGTGATGCTCCGCCCCGCTCTCGAATGGCTTCGCGATGAGGGCTACGCCTTCAAGTTGCTGTAAGGCTGGTGTTGCAATAAATCAAAGAACGCTTTTCGTATATGTTGACATCGCGTCACCGTTTTGCAGGTGAGGCGTTGGGGAAGTGAGTCCGCAGGCGCACTGCAGGCGCATTGCAGCCCCTGCGCAGGGGAATTATCAATTGTCAATTGTCAATTCTCAATTTGCACCGCAAAGATACGACATCAACATTGCGGTTTTCGAATGATTTACCAACTTTTTTCGATTTTTTTTGAGAGAGAAAAGGATGTTGTCACCAATTGTCATGGTCATTAATTGTCATTAAGGACTTTGGACTCCCCAAAAATCGCCATGAGTATATATAAATATATATATTTATATATTACTCATGAGCCCCAAAAGACCCTCCTTCAATGTGAAAACGCTAATGACAACTAATGACAATGACAATTAATGACAACTAATCAGGTGTTATTATTGAAAATCAACAAGTTGTGTATCATGTTTTGTGATATGTTAGCGATTGTGGTGGGAAAATTGCTGTATTTTGATGTGAATAATGAGTGCGGAAAAGCTGATTTTTGGCAAAAAAACAGATGGTCGTTTTTCTCATTTTTTCAACAGAAAGTCGTGTTTTGGCGCAGAAATATCCCCAAAACTGCATATTATTCGCCCCAAAAGGGCAAATAAATCTCGCGTAAGAGCTCACTAATAAGGACTCTGAAAGTACTCTGTAGGTACTCTGTAAGTACTCTGTAAGGAGTCAGGAAACGCTTAATTTTACTCTTTCATCCTGCGCATTTTTTTTAACTTTTTTCCGCTATTTTGCCCTTTTTTCATTTAGAGCTTCCAATCTCAGTTATTCACAGAAATCGGACAATCGGACAAGTGGACTGGGTAAATCTTGTGCCCTCAAAGACTTTTTACGGCATTTGAAGATGAAAAAGTGGGGGAAAAGATGTGAGTTTATAGAAAAAAGTGTATTTTTGTGGCGAGTTAAAACGAATTGTGCAACTTTAAACCAAACCGCCTATAGGAAAATAGACAGACAAAATATACTTTGAAATAGAAGCGTCCGCTTGAATCTTGTTCTTCGAAATTCGGCAAAATTTACAAGAACACACAAGAGTAAAGGCTCGGATGCTCACGTCGGATGGCGTGGGCTTTTACTCGGATATAGTGTGTTAGGTGTTTGCCGATACCTCGAAGAACGTAGACGAAGTTAAAGTCCACGTTTTCTTTTTGTCTGTTACTATAATAACGAAACAACTATAAACCTAAAATATAACATCTATGAAAAACAAACTACTCTTTCAGCGATTCTTCGCTTCGTTGTTACTTTTTGCAGCATCCGTTACCTCAAATGCAATAGTATTTGAGTACATGGGAGTTTATTATAATGAAAATACTGATGGCACAAGCGTCACGGTAACGTATATAACTTCAGAATACGGCGCACACGATGGATATTATTCAGGGAGTGTGTCCATCCCCTCATCGGTCATGCACAGCGGGAAATGGTATCGTGTAACAGCCATCGGAGGAAGTGCTTTTTATGATTGTACGAATCTAAAAAGCGTAACCATTCCCGAAAGTGTGACGAGCATTGGTGAATCTGCTTTCTCCAATTGTACGGATATTACATCTATCACAATCCCGGATAATGTAGTAAGCATTGGGACGTCCGCTTTTCATGGCTGTTCGGGATTAAAGTCTATAATTATTGGTAGTGGAACAAAAATTATTGGGAGTAATGCTTTTTATGGCTGTACATGTCTCACATCTGTAACATTGAACTCCGATGCCATTGTTTCAAAAACGTATAGTAACAGTAGTAATTTTGATAAGATTTTTGGTTCGCAAGTTAAAGAATATATCATTGGTGATGGTGTGACAAAGATAGGCACTTATGCCTTCTACGGTTGCTCCGCTCTTACGTCCATAGATATCCCTAACAGTGTGATAACTATTGGAAATTATGCTTTCCATGGCTGCTCTGGTCTGACATCAATTAATATTCCCCACAACGTGACGAGCATAAGTAGCAATGCTTTCGCTAACTGCTCAGGTTTGACTTCAATAGATATTCCTAACAGTGTAACAAGTATAGGCAGCTCAGCTTTCTCTGCTTGTTCAGGTTTGACTTCAATAGATATTCCTAATAGTGTAACGAGTATTGGCAGTTATGTTTTCAAGGATTGTTCCAACCTTGCATCGGTATCTGTTGGAAGTGGCGTACCAAAATTAGCCGGTGGAGTATTTTCCGGATGCAGTATCACTTCGGTATATTTGAATTCAAATGCCATCGTATCACACGATCATGTTGATTTAAATAATGCCCGTCGATATGATAATACCAATATGGGCACCATATTCGGATCAAAGGTAATGGAATATATTATCGGTGATTCTGTGAGAAGTATCGGTGAGTATGCTTTCCGGGATTGTTCTGATATCACGACAGTTATTATCGGCAATAATGTGAGAACCATCGGAGGAAGTGCTTTTTATGGTTGCTCCAGCCTCACGTCAATAGATATTCCCAACAGCGTGACAACTATTGGTGATTGTGCTTTCGATGGTTGCTCCGCTCTGACTTCTGTAACTATTGGTAATAGCGTGACAAAAATCGACAATAGCGCTTTCAATCGTTGCGAAAATCTCAAAGAAATCACCGTTCCTAATAGTGTGATGAGCATTGGTACAAATGTTTTCTCTGGCTGTTCAGGGTTAAAGTCCATAACTATTGGGAGTGGAACAAAGACAATTGGGAATAATGCTTTTTATGGCTGCTCTAGCCTCACATCAGTCACATTGAACTCCGATGCCATTGTTTCAAAAAAGTATAGTGCCGATAGTAACCTTGGGGAGATGTTCGGTTCTCAGGTGACGAAATTTGTCATTGGTGATGATGTGACGACGATAGGAGATTTTGCCTTCTATAACTGCTCCAGAATCACATCTGTCACTATTGGTAATGGTGTGACGGGCATTGGCAGTGATGCCTTCAGAATTTGCGATGGTTTGACTTCAATAGATATCCCCAATAGCGTGACTACAATTGAGGAACGCGCTTTCGAAAATTGTGATGGTTTGACATCAATAGATATCCCCAATAGCGTGACGAGCATCGGTAATTATGCCTTCTATGGTTGCTCCGGCCTCACGTCTGTCACAATTGGTAATGGCGTGACGAGCATCGGTAGGGAGGCCTTCAGATATTGTTCCGGCCTCACTAAGGCAGAGTTTGCCAGTATAGAGAGTTTATGTAATATTTCGTTTGGTGATGAAGACTATTCCAATCCTCTCTATTATGCACATCATCTTTATATAGATGGTCAAGAGATAAAAGATCTGGTGATTCCAGAAGGTGTGACGAGCATCGGCGATGATACCTTCTCGGATTGCTCCAGCCTCAAGTCTGTCAGCATTCCCAGCAGTGTGACGAGCATCGGCTATCGTGCCTTCTATAACTGCTCCGGCCTCACGAAAGCAGAGTTTGCCAGTATAGAGAGTTTGTGTAATATTTCGTTTAAAAGCAATCCTCTAAGTTATGCTCATCATCTTTATATTGGTGGTCAGGAGGTGACGGCTTTGGTGATTCCCAACAGCGTGACGAGCATCGGCAATGCTGCTTTCTCTGGTTGCTCCAGCCTCACGTCAATTACGATTCCAAATAGTGTGACAAGCATCGGCAAATCTGCCTTCAGTGGTTGCTCCAGCCTTAAGTCTGTCACAATTGGTAATGGTGTGACGAATATTGGCGGTTATGCCTTCGATGGTTGCTCCGACCTCACGTCTATTAATATTCCCAACAGTGTGACGACCATCGACAATGATGCCTTCGCGGGATGCTCCGGCCTTACGTCTGTGACTATTCCCAATAGCGTGACGAGCATCGGCAATAATGCCTTCTCTGGTTGCTCCGGCCTTACGTCGGTCACTATTGGCAATAGTGTGACGAGCATTGGCAGTTATGCCTTCTGGGGTTGCTCCGGCCTCACGTCCATCACTATTCCTGAGAGTGTAACGAGCATTGCAGACAATACTTTCAAAAATTGCTCAGGTCTCACTTCAGTCACTATTGGCAACGGTGTGACAAGCATTGGCAAAGAAGCCTTCTCCTCTTGCTCTGGCCTTAAATCTGTAGTCATAGGCAATGGCGTGACGAGCATAGGTGAGAACGCTTTTAGAGATTGCAAAGGTCTCAAGTCTGTCACGATTCCCAATAGCGTGACGAGCATAGATAGTGAGGCGTTCTATTATTGTTCCGGCCTCACGTCTGTCACAATTGGTAATGGCGTGACAAACATCGGTCATTTTGCTTTCGGAAATTGTAGAGGTCTCAAGTCTCTAATTTGCATGGCGGAGACTGTACCGACAATGTCTTCTGGTGTTTTTATTGTAGTTCCTCAAGAATCTGCAAAACTATATGTTCCCTCTGCTTCCGTTGATGCCTACAAGGCTGCAGATCAATGGAATGCATTTGGGATGATACTGCCTGCAACTATATCTGGGAAATGTGGTGAGAATGTGACCTATACCCTGCATGCTGACGGGCGACTTGTAATCTCAGGTACGGGAAATATGACAGATTACGCATCAAGTTCAGAACAGCCGTGGAAAGACTATAGGGGCATAATGCTGTCGTTGATAATAGAGGATGGAGTGACGAGTGTGGGTGATTATGCTTTCTCTGGTTGCATGGGGCTGACATATGTCACTATCCCTAACAGCGTGACGAGTATCGGAAGTTCTGCTTTCTATGGTTGCTCTGGCCTGTCATCTGTTACCATTCCCAATAGCGTGACGAGTATAGGGGAATTCGCTTTCCAAGATTGTGATGGTTTGACATCGATTGCTATTCCCGAGAGTGTGACGAGCATAGCAAACTATACTTTCAGAAGTTGCTCGGCTTTGACTTCTGTAACTATTCCCGAGAGCGTGACGGCGATAGGCAATCATGTCTTTGCATGGTGTACTAACCTTCCCTCCATCACCATCCCGAACAGTGTGAAAAGTATTGGCTACGATGTTTTCTATCAATGCACAAGTCTGACATCAATCAACATACCTAGTAGTGTGACAGATATCGGCCAAGCTGTTTTCGATGGCTGCACAGGTTTGACATCAATTACTGTTGAAGCAGGAAATACAGTGTTTGATAGTAGAAATGGCTGTAATTCCATAATAAAGAAAGCTTCAAACGAATTGATAGCAGGATGTAAAAACACGCTTGTTCCCGACGATGTGACAGCAATTTGGTACCGTGCTTTCTCTGGTTGTACAGGTCTGACATCAATCACTCTCCCCGAGAGTGTAACAAAAATTCGCGATGGGGCCTTCTCTGGATGTACAGAGTTGACTTCTGTTACTTGCTTGGCGGAGAATGTGGATATAGTGGGAGAAGACGCCTTTAGAAATGTTCCTCTGAGTGACGCAACGCTTTACGTGGCCAATACTGTAATAAACAATTATAAGTCTTCTGAACAATGGAGCAAGTTTGGTACAATTAAAGGATTTGATACACCAGCAACATCCATCGCTTTTAACGAGACTGAGATAAGCATAAATCTGAAGAATCAAACTCAACTGAATGCCACCGTGCGGCCAAAAACAGCCGTTCAAGAAGTGACGTGGGAGTCTTCCAACACGGATGTGGCTACAGTGGATGAAACAGGATTGGTAAAAGCTGTTGCCGTAGGTAAGGCTACCATTACAGCAACAACAACCGATGGAACGAACCTCTCGGCCTCTTGTGAAGTGACGGTAACGGACATCGTCATTTCCGGCAGGTGTGGCGAAAATGTCAGCTTCGAGTTGCACGGGGACATGCATATGGTTATCTTTGGCACGGGAGATATGGCGGATTATTCTTCTTCCTTTAATTTGCCTTGGTATAGTTATTGCAGTTTGATAAAGTCTGTTGAAATAGAAGAAGGTGTTACAAGCATTGGCAAGATGGCCTTCTGTGATTGCCCCAGCCTTACTTCTGTAACTATGGGTAATAGCGTGACAACAATTGGTGATTTGGCTTTCATTCGTTGCAACAGCCTCACAGGAATCACCATTCCCGAGAGTGTGACGAGTATTGGCCACGATGCCTTTGGTAATTGTTCTGGCCTCACGTCCATTACTATTCCCAATAGCGTGACGAGCATCGGCGAATATGCTTTCTCTGGATGCTCTGGCCTCACGTCCATTGTTGTTACTGAAGATAATAAAATATATGATAGTCACAACAATTGCAATGCCATCATTGAGACCGCCTCGGGCGTATTATTGTTTGGATGCAAAAACAGCGTTATTCCGGAAGGCGTAAAGAGTATCGGTCAGCAGGCTTTCGCCCTCTGCACAGGCCTGACATCTGTTGTCCTTCCCAAGAGCGTGACGGGTATTGGCCGTTATGCATTCTTGAGTTGTACGGGGCTCACTTCTGTTGAGATTTCCGGTGTCGTGACGAGTTCTGCTCGACGGACTATTGAGAGTATAGTTCCCGTTGCTTCTACTGAAGAGGACGGCACTTTGACAAGCATTGGAATTGCTGCTTTCTCTGGTTGCTCTGCTTTGACAATGATAAATATACCCGAGGGCGTGACAAGTATCGACAGCGAAGCCTTTAAAGGTTGCCCCGTCCTTGCGTCGATAAATATCCCAGAGAGTGTGACAAGCGTAGGATATAATGCGTTCGAAGGCTGCACAAGCCTTCCTGTGACCGACAACTTAAGATATGCAGATACATATTTAGTAAAGGCGATAGATAAGACACAGGGCATGTATAACATAAAGGAGGGAACACGATGGATTGGTAACGGAGCCTTCTATGATTGTTCCAATCTCACGTCCATGGTTATTCCCAATAGTGTGACGAGCATTGGCAGTTCTGCCTTTTATGGTTGCTCTATTCTGAGTTATGTCACCATTCCTGAGAGCGTAACGAGCATTGGCGAAAATGCTTTCGGTTATTGCTCCGCACTAACATCTGTTACTATTCCAAAGAGTGTGACATCCATTGGGACGAATGTCTTTGGTAACTGCGAAAATCTTACCGATGTGACAATAATTTCTAATTATGCGGTTAACTCAAATATTTATGGAAATCAGGTGAAGAAATATGTATTGGGTGAGGGTGTGACGCACATTAAAGAGAATGCTTTCTATAATTGCTCCGAACTCACCAGTGTGTCTATGCCCGAGAGTTTGGGATACATCGGCGAAGAAGCATTCTCCGGTTGCTCAGCTCTATCATCAATACATATTCCAGGTGGCGTATGGTATATTGGGGGAAAATCTTTTAAAGATTGTTCCAACCTCACATCGGTCGGCATCGCCAATGGCGTGGGGGTAATCGGAGATGCCACTTTCCAAGGGTGTTATAGTCTTACGTCGATAAAAATTCCGAAGAGCGTGACAAGTGTAGGATATAACGCGTTCGCAGGCTGCACAAGCCTTCCTGTAGACAGCAATGTGAGATACGCAGATACCTACTTAGTGGAGGTCGTTGATAAGGAACAAAGTAGTTATGCGATTAAGAACGAAACAAGATTTATCGGTAACGATGCGTTCAACGATTGCGCCCAACTTTCTTCTGTTTCTATTCCCGAAGGTGTAATATCCGTTGGTAATAATGCGTTCGCTCTGTGTACCAGTCTTGTTTCTGTCACCATTCCCAATAGTGTGACAACGATTGGCACAAGTGCTTTCTCCAGGTGTACAGAACTTCCGTCGATTACGATTCCTGAGAGTGTCGCAAGCATAGGTGCACGGGCATTCTCAGATTGCACCAGTCTCAAGACCGTGACCTGTCTGGTGACAGAGACCGATAGGGATCCAGAGTCATACGCGATAGACGAACCCGTGATGCCAAAGCCGGGAGTTGATCCTAATGATATTCCTACCACGGACTATCTTTATCCGTTCAACCCTGCACATAACACGGAACTTGACCCGCCGACAACCACAAATTGCGATGAGACTACGGATGTGACTGTTGATAATCTCTACACAGAAGACGAGGTTAAAGAACTATGGCTTAATTATTACAAGAGATTGTTTAATACAAGAACAGCGACGACTAGAAAAAACAACAAGTGGATGGCGTTGAGCAGTAATCCTTATTTCAAGGTAGATGAGACCACTTGCATGACTCTGACGGAATACAAAAACCAGTGGAATAAGTATTTGGCAGACCTTGAGTCTTACAAACTATACGAGGTCTACAAGAATTATCCCACAGTTCCTGTGCCTGATACAGCAGATGATGCATTTGAGGGCGTTGACCAAGAGAATGCGACACTTTATGTCTACGAATCTGTAAAAGATGCGTACGAGGTGACTTCTCCTTGGAGTTTATTTGGTAATATACAGCCAATAGATCCTTCTGCTGTAGAGGAGATCGAAGCAAGCAAAGAAAAGGCAGACGTAAATATCAACGCTCCCATCTACGACCTCAACGGACGCAGATTGACAGAGAAGCCCAAGAGCGGCTATTACATCCAAGGCGGAAAGATTTATCGGGTGAATTAGGCTTTTGACTGTTATTAGCCATTGGCAATAATACGGATGCCATGCAGAGTTTATCTGTGTGGCATCTTTTTTTGTGTGCAGGCACTGATTTTTTGCGCGTCTCTACACTATAATATTACTGCTTCCCTAAAATCTCTCGTGCCAAGCGTGTAAGCTCATCGGTGTCGATTTTCTCCAACGTCACAACTTCTGGTTCAAGGTCGAGCAGGAACTGCATATAGGTGGGGAGCGTCAGGAGGTCGCCGTCGCGGCCTATGTTATAGTCACCAAACTTGATAAAATGCTTCACGCCATATTTCTCTGGATGTTTCCTGACGGTTGATATGCTTTTGGCCTGCGCAGTTTTTGCTTTCACCTCTACTGGCACGCACTCGCCTTTATATCGGATGAGGAAATCCAGCTCCATGCCAGAATCTTTCTGAAGATAGTAAAGACTCTGACCTTTCTTGATGAGCGTATCGGCCATCAGATTCTCATAGATGGCTCCCTTGAAACCGCCCAGATTGCCTTGCAGGATGTCGGCTCTTGTAGCACCACCCAACATCGCAACGAGCATACCAATGTCAGCGGTATAGACCTTGAATACATTGTCTATTGCGTTGCCCTCCAACGGAAGGCCTGTAATGTTTGAGTTGTAGCATCGGCGGATGATGTCGGCATCTTCCAGCCATTGCAGCGAGTCTTTGTAGAACACGCCACGACCACCGCTCTCCACTTTGGAATACTGGTACTTCTTGTTCTCTTTGGCCAGTTGCTTAGGGATGGCATTGAAGCATGCTCGGATGTGGGGTTTGTCCTTATCCTCTGCATACTTCACCATATCCGAACGATACTCCTTGAGGATGGATTTCCAAACCTCATTCACCTCATTCATATTTCCCGTTTCTATCAGAGCATTAACGGCAGCAGGGAGTCCGCCGACAGCAACATAGCGGTAAAGTAACGTTTTCATGGCTACGTGTATGCCATCTGGTACATTTTTCCAGCGACTTTTGCAACTGTTGGTGCTATTTTTCCAGCGACTTTTGGTCGTTTTAATGCTTTTTTTGCAGGCAAAATATCATTTTGACTTCAAAAATGCCAAAATCCTTCAAGACAGATTGTGATTATGGGGCTACGGAGATTTCTCGGATGGTGAGTTTTCCGTTTTCGTCGATGGTGACGGGCGAATATAATTCGGGCATGTCGTCGTAGGTCAGCACAAGACCCGTAGTGAACTTCACACCCGGAACGAATACCAGCTTCGGTTCGCCTGCGCTGACATCATAGTATAACTGTTCGCCAATCCACAACGGCTGATCATCATCGAAGCCGCCCATATCCTGAACGGTGTTGGTGGCTGTAGCCAAGAGTTTGTCGCCGTCGTAGAGTGAGACGGTTTCACCATCGACGGTATAGCGCAGGCGCTGTAGCAATTCCTGCTGCACACGGTAGGGGTTGACAACAGTCTTTATATATGCCGACCCGTTCTCGCCGAAGCGAATCTGATAAAGCCACTCCACGCGAACTCCCGTACCCTCCATCGCCGAACTGGCCAGCCAGAGGTCGCCCGTGGAGGCATCGTAGCTTGCCTGCGGGCAGCGCGTGTTGCGGATATCGGGGAAGGTGGTTGACATCGCACCTTTCGTCACCTCGATGCCGTAGCCCTCCGTTGATGTTTCGTCTATTTCATCGATACTTGATACGCTGATGTCGTTTACCGTGTCGCTGAAGAGCTCATGGCAATGGTACTTGAATGCCTCGGCCAATGCCTGCTGAACACTGTCGGGCATCATGTCAGAGGGCACGGGGGCATCCATCGTACCGGACATCTGCTTTGTGTCAACACCGGCAGGCTTGCATCCTGCCACCGCCAGAACAACAGACAACAATGCTATGGCAAAAGAGACAGAGGATATTTTTTTCATCTTGTTTGTGCAGTTTTTCTTTTAACGTTTGACAGTCGAATGCTACTCGTGGTGGTAGGGCTCATTGTGGAGGATGGTGAAGGCGCGGTAGAGCTGCTCCACAAAAAGCAGGCGTATCATCTGATGCGACAGCGTCATCTGCGAGAGCGAAATCTTCTCATCGGCACGGCCATAGACAGCATCGGAGAATCCGTAAGGACCGCCCACAATGAAGAGCAGACGACGGGCACCGGAAGCCATGCGCTTCTCCAGCCACGAGGCGAAATCCACGCTGCGGCGCTCCACACCGTGCTCGTCGAGCAGGATGACACGATCGCCCGGCTGAATGCGGCTGAGGATGAGAGCGCCCTCCTGCTCTTTCTGCTGAGAGACGGAAAGGGCACGCGTCTGCCGCAACTCCGGTATCACATCGATTTCGAAGGTGGTGTAATGCGCCAGACGCTGGCAGTATTCCTCTATGGAGGAAACGAAATGCGGATTTGTGGTCTTGCCGACAACAAGGAGAACTGTCTTCATGAGCACAAAAGTACGAAAAAAGATATACCGAAGAAGCAAGAACATGGAAAAATGAAAGAAAAATGTCAATAAAAAGAAAACTCTCAACTCTCAACTCTCAACTTTCAACTATTTTTTGTACCTTTGCCTATCAAAATGTTATATTATGGCAGATAAAATAGATTCCTTAGACAAGAAAATCCTTGAGATTATCTCTAACAACGCACGCATCCCGTTCAAGGATGTGGCTGCAGAGTGCGGAGTGTCACGCGCAGCTGTGCACCAGCGTGTGCAGCGCCTCATCGACATGGGTGTCATCGTAGGTAGCGGATACCACGTGAATCCCGTAAGCCTCGGCTACAACACATGCACCTACGTCGGCATCACGCTCGAGAAGGGCTCCATGTACAAATCCGTGGTGCAGGAACTGACGAAGATAAGCGAGGTGGTGGAGTGTCATTTCACCACAGGTCCCTACACCATGCTGGTGAAGCTCTATGCCCGCGACAACGCCCATCTCATGGAGCTGCTCAACGACCGCCTGCAGGAGATAGACGGCGTGGTGTCCACAGAGACGCTGATATCCCTCAGGCAGAACATCAAGAAGGAACTACCCATCGGTCAGCCCCGCGCGGAGAAAGCTCCCCAGATGGAGGAAGACTGGAAAACGATTGAGGACTGATGCCTGTAATCGGTATTACGAGCAACTTCGGAGAGAAGGGAAGCCAGCTGGCGAAGGCATACTACGACTGTGTGCTCAGGGCCGGCGGTGTGCCCCTCATCATACCGCCCTATCAGCAGCGTGAGGCATTGATGCAGACGCTGTCGCTCTTGGACGGCATACTGCTCAGCGGAGGTGGAGACATCGACCCCGTGTTGCTGGGCGAAGAGCCCGCTCCCAACCTGTCGGGCATCTGCATCGACCGCGATATCCTGGAACTGGACCTCATCCGCGAGGCCGAGCGCAGGCAGGTGCCGATGCTCGGAATATGCAGGGGTGAGCAGATGATAGCCATCGCTCTGGGCGGTACGCTGTATCAGGATCTGCCCTCGCAATACAAGGCCGAGGAGGGTGTGGAGACAACAAGTGCGCTGCTGCACCACAGTCAGGAGGAAGCACGCGATGTGACCACCCACGAGGTGAAGATTGCGGAAGGAAGCCTTCTGGAGAGCGTCATGGGAAAGTGCGAAGCACTGGCTGTGAACAGTTTTCACCATCAGGCCGTCAAGGACTGCGGACGTCACCTCAAGGTGGTGGCCAGAAGCAGCGACGGCGTAGTGGAAGCCGTTGAATCGGCGGAATGCAAGAGCATCATAGGAGTGCAGTGGCACCCAGAGTGCCTCGCCGGCGGAGAAGAGGGAGAAAGACATCGTGCACTGTTCGCCTGGTTGGTGGAAAGAGCGGCGGAGTTCAAGGCGGCAAAGGCGTTCCACGCAAAGCACCTCACACTGGATTCCCATTGCGACACACCGATGGTGGGAGTGAGCGAGTTTGCCCACAGGAGCGAGAAAGCCCTGGTGGACGTGGTAAAAATGGAGGAAGGCCGGCTGGACGCATCCATAATGGTGGCATATCTGCCCCAGGGCGACCTCACCGATGAGGCGAGGGCACGGGCAACGGCGCAGGCCGACGAAATACTCACCGGCATAAAGACCATGGTGCGCGGCAACGCCGGCAGAGTGGCGATAGCAGAGACCCCCGACGACCTCTACAGAATCAAGGAAAGCGGCAGGAAGGCCATCATGACGGGTATAGAAAACGGATATGCCATCGGGCGCGACCTGAGTCTTCTCCAGCACTTCAAGGAGGAGGGCATCGTATATATGACGCTCTGCCACAACGGCGACAACGACATCTGCGACTCAGCGCGCCTCAAGGGTGCAGACGAGCATCTTCACGGAGGCGTGAGCGCCTTCGGACGCGATGTCATCAGGGAGATGAACCGGCTGGGCGTGATGGTGGATATGAGTCACGCTCACGAGCGCTCCTTCTACGATGCACTGGAGATATCTGAGAGGCCCATCGTATGCTCACACAGCAGCGCACGGGCTCTGTGCGACCATCCGCGCAACCTCACCGACGAGCAGATGCGGGCGCTGGCCAAGAAGGGCGGTGTGGCACAGGTGACATTCTACGAGGGATTCCTGAGAAAGGACGGAGGAGCCACGATAGAAGACGCTGTGGCGCATCTCAACCACATGGTGAAGGTGATGGGCGTGGAACACGTGGGAGTGGGCACCGACTTCGACGGCGACGGCGGTGTGCCGGGAGTGGCATCTGCCTCCGACATCATCAATTTCACGTGCCGCCTGCTGCGCGAACGCTACAGCGAAGCGGACCTGCGACTGCTGTGGGGAGAGAACTTCCTGCGTGTGATGCGCGAGGTACAAAGAGGAACGAGATGAAGAAAGCACTCTTTATAATACTTCTTGTGACGGGCATACTGTCTGCCTGCGGAGACAAGACAAAAGTGTTGTCGCGGGAGACGGACACCATTGCGCTGCGGCCTTGTCCGGAATTCTGCGAGGATACGGCCTTCTGCTATATAGAAAAGCAATGCAGCTTCGGACCGCGTGTGACGGGAAGCGAGGCATGGAGGCAATGCGGCGACTGGATATGCGGGGAGTTTGAGCGCCACGGATGTCTGGTGGAAGAGCAGCGCGGGGAGGTGAAGATGTGGGACGGGACGCCTCTGAATGCACGTAATATCACAGCGCGCTACAATCCTGAGGAGAAACGGCGCGTGCTCCTGTGCGCCCATTGGGACAGCCGTCCGTGGGCAGACAACGATGAAGACGAGAGAAACCATCACACACCCGTGCCTGCCGCCAACGACGGAGCCAGCGGTGTGGCTGTGATGCTGGAGATAGCACGTCTGCTGCACGAAGCGGATTCGGCGCTGTCCTACGGGATAGATTTCGTCTGCTTCGATGCCGAGGATATGGGCACACCCGACTGGGCTGAGGACGGCGGAGGAGCAGAGACCTGGTGCCTGGGCAGCCAGCTGTGGAGCCAGAAGATGGCGGGAAGGGAGGACAAACCGGCCTACGGCATACTCTTCGATATGGTGGGCGGATACGGCGCCACATTCTCAATGGAGGAAGCCAGCGTGAGATACGCAAAACCCCTTGTGGACAGACTGTGGAAGATAGCCGGCCAGATAGGCTACGGACACTATTTCCCCATGCGCGACGGCGGCGGAGTGGTGGATGATCATCTGTATGTGAACCGCGCAGGCATTCCCTGCATCGACATCATACCCTATCATGAATATGGGCGCTCAGTGTTCGGCCACACATGGCACACACTGGAGGATACGCCGGAGAATATCGACCGGAAGGTGTTGAAGGCTGTCGGGCAGAGTGTGGTGCAACTGCTTTACAACGAAAAACGCAAATAACACAAAAGAGATGACAATAAACGAGATACAGGACGCAATCATTGAGGAGTTCGAGGACTTTGACGACTGGATGGACAGATACCAGTTGCTCATCGACCTGGGCAGCGAACAGGAACCCCTGGCCGAGCAGTACAAGACCCCGCAGAATCTCATCGACGGCTGTCAGAGCCGCGTGTGGCTGCAGGCCGACCTGGTGGACGGCAAAGTGCGCTTTCAGGCAGAGAGCGACGCCCTCATCGTGAAGGGTATAGTGGCCCTGCTGATTCGCGTGCTCGACAACCAGACGCCGCAGGACATCATGGCGGCAGACCTCTATTTCATCGAACGCATAGGACTGCGCGAACACCTTTCACCCACACGCTCCAACGGCCTGCTGGCAATGCTCAAGCAGATGAAGATGTATGCACTGGCTTTCTCCACAAAGTAAATACCCCGTGTTCCTCGCCCCTATGGAAGACGTCACCGACATAGGGTTTCGCCTGCTCTGCAGAGAGATGGGAGCGGATATGGTGTACTCGGAGTTTGTCTCCTCCGACGCCCTCGTGCGCGGTGTGAACCGCAGCATAGAGAAACTGGAGGTGTCGCCCGAGGAGCGCCCCGTGGCGATACAGATATACGGACGCTTTACGGAGGCGATGCACGATGCGGCACAGCGGGTGGTTGAACTGGCTCATCCCGATGTCCTCGACATCAACTTCGGCTGCCCCGTGAAGAAGGTGGCCGGAAAGGGTGCCGGAGCGGGAATGCTGCAGAACATACCGCTCATGCTGGAGATAACGAGGGCTGTGGTGGATGCCGTGCCCGACACACCGGTCACCGTGAAGACGCGCCTGGGATGGAACGACGAACAACGCATCATCGTCTCGCTGGCGGAACAGTTGCAGGACTGCGGCATACAGGCTCTCACCATACACGGACGCACAAGAGCGCAGATGTATACAGGCGAGGCCGACTGGACACTCATCGGGGAGGTGAAGAACAACCCCAGGATGCACATACCCATCATCGGCAACGGAGACATTACCACTCCAGAGAGGGCGAAGGAATGCTTCGAGCGCTACGGAGTGGATGCCATCATGGTGGGGCGCGCCACATTCGGCAGGCCATGGATATTCAAGGAAATCAAGGACTATCTGGAAACGGGCGAACTGACACAGATTTCTGTGGACGAACAGCTCGACATACTCAAGCGGCAGGTGCGCAAGAGTGTGGAGCGCCTTGACGAATACAGAGGCATACTGCACGTGAGACGCCATCTGGCCGCAACACCGCTCTTCAAGGGTATCCCGAATTTCCGCGAGACACGCATCAGAATGCTCCGTGCGGAACACGTGGACGAACTCTACGCCATACTCGAAGAAATACGCCCGCTAATATACGAACACCAACAGCAGAACGCTTGCGCATGAAGATGAAGAATCCTTTTGAAATAATGGCTCCCGTAGGCTGTGAAGAGTCGCTGGCGGCAGCACTCAGAGCAGGAGCGGACAGTATATACTTCGGCATAGAAAGGCTCAACATGCGAGCCCACTCAGCATCCACATTCACCATCGACGACCTGAAACGCATTGCGGAAATGTGCCGTCGCTGCGGCGTGAAGAGCTACCTCACCGTCAACACCATCATCTACGGGGAAGACCTCGACATGATGAGGCAGATACTGGATGCCGCCAAGGAGGCAGAGATCTCTGCCGTCATCGCTTCGGATGTGGCGGTGATGACGTATGCAAGGAGTATCGGGCTGGAGGTGCATCTCTCCACGCAGCTCAACATCTCCAACATCGAGGCGCTGAAGTTCTACGCCCAGTTTGCAGATGTGGTGGTCTTGGCGCGTGAACTGAAAATAGAACAGGTGGAGACCATCTTCCGAGGCATTGAGGAGGAGCAGATAAAGGGTCCCTCGGGAGAACTCATCCGCATTGAGATGTTCTGTCACGGAGCTCTCTGCATGGCCGTGAGCGGCAAGTGCTATATGTCGCTCGACGCTATGAACCGTTCGGCCAACCGCGGGGAATGCATGCAGATATGCCGCAGGAAATACCGCGTGGAGGATGTGGAGACGGGAAATGAGATGGAGATAGACGGCCCGTACGTGATGTCGCCCAAGGACCTCAAGACGATACGTTTCATCGACCGCCTGTGGAACGCCGGCGTGAGGGTCTTCAAGATAGAGGGACGCGCGCGAGGGCCTGAGTATGTGGACACAGTGGTGAGATGCTATCGGGAGGCGTTGACATCGGTGCTCGACGGCTCGTTCACGGAGGAGAAGAAGGATGCCTGGGACGAACGCCTCGCACAGGTGTTCAACCGCGGCTTCTGGGACGGATACTATCAGGGACAGCGCATGGGCGAATGGACATCCCAGCCGGGCAGCACGGCCCGCCAGCACAAACAGTACTGCGGCAAGGGAGTGCGCTACTACACACGTCTCGGAGTGGCCGAATTCAAGATAGAGGCATGCCCGCTCAATGTGGGCGACAAGATACTGGTGACAGGTCCCACAACCGGAGCGCTCAACGCCACCGTGGAGGAGATACGCTACGACCTCAAGCCCGTGCAGACAGCATTGCAGGGTCAGCACATATCGATACCGCTGCCAAGGAAGATACGTCCTTCAGACAAACTTTTTATCCTTCGGGAAGAATAAAAAATAAAACTTACAACCATGAAAAAACTCTTTGTTCTTGCCTTTCTGGCGATTGCCGCAGCGGCATCCGCCGACACCATGGATGCCTTCATCGACTCACTGATGGCGCGCATGACACTCACGGAGAAACTGGGTCAGATGACACAGCTCCCTGCCGGCACCATACAGACGGGTGCGCCGCAGGAATCGGAAGTGGGAAAGCTTGCAAAGGAGGGCCGTCTCGGTTCGATACTCAACCTCAAGGGTGCGGAAGAAATCCTCGCCCTGCAGCGCGTGGCTGTGGAGCAGTCGCGACTGGGTATTCCCCTGCTTGTCGGCATGGACGTGATACACGGCTACGAGACGCTCTTCCCCATCCCTCTGGGTATGGCCTCCACCTGGGATATAGCTGCCATTGAGGAAGCTGCGCGCATTGCTGCAACAGAGGCTACAGCCGGCGGCATCGCATGGACCTTCTCACCGATGGTGGACATCGCCCTCGATGCCCGCTGGGGCAGGCAGGCCGAGGGTGCGGGAGAGGATGTGTTTCTCGGTTGCCAGGTGGCACGCGCCATGGTGCGAGGTTATGAGAAAGGACCCCACCCCATGCTTTCCTGTGTGAAGCACTTCGCACTGTACGGAGCTGCGGAGTCGGGCCGCGACTACAACACGGTGGATATGAGCCGTCTGCGCATGTACAACCAATACCTCCCGCCCTACCGTGCTGCTGTGGAAGAGGGCGCCGGCAGCGTGATGTCGTCGTTCAACATCGTGGACGGCATACCGGCCACAGCCAACAAGTGGCTGCTGACGGATGTGCTGCGCGACGAATGGGGCTTCAAGGGTATGGTGGTGAGCGACTATTCCAGCATCAGCGAGATGACGAGGCACGGCCTCGGCAGCGTCAGGACGAATGCGGTGCGTGCTCTGGTGGCCGGCACCGACATGGATATGGCCGCAAAGGCTTTCGCACAACTTCCCGACAGCGTGATGCCCTATATCGACAGAGCCTGCCGCCGCATACTGGAGACGAAATACCGTCTGGGACTCTTTGAGAACCCCTACCGCTTCGGCGACCCCAAGCGCGTGAAGAAGGATGTCTATAGCAAGAAACACCGCGAGGCTGCCCGCCGCATCACGGCAGAGAGTTTCGTGCTCCTCAAAAACGAGGGCGGCCTGCTGCCCCTGCAGCAGAAGGGCACGATAGCCCTCATCGGTCCTCTGGTGGATTCCCGCAGCGATGTCACGGGCACTTGGTCGTTCTGCCAGGATGTCAGCAAATACGAGACACTGCACGAGGGTTTCGAGCGTCGCCTCAAAGGGCGTGCACGCCTGCTGTGCGCTCACGGGTGCAATGTGCTTGACAATCTGGCTACGCAGAGGGAGGTGGCCAGCGGCCACGGTCTCGAACCCATCCCGCCGGTGGACAGCGAGAGCGCGCTCCAGGAGGCATTGTCTACAGCCCGTCAGGCGGATGTGGTGATAATGGCACTCGGCGAGACGGCGTGGATGAGCGGCGAGGGTGCTGCGCGCTCCGACCTTTCCCTTCCTGCACCTCAGAAAAAACTGCTGCATGAGGTATGTGCCATCGGCAAACCCGTCGTACTGCTTAATTTTGCGGGTCGTGCCACAGAACTCTCATGGGAAGCTGCCCACGTGCCCGCCATCATGAATGTGTGGTACGGCAGCGAGGTGGCCGACGCACTGTGCGACGTGCTCTTCGGCGAAGTGTCTCCCTCCGGACGACTCACAGTGTCGATGCCGAAGGCTACCGGCCAGGAACCGCTCTACTACAGCATACTGCCCACCGGTCGCCCTATGGAGGACAACGACCCCCGCTATCAGGTCTTCTCCACCAACTACGTCGATGTGACCAACGGCGCACTCTATCCTTTCGGCTACGGACTCACCTACAGCCGTTTTGAGTACGGCAAACCCGTACTTGAGGGTATGACAGTCAGCGTGCCCGTCACCAACACAGGAGGGCGCGAGGCTACGGAGGTGGTGCAGCTCTACATACACGACCGCGTGGCCACTATTTCACGTCCGAGGAAGGAACTGAAAGGCTTCGAGCGCATCACGCTGAAGGCCGGAGAGAGCCGCCAGGTGTCTTTTACCGTCACTCCCGAACTTCTGGGTTACTATGACAGCAATCTTCAATGGACGGTGGAGCCGGGCGAGTTCGATCTGATGGTGGGTCCCGACAGCCGCCGCTTACAGAGCGTCACTCTGAATTTTCAACCGCAATAGCGGCTCGTATGTGGCGGAGAAATGACATTTTGTGTCAAAAAGTCTCAAAAAAACGTCTCCATTATATCAAAAAACAGCAAAAAGTTGTACCTTTGCAGCAATAAAGTAATAAAAACACACAAAAGCACTTACAAAATGAATAAAATTCGTGTCGCCGTTGTCGGCTATGGCAACATTGGCAAGTATACCATTCAGGCCCTTGAAGCGAGTCCTGACATGGAGATTATGGGTGTGGTGCGTCGCTCTGTTTCAGGAGAGCAGCCTGCAGAATTGAGTCCCTATAAGGTGGTGACCGACATCACCGCTCTGGGCAAGGTGGATGTTGCCATACTTGCAACGCCTACCCGTTCGGTGGAGGAGCACGCTCTCAAATGTTTGGCTCTCGGCATCAACACGGTGGACTCATTCGACATCCACGGACAGATTGTCGATTTGCGCCGTTCGCTCGACAAGGCCGCCAAGGAGACGGGTGCTGTGTCTATCATCTCCGCCGGCTGGGATCCGGGTAGCGACAGCATTGTGCGCACTCTGATGGAGAGCCTTGCCCCGAAGGGTTTGTCCTACACGAATTTCGGTCCCGGTCGCTCTATGGGTCACAGCGTATGCGTGCGCTCGAAGGCCGGTGTGAAGGATGCTCTCTCGATGACGATTCCCGTGGGTGAAGGCATTCATCGCCGTATGGTATATGTGGAACTGGAGGACGGTGCTTCTCTCGAGGAGGTGACCAAGGCTATCAAGGCCGACCCCTATTTCTCAAGCGACGAGACGCATGTGTTCCAGGTGGAGAGTGTGGATGCCCTCAATGATGTGGGTCACGGTGTGAACCTCGTGCGCAAGGGTGTGAGCGGTAAGACTCACAACCAGCTGTTCGAGTTCAACATGAAAATCAACAACCCCGCCCTCACGGCTCAGGTGCTTGTGAATGCCGCTCGTGCCACGATGCGCCAGCGTCCCGGTGCCTACACGATGATTGAGATTCCTGTCATCGACTATCTCCCCGGCGACCGCGAAGGCATCATCCGCCATCTCGTATAGCCGGATTGACCATATAGGCTACGCCGATACTATTTCCTGAGTGTATCGACGATTGTATCCAGCGCCTCTGCCAGGCGCTGGTAGTCTTTTGTCTGCAGCGGGCAGGCCGACATGCGCTCGCCCATGCCGGAAGGCACACAGGCGAAAGCCTCATCCTCCAGCGCCCTGCCCTTTGCGGTCAGACTCACTATCTGCTGGCGTTTGTCCTGCTCCCCTTTCCTGCGGGCTACGAGACCGAGTTTCTCCATGCGCTGCAGCAGCGGGGTGACGGTATTGGTCTCCAGCAGCAGACGGCGGGCTATGTCATTCACCGTCCGATTGTCCTCTTCCCACAGCACCATCAGCACGAGATACTGCGGATAGGTGATGCCCAGCGCCGTCAGTATCGGTGTATAGGCCTGCATCACCAGTCGCGCAGCCGTATAGAGACGGAAGCAGATCTGATTGTCCAGTTGTAACTCTGCGTGCATAACTCTAAACTCTCAACTAACCAAGCATTGCTTCCACGTCCTTCTCAAAGTCCTTGGGCGCTGCGGTGGGCGGATAGCGCTTGACTGTCGAACCGTCCCTGGAGATGAGGAATTTTGTGAAGTTCCACTTGATGTCGCTGTCCTTCTCCACGCTCTTGCTGATCACCTTGAAAAGGGTCTTGGCAGCCTTGGCCACCAGTCCGCTGTACTCCTCTGCGGGTGCCTGAGCCTTCAGATACTCGAAGATGGGTTCTGCTGCCGGACCGTTCACGTCCGTCTTCTTCATTATCTGGAATGTCACACCGTAGTTCAGCTGGCAGAACTCCTCAATCTGCCCGTCGCTGCCTGGGTCTTGCTCTTTGAACTGGTTGCAGGGGAAACCTATGATGACCAGTCCCTTGTCCTTGTATTTCTTGTTCAACTCCTCCAGTCCTGCGAACTGTGGTGTGAATCCGCACTTGCTTGCCGTATTGACAATCAGCAGCACCTTACCCTCGAACTGTGCAAAATCCAGTTCCTTACCCTTGCTCGTGAGAGCCTTAAAATCATAAATCTTTGCCATATCCTTTTTAAATTATATCGTTTGCGATGTTTCTGGGTGCAAAGGTAAGAATAAAAATTTATATCGCAAGCGATTTATCTGTATTTTTAAGTACATTTAACATTTTGTGTGCATTTCAGCCTGCGTTAAAGCCGTTATTCTGCCACAAAACGAAAAAAAAATCCAAAAGCATATCCATAATTAACAAAATTTCAAATAAAATTCGTATCTTTGTCCCGTCTATGTAATGAAATAAGTCATGGAAAAGTTCAAACGCTTGTGGAGAAGGCACTGAAAGGCGACGCGGAAGCATCACTGGAGGAGGCCGTCAAGTGGTACAAGTTCAGTGCCAAGCAGGGCAACGAAAGCGCCATCGCCACCCTGAAAATCAAAGGCATCACGGACTATGAGTAAAACTGCAGATAATCAATCCTATTTACAATAAACCTATTGTTTAATTCAAAAATTACGACTAATTCACTGCGACACATGGAAATTTCAAGCAGAATATGCTACATCGGCGTAGATGATTTGGATATCGACCTCTTCGAGAGCCAGTATATCGTGCCCGAGGGAGTCAGCTACAACAGCTACGTCATTCTCGACGATAAGATTGCGGTGATGGACACCGCCGACTCGCGCAAGGGCGAGGCCTGGAAGCAACGCCTCGCAGAGTGCCTTGCAGGCCGCCAGCCCGACTATCTCGTGTGCCACCACATGGAGCCCGACCACGCTTCCCTCGTGGGCGAGGTGATGACGCTCTATCCCGGAATGCAACTCGTGCTCTCCGCCGCTGCAGCCAAGATGCTGCCCAATTTCTTCGACGGTGTCAGCTTCGATGGACGTCTGCTCATCGTCAAGGAGGGCGACACGCTCTCTCTGGGCGAGCATACCCTCCACTTCGTGGCCGCCCCGATGGTGCACTGGCCCGAGGTCATCATGAGCTACGAGGACAAGGAGCGCGTGCTCTTCTCCGCCGACGGCTTTGGCAAGTTCGGCGCCATAGAGAAGGAGCAGTACAACGCCGACGGCACACTTGCCGACTGGGCTTGCGAAGCGCGTCGCTACTATTTCAACATCTGCGGCAAGTACGGCATGCAGGTGCAGAGCGTGCTCAAGAAGGCGGCTCCCCTCGAGATAGACACCATATGCCCCCTCCACGGCCCCGTGCTCAAGGGCAGCGACCTCGCCGAAGCCGTACGTCTCTACGGCATCTGGTCGAGCTATGAGGCAGAGAATGAAGGTGTGCTTGTGGCCTACGCCAGCATCCACGGTGGCACAAGGGCTGCTGCGGAGCATATAGGCGACATGCTGCGTATGATGGGGGCTCCCAAGGTTGTGGTGAGCGACCTCTCACGCGATGATCTCGCCGAGGTCATCGAGGATGCGTTCCGCTATCCTCGTCTTGTGTGCTGCGCCGCCAGCTACGATGCCGGTGTTTTCCCTCCCATGTATGATTTCCTCCACCACCTTCTTATTAAGGGCTATCAGAAGCGTCGTGTGGCACTTCTGGAGAACGGTTCGTGGGCTCCCTCCGCAGCCAAGGTGATGCGCGGCCTGCTGGAGCAGATGAAGGATATCACCATTGTTGAACCCGCTGTCACCATCCGCTCCCGCATGAAGGCTTCCGACGTTCCCGCCATGAAGGCCCTCTGCGAATCGATACTTCAGTAGGAATACTTCTTCCCGTCCTGAACGACGATACCGCGCACTTTGGCGCTGTTCACTTTCTGTCCGAGCAGGTTGTATGCCTGCCCGGATTTTTTATGTGCAGAAACCAAGGATTTCACCCTCGTGGGATCTTCCGTAGGCTGGAGCTCGATGTAGTCGATGTCGGGCATCCAGTCGGCGCTGTTCGACAGGCGTATCTCGTTGCGTCCTGCCTGCAGCTGTATGGTGAGGGTCTTCGTGCCAACAGTGCTCCATCCCCCTGAATTGGCGCTGAGGGTTTCCACCTTCTCTCCGTTCACACTGACGGTGATATTGCGGTCGGCACCTGAGATGTAGGCTATGGTGAGCTGGTATTCTCCGCCCTTGTCGGAATAAACATTGCGCCAGCGCAGGTCGTTCTGCTCGCTGCATCCAAGCCACCCGGCCTTCAGTCCTGCCGAGCAGTATGTGGCATACTCGTAGATACCGGTCTTCTCCGTTTGGTTGTTCTTCAGTTCCTGATAGTCGCTGATGTATGCCGTCTCCGCTTCATAGCGTGTCCGCTCAAGACGTTCCTCCGCCTCCACGACATATATGCGTGTGCCGTGAGCCGGGATGCCGTTCACGCGGAAACTGGTGGTGTATTCGCCCTTGTTGCTCTTCAGGAATACGTCGCGCACCTTCACCCTGCCGCCGAGACAGAGGTCGCTGAAATTCACTGTGACATTCTTCGACACATCGTTGGGGTTAAAGATGGCAAAGGCACGCTTCTTGCCGTTGAGCGTCTCAAGATCCTTCACAAGGATGTAGCAGTCGTTGACCAGCGCCACGACGTATGCCTGCTGATACAGAGGGTCCTGATTGAGTGCGATGAGTTCGGTATTCTTCAGCAGATTGAGCGCAGACGTCTTAATGTTCGTCATATTACATCCGATGAGCAGGGGTGAGTTCATGATGCACCACATGCCGAAGTGTGTCTTGTCCTCCTCGTAGGTCATCGAGCGTCCTACCTCCAGCATGTCCATGTCGTTGAATCGTCCGTCATAGCAGTAGGCGCTCATGTAGAGATTCTCCTTCAGGATACCCTTCACGGATGCCCATCCGTCGTAGATGTCGTGTGTGGTGCGCCATGAGAAGGCCACATCGTGCACCCATGTGCCGGGATAGTCCCATCGGCATACATTCAGCCTGACATCTGTGCGCCCCGTGTTCTTTATGGCCTCGCATATGGCGGTGTAGCGCTCCTGCGGGTCGAGGGCCAGACGCTGTGAGTTCTGCGGAGCATCGCCGCCGCAAAAATCCACCTTAACAAAGTCGAAGCCGCACTCGTTGAAATAGAAGTTCGCATCGCGCTGATCGTAGTTGTAAAAGCCCACGTTGACACTCAGTACGTCGCCGTTGTAGTAGTTGCCGCAGGTGTTGGCACCAGCGTCGCTGTATATGCCGGCCTTCAGTCCCTTGGAGTGGATATAGTCAGCCACTGGTTTGAGACCATTGGGAAAACGTGTGGGGTGGATGAGCAGTTCTCCCGTCTCGGTGTTGCGTCCGCCAAAGAATCCGTCATCGATATTGATATGGTCGAAGCCCACATCCTTCAGTCCTTTGTCCACCATGGCATCGGCCTGGCTGCGTATCAGTTCGTCGCTGATATTGACACCATAGGTGTTCCATGAACTCCATCCCATCGTGGGACCGTTTTGCGCAGCGGCAGGAGTTGCTGTCAGCACTGCCAACATGATTGTCCTAAACAACTTTTTCATCTTATGGTATGATTATTTCACTGCAAAAACACCATTATTTGCCAATCTTTTGCGGTCCTCTACCGGAAGAAGGAGAAATTCACGCTGCCGTAGGCGCGATGTTCGAGGAAGCGGGGATGCTGTGAGAAATCCTGCGTCTTTCCGTGCTCGAGGACAAAGAGGCCGTCTTCCTTGAGCAAGCCGCGCGAGAGGACAAGGTCGGGAATCTCTGCGATATTCTCCAACTGATAGGGAGGGTCGGCAAAGATGAAGTCGAAACGCTCCCGGCAGCGGTTCAGAAACATGAAAACATCGGCACGAAGAGGGATAGCGGCCTCGTCGCCCAAATAATCCACAAACTGCTTGATGAAACGGTGGTGGAGAGGGTCTTTCTCCACGCTGATGACACGCGAACAGCCGCGCGAAAGGAGTTCCAGTGTGATGCTGCCCGTGCCGCTGAAGAGGTCGAGAGCCACCGGACCCTCCGACCAGTCGATATAGCCGCCGAGGACGTTGAAGAGGTTCTCCTTGGCGAAGTCGGTAGTGGGGCGCGCCTTGAATGTGCGCGGCACCTCGAAATGACGCCCCTTGTATTTCCCCGTTATTACGCGCACGTATTATATATTAATAAGGGAAGGAAGCCTGTTGCTCTTGACCGAGAAGATGAAGTCGCGCACACTCTTCAAGAACTCCGGGGCCTCTCCGTAGATGTTGCAGTGGTCGTATTGCTCGTCCATCTCCAGCAGGCGCCACACGCTCATGAGAAAGTAGAGACGGTCGGCATCGTTGTCGCAGGAGAACGTATTGGCATAGAGCAGGCGGCCACGCGAAAAAGCCACAATGAGGAGCTCCGCATCGCTCACCACGGCATGAAAGGCCACCGAACCGCGATAGCCGCCGCCGTAGTCGGAAGAGCGCATGCCCTGAGAATGAGCTGCGGCATACTCTATGAGACAGGCGTTGTAGTTCTGTATGGTGGCCTGCGGAAACACCTCGCGCAAGGCACGCTCCACAGCCGCCGGCAGATGATAGATGCACACCACCTCCAGATGGGGCAGTATCTGCACGGCAAGGTCCTCCGCACGCACTACGCTGTCGGAAAACACCTGACGATAGACGGCAACAACGTCCTCGCGGCGGAAATCGTCGAGAGGTATCTGCGTGATGGGGGCATTAGATAGGAGGCGCACCCGCTCGTATTCCCTGCCTCCCAGACGGGGATGAGCCAAGAGACGACGGAAGTTCTCCGTCTCCGACTCGCCCACATACGACGGCACCTTCTCCTCAATGATGACCTGCCCGGAGGCCACACTGTGGACAAGAAAAGAAAATCCACCCGCATAAGCGCGGATGGATAGACTGTAACTCATCAGGAAACTATTCCCAGTTGCCGGCATTGTTGTTCCAACCGTTACCAGCATCGCCAATCTTCAAGCCGGGATAGGCTCCCTTGGCGTCTGCTTCTTCCTTCCTGTTGTAAATGAGACGGTCGCCGCGCTTACCCATACCTTTGAGGTAGCTCTCGTAAGGAGCGTCGCACTCCATCACCTGAATGATGGCACCGGATTTTGTGGTGTTGGGGCATGCGATAATTTCGAAAGTGTCGCCGTTGGAGAAGGGAATGTACCTCATGGAGTCGGCCACGAAACCTTCCTCCTTGTAGAGAGAGTCCATGAGACTTACCCAAACAGTGTCGCGACGGAAACCCTGCAGACCGTTGGCAGCGATAGCAGCCTGGTCGCCGCTGGCAACGATGTCGGCAGCCTTACGCTCGGTGAGACCCTTATCCATCTGAGCGTCGGAAAGAGTGCCCTGCTTGACGATGATGGGCAGCTTGCCGGTCTTCACGAAATTGATAAGCACATTCCAGTCGGCGCAGTACTCTGCATCGGGGTGCTGCTTCTTGAATTCCTCCTCTGCATCACGAATCTGAAGCAGGCGAGCCTTCACCACAGCCTCACGTTCATCCACCTGAGCATCGAAATCCTGTTCATCGGCAATACTGCGCCAGCAAATGAACAATAAAGCTACCGCACAAACCGCCAAAACCGCATTAATTACTTTTTTCATGGTTTTATTTCATTTTTATTTCGTATATTCGCATCACAAATGTACGAAATTTCACGATAACTGATACTAAAACACTCACTTTTTTTGAGAAAAACAGAGTTTTTTCCACGCAAGACACATGAGAAGTGACGATTTGGCACCCCGTATACTGGAAAACTTTCCACATCAGCCCACCGAAGAGCAGCTTCAAGTGGTGCAACTTTGGGAGGACTTCCTGCTGAGCCGCGAAAGCGACCTCATATTCGTGTTGAGAGGCTATGCAGGAACGGGTAAGACAAGCCTCGTGGCAGCTCTCGTGAAGACCTGGGCGGCGATGCAGCAGAGAGTGGTGCTGTTGGCACCCACAGGACGGGCCGCCAAGGTGATGACGGGCTACTCGGGACTGCCGGCATACACCATACACAAGTTCATCTACCGCCGCCGCACCTTCGGCGACAACGAGCACTTCACCGCAATGCCCAACCTGCTACCTAATACGCTGTTTATCGTGGACGAGGCATCCATGATACAAAACTACGGCGCTGGCAACCAGCTCTTCGGCGAGGGCCAACTGCTCGACGACCTGCTGCGCTACGTCTATACCGGGCGCAACTGCCGGCTCATCCTCGTCGGCGACGAAGCACAACTACCGCCCGTGGGAGAAACGGAGAGCCCGGCACTGAGCACAGAGTTGCTGGAGGGCTACGGTCTCACGGTGATGGAATACACGTTGCGACAGGTGGTGAGGCAGGCACAGGAATCAGGCATACTGTGGAACGCAACAGCCCTGCGACAGATGCTCACAGAGGGAGAGGTATATAGTTTCCCGCGACTACGCACACGTGGCTTCGCGGACATCAGGACCGTGAGCGGAGAAGAGTTGCTGGAATCGCTCGAAGACAGCTACGGCGAAGTGGGACGGGACGAGACCATCGTGGTGACGCGCAGCAACAAGCGCGCGGGGCTCTTCAATCAGGGCATACGCGCCCGCATCCTGGACATGGAGGAGGAACTCTGCTACGGCGACCGCGTCATGATAGTGAAGAACAACTACCTGTGGATGCCACAGCCGTTTGCCGGGGAGGAACACAGCTCCGACTTCATCGCCAACGGCGACATGGCTGTGGTTCGTCGCTACAGCGGAGAACGCGAGGTGTACGGCCTGCGCTTCGTGGATGCTATCATCGAACTCACCGACTACGACCACCTGGAGGTGGAAGCCACCGTGATGCTCGACACGCTGCAGAGCGAAAGTCCCGCCCTCACATCGGAGCAGCAGAAAAAACTGTGGAACGACGTGTGGGAAGACTATGCCGACATCCCGGGAAAGAAGGAGCGCATGAAGAAAATGAAAGAGGACATTCACCTGAATGCCCTCCAAATCAAATACGCCTATGCCGTCACCTGCCATAAAGCACAGGGCGGCGGATGGGCTCATGTCTATATCGATCAAGGATACATGACGGAAGAGATGCTCTCGGAAGATTACTTCCGCTGGCTCTACACCGCACTGACGCGCGCCACGGAAAAGGTGTTCCTCATCAACTGGCCGAAGCAGCAGAGAGAAGAGGGGGAAACGGACGACGACTGAGCGCATCCCGTTCCCGCTCTAAAGAGTTTTCCCTTATGCCGTAGCCATCTCGACGACCTTGCTCACAGCGGAGATGAGTCCCTCGGGATTCTTGCCGCCTGCCTGTGCGAAATGGGGCTGACCACCACCGCCGCCTTGAATCAGGCGACCTGCCTCGCGCACCATCTGCCCTGCGTTCTTTCCCTCTGCCATAAGATCGTCGGAAAGTGACACCGTGAGAGAAGGTTTGCCTTCCGCTACGGCACCGATAACCACAACGGTGTGTTCGGGATATGCTGCGCGCAACTGGAATGCCATATCCTTGGCACTCTGTGCATCCACAGGCACAACACCAGAGATTACCTTCACGCCGTTTATATCGTGGGCCTTGGCCACGAGGTCTGCCTTCTGTTTCTGCGCAGCCTCAGCCTTGAAGCCCTCTACCTGCTTCTTGAGTTCTGCATTGTCGTTGATGGCCTTCTGGATGGTGGACATCAAGTCGGGTGCGTTGTTGAAGAGACCCTTGAGGTTCGTCATGAGATCCTGCATCTTATCCATCATATCTTCCACAGCCTTACCTGTGATGGCCTCGATACGGCGCACACCGGCAGCCACGCTGCTCTCGGAAAGGATTCGCATCATACCCAGACGTCCTGTGGCCGAAGCATGACAACCGCCGCAGAACTCCACACTGGTGCCGAACTGCACCACGCGCACCTTGTCGCCGTACTTCTCACCGAAGAGGGCGATGGCACCCAATTTCTTAGCCTCCTCCATAGGAGTGTCGCGATACTCCTGCAAAGGAATGTTCTCGCGTATCTTCTCATTAACCAGATGCTCCACCTCGCGCAACTGCTCCGGAGTCACCTTCTCAAAGTGGGAGAAGTCGAAACGCAGACCTTCGGCGCTCACCAGCGAACCCTTCTGCTCCACATGAGTGCCCAGCACCGTGCGCAGGGCCTCATCCAGAAGGTGGGTACAGGTATGGTTGGCCTCGATGGCACGACGCTTGTCCACATCGACACAGGCCATGAATTCTGCCTCCGGATTGTTGGGTATCTTGTTCAGGATATGCACAGCAACACCGTTCTCCTTCTTCGTGTCGAGCACCTGTATATTCTCCTCCTCGTTGACAAGCACGCCCTGGTCGCCTACCTCGCCGCCCATCTCTCCGTAGAAAGGTGTCTCGTCGAGTATTGCCTCGTAGACGATGCCGCGCTTCTGCTTCACCTCGCGGTATTTGAGGATGTGGCAGGAATACTCCGTGAAATCGTAACCAACGAAACGGCTCTCGCCCTCCTTGAGCACATGCCAGTCGCCCGTCTCCACCTGAGCGGCGTTGCGGGCACGGGCCTTCTGCTTTTCCATTTCCACCTTGAAGGACTCTTCATCCACAGTGAGACCGTTCTCACGGCAGATGAGTTCGGTGAGGTCGAGAGGGAATCCGTATGTGTCGAACAGAGTGAATGCCTGTTCGCCGGCCAATACCGTCTTACCAGCAGCCTTCGTCTGCTGCATCAAGCCGTCGAGCAAGCGTATGCCTGTCTCCAGAGTGCGCAGGAAAGAATCTTCCTCCTCTTTCATCACCTTCATGATAAGTTCCTTCTGAGCAGCCAGTTCAGGGAACGCGCCGCCCATCTCCTCCACCAGACAAGGCACGAGGGAATACATGAAAGGCTGCTTCTGTCCCAGGAAGGTGTAGCCGTAGCGCACGGCACGGCGCAGAATGCGGCGAATCACATAACCGGCCTTGGCGTTCGACGGCAACTGACCGTCGGCAATAGAGAAGGCGATGGCACGCAAGTGGTCCACGATGACACGCATGGCGATATCCTTCTGCTCGTTCTCTCCATACTTCGCACCGGCCTTTTCGGCAATGACGCGAATGAGGGGCTGGAAGACATCGGTATCGTAGTTGCTCGTCTTGCCCTGCATCGTACGTACCAGACGCTCGAAACCCATACCCGTGTCGATAACCTTCGCGGGCAGCGGTTCCAGAGAGTGGTCGGCCTTACGGTTGTACTGCATGAAAACGAGGTTCCATATCTCTATCACCTGCGGATGATCCTTATTCACCATCTGTGCTCCGGGTATCTTCTTTTTCTCCTCCTCGGAACGGCTGTCGATATGCACCTCCGAACAGGGACCGCAGGGACCCGTGTCGCCCATCTCCCAGAAATTGTCGTGCTTGTTGCCGTTGATGATATGGTCCTTGGGCAGGTACTGCTCCCAGATGGCTGCTGCCTCGTTGTCGCGCTCAAGACCTTCTTCGGGGCTTCCCTCGAACACCGTTGCATACAAATCCTTCGGATCCAGTTTCAACACATCCACCAGATACTCCCAAGCCCAGGAGATTGCTTCCTTCTTGAAGTAGTCGCCGAAACTCCAGTTGCCGAGCATCTCGAACATGGTGTGATGGTAGGTATCGTGTCCCACCTCCTCAAGGTCGTTGTGCTTGCCGCTGACGCGCAGACATTTCTGCGTATCGGCCTGGCGGCGGGATTTTGGGGTGGCATTACCGAGGATGATATCCTTGAACTGGTTCATACCGGCATTGGTGAACATCAGTGTAGGGTCGTCCTTGATGACCATCGGTGCCGACGGTACAATGAGGTGTCCTTTAGACTCGAAGAACTTCTTAAAAGACTCGCGTATTTCGTTTGCTGTCATGATAAAATGGATTTTTCGGCTGCAAAATTACAAAAAAAATGTCAAATAGATAAAAAGTGTTGCCCGTCAACATTTCACTATCAACTATTTTTTGTACATTTGCATCGGGTAATTACATAAGTCATGGCTCTGAACACAAACAAAGACCTCAAACTATTCTACTCCATCGGTGAAGTGGCTCAGGAGTTTGGAGTCAACGAATCACTGTTGCGCTTCTGGGAGTCCGAGTTCCCGAACATTGCTCCGAAGAAAAACGCGAGGGGCGTCCGCATGTACACCAAGGAGGATATCGAAGAGATACGTTTGGTGTATAATCTCGTGAAAGTGCGCGGCATGAAGCTCTCTGCGGCTCAGAAAACTCTCTCCACAAAGAGAGGGGTGGCACAGGACACAGCACAGGCACTTGACCAACTGATTCAGGTGCGTGCCGAGCTTGTCGAGCTACGTAAGCTTCTTAATGGGCTCTAAACCCATCTTCTGAAGCTCTTTCATCACGTCTTCCACATCTTCTGCCTGCACTTCAACCTGCAGCACTACGGTTTTGTTCTGCTGCACGGGTGTTGCAACTTTCTTTTTCTTTCCTATCAGCGGCAGATGGCGAAGCCAGTTCTTGCTCTTCTTACCCAGAAGTATGTTCTTGTCCTCCTTGTCGAGAACAACACTCCCGTCACCTATCGCCTGATAGAGTTCCTCGCGGAGTTCCACTCCGTGCTTCTCGCAGAGTCTGTCTTCCAGAAAACTGCTGCGCTCGATGTCCAATGAACGGAAGAACTCCGCCAGACGTTCTTCTCCCACATGTTGCAGTTCGCGGTCATGACGTTTCAGCACGGTGCTTATCTTGCTTCGGGCTTTTGCCGTCGTGGCGTAGTTGTACCATTCCTTCGTGACACGGCTCTGTTTGCCGGTGAGTATCTCCACCTGGTCTCCGCTCTCTATATGGTAGCCGAGTCCCTCCAGTTTGTGATTCACCTTCGCACCGATGCAATGTGTGCCGAGGAAGGTGTGTATTGCGAACGCAAAGTCCAGTACGGTGCTGCCCGCCGGCATTGTCTTGAAGTCGCCCTTCGGAGTCACCACGAATATCTCGCTGGCATAGAGGTTGAGTTTGATGGTGTTGAGGAAATCCACCGCATTCGGTTGCGGGTCGTCGAGTATCTCCTTGATGGTGGCAAGCCAGCGGTCCAGTTCGTTCTCGCTGTCCTCTGCCTCCTTGCCGCCGTCCTTGTATTTCCAGTGGGCGGCAAAACCCTGTTCGGCTATCTCGTCCATGCGGCGGGAACGTATCTGGAGCTCTATCCAGCGTCCCCGCTTCGACATGAGAGTGGTCTGCAGAGCCTGATAGCCGTTGGCTTTCGGGTGCGACAGCCAGTCACGCAGACGCTCCGGATGCGGTCTGTAGATTGACGAGGCAATGGTGTATATGTGCCAGCACTCCTCCACTTCGTCCTCCTGACGCTCCGTGTCGAATATGATGCGCACGGCCAAGAGGTCGTACACTTCCTCGAAGGGCACCTTCTTGTTCTGCATCTTGCACCATATACTATAAGGCGTCTTGATGCGAGCCTTGATGTCGTAGCGGAGCCCGGCGGCATCCAGTTTTTCCCTTATCGGTGCCGTGAACTCGTCGAAGATACCTTTCAGGTCTTCCTTCTGCTCGCTCAGGCGCGTCTGTATCTGGGTATATGCGGCGGGCTGTTCATAGCGGAAAGCAAGGTCTTCGAGCTCCTCCTTGATTTTATTCAGGCCGAGACGATTGGCAAGCGGTGCGTAGATATAGAGTGTCTCGCCCGCTATCTTATACTGCTTTGCGGGCAACTGACTGCCCAGAGTGCGCATTCCCTGCAGACGGTCGGCTATCTTGACGAGAATGACACGTATGTCGTTGCTCATCGTGAGCAGCAGTTTCTTGAAGTTCTCCGCCTGCACGGAAGCCTGATCGCCGAAGATGCCTCCCGATATCTTTGTCACGCCGTCCACAATCTCCGCTATCTTCGGCCCGAAGATGTTGCGGATGTCCTCCATCGTGTATTCCGTGTCCTCCACCACGTCGTGCAGCAGGGCGGCACAGATACTGGTACTTCCCAGGCCGAGCTCCTCCGACACAATCTGGGCCACCGCCAGCGGGTGCATGATATACGGTTCGCCTGAGATGCGTTTCACACCCTCGTGAGCCTGACGAGCAAACTTGAAAGCACGCTCGATGAGGTCCACCTTCTTGCGATGAGGCGACGCAAGATAGCTCTTTATCAGCCGCTGATACGCATGCGCTATTCTTTCTTCCTCACTCATCTGCGTCTCCTCCTTTTTGTTGTCCTGCGCGCGGCGGGCTTGGTTGACGTTTTCGGTACCGACACCTCCGTACGCGTCGTGAGCCATTTATCTGCCTCATATGTATGCACGTCGTCCTCCCGTCCGATGAAGACATTCACCTTTTCAAGAGGAAGTCGCAGGCTGTAGCCTTCGGGCACAATCCCGACTCTGTATTGCGGGTTGAGCACCTTGAGTGTGTCGAGCGGAATGTCACACACGGCAGCCACCTGACCAAGCGCCAGCTTATGATGCACCGTCACCGTATCCGACTGCGAGGGAAGCGGCAACGTGACGGGTGTGATTCCGTGCTCACAGTAGTATGTTATGATGTAGTTGGCGGCAATGAACTGCGGCACACAGCTGCGCACCTCCGCCGGCAGGTAGTTATACGCCTTCCAGAAGTCCTTCACCCCTCCGCTGCGCTGCAGCGCCTTGTTCACAGTCGGCAGTCCACCCTTGAAGGCCGCAATGGCGAGTTCCCAGTCGCCCAGCGTAGCATAAAGTTCCTTCAGCAGATGTGCTGCCGCCTTCGACGACTTCTGTATGTCGCATCTCTCGTCCACCAGACTTGTCACCTCAAGCCCCTGCTCCTTGGCTGTGGTGATGCCGAACTGCCACAGACCCGTAGCACCGTCCTTGCTCACCGCGTCCATCTTCAGCCGGCTCTCCACCATGGGCAGATAGCGCAGTTCCAAGGGAAGACCCTCCGCCTCCAAAGCTTCCTCGAAGGCTGCAACGTAGAAATTCATCCTGCCGAGCATCAAACCCACGTCGTTCCTCTTGTTGGCATCTGCCGTGTAACTGTCGATGCACTTCTGCACAGCCTCATTATAGGGCATCTCTATGACGTCCGGCAGTCGGGACAGACGCTGCTTCACCACATCAGGCTGCGCTGCAATTGTGAATGTTGCGAAACAATACAAGGTTAGTACGATCCAGATGTTCTTCATGTCTTATATCAAAATATTATTTGGCACCCAAGCGCCGGACTTGTATCTATACGTTTACCCTCCATTCCCTTGTGCTCTATCGATGTGGGAACGATACGCAGCGACAGGTCGCGCGATATGTCGAATGTGGAAAGCTCTGCATCAATATAGGCATCCACCACACTGAGCGCATATATCGCCAGCATCACAAAGATGGAGAGGTCACGATAACGCCTGTAGGTGTTTTTCCTGTTCCTGAATATCTCCTGGAAACGCGCCTCCTTGCCCGTGATGTCGTATCCGATAGGCAGCATCTTCTCATAGCTCTTTGTCTGGGGGTCGGAGTCCATGATGTCGAGATACGCCTGATTGTAGTCCGCCAGCATCTGCGCATTCCACGTCAAGGCGTAGATACACCCTAGAAATCCGCCATAGATAATGGGCAACTTCCAGTATTTGCGGTTGTATATCTGTCCGAGTCCCGGCACCACCATTCCCAGCCACATCGCCCTGATGGGATCCGGCTTCCAGAACGCCTTCTTGTCGTAAAGCTCCCTCTCGTCCTGCACAACCAGAGGCACCTTCATCAGGCTGTCTCTCACAGCACGGATTGCCGCCGTGTCCACCGCCATAGTGTCGACGTAGAGCACCCCGCTGCCGATGGAGTCCGCAGCCACAGCTTTGATGGAATCCATATCCACGGTGTTGATATAAAGCTCCTCCTTACCGACGGAGTCGCCAAGTATCACCTGCGCTCTCACGCCAAGAGCCGCCACAACGAAGAGAAAGGCCAGAATGTGTCTCAATCCTTTATGCGGTCAAGCGTTTCCATAATATGTTCCATCTCCGACTCGTTGGAGAAAGGAATCACAATCTTTCCCTTGCCCGTCTCGCCGCATGTGAGCTGCACCTTCACGCCGAAATAGCGGGAGAGGGTGTGCTTGAGCACTTCGTATTCCTCCAGGCTCTTCTGCGTCTGCCGGCCTTGGATTCGAGCCTGCGCCACCTTGATGGAGCCGCCCTGCGCCAGTTCCTTTGCCAGCTCCTCCACACGGCGCACACTCATTCCGCCCTCCTTGATGATGGCTTCGTAGAGCTTGAGCTGCATCTTGGGATCGCCCACGCTGAGGATGGCACGTGCATGACCCATGTCTATCTCGCGGTTCTTGAGCGCCATCTGTATGGCTGCCGGCAGTTTGAGCAGACGCAGATAATTGGCTATCGAGGCACGGTTCTTGCCCACACGGGCAGACAGACGCTCCTGCGTCATCTCGTAGCGCTCCATAAGATTCTGATAGGCCAGCGCTATTTCCAGAGCATTGAGGTCCTCGCGCTGTATATTCTCGATGAGCGCCATCTCCATCATCTGCTCGTCATCTACGGTACGTATGTAAGCAGGAACGGTTGCAAGACCCGCCATCTGCGATGCACGCCAACGACGCTCGCCGGCAATGAGAATGTAGGTGCCGTCGCCCATGTCACGTACGGTAATGGGCTGGACGATACCGATTTCCGCTATGCTCGCCGCAAGTTCCCCAAGCGCTGCCTCATCGAAATCGTGACGCGGCTGGTCGGGATTGGGTTTCACCAAGTCGACGGGCACCTCGCTGATGCTGCCGCTTCCGGCTGTGATGACAGGCTCCGTGCCTATCAGCGCATCGAGGCCTCGTCCCAGTGAGTTGTATCTTTTCTTAATTGCCATATTCAAGAGGCTTTTCTGATGATTTCTTCTGCCAGTTCAAGGTGGTTCTTACTGCCCATGGAGTCTGCATCGTACTGGATGACGGGCAATCCGTGACTGGGCGATTCTGCCAGGCGCACGTTGCGCTGTATGACGGTGTCGAACACCAGGTCGTTGAAGTGCTTCTTCACCTCCGCATATATCTGGTTGGCAAGACGCAGACGGCCGTCGTACATCGTGAGAAGGAAACCCTCTATCATCAACGATGGATTAAGATGGCTCTTCACCAGACGTATTGTGTTGAGCAGTTTGCTGATGCCCTCCAATGCGAAGTATTCACACTGCACGGGGATAATGACGCTGTCTGCGGCAGTGAGAGCGTTCACCGTGATGATGCCCAACGACGGGCAGCAGTCGATGATGATGAAATCGTAGTCGTTACGAATCTCCGCAAACATCTTGGCCATCACGCGTTCGCGCTGCTGCTTGTTGAGCAGCTCTATCTCTGCTCCCACCAGATTGATGTGACTGGGCAATATGTCAAGGTTCTCAAAGTCCGTCGCATACACAGCTTCCCGCACATCGACCTTCCCGATAAGTGCTTCGTAGATACTACAGTCCAACTGGGAGGAATCAACACCCAGACCGCTGGAAGCATTCGCCTGAGGATCGGCATCCACGAGGAGCACCTTCTTCTCAAGAGCTGCCAGCGAGGCTGCCAAATTCATAGAAGTAGTGGTTTTTCCTACACCACCCTTCTGATTTGCCACTGCTATAATTTTTCCCATAGGGTATAATGATTTTCTTTATCTGTTACGAATGTTTTAAAAAACATTTTATGCGACAAAGATACGAATTTTATTGAATATTGTTGATTGAAGATGCCCTATTTCTTCGCTTTTTAAGTATTTTTTGCTACTTTTGCACAGAAATCACATACTCTTTAGCAGATGAAATACTACCTCATCGCAGGCGAAGCCAGTGGAGACCTTCACGCTTCCCACCTCATGAAAGCTCTTCAAGAAAGGGATCCGGAAGCTGAGTTCCGCTACTACGGCGGCGACCGAATGAAGAGCGTCGGAGGCACTCTCGTGCGCCACTACGAGACGCTCGCCTACATGGGTTTCGTGCAAGTCGTCCTTCATCTTGGCACCATTCTCAACGGGATGCGCTCCTGCCGGGAAGACATCGCCGCGTGGAGACCCGACTGCCTCATTCTGGTGGACTATCCGGGCTTCAATCTCAAGATGGCACAATGGGTGAAAACCCACACCTCCATACCCGTTTTCTACTACATTTCCCCCAAGATTTGGGCTTGGAAGGAAGGGCGCATCCATCTCATCAAGCAGTACGTCGACCGCCTTTTCTGCATACTTCCCTTCGAAGTTTCGTTCTTCAAGAAACACTCCTATGAGGTTGATTATGTAGGAAATCCGAGTCTCGACGAAGTGGAGCACTATCTCTCCACACACTCTGCTCCCGCCGCTCCTCCGACGATACTTATCATGCCCGGCTCGCGCAAAGCCGAGATAGCATCCAATCTGCCCCGCATGCTTGTCGCCGTTTCTAAAGTTAGCGGCTACGACGTCGTCGTCTCGCGAGCTCCCCATCTGCCGGAAGAACTCTTCGCGGAGGCCGCACGTTATGGAGCTCAGGTGTCCACCGAACCCAGTTTCTCGCTGCTGCATCGCGCCGGCGCAGCACTCGTCACCAGCGGAACGGCCACGCTCGAGACGGCTCTTTTCCGAGTGCCGCAAGTCGTCTGCTACTACGTTCGCGGCGGTTGGGCTCTGCGACTCCTGCGCCGCCTTTTCCTCAAGGTGCCTTTCATCTCGCTGGTGAACCTCGTTGCGGAGCGCGAAGTGGTGACAGAACTCGTGGGTCCGGATATGACATCGGAGGCCGCCCGAGAGCAGCTCCTCGCCATTCTTCCAGGCGGTTTGCGTCGCGAAAAGATGCTGCGCGGCTACGACGAGATGCGCCAGCGTCTCGGCACTCCCGGCGCTCCCGCTCACACAGCTGACCTTATCATAAACCGGTTGGCCGCACTCTCACGGCATCATCGCGATGCTTCCCGGAACAAAAACAGAACAAATAGGGGATAAATAAAATGAACGAAATAAAGGTATATCATTCCGTTTGGAAAATGGCCATCTACATCATCGGATGCTTCCTCTTTGCAGAAGGTGGCTGGTATGTGATTGGTCATCCGAGAAACAATCTCGATATCTTTATGGGTTGGCTCGGCGTGCTGTTTTTCGGTTTGGGCGGTTTGATGCTGCTGTATCTTGCCGTTAAAGAATTTCTGTTTGGGAACCCGTATCTGACCATTACCGACAAGAGCGTCATCGCAAGAAGTCTCACGACAAAGGAATATCTGCTGGAAGACATTGATTCATTCCAATACCAGAGAGCCTTGAAACTGATTGGAATCCATTATAAAAAAGGTGCCGGGAGGAAAAAGATGAAGGAGGCAAGCATTATCGGACGGTTTGTACGAAAGCTGAATGTGAGACTCTCAAACACACAAGAATCCCTATCCGCCTACGTCCTCCCGATGAAACCGGAAGAACTCTGCAAACTTCTTAACTCAAGACTGAAGTAATCAGAATCTCACGTAGAGCTGCGTCCAAAACTGGTGATAGTCTTTGGCAACAGCAACTTTGTCGTGATGATAATTGTACTGAAGCTGGAGCATAAGATTCTTGTGAGGCTGCAACATAAGACCGGCACTGTAGATTGAGTGCATCGTATCCCATGAAGCATCGTCGCGATAGACGTCCCACTTCAGACTGCCCTTTATCCAACGCCACAGAGGCATACCCATCATCACATACCACGCATCCGCCTTGTCTCCAGCAGCAACATTAATCTGTCCGTTGGGCAAGAACTTATAGCCGAAACTCTGCGCATACTCGGCACGGAAGGAAACGCGGCCCCAGAAGTCGCCGGCCTGATAGTTCGTGCCCTCGTATTTCACACCGGCGGCCCAGCGTTGGCGGTCTACACTGCGAGACACACCGGCAGCATCCTTCATCACATAGTCGCCCCACCAGCCGAAGAGACCGATGTAGAGATTCTTCACGGGCGAGTATTGAATGGTGCCGATCCAGTCTTTCTTGCGGTCGAGGTCGCGCTGATTGATACCCTGACCGTTGTACATTCCCACCTGATAGTGGAATTGGTAATGGCCGTCCTTCTTCGACTTGAACACGTCGCCGGCCACCTGAACGCCGATATCGCGGCCTCCCATCGAGGCTTCTCCCACGCGGTCGCCGAAACCCGCGAATTTCTTCGTGAGCTGGGAATAGTCGCCGAAACAGATGTCCCACGGATTCATGGGATTCTCGAAGGTGAAACAACGCTTGAACTCACCGCCCCTCACTGTTACAAACTTATATCGCGCCCACTCCAGATACGCATCTATCACACGCGGCGAACCGGCGAAATCCACCTGCACACGATAGTTGAAATCTCGCAGAACGGTGCCGTCTACATAGAAGCGTGCGAAACGAAGCCCGAATCCCTCGTTGCTTTCGTCGTTCTCGCTGTCATACTTGTAGGAACCGACAATGTAACCGCCGAACTTGGGCATCGTCACCCACTCGGCGCGCTTCCATCTCTTCACAGAATCCGTACCGTTTACAGCCTTGGTAATAGCTCCCTGCAGACTCCATCCGTCGCCCTGTACAAAAGCCTCATCTTCTGCAGACGCGAAGAGTGCGAAAGAGAGGAAGATAAGTGTCATTAAGTGTTTCATGTTATTACGATTTTGTCACAAAAATACTAAAAAACATTATATAATGTCGCTCGTGTCCGCAATATTTTCGCATTTTTGCGCAAAAATGCGTATTTTTGTACTCAAATCATTTTATTTTATTTACAATGAAGACTCTATCACAACAAGAAATTCAGCAACTGGAACAGCAGGGCTGTCGTGCCCGCGACTGGAGCTCCGTACTCTTTGACGAGAAGGCCGACCTCTCACTCTTCTGGGACGTACGCTTCTCGGGCAATATCGAAATAGCAGAAGGTGTGCGCATCGAGGGCAGCCGCATCGAACAGACCGGCACATCGAGCTACGGCATCGGCACCCGCGTCTCCGTCTTGAACGAAGCAGGCGGAATGGACATCTTGCTGCACGAAACGCTCTCCTCACAGGAGGCTTGGATTGAAGCGATGTACAGCAAGCGCGAGGCACTCGTTGCCGCCCTGCACGGAGCTGCCGAAAAGCAGGCTGCCGCACTCAAGGGACAGCCGATGATCATCGCACGCGGAGCAAGCATCATCGACTGCAGACTCATCCGCGACGTGAGAATCGGCGAGGGAGCCGTCTTGGAAGGCGCTGCACTCGTGGAGGATGCCACGATACGCTCCACAGCCGAAAATCCCGCCAAAGTGGGACGCGGCGTGCAGGCCTCGCATTTCATCATGCAGCGTGGCTCCAAGATAGAGAGCGCAGCACTCGTGGAGCGCGTCTACGTGGGAGAAGCAAGCATCCTGGGACACGGATATTCCGCATCCGACTCCGTCTTCTTCGCCAACTGTCAGGGCGAGAACGGCGAGGCATGCGCCGTGTTTGCAGGCCCCTACACCGTGACACACCACAAATCGACGCTGCTCATCGGCGGTATGTTCTCGTTCTTCAACGCCGGTTCGGGAACGAATCAGAGCAACCACATGTACAAGAGCGGTCCCGTGCACTGGGGCATACTGGAGCGCGGCAGCAAGACGGCAAGCGGTTCGCACATCCTGTGGCCCGCACGCATCGGTTCGTTCTCAATGGTGATGGGCAAGCTGGACAGCCATCCCGACCTCACTGCCCTGCCCTTCTCCTATATCATCAGCAAGGAAGGTGTGACACGCGTCTCTCCTGGCGCCAATCTCGGCACTCTTGGTACGAAGCGCGATGTGGAGAAATGGCCGAAGCGCGACAAGCGTCCCGATGACGACAAGCGTCTCGACCTGATACACTTCGACTGGCTCAATCCCGTCACAGCCGCCGAGATGCGTCGCGGCTTGGAATTGCTGGAGACATTCCACAAGGTGAACCCCAAGAGCGACACGATATACGAGGGTTGCGTGCTCTCGGCACACGCCGTGAAGCGCGGCATGCATCTCTACAAACTGGGTCTCTCGCTCTACGAGGCTCTGTGGCAGTCAGACGCCACATCGGAAGAGTGGGTTGATATGGCAGGACTCCTTGCTCCGAAGGCGGAGGTGGAGAGCATCCTGTCGGATATCGAGAAGAGCGGAGATGCCGCCCGTCTGCGCCCCGCACTCGAAAAACTCTACTCGCAGCACACTGCCCGTCCGCTCTCGCAGTTGCAGGGCAACGAGGCTCTCGACGAACTGGAACACCTCATCGAAATCGACCGCGAAAAGGAAACGGTGATGCTCAGTTTTCACGACAACAAATAAACACGCAACATATCCATGAAACGTATTCTTCTCTCACTCTTAGTGATTTTCTCACTCTGTCCCTTCTGGAGGACGGAGCAGTCCGCCAACACGCTGTCGGCACAAGGCATCAGCAACCATCCGGATTCCATATGGGTGCGCCTCCGCAACAACTCACCGCGGGAGGGTGCTTACGTCGAGTACTCCAACGACGGAATCATGTGGCTCCCTGTGGGAGAAGGACAGACGGTCTTCTCGTCCGACTTCGGAGAATGGGGTTCGGAGAAAAAGATGTACACTCCCGTGCTCAGCTGCAAGGACGGCAAGTTCTACAGCGAATTCCTTCTAAACCCCTCTGTGATGCAGGTGGCAACGACCGAGAGCGAAGACCTCTGGCTGTGGAAGCCGCAGGACTATCCTTTCTATTCTCCCTCAGACTTCGAGGCAAAGAGGCAGCAGCTGGAGAAGGACTATCTCAAGGCTGTCCGCATCCCCTACGCCGTTTTGGACGCTCTGGAGAAGAAGATAGAGGCATCTCGCTTCCGCTCCCGTCAGGAGGGCGACAACATGAGAGGCGACAAAGGACGTTTCGAGGATCTCTCCGAGGCGAAGTATTCCGTGACGGTGAATTTGGCTGAGAAGAAAGCCATCTCGCCGATGCTATTCGGCATCTTCTTCGAGGACATCAACTACTCTGCCGACGGAGGTCTCTATGCCGAACTCGTACAGAACCGCGACTTCGAATACAACGGTCGCGACGCAGGCAACTGGACGGCAAAGACTGCATGGAAACTGGAAGGCGACGACACCGACTGGAGCATTCGCACGGAACAGCCTCTGCACGAGAACAACCCCCACTACACACATCTTGAGGTGAAGGCCGTCGGTGCCCGACTGGAGAACGGGGGCTGGGACGGTATCGTGCTGGAAGACGGCAAGAAATACCTCCTCTCGATGTTCCTGAGAGGCAAGGGAAAGGTGAAGGTGCGTCTGACGGACAAGGAAGGTGCCACACTCGCCATGACGACATTCAGCGCCGGCCAGAAATGGACGCAGCAGAAGACCGTGCTGAAAGTTTCCGGCAACACCGCCGACGGACGTCTCGTCGTGGAGCCCGCCGAGGCCGGCAACTACGATATCGATATGGTGAGTCTCTTCCCCGTTGACACCTACAAGGGTCGTGAGAACGGTCTGCGCAAAGACCTCGCAGAGACGCTCGCCGCACTCCATCCGCAGTTTGTGCGCTTTCCGGGCGGCTGCATGAGTCACGGCAACGGTATCGACAACATCTACCACTGGCAGGCCACCGTGGGAGAACTGTGGGAGCGCCAGCCCGACTTCAACATCTGGCACTATCATCAGACACGCGGACTGGGCTTCTATGAATACTTCCAGTTCTGCGAAGACATCGGTGCCGAACCGCTTCCCGTACTCGCCGCCGGAGTGCCTTGTCAGAACAGCAGCAGAGGCGGCCACGGACAGCAGGGCGGCATTCCCTGGGAGGCCGGTAAGTACACCTACAACGGCAAACCCCTCACCATGGCATCGTATCTGCAGGAACTGCTCGACCTCATCGAGTGGGCCAACGGAGATGCCTCCACGAGCAAACTGGCTGCAATGCGTGCAAAGGCCGGACACCCGAAACCCTTCAACCTGAAGTATCTCGGCATCGGCAACGAGGACCTTCTCGGCGATGTCTTCAACGAGCGCTTCGACTATCTCAACGAGGGTGTGAAGAAGGTGTATCCCGAAATCACCATCGTGGGCACCGTAGGTCCTTTCTGGGAGAAGAGCGACTACGAATACGGATGGCAGCATGCCCGCGAGAAGAATCTTTCCATCGTGGACGAGCACTATTATAATAATGTGGGATGGTATCTCCACAATCAGGACTTCTACGACAAATACCGCCGCGGCGGCACGAAGGTGTATCTCGGCGAATGGGCAAGCAGGGGCAACCGCATGGAGAACGCTCTGGCAGAAGCCATCCACATCAACAATCTCGAACGCAACGGCGACGTGGTATGCATGAGCAGTTACGCTCCGCTTCTCGCCAGAGAGGGCCACACACAGTGGAATCCCGACATGATTTATTTCAACAACACGGAAGTGAAGCCCACGCCCAACTACTACGTGCAGATGCTTGCCGGTCAGAATGCCGGTGACGAATACGTCTACGCAGAGGGCAAGTTCACCATGAAGGGCAAGAACAGCGCCGATGCCAGACTGCGTGTGTCACACTCCGTGACGCTCGACAAGGAGAGCGGCGACCTCATCATCAAGGTGGTGAACGCACTGCCCAAGGAAACGGAGATGCCACTCACTGTCAACGGTGCCGGCGAGGGATGGAGCAAAGCCGTTCTCACCACCTTCACATCAGACTCTCCCGAAGACCGTGAGGTGTCGGCTCCCACATCGCAGGAACTGCAGCAGATTCCCTCTTCGCTCACCCTGCCCGCATACTCATATCAGATATTGCGACTGAAGCGTTGATACTGCTCACAGACATCGGCAACACCTGCGTCAAAGTCTCTCTCAGCAACGGGCGCGAGGTGACGGACGTAAAGCGCTATGCCTACGACGAAGTGCCGTGGGCGCAGTTGCTGGACGCCTGCGAGGAGGTGCGTCTCTCGCTCGTCGGTCCGTCGCCCTCACAGCTTTTTGCCCTCGCCCGGGAGCGCGGCAAGAAGATACTCAGAGTGCGCGACGTGCAGGCGCTGCACAACGATGAGGAGTGGGCACTGGTGGATGCTCCGCAGGCTCTCGGAGAAGACCGCCTTGCCGCCGTCCTCGGAGCCAGGCGCAGGACACAGGGATGCGACGTGCTCGTCATTGACTGCGGCACCTGCCTCACCACCGATCTCGTCAGTCGCGAGGGAGAGCATCTCGGGGGCATCATTTCACCAGGATTGCGCCTGCGACTGGAGAGTATGCACGAACACACGGCGGCACTCCCGTCCGTATCTCCCGACGGCGAGGCTCCCATTTGGGCGCTCACCACGGAAGGAGCCATGCGCGGAGGCGCATTCAACGGACTCAGATATGAGATGGAGGGATATATCCGTGCGGCACGCGAACGCCTTCCCCGGGTGCAGGTGTTCTACACGGGAGGCATTCCTCTGACGCTTTCTGAAGAGGTGACGCTGTGTCCTAATCTTGTGCTCGAAGGCTTGCTGTAATGTTTCAGCGTTTGATGCCGCAGCTGCCGCTCGCTCCGCAACTATCGCAGCAGCCGCAACTGCAACCGCCGCTTCTGCGCTGCTTCTTCCAGTAGTAGCGAAACACCGCCACGAACGTGACGACCACCACCGCGAGCACTATCCAACTCTGCACATTCATAGCACCAAAGCAAACATCCAGGCCACGAGCCAAGCCACGAGGCATTGCAGGCCTACAACAATCATTGCCCACTTGCCGCCGAGTTCACGGCGCACTGTCGCAATCGCTGCCACACAGGGCGTGTAGAGCAGACAGAACACCATCAGCGTGTAGCAGGTGGTGGCATTCAGAGCGGCCTGCAGAGACTCCGGTGTGAACAGACCTCCCAGTGTGCTCACCACGCTCTCCTTGGCGAGGAAACCGCTCACGAGCGCCGTGATGATACGCCAGTCGCCCAGACCGAGAGGCTGGAAGAGCAGCGCGATGGGAGATGCTATCTGCGCCAGCATACTGTCGATGTTGTCGCCCACCATCTCCATGTGGAAATTGAACGTCTGCAGGAACCATATCACGATGCTCGCCAGGAAGATGACGGTGAAGGCCCTCTCCAGGAAGTCCTTCGCCTTTTCCCACAGCAGGTGAAGCACGTTGCGGGGAATGGGACAGCGGTAGTTGGGCAGCTCCATCACGAACGGCACCGCCTCGCCGCGAAACGCCGTGCGCTTGAGCAGCAGAGCCATCAGTATGCCCACAACGATACCGATGAGATACATCGACATCATCACCCACGCTCCGTTGCCGGGGAAGAAAGCCGCCACGAAGAAGGCGTAAATGGGTATCTTCGCCGTGCACGACATGAAAGGTGTGAGCAGTATCGTCATTTTGCGGTCGCGCTCACTGGGAAGAGTGCGCGAAGCCATGATGCTCGGCACGGAGCATCCGAATCCCATCAGCAGCGGCACGATGCTGCGGCCCGAGAGTCCCAGCCGTCGCAGCGGTTTGTCCATCACGAAGGCGATGCGCGCCATGTATCCGCTGTCCTCCAGCATTGAGAGGAAGAAGAAGAGACAGATGATTATCGGCAGGAACGAGAGCACGCTGCCTACACCCGCCAGCACGCCGTCCGTGACGAGCGAATGCACGGCAGGAGCTATGTCCCAGGCCGTGAGCAGACTGTCTGCAGCACCCGTGAAGGCGTCGATGCCTTCCTCGAAGACTTCCTGCAGCCAGGCTCCCACGCTGTTGAAGGTGAACCAGAATATGAGCGCCATGATACCGATGAACGAAGGCAGCGCCGTCCAGCGCCCCGTGAGTATGCGGTCGATGCGCTGACTGCGACGATGCTCCCTGCTCTCCCTGGGATGCACCACCGTCCTTTTTGCCACACTCAGTATGAAGGCGTAGCGCATATCCGCCATCGTTGCCTGACGGTCCATACCGCGCTCTTCCTCCATCTGCCTGAGCAGGTGTTCTATCGTCTCCTGTTCGTTCTGCGAGAGATGCAGCGCCTCGCTAGTGAGCGTGTCGCCCTCCATCAGCTTTGTGGCTGCAAAACGTAGCGGTATACCGGCTCTCTCCGCGTGGTCTTCTATCAGATGCATCACGGCATGCAGCGAGCGGTGCACAGCCGAACGGGGTCCCGTCGACGGACAGAAGTCCTGCCGCAGAGGTCCCTCCTGATAGCGCGCCACGTGGAGCACGTGGTCGATGAGTTCGTCCACACCGTCTCCGCTCACGGCACAGATGGGCACCACGGGAACGCCCAGCATCTGCTCCAGTTCGTTCACACGCACCGTACCCCCGGCTGCCTCCATCTCATCGATGAAGTTGAGTGCCAGGACCATCGGCCTGCCCAGTTCCATGAGTTGCATGGTGAGATACAGGCTGCGCTCTATACACGTTGTGTCGACGATATTGATGATGGCCTGCGGCTTCTGTTCCAGTACGAAGCGCCGCGACACCACTTCCTCGTTCGTATACGGCGAGAGGGAATAGATGCCCGGCAGGTCGGTGATGGTCACCCTCGGATGTCCCTTCACCGTGCCGTCCTTGCGCTCCACCGTGACACCGGGGAAGTTGCCCACGTGCTGGTTGCTGCCCGTGAGACGGTTGAAGAGCGTCGTCTTGCCGCAGTTCTGATTGCCCACGAGGGCCAGTTTTATTATCTCGTTGACACCTGCGGCCTGCGGTTTGACATTCTGTCCGGCAGTCTGCTCCTCATGATAGCGACCGCCCTCACCGAGTCCCGGGTGCGGTATCTCCGGCACCTGTGTCACGTAGGCATCCTCCGAGGGGTCTGCCTCAAGGCTTGCACCCAAACCCTTTGTCGCGATGTCTATCTGCGAGGCATCCGCCTTGCGCATGGTGAGTTCGTAGCCGTGGATGCGTATCTCGATGGGGTCGCCCATCGGGGCGTGCCTCACGAGTGTGACGTCGGCACCCGGTATGACACCCATATCCAGAAGGTGCTGACGCAGCGCGCCGTCGCCGCCCACAGCGGTGATGCGTGCCGACTTTCCTATGTTGAGTTCAGATAGTTTCAATGTGTTCTGAGATAAGTCATTGTAAGTATATTCTCTCCTCCCCTGCGCTCGTATGCCACAGAGCTCATCACGTTCTTGATGAGGAAGATGCCCAGACCTCCTATTTCCCTTTCCTCCGCCGACAGCGTGATATCCACCTCGGGAGCGTTCTCCAGCGGATTGAACGGTATGCCGCTGTCCGTCAGCGTAAACACCACACTCTTCTCATTTGCCTCCACATCGAGGCAGAATGTCTTACCCGTCTCTCCCGGATATGCATACCGTATGATGTTGGAACAGGCTTCCTCCAGTGCCAGGTGCAGATTGTATCCGTCGGCGAAATCCAGCTCCAGTTCCTCCACCAGCTGATCCATGAATTCCGTCAGCCGCTCGATTTCGGACAGGTCATCGTATAAAACAATCCGGTGTGTCATAGTCTTGATTATTGGTTAGACATACATGAGTATCGTCAGGTTTTCAGGATTCATCACTTCGCAGGCCACTTCGTGCAACTGCTTCGCCGTGAGCCGGTCTATTGCTTCTATTATCTCCTCGGCGGTGCGGTAGTGTCCGTAGTGCAGCACGCGCTTGCCCATTCCCAGCGCCACCTCCTCCTTGTTCTCGTAGGAGAGGTGCACCTGCCCCTTCAGCTGTCGCTTTGCGGCATTGAGGGCTTGCTCCGAGAGCGGGGCGTCCACCAGTTTCTGCAGTTCGCGCGTCACCAGCCTCCTGCATCGCTTCACGTCCTTCTGGTCGCATCCGAAATATATGCTCCACACTCCCGTGTCGGTGTATGTGGTCAACGAGCTCTGCACGGTGTACACGAGTCCCTGCTTCTCCCTCAGCGCCATATTCAGGCGGCTCGACATTGCGGGGCCTCCCAGTATGTTGTTGAGAAGGAAGAGCGCCAGATGCTTCTCATCCTTTCCCCCGTATGCCGTGTGCCCCATCATCACGTGGGCCTGGTGGGTGTTTTTCTCTATCGTCACTTCACGCACCATAGACAAAGAGCAAGCTGTTTTCCGGTTTATACATACGGTCGGCGAAGGCCTTCACGTCCTCCGTCCTGTAGCCTCTCAGGGCATCCGCCTTTCCCAGTATGCTGCGTCCCAGCGGTTTGCCCTCGAAGAGCAATGCCTCGAAGTCGTCGTAGATGAGTTCGGCGGGCGAGTCGTTGTAGCTCTCTATCTCGTCCACCACCACTTCCACCTCGTGACGCATCTCCTCCTCGGGATATGTGCTGTGAAACACGATGTCGAGCAGCAGCTCCACCGCGCGCCCCACATACTGCCTCTCGCAGGCGCAGTAGAATATCGTCTCCTCCTTGCCCGTGAATGCGTTCAGTTCGCCTCCCACGCTCTCCATGCGCTGTATGATTCGCGTGGCGGTGCGCTTCTCCGTACCCTTAAACGAGAGGTGTTCAAGAAAATGCGCCATACCGCTCTCGTCGTCGTACTCGTCGCGCGTGCCGGCTTTCACGGCGATGCCCACGTAGGCTATCCCCGCAGTCTCTCCGCCTGTCACCAGACGCATTCCTTCGGGCAGTTTTGCCTTTATGGAAGAGATATTTGTCACTGTTTTACAACTTATTCATGCGCAAAGATACGAAAAAAGCTTTCATAACGGATGTCGCCGGCGTCTTTTTTTACCTAAAATGAATATTTTTCATACCTTTGCTCCGTATATATAATGGAATAACCATGATTTAACCATCTTCACCGCCTGTGCAACGATGATACAGATACTGCTCACTTCACTCCCGATTTTAGTCTGCCTGTTTTGGGCAGTCACCTTGATTTGCGACATCGTGCTGGCCCGGCTGCACACGGAAGCGGCGACAAAAAACTTGGGATGGGTGCGTCCGCGCTACTACCTGCTGCTGTTTCTGATTGTCACGGCCGAACTCTATTTCGACCACTACATCTACTTCAACCGCCTGACATCCCTGCTGCCGCTGTCCGATTCGCTTTATGTGGCCGCCAATCTGGCCGTCTATCCTCTCTACTATCTCTATATCTGCAAGCTCACACAGCGCAAAGGCGTCCGACGCAGACAACTGGCACTGCTTTTGCCGGCCATCGCGGGCGGAACGGCTGCCGCTCTGCTCTACGGACAGATGAGCGGTGAGGACACAGCCCTTTTCATTGAGCAGTATCTCTATCGGGGCGAACGTCCGGAAATGGGGCTTGCCGGTGCATACCAGATGTATGTTCACGATGTATGCAAGGCGATATTTGGCGCATTGGTCATTGCGGTGTTCGTACTGGGCAACCGTCGCATCGCGCAGTATGAGCGTCTGCTCAACAACAGTTATGCCAACACCGAAAACAAATCGCTCGTCTCGCTCCATCATATGCTGCTTGCCTTCGTTGTCACATCGGCGGCATCCTTCGTGTGCAACCTTGTGGGGCGCTATCGTTTTGTGGATTCCCAGTGGCTGCTCACTCTCCCCTCCGCTGCCTTTTCCGTGCTGATGTTCGCCATCGGTTACATCGGATGCCACACACAGTTCAATATATGGCACATAGAGCAGGATGAAGAGGGAACCGCCTTTCCCGACAGTCCGGCAGATTCCCCAGAAGTGGATGTCTCGCTGTTGCGCCAGCGCATTGAGCGTCTCATGATTGAGGAGAAACTTTATCTGCAACCCAACCTGAAGATAGCAGACCTTTCCACCCGTTTAGCCACCAATCGCAACTACATCTACCTGGCCATCAACCGGGAGATGAAGATGTCGTTCTCCGAATATATCAACCGCATGCGCGTGACGTATGCACAGGCATTGATTGATGAGAACCCCAGGATGGCGCTTACGGAAGTGGCGGAAAACTCGGGATTCAACAGCGGGACGTCCTTCTATCGCAATTTCAAGCTTTATATGCACATCAGCCCCAAGGAGTATCAGGACAAGAAACGCTAGAATTATGGCATTTTTTCTAATTTCATCGTGCTTTTCTGTGCCTTGGTGGAAATTTCGGTAATCGGAAATTTCGGTAAGAAAACGTTCCGATTGTGAATTTGAAATGTTTTTTTGTGAATTTGAACGATTTTTGATAAGGTTTTTTAATACTTTTGTGAAGAATTTAACAAATTAGTTCAAAATATCGTTTAATTCAACACTTACAATTATGAATTACATTAAGCTTTTTGTCACAGTGTTTGCAATGGCACTCGCACTGAATGCCGGCGCACAGTCAAAGACCACAGCAAGGTCCAAGAGTGCAGCTCCCGCAAAGACCACTACGACTACTGCCGCTAAGAAGACAACATCCAGCTCTTCCTCTTCGAGCAAGAAGTCTTCCAGCTCACGTTCCAGCAACAAGGGCTACGATCCCGACGTACAT
>JAEEZX010000052.1 GCA_016292045.1 Bacteroidaceae bacterium | reverse complement strand
CGTAGCGGCGTTGGCATAGTGAGCCAGCTTGTCGTGGTCGTGGAAGCGGTAGTTCTCAGCACCGAAGCCGAGATTCTGATGCCACTTCATTCTCGTCTGCTTCCAGTCGGAGAACCACTGAAGCTCTGTGCCGGGCTTCACGAAGAACTGCATCTCCATCTGCTCGAACTCCCTCATACGGAAGATGAACTGACGGGCCACAATCTCGTTGCGGAAAGCCTTACCGATCTGTGCGATACCGAAGGGCAGCTTCATACGTCCCGTCTTCTGCACATTGAGGTAGTTGACAAAAATACCCTGCGCAGTCTCCGGACGCAGATAGATGGTGGAAGCACCTTCTGCCGCTGCGCCCACCTCGGTCTTGAACATCAGATTGAACTGACGCACATCAGTCCAGTTTCTCGTGCCGGAAATGGGGCATACGATTTCCTCGTCGAGGATAATCTGCTTCATACCTTCGAGGTCGATACCGCCGGGGGCGTTCATCACCTGCTGATAGCGCTCGTGCAGAGCATCGCGCTTCTCCTGAGCCTCGCGAACACGCTCGGAAGTCTCTCTGTATTTAGCCTCATCGAAACTGTCGCCGAAACGCTTGCGGGCCTTCTCCACCTCCTTCTCAATCTTGTCGTCGTACTTTGCTATCTGCTCCTCGATGAGAACATCCGCACGATAGCGCTTCTTTGAGTCGCGGTTGTCGATAAGGGGATCGTTGAAGGCATCCACATGACCGGAAGCCTTCCACGTGGTGGGATGCATGAAAATAGCGGCATCGATACCCACGATGTTCTCGTGGAGCAATACCATCGACTGCCACCAGTACTGCTTGATGTTGTTCTTCAGTTCCACGCCGTTCTGACCGTAGTCGTAAACGGCTCCAAGTCCGTCGTAGATGTCACTTGAAGGGAACACAAAACCATACTCTTTACAGTGTGAAACTATCTTCTTAAAAACGTCTTCTTGCTGTGCCATTTTATCTTAGTTATTTATTTTTCGGGCGCAAAAATACAAAAAAAAACTCATATAGCTGAAAAAAGCACTGCGTTTCAAGCATCAAACTTCAACTTTTTTGTACCTTTGTGCTCGCTTTGGCGGTTCACCCTCATGCGGTTGTGGTGGAATTGGTAGACACGCCAGACTTAGGATCTGGTGCTTTCGGGCGTGAAGGTTCGAGTCCTTTCAGCCGTACAAAAGGAAATCTGAAAAAGAAACGCTATAAAGCAAAGCGGGAAGCCCTCATCGGACTTCCCGTTTACTTTATTTCTTATCCCAGAACTTCTTCAGCTGCTTTATCTCCTTCGCTGTCAGATATGTCACAGCTCCGTGTTTCTGCTCGCTAAAATTAGTGCGCTTCATCGGGCTGTTCGCCTCATCGAAATATCCTATCGGATGATATGTAAAGAAATCCTTCGTCTCCACAAAACCGAAATTCATCGGACGGATATTGTAGTTGTCGAACATGACAACATATTTGTCGGAGCCCAGACGTTTCCAGCAGTTGGGAGCCTCGTGACCGCGACGCTCACCGTCATAGTAGGTCTCATCGAAGGTGTAAGGACCGGTGAGATTGCGGGAGTAGGCATGTTTGGGTGTTGCACCGTGCTCGTGACTCACATAGAAGAGATGGTATGTATCACCCACGCGTATGATGTCGGAGTCAATGATGTTGTATTTCCCTTCGGGAGCCTCGGCCAGCAGTTTAGGCTGACTCGCAAGGGCATTGTAGTCGTTGTTGACATACACGTAATATATCTTGTTCATACCCTTGCCCTCGCGCATTGTGAAGTGTATCATCAGCTGTCCGGTCTCCTCATCGAGAACGGTCTCCGGAGCCCACACGCAGCCCACTTCCGACCACTTCATATCCTCCTGGTCGGGAAGTTTGGAGAAATCGATGTTTGTGCGAGTCCAATGAATCAGGTCGAACGACTTCATCAGGACAAGTCCCCTGTTGTTGCCCCAGCCGTAAAGCTTTCCGTCACGCTCCCACTCCGTGGTGCGGATGCCGTCGCGCTGGCCGAACACATGCAAATCGGTCATCGAAAGATAGAAACCACCGTCGGGGCCCCGGAAAATGTGAGGATCACGTATGCCGTGCTGTTCTGCTATGGTGTCACCTGCGATGACGGGCTTGTCATCATTGAGTGCCGTCCATGTGTATCCGTCACAGCTCACAGCCATGTGCAGGCCATGGTCCTGATCCTTGTGATACACCATGAGATAACCGGCATAGTCCTTCTCGCTCATTTCGCTCTTTGCCTGTGCTGCGGGAAGTGTCATCAATCCCATCAACACCAGTAGGAGTGTTTTTTTCATAGTCTTAACCTGTATTACGTTTATTTTATCAGCATCTTCGCTGTTTCTATCATCGAATCCTCTCCCTGTTGTGCTTTCTCCTCATCGAGGGAGCATACTATATCAGGTGAGATGCCGTGTTCCGTGACATTTCCAAACACATCATATTCAGGACAGGCAGAGAATCTCACCGACCATCCGCACGGCAGTTCGCTGGAGAACGGCATTCCCCCTCCGCCACCCGTCTTATCGCCCAAAGTGATAACATGCGGAAGGGCTTTCATATTGCGTACAAAGGAGTTGGCGGCAGAGTAGCATCCCCTGTTGGTGAGGACGATGACCGGACGCAGCCAACGCACATATTCGGGCGGAGTAATCCACTCCTCACGCTTGGGAGAGAATTCGTCCCATCCCTTTCCTGTCTTGAATGCGCGATAGCCCACAAGCGTTGTCTGCTCAAGGAAATGGGATGTCAGGCATTCGCAATAATCCAGACTGCCACCTCCGTTGCCGCGAATATCAAGAATGATACCCTTACAGTCGATGAAATGATAGAAAACCTCATTGATATTCGCATCACTGATTCCGGAAGAGAATGATTCATAGACCACATAGCCGACACTGTCCTTCACCGCATCCCCGTTGCCATCGACTCTCTCGCGCTCCATAATCCTGTATTTCAAGCCTCCCGCTATCTTATAATCGGTACCCAGATATTTCTCTCTGAGCTCAACATCCAGATTCTTGGGGTAGTCGTCGCGCCACGACCAATTACGTCCGATATCCGCCGCAGAATAAAGATTCACGTGTCCGTCCTTCAGCTCCGACAACATCTTGGCACAGTGGTCAAACAGTTCGTAGCGGTCCATCAGTTCGACTTCGTTTTTTACATAACGCCCGCGAACCTCCTTCCAATCCACCCCCAATGTCTGCTTCTTATACGAGAGGAAGCAGTAGTGCTCGTCTATTATCTGCCAGAGAGCCTCGACATTTCCGGTTCTTGTGTTCTCAAAGACTTCTTCGCTGACACATCCCGTCAAGACCGACAACAGACAGCACAATAATATCGCAAGCACCTTTTTCATCTGTTCCTAATTAATGTGAAACGACGCACAAAACCTATCATCGCACTGTGTCCCCAATCGTGCCACTTAATATCATTTGCCGACTGCTGCCGTATATCGTTGACATAGGCGATGCGCAGGGAGAAATTTCTCAACGGGATGTCAAGAGCCAACTGCTGACGAAGATTGAATCCTGTGCCGAACCACATGGGAAGTATGCACCCTCCCACCCCGTTCTGTGATATGTCATAATAACTCTGTCCGTATTGCGGCGAGAACAGCACTCCTATCACGGGCATATCTGCTTTGTAATCCAGGCGAAGCGGCATCTTGCCGATGTGGAAATCATAGCGTGCTCCCATCGTAGCGGAGAAACGTATATTGCAACGCGCATTGGCTGGATTGTTGGAATTACGTTCATTGTACAGCACACCGGCATACAATCCGCCAAGTGCTCCAAGTGTCACTCTGAGACCCTTCACCGGTTTCCAATGATGCTCCCATCCCGCATCAAAAGAAATGCCGCCTCCGTATGCTACAGGTTTTGCCAATGTGGCGGAAACGGGCGTTGTACGCGAGAAATGTCCTTCCACCTGACACACAAAACCACTCTGGCGCTCCGTCATCCAAAAGACAGACAGCTGCCACCCTTTATAATTCAAGGGCGAAAGATATGTGTCCTGCTGGCGCACAGAACCAATACCGAACTGAAAGGTATTTTCCCGCTCCTGTGCTCCTGCGTAAACACTCAGGAGAAACAGTGCGAGCACTGACAACAAAAACCTAATCGAAGAGATGCATCTGACCATTCAGCTCGTCTCTAACGTCCTCCTGACTTTCATCATCTTCGGGCGACACCTCATCTACAGGTTCCAACACTGTGGACGGCTCCGGAACTTCCGGTTGTCGTGTCGGCTCCAGCTCTTCCACACTCGCCACATTGAAAGTAGTGACGCGCTTTCCCTTCGCCTTCACGCTCTTCACTGCGATGAAGGATTCCGCATCCAGTTCGATGGGCTCGCGGAAGTCGTCGGGAGCACCCATAGTCACTTTGATGCGAGGGTATGCTGTATCGGTGAGAAGCAGGAGCCGGCTGTCGGAATTCTCTCCCATGAAACTCTGCTTCTTCTGCGTTGCCTCCAATGGGAAACGCTTCAGATAACAGAAACCGTTCTGCTCCTCGTCCAGAAGCACCGCCGTCCATATCTTGCCTGAATCGTATTTCTCTATGCGCACGATGTCATCCTCGAAATGCACATTGAGGTCGAAACCCGTGAGATAAAACTCGCCCGTACTGCGCACGACAAGTATCTGGTCATCGCTCTGGAACTCTCCCAGATAACGTCCCTGGTCATCGTAATTGAGACGGTTGACATCCTTGTCATACCACACATGTCTGCCGCCCAGTGTGCTGCCTCCATGACTCTTGAGCAGAATACGTGCGATATCGTTCTTGGAAAGCAGATTTCCCATCGATGCGCGTCCCTTGATGGCAAGCTCCGAGAAGTCGTAGTCGAAGAACACTTTCTTCAGACGGGGATTCGGCTTCAGAATCACCTTGATAACCTCCGCCTCGCCGTTGGGATTGCATGTGAAGTAGTTCACACGACTCTTGGGAGTGCCCTTCGTCACATCGTATTCCTTATCACGTGTCACACCCGTCACATTGAAGCGCTTCACATAGTAGTTGCCGCCGCGTCCGTCGCGATAGACACAGTTGTATATCGTGCGGGCATCGTTCTTCTTGAACACAGCTACATGGATTATTTCCGCCTTGCGACCTTCGCGCTTTGCCTTTTCCGTCTCGCCCACGAACACCTTCTCCTGCACGCGTATCACTTTGTATGTGCCGTCACGGTAGAAGAGGATAATATCGTCTATGTCGGAGCAGTTGCACACATATTCGTCTTTCTTGAGACTCGTGCCGATAAAGCCCTCTTCCCTGTTGATATAAAGTTTCTCGTTCGCCTCCACAACCTTGGCTGCCGATATCGTGTCGAAACTCTTTATTTCCGTCAGACGCGGATGGTCCTTACCGTATTTCTCACGGATGTATTCAAACCATTCACAGGTGACATCCACCATGTGAGCCAGTTCGCGGTCTATCTTCTTTATTTCACCCTTGATGGCAACGATATGCTCATTGGCCTTGTCCTTGTTGAATTTAAGGATACGGGCCATACGGATTTCCATCAGTCGCAGGATATCTTCCTTTGTCACCTCGCGCACCATCTTCGGATACCACGGGGTGAGCCTTTCGTCAATCCACTCACAAGCCTCGTCCATTGTTTTCGCCTGCTCAAACTGACGGTCCTTGTATATTCTTTCCTCAATGAATATCTGTTCCAGCGTTGAGAAATGCAGTTGCTCCGTGAGCTCTCCCTTGCGGATGAGTCGCTCCTGCTTAAGCAGATTCAGCGTGTTGTCCACGCTACGCCTGAGCACATCACTCACGGTGAGGAACATCGGTTTTTGCTCATCAATGACGCAGCAGTTGGGCGAAATACTCTCTTCGCAATCGGTGCATGCATAGAGGGCATCGATTGTCTTATCGCTCGATGCTCCAGGCTGAAGATGCACCAGTATCTCCACCGATGCTGCAGTCATATCCTCCACCTTGCGCACTTTTATCTTGCCCTTCTCCGCAGCTTTCAGTATGCTGTCGATAAATGTAGAGGGCTTGGATGCCGTACCCGTGGTCTTGCCGTAAGGAATTTCCGTGATGGCAAGCGTCTTGTTGTCGCGCTTCTCTATCTTGGCACGCACCCTGACTACACCCCCGCGCTGTCCGTCGTTGTAGCGCGAAACGTCTATCGAACCGCCCGTCGGGAAATCGGGATACAGGTGGAATTCCTCGCCACGCAGATACTTCACAGCCGCCTCGCATATCTCACCCAAATTGTGGGGCAATATCTTGCACGAAAGACCCACAGCAATACCTTCTGCACCCTGTGCCAGAAGCAGAGGGAATTTCACAGGAAGGGCGATAGGCTCCTTATTACGACCGTCATATGAGAGCTTCCATTCCGTCGTCTTGGGATTGAACACCACGTCAAGGGCGAACTTCGAGAGTCGGGCTTCTATGTAACGTCCTGCTGCCGCATCGTCGCCCGTGAGGATATTACCCCAGTTTCCCTGACAGTCTATCAACAGGTCTTTCTGTCCCAGCTGCACCAGCGCATCCTTTATGCTGGCATCGCCATGAGGATGGAACTGCATCGTGTGTCCTACGATATTTGCCACCTTGTTGTAACGGCCGTCATCCATGCGCTTCATGGAGTGAAGGATGCGGCGTTGTACAGGTTTCAGACCGTCCTCGATATGCGGCACAGCACGATCGAGGATGGTGTAGGAGGCATAGTCCAGAAACCAGTTCTGATACATCTGGTTCAAATGGTGAGTAAGTCCCTCTTGTGGTGTCTGTTTATCTGTCATATATGGCTATTTTCCGCGCAAATATAGTAAAAATATTTCAATCTTATTCTCTTTACCTTATTTTATTATTTCTTATTAATAGAAAAAGTCCCGCACCCTATCGGTGCAGGACCTTTTCCTTATTGTCTTTCCCTCTCACCCACCTCCTTTTTCGGGAGGGGAAGAGAGGAAAATGAATTGCAATTACTTCTGCAGGCCACCGGCAGCATTGTACATCTTACCGTTCTTCACGATGACAATCTTGTCCTTGATGAAGTACTTGCCGTCCTTCAGAGCGCCTTCCTCTTCAACATCAAGAGACTTGATGCCGGTCGGAGCGCCGGTCTTCTCGAACTTCACGTTCTTGATGGAAACCCAGCTGCAGTTAGCACTCTTCACGATGAAGTTGATGTCGAGCTTACCGTCTGAGAACACTTCACCCTGAGCCTCTATCTCCTCCATGAAGAAGCGGGTACCGGCGATGTTGATTGCTCCGGTAGAAGGAATAACCTCCCAACTGCAAACGCCGAGACCGAGACCGGTCACTTCTTCACTTTCATCGTAGCTGTTGGAGAGACGCTGACGTACGAGTGCAGTTACGGTGTAAACACCAGCCTCGAGACCTGTCATCTGAGCATGGATAGTAAAGTCAGCGAGAACTTCACCGTCACCGGTCCAGTACTCAATGAACGGAGTCGTGAAGCCGGAACCGTCGTTATCACCCTCTGTGCTCCATGTGTTGATGTAATAGCCGTGATCGTAGTCACCGCCGTGAACATCAAATGCAGAGAGCAGCAGATTCTGAATGGTGTTGGAACCACGCCAGTCATTAGGCTTGCCCAATACGGTCGGGCCATAAGCCAAAGCCTCTTCGTTGGTCCAGGTGCCGTTGTTGTAGCCGTTCTGAGCTGCGAGATGAGCCTCACCGAACGTCATGTAAGCCTCAGCTGTGTAGACATTGGTCTTAGCCAGAATGTCATCCACCTTATCCAGAGACTTCTTACCCTCTGCGTAAGCGTCAACTGATACCTGAGCGGCATCAATTGCTGCGGCAGCAGCCAGATAATTAGCCTCGCTAGGATCAGCCTCGTAAGCTGCGAAAGCATCGTCCTGAGCCTGAGATACAGTTGCATTCATCTGACCCACAACCTTAATCAGTTCGGGCAGACCTGCACGCACGAGTGTCAGCTTGAAGACGTCAGCCTTGTACCAGTAGTAACCACCGGGATTGAAGGAACCGTCGTCATTACCGCCAACTACACCGATAGTAACTTCGCTGTTGGCATAGAGCTTGAAGGTGTACTCGTTGAGAGAACCAACACCCTTATCCGTGCTCTTGACACCTTCATTGTGGCCGTCGTTCGCGGTGAGGAAGATGGTACCACCTTCTGAGCTTGTCATTGCAGAGAGTTTGTACTCACCTGCGGGCAGTTCACCGATGTTCTGTGTCAGAGGAATACCCTGCCACCATGTGTTGAACAGCCAGCTGCCTTCTGCACCTTCCATTGCATAAGTAGCGTCGCTCGTAGAGCGTGCGCCTGTGTCGGAGCTTGCGCCAACAGTCCAACCGCTGGTATCACCGGTCTCAAAGCCCGGATTCTGAATCAGCAGCGTCCAATCGGAACCTTCGGTGGTCTGAGCCTTCACAGCAACCAACAGAGCTGCCTGGCAATCAGCCTTCTGCTCGTCGTTAACAGCCACAAGGGTCCTGTTGTCGTAAGCACCCTTCACCTCGAGAACCTTATTGTTGCTTTCATAAACAGCTTGACCGTCTGCATCCAGAACACTGGCAGCGTTGATGATAGCAGCAGCCTCCTCATAGTTGGCCACGCTAACTGTAGCAGTAGCATTGGCAGATGTGAGGCCGTCAATCATAGCCTGCAGAACAGCAACATCAGTACACTCTGTATAACCTGCAGTAGCTGTTACAGCATTGTTCAGATCACTCTCAACAGTTGCATTCATCACGCTATTCAGCAGACCTTGAGCCTCTGTCAGCAGATTTGCAATAGTCTCATAGTAGGTGCTGACATCAGCATCACCAATACGAGTGAGGGTCCAAGGACCGATTACGGTGTAGTCACCAGCTTCGGGCTGTGCGTCCTTCTCAATACCGATGATTACATCACCGGCATCAAACAGGTTGAAGACAACCTCGTTGACGTACTGACCGGCAGCGAACCATGCCTTTACAGCATTGCTGCTATTGGGCACGTACTTCTCGTTAACTACAACAGAACCGTCACCGGCTGCGTAGTCGACATCGGATGCACCGTCCCAGCGGTTCTGAACGAGTGCGCTGGTCTTAACGCCTCCAACGTTTGCATACAAGCTGGCGAACTTGGTTTCCGTACCGGCCTCAATGGCAGCATACTCGTCAGCCTCGCTACCGCTATAACGGTAAGCAGCCTGAGCTGTCAACTTGTACTGACCTGCGGGCAGATTGATGGTCTGATTGAAGTTATAAACAGCGTTGTTAGCGGCCTTCACGATACCAGAACCATCGATACCCTTCGTACCGGCATCATCGAATCCCTTAGGATCGGTGCTGGTCAGATCGGCATTCACGATGTGATCGGTGTAGTCAGTAGGTTCGGGAGCAGGAGCTGCACCGAAGTAGGTCAGACGGAAGTTGTCGAAGATTACCCACTGATGAACACCTGTTGCCTTTACACCAACTTCGAGGTCGCCCTCACCGCTGTAAACGAATTCTAGAGGCTCGATGTTGTAGAGGCCGTTGGTGAACGATTCGGAAGCTTGAGTCATGCTGTTTTCACTACCGGTCTTCACGGGAACTGCCTTTGTAGCATCACCGATGAAGAACACAGGTTCATTCTCCGTTGCCTCATCGTCCTGACGATAGAAGCCCTGAGCCTCCAACTTGTAAACACCTGCAGGAGCACCGGAGATTACCTGCTTGATGGTGAACGTGGAGTGGAAGCTCTCTGCGCAGTTGTTCAGGTTGTTGCCGCCATTGAGGTTCTTGTTGGTGCAATCCTCGCTGACATTCCAACCTTCTACACGCTGGTCGTTGCGGTTGAAGTTGGGGTTCTGCATGTAGAAGGTAGCAGAAACACCGTTATCAGCAGTAGCTGCGTTAAGTGCAGCCACGCGTGCAGCAAACACATCGTCTGCAGAAACGAACTGCCATGCAGCAGGCTCGTCAACAAGTACGAGGTTGTCATTTTCGTCAACGCCGACATACTTAACACCGTTGCTGATGCTATACTCCTCTGCACCAATCTGCTCGATAGCCCAAGCAAATGCGGGGCCGTCCATATAGAGACCGTCGCTGAGGAAGTGGTTTGTAGCGTTATTGGCAACGCGAGAATCAAAGCTGACCTTATTACCGTTATCGGGAGTCAGAGTCAGATCGAGACCCGTTTCGTTAACAATGCCGCGAGTGCCCCAGTCGTGACCTGCAGCCATATACTTGCCTGCGGCGTTCTTCACATAGAAGATGCCGTTGAAGGTTGCATAGTTGGCAATCTTGAAGGCCTCGATGGCAGCGTTCAGCTTGGCAATCTCAGCTTCGAACTCAGCAATATTCAAATGGTTGCTGATTCGTGCGGCATTAGCTTCGGCAATAGCCTGCTGAAGTGCTTCCTTACCGTTGGTCTTGTAGGGATTCTCATAGAGGGTACCAGCGAGCAGGATAGCGGCCTCCATATCAGCCTTGTCAAGAGCGTAGAGGGCCTTGGCAGTGGTGAACCATGTCAGACGATAAATCTGCATAGTGTGCCAGTTGGTGCCGGCCTGAGCCTTACCCATACCAAGTCTGATGGTGCCGTCGGTAACCTCAACGTTGAACTCACTGAAGTTGTTTTCCGTTGTCGAGGTAGCGATGTGGGCTGTGATGAATGCCTGCTGTTCGTTAGCGAATACATAAGCCACATCTGTTGCACCGTCTGCCATGGGAGACGTCATGCCGCCACGACCTTCCGTAAAGAAGGCGTTGCCATAGAAGCCAACCTTGTAGCTACCGTTCTTAAGACCTGCGATATCCTGATAGATAATCGTACCCAAGCGGGTTACTGCAGTACCTTCCGCTGTGCTTTCCTCGTACGACTCAGCCAAGTTTACATTCTTGCGACCGTCGTAAGTATCGATTGCGGGAGCATACTGAGTAGCACAAACGCCGGCAGCGCTGCCGTCGAACTTCTTCCAACCGTTGGTAGCCACCTTAGCAGTCTGGTCGCTCTCCTGATCGGCGTTGTCCAGATTGAACTGGTCAATAGCAGCCTTCAGAGCAGCCTTATCCTCGTCGGTGGGAGTAACAACAGCCTTAGCCACTTCGATTGCATCGCTCAGCTTACCAACTGCCACAGCCTCATCGTCTGCTGCCAAAGCCTCAGCCTCAGCAATCATCACATAGAATTCTGCTTCTCTGACAACAGCTTGCAGACGAGCCTTGGAATTGTTGAGCACATTCAGGTCGAGCACTTTGTTGTCCAGAAGGCCTTGAGCTTCAATCACAGCTGCAGAAGCTTCTGTAGCAAGAGGCTCGGGCATAGAAGTGATGGCCTCTATCTGTGCGATGAGCGTGCTGATGTCACTGCGAACTGCCTCAAGAGTAGCAGCAGAGCATACGTAGGTCAGATTGAAGTTGTCCACACCGGCCTTAATCTCAGTGGGAGTAGAGGGAACATTCTCAGTGAAATTGTAGATAAACTCTACGTCCTGAGCCTCGCTGATATAGAACAGTACAGTCTTCTTCGTCCATTCGCTAGCGGTGAAGTCAACCAGAGCCACCTCGTCGCCGAACTTAGCAGACAGAGTAGCCTTGCCGTTCGTAGCGTTGGAGAGATAGCCTTCTGCACCGAGTTCGTAAAGACCTGCGGGCAGGTTGACCGTCTGCTTGAGCGTGATAGAGGACTGCTTGCCCCAATTATAGCGAATCCAGTAAACATTGTCACCACCGTCAGCAGGCTGTACCATGTTTTCGAACTGATTCCAAGAGGTACAGGTGCTATTGAGAGACGTCATATCGTTCTCGTTACCGCTGGTCCATGCTACTGTCCAACCTTCGGGCTGATAGATGTCGCGATCGCCAGTGGGCTTAGCTATAGAAGCATAGCTGCCCTCAAAGCCCGGATTGATGATAGCTGTGGTCCAGTCGGAGCCTTCTGTGGTCTGAGCCTTCGTGGCAGTCACAAGAGCAGCCTGGCAATCAGCCTTCTGCTCGTCGGTCACAGCAACGAGGGTCTTGTTGTCGTAACCGGCCTTCACCTCAAGCACCTTATTGTTGCTTTCATAAACAGCCTGACCTGCCTCGTCCAAAGTGCCGGCAGCGTTGATGATGGCTGCAGCCTCCTTATAGTTGGCGATGCTGGCAGCAGCTGCCTCATTGGCCGTTTCAAGGTTCGTTGCCATCGCAATAAGAGCATCAATATCAATGCTTTCTTCGTAACCGGCAGTTGCAGCAATCTTGGCATTCAAATCAGCTTCAACGTCGGCGTTCATCACCTCGTTCACCAGACCCTGAGCCACCTCAAGTTTGGCAGCCACCTCAGCTCTGAATTCGCTGGGATCGAGGTCACCCGTGCGGGTATACTTCACATCCTTGATACTAACCCAACTGCTGTTGGCACCAGCAACATTGAAGTTGATGTCGAGTACACCGTCTGTACCCACCTTGCCTTCAGCTTCTACGTTAGTAACATAGAAGGAACCGTAGTTGAGCTCACCGCTAACAGCAGAAGCATCACCACCGCTGATTTGCAGGCTGAGACCTTGCACGGGAGCTTCCTGGCCGTTGGTCAGACGCAGACGAACGAAAGCTGATACCTGGTACGTTCCATGAGGAAGACCGGTCATCTGAGCGTGGATGGTCTTGTCGCCAAGTTTGTTGCCATCAGCAGTCCAGTATTCAATGAACGGAGTCGTGTAACCGGAACCGTCAGAATTACCCTCGATGCTCCAAGTGTTGATGTAGTATCCGTGATCGTAGTCACCGCCGTGTACATCGAATGAAGAGAGCAGGAGGTTCTGAATGGTATTACTACCACGCCAACCGCCATCACCGAACACAGTAGTAGTGTAGGCATTAGCCTCTTCGTTGGTCCAAGAACCATCGTTGTAAGCTGCCAAAACTGCGTCATAGCCCAATGCTGTATAAGCAGCCTCGGTATAAACATTGGTCTTAGACAGAAGGTCAGCCAACTTATCCAAACCAACCTTACCGGCAGCATATGCATCGATAGAGTTAGTTGCGGCAGTAGTGGCACTTGACAGAGCATCGGTAGCCTCCAGGAGAGCAGCCTTGCTTGTCTCGTCAACACCGGTACCGTAAGTAGAGATAGCCGTCTGCAGGGCGGAAAGGGCTGTTGCATTCATGGGAGCTTCCTGATCCACAGCTTCTGCATCCGTCTTAGCTGCATGATAAGCCTCAACATACATGGACATATCTTCACCCATGTAGTAGAGTTTGAAGTTGTCTGTAACAATCCAACCGGCAGGTATCTTTATACCTACTGTGATAATACCGTTGGTCACAACGCAGTTGTCAGCTGTCAACGTATTGCCAGCAACTTCCGCAGACATCGTGCTGTAGTTACCCGCACTTGCAATAGCGGAAACTGCGGCACTCTTCACCTCTGTGGCACCAGTAGCAAAAACATAGGCTGTCAGGTTGTCGCCATTGCCGGAAATCACGTCACCGGTGAGCTTGTACAAACCGTCGGGAACACCCATGATTTCCTGCTTTACAACAACATTGTTACAGTTCCATGCCTCCAGAGTCTTCTGGCCCCATTGCATATTACCAACGGACGTAAAGGTATTCTCCCAACCACCCCAGTCGTTGCTGAAGTCCGGATTCTGCATCCAGGAAGTCACCTCTACGGGAGCATCCTTTGTTGCACCAGCTACAGCAGCAGCACGTGCAGCAGCAAGAGCCTGAATGTAGTTTGACTTGGACATAGCATACAGGAAGAAACCGTCTGCATGTTCGGTGCTCTTGTTGGCGGCGATATTCTCACCGTCTGACTCAACACCTGCCGTGCCGTCGTTCCAATGACCCACCATTGCATTGCTGCCAATGCACTTGAGGTCATACTTGCCACTGTTCAGCGTGAACGTGCAAGTTGCAACTGTACGACCGTCACGAGCAAAACCCATTGACGTGTTCCAACCGGATGCCTGCTTGAAGTAAGCACCTGTTGAGGCACTCTTGAGAGACAACGTGTTGTTGCTACCCTCAAGATTCCATACAAACGACGGATTCTCAAGAGGATCTCCAAGAGTCCTGTAGCAAGGACGGAAATGAGTCGCATCATTAGCCATAACATAGGCTGACGATTTGGCATCTACTAAAACGTAGACGTTGGCGTCATTGCCTGTAATAGCTTCATCAGAGACTAGTGTCCATCCTGCCGTCACAAGATCATCTGTGGTGTAGGCGCTTGCCTTCTGCACACCGCAGATTCCCCCGAGTAGCATTACTGCTAACAAGAATAGAATTTTTCTCATGTAATTAAATTTTAAGTTAATAAATAATGGTTTGTTCTTAGTTGATTAGTCAAACGTTTTCTTCTTTCTGTACTGTCTGTTTCTTAGTGATTTAAGGTTTAAAAAGTTCCACATTATGTTATTTTTCACTTGTTTTTCGTGGTTTTCAAATCATTTCCGCACCAAATATACAACACTTACCAGTATTGTCAACACGCACATGAAGTTTTTTTCTTAAAAAGTCATTTTTTTACTTTTCGCACTATTTTTACTCACATTGGGTTCGAATCAACACCTAAGAGAATACACTCAGCGATAGCTTTTTTTGCCGTCTTTTATAAAAAAACCTTTTTGCGGTTCCTTAGTCAGTTTGCGTCCTGTAAGGTCGTAGATATTACTGCTCTTGCCACCGTTTACCTGAACATTGGCGGCATCTTCCTGCTGCCGCACATCCTGAATAACGGTAGGATTCTTGGGAGCGGAAATCTTCAGCAGACGCGCTCCGTGATTGCCCACCTCGGCAGAGAGAGAGCCTTTCACTGTCGGCAGCGCCTCACCGCTCCAGCAGTCCCTGACACTGACTTCCTCTTCTGCACCATAACCGAGAGCCGTAAGATCTGCGGTGACTATAGTCTTGGAAGAAGTGGCATAGATGAGGAACTTCATGGTACAGTTGTTGCCTCCGCTGGGTGCGTCGGTGTCGCAGCTGCTGTCGTAGCCCACCAAACCCTTGAGACGCACATAATTCTTGTTGGCAGGAAGGTTATAGACAAGTGTGCAGGCCGCATTCATACCGAGTCCCTTGCTGTAACTCTGACCGTTAATCTTCAGCGTGCCGCCTTCCACATTGGTATTCTTGTGCAAGGTACCCCAAGAAGCGCTGTAGCTTGCCTGCGTGAGAGTAGCGAGAGACGTCTCGTTGCCGTCCTTGTCCACAAGGATGGGATTGACAAAGTTGGCGCGGTCGTATGCAAACGAGCCGTCGTAGTTGTCAACAACAATCTTCAGTTGCTCCGCACCGGTGATATCGACATCCACCTCCACCCCGGCTTTCTGGGATGTGCGGGAAACGAGACCGCTGTTGAAGATGGCTCCGTTGAGCAGTTCGCTGTTGCGGCACTCTCCGGCAAACACCATGAAACGCATGGAAGTGGTGCTTCCCGTCTGACCGATACCGCTGTCGTCGGCAGCACCGATACCCTTGAATTTCACGGCACCTTCGGGCAGTTTGAAATAGAGGACGGCGTTGGCATCCGTTGCAAAACCGCGTGTGTAATCCGTACCCATCACCTTCATGTTGCCGGTGTTGGTGACATTGCGGTTTTCACGCACCACGTTATAGTAGGATGCCGTGAAGGTGTGGTCGAGGTCCTTCCCCGTGAGGTTGTATTCGCTGCCGTTCTTCAGCACGACGGTGGGATTTATCCAGTCACCGTGATCGTAGTTGAAGTTGTCTCCGCCGTCGTCAACCACCAGAGACAGGATGTCCGTACCCTCAGGTATGTCGCATTCCACCTCCACCTTGTGACCCTCTGTGGTATAAGCCACTGTCTCGCTGCAATAGAGAGCATTGTCGGGAGTCACCCACTGCTCGTCGCCGTCGGTGGAGAACATGGCAATCCACTTGCTGCCGTCGTCCGGATCGGTGCTTTCCCAAATGTATTTACCGGCACCTCCCTTCACTTGGTGGGCATTCACACCGTAACTGTTCATCTTGAGCATATCCTCGTTGGTGAGCAGTTTCTTTGTCGTAGCACCAAAACTGGTCATTTCACCGCCAATCATGAGCGGAGAATGGCATATGCCCCACAGCGTCATCATCGTGCAGAGCTCGTTGTCGTTGAGGCGGGTCCAGCGTCCGTTGTCTCTGGATGCATAGCCCTGATCCGCCACAGTCATGGCAATCTGACCGACAGGCAGCATATCACAGTCGGCATAGTTGCCCACCTGATGATATTTCGCCCACTCGGCAGCCTCTGCAAACACGGCAGAAACATGAGCCCAGTTGTCCCACAGATCGTCCATCATACGCCATTGGTTGGCGAGGTTGTGACATTGCTCACGATACTGGTATTGCGTCTTTCCCGGAGAGAGCGAAAGCACAATGGGACGGCCGCACTGGTCGATGGCATTGCGTATCATCTGTATCTCGTCGGTGTAGAACGGACGGGAGATGTCATCCACCTTGATGAAGTCCACACCCCACTCTGCATAGAGATTGATGATGCTGTTGTAGTATTGCTGACCTTCTTCCGTCATACGCACCAAGGCATTGTCCTTCAACCACGTGCACGGAGATGTCGTACCGTTGTAAACTTTTGCCCACGTAGCCTGGCGCTTGGCAGAAGTGTCGTCTCCACTGCCGAAAAGCGTATAGTTCGACGGATTCTTTGCTACGGTGGTGGGCACACCTCTCATGATGTGTATACCGAATTTGAGACCCATTTCATGTATTCTGTCGGCAAGGGGCTTAAATCCCACGTTCACATCATCTACCATACAACTGGGAAAACGGCGCGGAGAGGGCAAGTAGCGTCCGTAAGCGTCCAATACGTAGCCCTGAGTGCCATTCTGGTTATAGTTGCCGGCGCCCAGAGAAGGATGCTCGCAATACCAGCGGATGTCCACCACAATATATTCATAACCATATTGCTTGAGATTGTCGCGCATATACTCGGCATTCCGCACCACCTCCGTTTCCGTCACAGAAGAATAATAGCAGTCCCATGAGTTCCAACCCTTTGGAGGGGTCATTGCCCAAGTGCGAAACTCAGCCATCTCCTCAGCTCTGCTGGCATGCGAGAAACATGCTCCGAGGAGAATAACGGCACAATACAAAAGTCTTGATGCATTTTTCATAGTAATTATATCTGTTTGGTTTGTTGTTAATTTGCGCCACAAATGTACAACTCTTTTTCCACATAGCGCACGAGTCGCGAGAACTTTGTTTGGAAAAAATTGTTTTTTTGTTTTTTGATTCAGTTTTTGCCTGCTAATTCTCTTTTTGTTCCGCGAACTCTTCTCACACACGAATCTTCCCTTGGGTTTCGTGTCTGTTTTTTTCGCTTTCGTATCAGCTTATCAGCTATTTACTCATGAGTCCTCTTTTTTTGCCCGCGAGACCATATTCCGTCAAATCCACAAAAAAGACCGCTCTCATATGCCGGTCAGACACCACATTTCCCCCACGTAGATAACGAGCAGTTAACGAGTGGTGTACGAGTGGACTACGAGTGGTGTACGAGAAAACTCGTTAACTGCTCGTTGTTTACTCGTTATCTGCTCGTAGTCTACTCGATACCTAGTAGGGCGCTGCTCGGACTCTGGTGGGACTCAGAACACTTTTTACCGAAAATTTAAGACAAATGAAGCGTAAAACGAAAAAATCTTCGTACATTTGTCCGCAAAGAATGATATCAGCCACAGAAAATGAAGACAGGAATGGTACTTGAAGGAGGAGGAATGCGATGCCTCTTCACAGCCGGAATCCTCGATGTAATGATGGAAAATGGCATAACGGTGGACGGTGTTGTCGGAGTGAGCGCCGGCGCTTTGTTCGGCTGCAACTATGTGTCCCGACAGCCGGGAAGATCCCTCCGCTATAATCTCCGCTTCCGCAAAGATCCACGCTATATGGGATGGCGCGCACTGATGAAGACGGGCAATATCGTTGCTCCGGAATTCTCATACCACACCCTGCCGTGCGAGCTCGACATCTTCGACTTCGACACATTCTCCAAGAGCGACATAGATTTCCACCTCGTAGCGACAGACGCAATGCGAGGCACGCCTATATACAAGGTAATCAGGTACATGGACTACCTGGGAATGGAATGGATGAGAGCATCCGCCTCAATGCCGATAGTGTCGCAGGCAGTGGAGATAGACGGCCTGAAACTGCTCGACGGAGGTATCACAGACAGCATCCCGCTCAAATACTTCCAAGAACAGGGATACGAGCGTAATCTCATCATTCTGACACAACCGAAGGGGTATTACAAGAAAAAGACAAAACTCATGCCCCTCTTTCACCTGCTGGAGCGCGACCATCCGGAGATAATCAAATGCATGGCACGCAGACATCTGATGTACAACGACGAACTCGCATTCATCGCCCAGGAGGAAGCGAAGGGCAACACAATGATACTCTGTCCCGAACGTCCGCTCAAAATCGGACGCACCGAACAGAAGGAAAAGAAGATGCGGCAAGTGTACGAAGCGGGTCGCACTTGCGCACTGCAAAATCTCGATAAAATGAGGGATTTTCTCGCCCGTTGACGAGAAGAAACTATTTGGAATCGTCCTCCGAAACGACTTCCTCCTCCGTCTCGGAAGATGTCTCAGAATCCTTGTCGCTCGTAGCATCGACAACCTCGAACGTCACATACGAAGCCTCTATCTCGCGCTGGCGGCGGCGCTCCTCTTCTTTCTGCTTGCGTTCGTAGATACGGTTGTAGTGACGGAGACGGAGAGCCAGGAAGAGATCCGTGAGAGCATACACCGTGATGGCGGCACCGAGAACCTGAAAACAGGCAGCTATCGAATCAAGAGGTTTAAAGATGATGTAGAGTCCCACAGCAAGTATAATAAGCGGCAGAATCAAGCCGAAAAGACTCACGGGAGCCACACGGCGATAGCTCACCTGTGCACCCAGCTGAGAGATGCCGGCCATAACGAGCAGCACACCCAGAAGAGTTACCAGATACGTGACAAAAGCCTGCGGCATCAGAACGGGCACGATACCGAGAATGATACAACCGACGGAACCGATGGGAAAGAACGGCTTCACAGAAGAGCGCATGCGGTCGAATATCCAAGCCACAACTCCCACAATACCAGACAACAGAAAGAATCCGCCTATAACCTGAACGATGAGAGTTCCCATCACAGAGGCGTTGAACAACAGCAGAAGTCCCACACAGAGACCCATCAAACTGCGAAAAATAGTACTACCTAAGATTTTCATACCGCAAAATTACTTCATTTCGGGCACACAAAGCTCAGAACAATCATTTTTTTCTCTAAAAAAGAGGAGTTTTGGAAATAATTTCGTACATTTGCTGCGGAATATTATAAATATGGTATCGCATATGAAGCGCATTCTTTTAGCATTTATCACACTCACACCTTTCATCGCACAGGCTCAGAAGACACCAGTGACCGACACTGAGATTAATACACTCAACAGTGCCACAACGATAGGGACGGTGAGCATTCACGATCCGAGTATCGTATATAGCCCGACGAACAAGACATACTACATTTGGGGGTCTCATTTGGGCAATGCCAAGGGTACGGACCTGAAATCATGGACAGTGATGCACAACAGCATTTGGTATGACCCCTACTTCATACATCTGGCCCACCAGGGCGATGCAACGGGAACAGCCTGCAACGTGCGCGACGCATTCAACATCCAGCAGGTCACAAAGACCAAGAATTATCTGGGCACAGAAGTGGATATGCCTAACATTGACGCAGAGGCGTATGCCAACCGCTATGCCGCACCCGGTGACGAAAAAGAGTGGTTTATTGACGGCAACATGTGGGCACCGGATATCATCTACAACCCCACAATGGAAAAATGGTGCCTGTATCTGTCCATCAACGGTCCGCAATGGAACAGCATTATTATCCTGTTGACCTCCAACTCAGCAGAAGGCCCCTGGACTTATCAGGGACCCATCGTAATGGGTGGTTTCAACGGAAATACAGGTGCGCCGGCAATCAGTGAAACCGACCTTAACATTGCTATCGGCACAACGTCCATTCCCAGCCGATACAATCTCCGCAACGGTTGGGGCAACTACTGGCCGAACTGTATCGACCCCTGCGTATTCTTCGATGAAACCGGTGAACTTTGGATGGCCTATGGTTCCTGGTCGGGCGGCATCTTCATGCTGAAACTGGACAAAGAAACCGGCCTCAACGACTACAAGTACAACTACACGAACAACCCCTCCGACTACACATCGAAAGGGCAGAACGGCGTGAAAGACCCGTACTTCGGACGCAAAATTGCCGGCGGATACTATGTCAGCGGCGAGGGTCCTTACATCAAACACATCGGAGACTACTACTATCTCTTTATGAGTTATGGAGGTTTTGCTCCACACGAAGGCTATGAGATGCGTATCTTCCGCAGCAGCTCCCCCCTTGGACCGTACAACGATGCTGCAGGTCGCTCTGCGCTCTACACGGGATATGTTCTCAACCACAATACTGCCAGTGCAGTCACAAACGACACCCGAGGCATCAAACTGATGGGTGCATTCACCGGTTGGGGCGAGATGCAGACGCAGGGTTGGAACAGTCAAGGACATAACTCTGCCGTAGTCAACCCTCAGACAAATCAGGCATTTGTGGTTTACCACACAAAGTATAACGACGGCACAGCCGGACATCTCGTCCACATCCAGCAACTCTTTCTAAACGAAAGCGGATGGCCGGTGGCTGCGCCATTTGCCTACAACGGTGAGAAAGAAACCCTGGACACCCCGAAAACATCTCACTACACCACCGACGACATCATAGGCGAATGGCATGTAATGCGTCACTACAAGATGAGACAGGACAGCACCACCATCGCCAACCGCAAGCCCGTGATGGTGACGCTTAAAGAAGACGGCACCGTAAAGGGCGAGCAGAGCACTTACAACGGTACGTGGAGTGTGAAAGACGGCACCGACTACATCACATTGGCACTGGCCAGCGGCACCTACCAGGGAGTCCTTTGCTCCAATTCGATGAACGGCGACAGTCAGGGCAGCAGATGGACGGGCAACAACCACAAGACCATCTCCTTCACCTGCGTGGACAATACCAACTCAAGTAATAGCGGCACACCTATATGGGGCTATAAACTTGAGCCGAAATCCGCCATCGCCTACAACCGTACGAAACTCACATTGCCCACAGCTACGGTTCTTTCAGACAACCTCAACGTATACACAGATATGGAAGAAAACGTTGTGGAAAACTGGACATCAACCAACACTGACATCCTCTCCAATACGGGCAAATTCAGAGCTCCCGACGCCGTGCCGTCAACGGGAACCATAACTGTAAAATACACAGGAGAACTGACGTGCGGTGACTATATATGGTCTAAGACCTTCAGCTGGTCTCTCAGCAGCAGAACCAGAAAGATTGCTGTCGGACAGGCTGACGGCGACTATCTCAGCGGCCTTGTGGCATACTACGACTTCAATCAGGAACCAGCTGTAAATCTCAAAGACGAGTCGCAGATAGCCACTGTGGGCAAAGCCGGTACGGGTGGTACGATTCCTACGTTTGAAACCGACAGCGCATACCGTTGCGGAATGGTTCTGCACCAGTATTTCGGGGCACAGGCACGCGCCAGCTATACCCGTATGGACAATCCTCTCAAGGGTCAGAATCTCGACGGCGCTACCGTTTCCCTCTGGGTGAAGCGTCTTGACAGCAACGTGTGGGATGCTCTTTGGAGCTTCTTCAGCGGCACGTCCTCCAGTGCTGAAGGTGAGCGTCTGTTCCTCACCGGCAACAGCTATCTCGGCTACAACAACAACGCAGGCACTTGGTTCGACATCAATCATCCCAACGATGTCACCTCAAAGAACATAGCTGAAGGCAAGTGGACACTCGTCACCTACACCTTCGATGAAACCGGCATAAAACTCTACATCAACGGGGAAGTCAAGGCAAACGAGACCTATAGCGGAAGCGCTCCGGTAGAAGACTTCGACTACAGCAAGGTGCTCGACTGGCTCTCAAGTGCCGACTACTTCTATCTCGGCATGGGAAGTTTCTGGGGCAGCGCTCCGGCAGAGTTCGACGACGTCCTTATCTACAATCGCGCGCTCACGCAGGAGGATATCACAGGACTCAACACGATGGAGAATCGCGACTACAACTTCGCATCGGGTCAGTACACCCCGACAGGTATCTTCTCACTCGAAGGTGAAGAACCGGCCAAGAAGCGTCCCACCGATGGCATCATATACGATCTCAACGGCAGAATCTTGAATGCAATACCCAGAAAGGGAATCTACATTCAGGACGGCAAGAAAAAGATTGCGTTGTAGTTGCGCCCCGTATTGATTGTCTCCCGACGGGCACTGTACCATTCGGGAGACGTCATGGTATCTATGCCGGACACATAGATATCCTTCACGCCCATTTCCTCAAGAAGCCATCTATTGGCTTCCCACAGGTCGATGTGCCATTTTTCTTCACGGGATGAGATACGTTCCATCGGGAATCCAGCTTCCCGGAAGGCTTCGTACACCTCGTCGCCCACCTCGAAAGAATCCTGTGATATACTGGGCCCTATGATTGCGTGACACTCGGAGAACGACGTAAACCTATCACACAAAGACATCTTCTCCAAAGTCTTTTGCACAATACGCGAGACGGTTCCTCGCCACCCTGCGTGCACAGCAGCCACAATAGGAGCCTCCCTGTCTGTATAAAGCAAAATGGGAACGCAATCGGCCGTCTTGACCGCAACACACAATCCCGCCACGTCTGTGATGACGGCATCCGTCTCTTCCGGCCTGCCGGCATCTTTCACCCATACGACATTCGGGGAATGCACCTGCCGGGGAAGCGATACGCCATGAGCCCCAAGAGGCGGCAGAAAACTCCCGTCGTCAGTCAAAGGAAAACTCTCGTCCTTACCTATGGAAAAAGCATGAATATGCTCAGGCGTCCGATACTTCATCGTCCCACTCCTCTTCTATGAGTTCGTCATCCTCTTCCTCTTCGTCATCCACAGAGAGATCTATATCATCCTCCTCGTCGTGCAGGAAAGAGAAATCCTTGGAACGATGAACAAGCGTCTCTTTCTGGCTGATTGCAGCCAGCTTGTTGCTTTCGCTGTTAAGCGACCGCCACAATATATCCTTCAATTCCGTGAGTCCGATCTGTGCTACAGACGAAATGAAGACAACGGGCAAATCCTCCGGCAAGTCCTCGCGGAGCATTTCCATCAGTTCTGCGTCCAGCAGGTCGCACTTCGTCACAGCCAGCACACGCTGCTTGTCCAGCATCTCGGGATTGAATTTTCCCAATTCACTCAGCAGCACCTCATACTCCTTGCGTATATTGTCTGTATCGCCCGGCACCATGAAAAGGAGCAGACTGTTGCGCTCAATATGACGGAGGAAACGGAGTCCGAGCCCCCTACCCTCTGCAGCACCCTCGATAATACCGGGGATATCCGCCATCACGAAACTCTGCCCGTCACGATACGACACAATGCCCAACTGGGGCTCCATCGTGGTGAACGGATAGTCCGCAATCTTCGGGCGTGCACTTGAAAGGGCACTCAGCAACGTGCTCTTACCTGCGTTCGGGAAACCCACGAGACCGACGTCTGCAAGCAGTTTCAGTTCCATCACGACGGCCATCTCCTGCATCGGTTCTCCCGGCTGCGCATAGCGGGGAGCCTGATTTGTGGAGGTGCGGAAATTCCAGTTGCCCAGACCTCCTCTTCCGCCTTTCAGGAGAACCTCTTCCTGTCCGTCTTCCGTGATATCGCAGACGTATTCTCCTGTCTCCGCGTTGTAGACTACGGTGCCGCAAGGCACGTCGATATACCGGTCCTCTCCATCGGCCCCTGTGCTGCGGCTCTTACCGCCAGCCTGCCCGTTTGTGGCGAACACATGGCGCTGATAGCGCAAGTGCAGCAATGTCCAATAGTTGCGATTACCCCGCAGAATGACATGACCGCCACGCCCTCCGTCGCCGCCGTCAGGACCTCCGTTGGGCACGTACTTGGCACGACGCATATGCATAGAACCCCTGCCGCCCTTTCCGGAACGGCAGAGGATCTTGACGTAGTCTACGAAATTACTTTCCAATACTTTATTACTGCTTGTCCAAGAAGGCAAAAATCTCCGAAAGCATCACTTCCTTACTGCCCTTCCATGTAAAGGCGTGACGGATGCCCTCTTTCTCGAACCATTTTGCAAGAGGTTCTGTCTGGCTGTGATACACGGCAAAACGCTTCTTGATTGTCTCTTCGTTGTCGTCTGCACGGCCCTGTTCGATAGCTCTGTTGAGAAGACGCTGTAACAGAGTCTCCTCGTCCACGATGAGCTCTATCATCACGCCCATGTCGTCACCGCGCTCGGCAAGCATCGTCTTGAGAGCTTCTGCCTGTGCGATTGTGCGGGGGAAACCGTCGAATATCACGCCTTTTCCCTTCGGCAGCGAGTCGTAAGTCTTTGCCAGGATGTCAATCATCAGAGAGTCCGGCAGGAGCTGTCCCTGGTCAATATATCCCTTGGCGGTCTTACCCAGTTCCGTACCGTTCTTGATTTCTGCACGCAGCACGTCACCGGTGCTGATATGACCCATATTGTAGCGAGCCACGATTTCATCACTGTAAGTGCCCTTTCCCGAACCGGGAGCACCAAAGATAATAATGTTTTTCATTCTTGTATTCTTGTATTATTTTTTCATTCTATCTTCTACGACATAAATACCCTTGAGGTTGCGGCCATATCCGTCGTAGTCCAGACCGTAGCCCACGATAAAGCCGTTAGGGATGGAGAGACAGCAGTAACGGATATCCAACTGCACCTGCAATTTATCCGGCTTGGTGAGCAGCGTGCAGATGTCGATGCTGGCGGGATTGTGACCCTTGAGCGTCTCCAGCATGTGAGCCATCGTGATACCCGTGTCCACAATGTCTTCCACAATGATGACATGGCGGCCGGTGATGTCCACGTTCAGGCCGATAAGTTCGCGCACGTTACCCGTTGTGCCCATACCCTGATAGGACGTCATCTTCACGAAACTTAACTCACAAGGCAAATTCACCTCGCGCATAAGGTCGGCAGCAAAGATGAAACTGCCGTTCAACACACAAAGGAAAAGGGGCTCCTTACCTTCGTAATCGCGGTTGATTTCCGCAGCCACACGCTTCACTTCCCTGTCGAGTTCTTCAGGTGAGATAAAGGGTACAAATCTTCTGTCTTTTACTGAAATGCTGTCCATTGTTCTTCAATTTGTCCACAAATATACAATTTTTTCGGATATGTACCCACGCGTAAGACAACTTTTTTGTACCTTTGTAGCCAAATTGTAATATAACATTGATGAAAAGACTTATTTTCTCTTCCGCAATCCTCGCTGTATTCTGCGTAGCATCGCTCCATACGAGCGCTCAGACGGAGACAGAACAGTTCATACCGGGAAGCACGCTTGAAGGCGTCTGCTACTACCTCCCCCGCACCGCACTGCGCGTGGTGGTCAAGGCCGAAAAAACCGTCACACGCCCTGGCGACTTTGCCAAATACGCATTCAAATACCTGCGTCTGCAGGACGTTCCTGACCAGGTCACCACAACGTGGCAGATCAAGAGCGTCGAACTGCAGCCCTACGGAGTGCCCGACAGGAATAAGGCATACACCATACACCTCAAGAGCAAGACCGTTGCTCCGCTCGTGGGATTAAGCCGCGACGGCATACTGCTTTCCATCAACACGGATGCCGATGAGGAGACACTGCCCGAACTGCCCGAGCGCACACCCGCTCCAAAGCGCGTCAATCCCCGCGACTACATGAATCAGGAGATGCTCTCTGCCAGCAGCATATCCAAGATGGCAGAACTCGTGGCCCAGGAGATTTACGACATCCGCGAGAGCCGCAATGCACTCATCCGCGGCGAGGCCGACAACACGCCCAAAGACGGAGCACAACTGCAACTCATGCTCGACCAACTGGACAAACAGACAACAGCTCTGGAATCACTGTTCAAGGGCACTCAGGAGACCAGCGTTGAGGTGTTCTCTCTCAGTGTGATACCTTCAGAGGTGACCCAGAAGATGCTTCTCTGCCGCTTCTCCCAGAAACTCGGACTTGTGGACGGCGACGACCTCAGCGGCGAACCCATCTATCTGAGCATTGAGAATCTTGAGACTCTTCCCACACCCGTCGTTGACGAGCTGACCAGCAAGAAACTCGCCAAGGTGGAGAAGGGTGTCTTCTACAATGTGCCTGCTCGCATGAAGGCCACCGTGTTCTCTGCCGACCAGAAATACACAGTTCTGGAAACACCCATGGGCCAGTTTGGCAGCGTGCAACTGCTTTCCAACCTGCTCTTCGACAAGAAGACCACCACGAAGGTCACCTTCTTCCAGCAGACCGGCGGCACAAAGGATGTAATGGAATAAAGCTGCGAGGACACAAAAATTAGTCCTCTTACATCTTACTCCGTTTGTCCGTTTGTCCGAAATACAAAAGCCACCTCACGCATTTGTGAAGTGGCTTTTTTAGTAGACAAGTTAACGAGTAGACGAGTTGACAAGTCGGATGTCTTACATCTTACATCTTACCTCTTACTTCTCTACAAAGTATTTCTTTCCGCCTTGGATGTAATATCCACTCTTGGGCTTCTCTGTCAGTCTGCGTCCGTTGAGGTCATAGATGGGCGCGTTGGCATCAACAATAGTTTTTTCAGCAGTCAGTGAGTTGATGGCATCATATCCTTCCGGGAACTGCACAAGACGGAAATTAGAGAACGACATCCAATTGTGAATAATTGAGGTCACACCTCTCACACCAATGCTCACGGTCGCATTTCCCGTCAGTTCAAACTCTAAAGAGGTCTGCTCCCAGCCATTATTGAACAAACCGCCAACACTACTGATGTGCGACATTTCCGCCGTCTCATCACCAGCAAATAGCGTCAGAGCGACATCTCGTTCAGAGCGTCCTATAGCTGTCAGTTGATACTTGCCTGCCGGTAGCGTGATATCCTGTTGGAATGCAACATCCCATGCCGATGCGCCCCAATTGCCGCCATCGAAATATTTGTGGTTGGTGTCACCGCTGCCGTCTGTCCAGGGCTGACCATCAAGTATATTTATGCTGCCGCCGGAACCTTCGCCCCTAACGGTTGTCCATCCATCAACACCCTCTTCTGCTTTCGGATTATTAATATATGATGTCATGTCCGTCGCGCCGTTCACGCCTTCCAGCATAGCACTCGATTCGGCATACTGACGATAGAGGGGCAGCAGCGTCTCCCTTCTGCTTACAGCATCTGCTGCACTTGTCGGTGAAACAGCGGCAGCTGATTCTGCAGCATCCTTCTTCGCTACTGAGGCATAGGGGAAGTTGCGACCCTTGATATCTACCCATGCGTCGTAGCTTGCTTTGGCATCTGTGAAGGCCTTCATTGCCATCTCCAAAGCGTTGACAGCTGTCTGATAGGCTTCTGCCGTTTGTTCGCTCACGGTGGTGTTATTGCTGATGGTCTGAGAGAGTGTTGTGCGCTCAAAGCCTGTGACGTTGACGTATGCCGCATCATTGAGAGTCTCTATTGCTTTCGACAAAGTGTTGGCATGCACTACCGTGGCATCCACCAGAGCCGTTACACCCTTTATCTGGATAACTTCCCAGTTGGTAAACTTCTTTTCGCTCACCATGCCGAGTTCCACAGTGCCGTCGGTCACTGTTACCCCATTGAGCACGGCTGTAGCTATTTCCGAGAATGACGTTGCCCAGTGCACAGGGATATACTGCTTCACGGTGCCGTTGACAGTTTTGGCATAGAGATACACAGCAGTCTCATCTCCTTCGTTAGAGGCAGTCATCTCCGAATCGATACCTGTATCACGCCCCTTTGT
>JAEEZX010000051.1 GCA_016292045.1 Bacteroidaceae bacterium | reverse complement strand
TTCGTCTCGTAATAGATTGGCGAGGCTTTGCGCTGAATGTCGGCAATCGTGAAGCGGTGGATGCCGTCAGCCTCTGCTTCGAGTATCAGTCCTGGCAGTCCGCATAGTTTCCACGGGCCTGCCGACGTGGGGATGTCCTCGCTGTAGTGCACCGTCCACTTCCTTCCGTGCAACTGACACGTGGCCGTCTTGCACAGGTAGCCGCCGACGGTCAGCGTGTCGTCTCTGAGCGTCCACTTGATGGGTTTCCGCATTTCGCACGTCTCGTATGGAGTCGGCACGATGGCGTCGCGTACTGTCACCTTGCCGTCGGGGTAGTTCGTCCAGACCTCTGGCATGAAGCAGAACGTCTCCGCCCTCAGCAGGGGCAGATTGTCGGGTGCCAGACTTTCATAGCCCTCCGTGTCCTCGCGAAATTTCCGATAGGGATAGCTGCGTGTGCAGTGCTGCCCCACCTGTAGGCACACCTTCATCCTGTCCGTCACTGCCTGGCCGTCCGCGTCCTGCGTCTGACATTCGTAGTTGTACACCGCCACGAGGCTCGACGTGTCGATACTGTCTTGATGAATCTTGGCCGCAATCATCGCTGCCAACATAGCATCCATACCGTCGTCTTGCTGTGCCTGCGCTCCTATCGTCAGCACGAAAGCCATCATCATCACTAAAAACTTCTGCATTGCTGTAGATATAAAATTTACGGGCAAATTCTGGAGGGAGCATCGCTGCGGCCTCCAGAATCACCCGGGTACTACTCGTTTTGTTATTTACTAACTTTACTATACTACTTTTCTTAAAGCTTAACTCAATCTGTAGGTTACGGGGATTGAGTATTTCACTCGCACAACTTTGCCCCGTTGCTTGCCAGGAGTCCATTTAGGCATGGCTTTGACCACACGGACGGCCTCGTCTTTTAGAGCTTGGATACCGGCCTTATAGTCTTTCTCGCCCACTGTGGCCTTGGTTACTACCACTTGGGGGTCATTTGTATCTTGAGTAAATTTCACAACCTTGGGTTTAGTGATGCTTCCGTCTTTCTCGACAATGAACTGCACTATGACGCGGCCTTGGGCTCCGCACTCTTCTGCCTGTTTAGGATACTTCACGTTTTTCATGAGGAACTCCATCAGTTTCGCTTCACCCCCAGGGAAGTGGGGCAACTGCTCACAGATGTCATAGACGCGGTCATTCTGTTGCTCTGTTTCAATAGCGGGCTGTTCGTTCGCTATGGTTTTTGCTGTGCCAGCCACCAGCAATGCGACTGTGGCTATGGCAATGATAGTGTACTTCTTCATAGTTCGGACCGTTTTATTTGAACATACTTTGTTTAATCATCTGCTGAATGTCGGCAGGGGTATTCTTGGTCTTGCAGCAGTCAACGATGTACTTCACCACCTTGTCGGGCAGGGTGACTTTCTTCCAGATGTCGTGACGCTTCATCCACGTGCCTTTCGTCGTGGTCTTGTCAACCCAGACGATGGCATCCTTGATGGCCTCGCGTCCCATTTCCGAGTACCAGCCATCCTTGAACGTATAAGTTCCATACTCGTGGGGCATCACCACCACCTTACCCTCCTTGGTCAGGGCCAATTCTGCACAGGCATACTCGCCGTCAGAACCATAGAACTTGAACTGGCTATAGCCGCTCTCCTTGCCGCAGACAGTTTTCTTCTCACCTTCCCACTGCATGGACTCCATAACCCATGTGCCGATGAGTTCCTTGTCATCCACCTTTACGCTTTGTGCGCTCACCTGCATGGCACCCATAAGTGCCATTGCCATTACTAACATTGTTTTTTTCATAAGTTTTACGTTTTTTAATTGGTTAGACATTGAGTGAATTATTCGACTACAAAAGTACGTGCTTTCCACCATTCTGCCAAGCTTTTGATTTTGCATTCATTTTGCAAAGTGTTTGCAAAATGTTTGCATACCATTTATGCGCCGATGGAAAGGATGAATTCGTCCCACTCCCTTGCTCCGCCCTTTTGGCTGAACACCTTTTTATATAGTCGGCTGCGCACGGTGCTGATGGTACTTGCGTCGCGGGCCAGCACAACGGCCATGTCCGACGGAGCAACCCTGAGTTTGATAAGCAGGCATACCTGATATTCCAACTCAGACATTGCGTAAAGATTTCGCAACTGGCTACTGAAGCCTGGATAGACTTTCTTAATCTGGCTCTCTATGATATTCCAGTCATCATCCTTCAATATCTCCCCCGTGGCGATGCGGCGTTGCAGGGCCTGATATTCGTCAGAAGCAAAATAAGCCGTCTCTACCGATTCTATGGCTTGCTTAACGACCTGCGGACGCTCCTGTTGCACTTCCTGAATCTGTTGGAGTTGCAGTAGCAGTCTGCGTTTGTCTTTACGATAGTAGAATGCAATTCGGATTATGAGCAATAACAAAACGACGATACCAATGGTAGAGAAGACGAGCCCGTGTATCATATTGGCCTGTTGTCGTTCTTTGCGCGAAAGCATATAGCTCTGTCGTTCCCCCTGACCCTTTTGTAATTCTGCAGCGACAATCTCTCTGATTTCTTCGCTCCATTCATTCGCAATATCATCGGCTTTGTGCCAAGTGTATAGAACACCTTGTTCTTGGATGATGATGGCAGAATCGCCTTTCACTGTCAAAGGGTGCGGGTCGTCGTCTTCCATATAGACATATTCCCCGTGTCTTTTGTCAATCAGCATCACTCGATGCTGTCCGATGGGTCTTAGGATCAACCCCGTCTCTGCTCTTGTAAGCAAACACTGGTATATCACGCTGTCACCATCATAGAACCTCAGATAAGTTTCCTCTGATTCCGCAAACGTCCGAGCATGTCCTTCGGGATGTTCCATCTTTCGAAGCGTCCACACGCCGTCAAGTATGAAATGCTCGTCGCCGTTGTAGCCAGTGCTGCATCCCAGCACAAGGCATGAGGCCATCAACAATAGAATGTGTTTCATGATTGTTCGATTTTGATTGCAAAATTACCAAGAATAAAACATAGTTTCGTGCTATATTATTTTGCATTTTGTTTGCATTTTCCTTGCAGTGTTTCTTTTTCCATTCCCGAGCTGCGCTCGCCTACCCGTAGCCTTTGTGCCCCTGCTGTCAAGGCAACGAGGGCGAGGATGATGGTGATGATGTTCTTTCTGCTCATAATTCTATGGTAGTTTTATTTGTTTCCGTTCGAGGGAAGGTCGCCGACCGACTTGCTGATTCGGATTTCAGGAATCAGAGGTGACCGACTGGCTCGTTGAGGTCGGATTTCAGGAATCCGAGGTTGATGAGCGACTTTCCTGCTTGGATTTCAGGAATCCGAGGTCGCCGAACGGCTCGTCGGGGTCGGATTCCGAAAATCGGAGGCGGCAGACGGGGCCGCTGCCTCCGATTCGTGAAATCCCGCATTACCGGGCGCCTACTGCTCCGGCTCTACGGGCGTTGGCTCGTTCATGATTTCAGCCTACAAAATAACAAAAAAAAGCGTAAAAAACAACTCGGCGAAGCCCGAAAACAGGTCGCCGAGGGTGCATCTCTTTAACTAGTTAAAGAAATTCGAGGAAAAATAGGCTCAGTTGAGTATCTTTTGAGCCCAAAACGTGAGACAAGAGTTTATTCTTGCCCGAACGTAATCTCTTTGCGAAGTGTGCTAAGATAGCTTGGTGAGATTTTGAGGAACGAGGCAATATCCTTCAGCGAGAGCATCTGCACCACCTGCGGGCAGCGTTCGAGCAACCGACGGTAGCGGCCACGGGCGGTGTAGCGGTAGTGGTCGAGGTCGCGGCAATAGACCATCTTGAACAGGTTCTTCAGTATCTTCACGTCCATC
>JAEEZX010000050.1 GCA_016292045.1 Bacteroidaceae bacterium | reverse complement strand
TTTAGGGAGTACCCTGTATGGAATGAGGCGGTCGATTATGCGACCTACGTTTATGAGGTTACAAGTCAGATGCCTTGGTTTGAAAAGAAGGGGCTGTGTGACCAACTACAAAGGGCTGCTGTCTCTATCAGTTCTAACATAGCTGAGGGTGCTGCTCGTTCAACTGATGCAGACTTTGCTCACTTCCTTGATTTCGCATTGGGTTCTGCATTTGAAGTTGAAACTCAGTTGAAGATTTCAAAGAACGTGGGATATATGGATGAAGAGCATTATCAAGAAATGACAACCAAGTTATCCTCTATTGAGCGTCAACTTAATGCTCTTATCTCATCCATCCGAAAGAGTTAACGTTAAGGTTAAAGTCAAGGTTGATTTATGAAACGTATTTTCGATATCGTTGCGAGCGGACTGGGGTTGATAGTGCTTAGTCCGCTGTTCCTGATAATTGCTGTATGGATAAAATTGGACAGCAGGGGTCCCGTGTTTTACAGGCAGACAAGAGTGGGCCGGTACAACAAGGATTTCCGTATATTCAAGTTCCGCTCGATGAGAGTGGGCAGTGACAAGGGAAGCCTTGTGACCATAGGCGGACGCGACAGTCGAATCACCCGGTCGGGATACTTCATCCGTAAGTTTAAACTGGACGAACTGCCGCAACTGATAAACGTGGTCAGGGGAGACATGAGCCTTGTCGGGCCACGCCCGGAGGTGCGTCACTATGTGGAATATTGGACAGCGGAGCAGATGCATGTGTTGGATGTCAGACCCGGTATCACAGACCCAGCAAGCATTAAGTTTCGCAACGAGAACAAACTGATGGAGCAGGCAGAAGACCCGGAGAAGTATTACATTGAGGTCATTATGCAGGAGAAGATACGCCTATATCTGGAATACGTGGAGAAACAAGGCTTTTGGTATGACTTGGGCTTGATTTTTCAGACGTTTTGGGTCATTGTTTCAAAACCCCAATAAGATGAGGGATAATACGACGGACGTATTTTTTGCATTGCTCCGTGTCGGGCTTTGGGAGGGTGAAAATCTTAACCATGACCTTGACATTGACGGAACCACGGATTGGGGTGAGGTGTATCGATTAGCGAAGCAGCAGTCTGTCGTTGGGTTGATAGCGGCTGGTGTGGAAATACAAAGTCGTAAAACGAAGAGAATTCCTCATGAGATGGCGCTCAAGATGGCTCGCGGTATGCTGAAACTGGAGCAGCGCAATATAGCCATGAACCGTCTTATCGCAGATTTAGTCAATAAGATGAGGGTGGCAGATATCGAGACTCTGTTAGTTAAAGGACAAGGAATAGCTCAGTGCTACGAGCGTCCTTTGTGGCGTGCAAGCGGTGATGTGGACTTCTATTTGAGTGATGCGAATTTTGAGAAAGCTAAAGCATTTTTCAGGCCCCTCGTAGAATCTTTTGATCCGGATGATGATTATGCCCGGCATATAAATATGCATTATAAGAAATGGGTATTGGAGATTCATGCCAACCAATATTGCTCATTATCGGGAAGGGTAAATCGGGTTATGGATGAAATACATCAGGATCTTTTCAACAAAGGGAATGTGAGAAGCTGGGATAATGACGGGACGACTGTTCTTCTGCCTGCTCCAGATGATGATGTGTTGATTGTGTTTGTCCATTTCATGAATCATTTTTACAAAGGCGGTCTGGGTGTTCGTCAGATATGTGACTGGTGCAGGCTGCTGTGGACGTATAGGGATTCGCTGAACCGAGGGCTATTGGAATCTCGTCTTAGCAAAGCCGGTCTGATATCAGTATGGAAAGGATTCGCGGCATTTGCGGTAGAATACCTCGGGATGCCGGCAGAGGCGATGCCGCTCCTCGATATAAGAGATAAGAAGGAAGATATAAGATGGAAAAAGAAGGCAGACAGGATATGCTCCTTCATCATGGAGGTGGGTGACTTCGGACATAACAGAGATACCAGTTACTATAAAAAGTATCCTCGTCTAGTGAGAAAAGTTGTTTCGTTCGGTCGCCGTTGTGGTGATATGTGGAGACATGCAAAGATATTCCCGATGGATTCACTTAAGTTTTTTCCGTATATGTTGTTTAAAGGACTAAGGTCTGCGGCGATAGGGGAGTGAAGGGTTAGGAGTTAAAAGTTAAGAGTTAAAAGTTAAAAGTGAAAAGTTGGGGCCGATTCCTGAATGGAACCGGCCCTTTTTTGTTTAAGAGAAAATGAAGGCTATTTCTTGAAGAGGTGGGGGAGGAATTCCCTGAGACCTCTGCGCCAGGTGAGGAACTCGTGGGCGGTGCCCTTGGAGACAGAGGAATCAACCTTGATGCCGAGGGCCCGCAGGCCGTCTACGATGGGCTGATTCTTGATGAAATCGCCGTCGCCCCAGTTCATATAGAAATAATGTATCTTCTTGTTGAAGGCATCAGCATCTGCAAAGACACCGTTGTAGGCGGTCTTCACGTCGAGACCGAAGATGGCTCCGCTGAAGGTGCCCATCCATGCGAACTTGTCAAGGTTTTGCAATACGACATCGAAGGTCTGGTGACCTCCCCATGAGAGGCCTGCCATGGCACGGTTGTCGCGGTCTGTCTTCGTGCGGAAGTTGGCATCGATATAGGGAATCAGGTCGTTGAGCAGTACGGGATAGAACGAAGCACCGTAGTCGCTGCGACCGGCCTCGTTGTTGCCGCCACGGAAGGGAGCCTTGATGTCGCCGCTCTCCATCACCACAATCATGGGTACAGCCTCACCATCGGCAATCGCGTTGTCCATGATATGCTGCATCTTGCCCTGAATCATCCAGCTGGTCTCGCCCTCTCCCATACCGTGCTGCAGATAGAGCACAGGATAGCGCTTCTTGCCGTTCTCGTAGTCAGCGGGGGTGTAAACCAATGCGTGGCGCCATTCTCCTTTAGAGTTTAGAGATGAGAGTTGAGAGCTGAGAGATGAGTGCTCGGCAAAATACCAGATACTGCGCACGCATCCGTGCGGTATGCCCTTGCGGGGACGGTAGTAGTCGCCCTCGGGACCTTCCGGTATCTCGATGCCGCCTGACTCGCGATGGCAACCGAAGAAGGTCTCTGAAGCGGGGTCAACGAAATTCACTCCGTCGATACTCATGAAATAGTAGTGGAAACCCACGGGAAGGGGATCGGTGACAGCCATGAAACCGCCCTTTCCATCGGGTTCCATATCATATTTCTTGCCGCAGATGTCCACCACGACCTTCTTGGCCTGCGGAGCACGGAGGTAGAAGTAGGCACGACGCTCCTTATCCACCTTGGGGAACGCATTGCCGGGAATGGCGGTCTCTGCTGTGACAGCATCTGCGGGTACATCGATTGTCTTATATGCTACGGGCAGGTTGGCCGGGCGCTTGGGCTCGAAACCGAGGTGACGTGCCACAGCCTCTGCGTAGCGGCAACCCAGTTCGCGATAACCTGCTGCATCGAAGTGCAGACGGTCGGGACCGTTGGTGCAGCCGTCTGAGGATATTATCTGACTGGTGTGGACGGTCTGGGGCAGTTCGTCAATCTGCTTCTTACAACCGATGCACACACCCTTGCCGTCAGCCTGCACGATATTACCTGCGTATAGGTTCACCTCCTCGGGTTTCAGGTTCAGGTCGCTGCAGAGGTTCTCATACACCCTGTTCACCATGCCGGCCCACTTTGGGTCGCCTGTGTTTGTCTCACCCTGGTGCATCAGTATACCCTTGATGACACCGTCCTTCTGTGCCTTCTTGGCCAGTTCTACGAGACGCTTATAGGGGTTGTTGTCATAGGCCTCCAGCATGCCTTTCATCCATCCCGGAGCCTTCTTCTCCACGTAGTTCTGTATGCTGTCGGGCAGGAATCCCTTGATGTCGATACCTCCCACGGCCACGTGGATGACACCTATCTTGATGTTCTCGGGTAGCGATGCCACGAGGGTGCGTCCGAACCAGTCAGCAGGCGTCAGGCCCGTGTTGGGACGACAGAGAGGAGCGTAGGCCTCGCACCATTCACCCATCTTACGGGCAGGGAAGCGGTCTGTGGCGGGGAAGTCCACTGCCGGCATCAGCAGGAAACGGGGATCGGGGCTCTCCAGATCCACGGCCTCGGGACGGGCGTTGCCCTCCATATTGGACTGTCCGAAACAGAGGAAGATATAGAAGTTGGGGTCGGGTTTCTGGGCAAACATGCGCTGCGGCAGGATGGCACACAGGAACAGCAGGGAAAGGATGATGATGCGTTTCATGACATTATGTGTTTGTGATTGTTATCAGTGGTTGCGGAGGTTCCATTTCGAGTTGTCGGAACCGAAGTCGTACTCAGCCAGCGTAGGTGTGCTGTCGGCAATGGAGGAGAGCACGTAGCGTGTGTTCGTTCCCTCGCGTCCGGGGATGCTCTTTGGCATGATACGGAAGGTGCCGTCAGTGAGCTGTTCGATGCGCCACAGTTGTTCGGGGCTACCCGTGAACTGCGGTACTGTGGTGACCTCCAGATCAGCCGTTGCCGAGAGAGCCCGTTCTGTGCCCTCGATGACGATGCGGAAATAGGGAGCGCTCAGGTATCCTCCGGCTTCCGGTACGGGAGTGACGGTCCAGCGCTGCCAGGGACGGAACATATAGTCGCTGCAGCGCACGGGGATATTGCCTTCAGGCCATTTGTCTATGACTTCTTCCAGGGTCTGGTTGGGAAGAGGCTTAACGGGTTCGTTGGGATCTATCTGCCAGAAGCGCTGACGTTCCTGCTCCATACGCACGAAGTCCACGGCCAGTTCCAGGGAATAGCCGCGACGCTCTGACTCTATCTCGAAGGTGCCTCCACGGAATGCTTCAGCGGCCACGGGCCAGTCGTTCTTCCAGAGCAGGGGACGGATGCCCAGTACACTGCGTCCGCTCATGTCGAAGTCAGCCTCGAAATGGCACGACATCACCTCGACACCCTCGTTGATGACGGTACGCCCGAAATGTCCGGGACCTGTCTTGCGGTCTCCCGCAGCGATGACCATACGACCGCCTCCATGGAACATGTCGCGACCCACGTTGTCGATATAGGGACCCTCCACGGAACGGGAGCGGCCCACCACGATATTGTATGTGGAGTTGACACCGTCGCAGCAGGTGCCGTGAGTGCCCAGCAGGTAGTACCAACCGTTGCGGTAGATGAGGTCCGTGGCCTCACAGTCGATGGCGATATCCTTCTCCACGTCGCCTCTCACGCGTTCACCAGTCTTGGGGTCCAGTTCGATGAGGCGAATGGTGCCGAAGTATGTTCCGTAGCTGCACCACAGACGTCCCGTAGCGGGGTCGAGCAGCAGTGACGGGTCGATGGCATCCTGATCCTCCATACCGTCGGAAGAAGCCACCTCAACGGCCTTTGTCCAGCGGAAGTCGGGCGACTTGGGGTCGAGGGTCTTGTTCCACATGGTGAGGATGCGCCCGTTGTGGCCGCCTCCCAGTCCTCCTCCCGTAGCACCGTAGATGCAGAGGTAGCGGTCGCCTATCTTCATCACGTCTGGAGCAGCACCGCCTCCGGGACGCTCCGCACCGCTATGCCACGACCAACCGTCCTCACTGATGAGGCCTCCGCTGCCTGTTCCGAAGGTGTAGTATCTGCCGTCACACTCGGCAATGGTGGAAGGGTCGTGGATATAAGGAGCACCTGTCTGGGAGTTGACAATTGACAGTTGACAGGTGATAATTGAGAGTATGGTCAGTAAGCGTTTCATGGCTTATTCGTTCAAGACTGTGAAACTGGTGACAGGTTGTCCTTTTTCATTGATAAATCGCACGCACATGTCGCTCAGTCCCGGGCCGTTGATGACGGCCGTGCGCAGGATGTTGCGTCCTTTTTTGAGCGTCAGTCGCTGCGACATGCCGTCGTCCTCCACCATACGACGGTCGCCTTCGAGCATCAGCACCTCCTCGCCGTTGAGCCACCACATCGAGGCTCCGTTAGAACCGCATGCCAGACGCACATTCGCAATGTCCTGGGGGCAGTCGATGACGGTCTCACACCAGAAGAAGGAACCATAGGTCTGCTTGCCGTATTTCTCTGCGAAGCGGAAGAGTTTCACATTGTAGTTCTCGCTGTCGAGGGTGTACCAACGGGCTTTCCGCTTGGGCAGTTTGGCCAGTTCGTCTGCGAACTTGCTGCGCAGCCACGTGTCGGTGAATACCACGTTGGAGCGCACATCCACAGCGATGGGTGTCATCATCCTCCAGCGACGTATGAAGCCTTGGCTGTCGGGGTGGGCAGGGGAGGCGTTTTTAGCCACTTCTGTGAAGTAGCGGGGACGGTTTTTGAAGCGCAGCCAGTCCACACTGATGGCTTCGCCCTCGCAGGTGAGCACCAGGTCAGTGATGCCCTTGGGCGTGTGTTGCAGAGGGGCTGTCAGTGTGAGCCACTGTCCAGACATATCGCGACGGAACGTGCCGTTTTCGCTCTTCACCGTCACATCGATGCGGGCAATGACCTTGCCTTTTGCACTCTTTTCACGCACGCAGAGGCTCGTATTCTCCACGGCACTCACACCTATGGTGAGATAGGCGTCGTCGAGGCAGCTGAAGTCCACTCCTTCGTATTTCACCCACGAACCCTTGCCCTGCAGTGTGACGCAGGCTCCGAGGCGTGGTGTGACGGTGTCGATGTATGCCGTTTGAGCCTTTTCCGCTGATGAGTAGCGGTCTATCTCGATGCGCTCTGTGGCCTTGTTGATACCCACGCCTCGCATTGTGGGTGTCACTTCGCGTATGGTACCGTCAGCGTTAAAGGCGAGCTTCTCTATGCACACCGAGCGGCGTTTGTCGTCGCGGGGCGAGAAGAAGTTGTTGTGGTAGAACAGGTACCACTGCCCCCTGTACTCCACCAGGCTGTGGTGGTTGGTCCAGCAGCGGTTGGCATGCTCTGCCATGATGATACCCTTGAAATCCCAGGGACCGAGGGGCGATGTTGACATGGCGTAGGCCAGTGTCTCCGTGCCGCCTTCCTTGCGCACCCAGGGGAAGGTGAGATAGTAGAGTCCGTTGCGCTTGAAGGCAAAGGGTCCTTCCTTGAATCCTTCCGGCAGGCCCTCCATCTGTGTGACGGGGCCGTCCAGTTCCTTCATATTGCTGCTGAGACTGGCACCCCGCATGGGTCCGCCTGCCCAGTAGATATACTGCCGTCCGTCATCGTCGAGGAGCACGCAGGGGTCGATACCCATGACTCCCGGGATGGGTTCCGCTTCTGGGATGAAGGGACCTTCGGGACTGTCTGCAACAGCCACACCGACGGCAAAACCTCTGCCGCTCTTGGGGGCATCGGGGAAGTAGAAGTAGTATTTGCCGTCCTTCTCCACACAGTCGGGAGCCCACATGGCATAACCGTCGCTCCTGCCCCAAGGCACATTCTCCTGATTGAGGATGACACCGTGGTCTGTCCAGTCGGTCAGATTTTCCGAGGAGAACACGTGATAATCCTCCATGGAAAACCAACCCTGCCGCTGTTGGGCGGCAGGAGGCATAATATCGTGTGACGGATAAAGATATACCTTATTATTGAATACGCGTGCCGTGGGGTCGGCCGTGTACTGGTCGCGGATTACGGGATTCTGTGCAAGGGCTGCAGAGGCGATGCCCAGGAGTATTGCCGGCAGTATTGTTTTCATGGTCCCGTAAATGCGTTTGTCAGGTGACTACTTGTTGACGAAGATGGGAACGGGATCCGTTTCCGTTTCCGGATGCAGGGCACTGTGTATCTGGCCCTTCACGGTTGTGGGTGAACCGGTTGTCATCACGCGGCTGTTCTTGAGCTGCTCCCAGACGTCTTCTGTGGTGCAGTAGCTGTGAATCTCAACGGTGAGACCGTCGCCGATGGTGCTCTTCAAATCACTGATGAGCTGGGCGGGGATATTGTCAATCACAATCGTGATACCCTTCTCGTCGTGAGTGACGGTGTGGGTGACGTGATACTCAGAGTAGTCGAAGTCATACACGCGAATGGCGAAGTCGTCCTTCTCGATGATATCCTCCTGATTGAGAGGGATATTGATGGTGACGGACTCCACATTGTCGCGGATATGCACAGAGGTCTTGATTTCGTTCCAGTCCTGATGTATCTGCTGGTGAACGTCCACCTCAACTTCGTTGGGAACGATGCCGGAGGTGTATTTGGGCACTTCGTTCTCGCTGATGACACCGTTCACGTGCCAACCGTTCTTCATGCCTACCTCCTTGACAACGTACCACAGCACGTGTGACTCCAGATAGTCGCTGCCCAGAGCCAACATAGCGTTGAGTTTATCGAGGCTTGACTGGTTTTTCGCAACATTCTGACCCTTGGCAATGGCTGCTTCCAGGTCTTCCTTCTCATCACCCAGAATATCCACTACGAGAGGAGCCTCCATGATAGCACGCTGGGTCTGCATGCCGTCTACATCTAGGACATAGCGGAAGAGACCGATGTTCTGGCCCGTCTTCTTGTCCTTCTGGTAGTAGTCGAGGTCGCGGTCGTTGTAGTGACCGTAGGGGAACAGGCTGTACACCTTACCCTTGTTGTTGCCCACCTTGCCGGGAGCGCGACCGAAATAAAGTGCAGAACTCTGGTCGATGTAGCCGGGGATATAGCCGTCGGCACGGATAGAGAAGCGTGCGGTTTCCCAGCCTTCAGCTTCGTTGACATTCGGCCATTTGTAGTTGCCCTTAGTCATAGACACATTGGAGCGCAGCGACTGGCCTTGAACGAAGATATCAGTCTCGGGCAGAGAAGCATAGGTGTCGTATTGAGGCTCCTCTGCGTTGGGGACGTCGTTGTTGTCGTTGCTACAACTTGCAACAAGCGCAGCAAGTGCAAAAAATAAGAAAAACTTTTTCATTTCATTGTATTTTTTGTCAATTATGGGCGCAAAATTACGACTTTCTTATAACATGTGCAAAAAATATTCCCAATTTAACACGTTGTTTTATATATAAGGTGTATATTTACGACAGAAATGGACAAAAGCGTTGCGAAAAGCAAAAATAAGGCATGAAAATTAGGCGGGTGATAACATGGGCTGTTGTGTTCGTCGTGATGTTGGTAATCATCGTCGTGACAGGCGCCAGTGTGTTCATGCTGAAATACTCCCTCGGACCCAATCCCTGGAGGCAGGATACGGAGGGCAGTTACCGCCGCCTGTTCGAGTTCTATCCCGAAACGCGTCCCTGGGTGGACAGCCTGCGCAGCATCAATGCTCTGCGTGACACCTTTGTGACGATGCCCACAGGAGAGCGCCACCACGCCCTCTATGTGTGGCGGGGGAGCAGGAAGACGGCTCTTGTGCTGCACGGATGGCGGGGCTGCTCCATTGATTTCCTCTTCCTTGCCAGGATGTACGAGCGCGATTTCGGTTATAATGTGGTGGTGCCGGATTTCCATGCCCACGGACAGAGTGAGGGGGAGGCGATCGGTATGGGATGGCTCGACAGGAAGGATATGCTGCATTGGATGCAACTCTTCAAGAGCGACACGATGGCGGTTCACGGGGTGTCAATGGGAGGTGCCACTACAATGATGATGTCTGCAGAGGAAATGCCGGAAGGAGTGAAAGATGTCCGTTTCGTCGACGATTGCGGCTACACGAGCGTCTGGGACGAATTCACCAAGGAGATGCGTGACCGCTTCGGCTTGCCGCAGTTCCCGCTGATGTACACGGGCAGTCTTCTGTGTAAACTGCTCTACGGGTGGAGCTTTGGTGAGGCATCTGCGCTTCGTCAGGTGGCGAGATCTCCTTATCCCATGCTCTTCATTCACGGCGAAGAGGATAGATTCGTACCCACTGAGATGGCCTATCGTCTCTACGATGCCAAGCCTTCAAAGAAGGAATTGTGGATTGTCCCCGGCACTGCCCATGCCCTGTCGTATAAGAATCATACTGAAGGATATAAAGAACGCGTGGGAGCGTTTTTGAGGTAAGATGTAAGAGGTAAGATGTAAGAAGTAAGATGTAAGAGGTAAGAGTAACAACTCGTCAACTTGTCAACTAATAACCAAAAACCATTTCATTATGAAAGACTTAAAAGGAACAAAGACCGAGCAGAACCTCAAGGAGGCTTTTGCAGGTGAGAGTATGGCCAGAAACAAGTACACGTATTTCGCTTCCAAGGCCAAGAAGGACGGATTCGTGCAAATTGCCGCTATCTTCGAGGAGACGGCTGCCAACGAGAAGGAGCACGCCAAGATGTGGTACAAGTATCTCAACGGAGGTATCAGCGATACAGCGGCAAACCTTGCCGATGCAGCCAACGGTGAGAACTTCGAATGGACGGATATGTATGCCCGTATGGCCAAGGAGGCCCGTGAGGAGGGTTTTGACGAGATTGCTGCGAAATTCGAACTGGTGGGTGCTGTAGAGCGTCATCATGAGGAGCGCTACCGCAAACTGCTGAAGAACATCGAGGACGCTATCGTATTCTCTCGCGAAGGTGATGTTATCTGGCAGTGTGCCAACTGCGGACATATCGTCATCGGTAAGAAGGCCCCCGAGATCTGTCCCACCTGCAACCATCCGCAGAGCTACTTTCAGATCAAGGCGGAGAATTATTGATTCCCGAAACGTATGGCGATTAGAAAAGTATTTGTTTCCGGTTGTTACGACCTGCTGCATAGCGGACATGTGGAATTCTTCAGACAGGCTGCAGAGTATGGAGACCTGTATGTAGGTATAGGAAGCGATAAAACCATCGAGGGCTACAAGCACCACAAGACGGTGTATAGCGAACAGGAGCGCCTGTTTATGGTGAAGAGTATACGATACGTGAAGGATGCATACATCAATCAGGGAGACGGAATACTTGACTTTTTGCCGACGCTGGACATAGTGAAGCCCGACATTCTGGTGGTGAACAGCGACGGAGGCAGTGATGCCAAGAGAAAGGTGTGCGAAGAACGCGGGATAGAATACGTCGTGCTGCAACGCGACCCCCACGAGGGACTGGCAGCAAGGAGTTCCACGGACCTGAAGAAGACGGAAAGCAGGATACCCACCCGTCTGGACCTGGCCGGCACCTGGATAGATCAGCCGTATGTGTCACAATACGCACCGGGGTGGGCGATAACGATTTCGCTGGAACCTACATTCGAGGTTCGGGAACGTTGCGGACTGAGCACCAGTACCCGCAATATGATAAAGAAGATATGGCCGTATCAGTTGCCCAACATGAATCCCGAGATGCTGGCGAAACTGGTGTTCTGCTTTGAGAACGACCCCGAGCGCAGTGACGGCATAGTCAGCGGTGCACAGGACTCAATAGGTATCTGCGTCCCAGGGCTCTGCCGTCACTATTACGACAAGCGTTTCTGGCCCGAGAAGATAGAGAGTTGTCAGGACGAGGGCGTGCTCAGTTGGTTGGAGAGTCATCTGGTGATGATACCGATGGAACCGCGCAAACCGGGCTGCAGTGTGGTGGAAGGCAAAGATGTCACAGAACAGAAAGTCAAGGCTCTTGCCCAGGCGGCAGACGACTGCTGGGAGGCCATTATGAACAAGGACCTGAAGGCCTTTGCCGCAGCATATAAAGCCAGTTTCGATGCTCAGGTGGCAATGTTTCCGGCCATGATACAGGGTTCCGTGCAGGAGTATATAGATAAGTGGTCGAAGGTGCCGGGTGTACTGGCATGGAAGATGCCGGGAGCCGGTGGAGGCGGTTATCTCGCATGTGTGGTGGACGACGTGTCGTCTTTTGCCGCCGCGCATCCTGAAGCTGTTCGTCTAACGATTCACCGTCCTGGGATGTGATGAAAACTATCGAGAAAAGATACTTGTTGCCGTTTGTGCTGGTGACGAGCCTGTTTGCTCTGTGGGGTCTGGCGAATAACATGACGGACACTCTGCTGGCCGCGTTCCGCAAGATAATGCAGATGAGCGACACGCAGACCAGTTTCATACAGATGGCATTCTACGGAGCCTATTTCTGTGTGGCACTGCCGGCAGCGCTGTTCATCAGGAAGCACAGCTACAAGAGCGGGGTGATAATGGGACTGGTGCTGTACGCAGCGGGAGCAATGCTGTTCCTGCCGGCAGCGGAAGCGGAGAGCTACGCATTCTATCTCGTTGCCATCTATGTCATGGCAGCGGGGTGCTCGGTACTGGAAACAACGGCAAATCCGTACATTATGAGTATGGGCAGTCCCGAGACGGCAACCAGACGGCTGAATATCGCACAGAGCTTCAATCCCATCGGGAGCATCATGGGTATCATGGTGAGCAAATACTTCATCTTGCAGGATATTTCGCTCTACAGTGTGAGCGGTACGTATGCCGGAGTGGGTGTCGTCCTGCTGGTGATAATGGCAGTGATGCTCTTTGTCAATATGCCGGATAATAGTTTAGAGTTTAGTGTTGAGAGTTCAGAGAGCGACAGCAGACACTCAACCATGAGCTCTATAAGCAGGTTGTGTCACAACCGCGTATATATCTGGGGCGTGGTGGCCCAGTTCTTCTACGTGGGAGCACAGATAGGAGCGTGGAGTTTCACGATACGTCTCGTGATGATGGAACTGGCTGTTTCAGAGGCAGAGGCAGCGACGATATATCTGATGTCCATAATAGGGTTCTGTCTGTCGCGTTTCGTATACACATGGATGATGAGATGGATTGTTCCGGAATCGTTGCTGGCAGCGGGAGCCGTGTTGAGTGCGGTGTCTGCGATGACGGTGGTGATAAGTTCCGGCAGGACGGCAGTGGTGGCACTGGTGCTGGTGAGTGTGTTCATGAGTCTGATGTTTCCGACTATATACGGTATTGCTCTGGGAGATGTGGAGAACCCTGCAAAGGGAGGTTGTGAAGGTGATGCCAAGATAGGAGCGAGCGGCCTGATAATGGCAATTCTCGGAGGTGCGCTATTGACTCCATTGCAGGGAATGGTGAGTGATGCGGCAGGTACAAACATATCATACATGGTGCCCATGGGCTGTTTTGTTGTGGTGCTATGCTATGCATTTTATGCAATAAAGAGGTAAAAAATAACCGATATGTAATGTCGGAAGAAAAAAAAGTTGTACTTTTGCACCAAAATGTGATATACATATATGAAAGGTTGGATAGAAAGACTTTTAGGTTGGTATTTTCGTAGGGAATCTCTGCCTTATTGGTGTCTGCTCGCTTTGGACAGTATAATTGTTTATATATGCGGTGTCTTTGTATTCTGGGTATTCAACAGGACAGGAGTGACACTGGACGAGCGTTTTGCCTTGCTGCATACCATGTTGGTATATATGGTGATAAGCTGGATAGGATTCCGTATGTACAGCACCTATTCGGGCATTGTACGTTACAGTTCGTTCAACGATCTGATGCGGGTGGCCTACTGTGCAATGCAGTCGACGATAATAGCCCTCGTGTATTCGTACATCATGAACAACATATTCGGACTGCACAAATGGGCAATCCTGTCGCAGGCAGAGACGATAACAATGGGTCTCCTGTCCATGCTGCTGATGTGGTTGGTACGTATACTCATAAAAACGCTGTATGAGGTGATGATTTCCGACACCCGTGCAAAAAGGGTGTTGGTTTACGGAGCTTTGTCGGGCGGAGTGGGCATAGCAAAGAATATCAACACGCAGAAGCCACGCAAATTCATTCTGCGCGGATTCATCTCGCACGATGACAAAACAAGAAATCTGCGAGTGATGGGACGCAAGGTATATAGCATCAATGATGACCTTGCCGATGTGGTGAAGAAGGAAAGGATAGAGGCGGTGCTGGTGAGTCCGCTGCGTGTGGACGAGTTCCGCAATAATCAGGAGATACAGGATGTCCTTATAGGTGCAGGCTGTAAGATATATATGACGCAACCGGCCAAGGAGGCAAGTATCAAGGACGGTCACTTGTCTGACGAGGAGGTTAGCGGCATGCAGATGAAGGAGGTGAGCGTGGAGGACCTCTTGCCGCGACAGCAAATCCATGTGGATATGAAGTCCATAGCAGAACAGATTGTCGGCAAGCGCGTGCTGATTACGGGTTCTGCGGGCTCAATAGGTGCAGAGATAGTCCGCCAGGTAGCGTCTTTCGGTCCTGCCAAGATGATGCTGATAGACCAGGCTGAGACACCGCAGCACGATATCCGTCTGATGATGCGCAGGGATTTCCCGAATGTTGAGGCAGAGGCTGTAGTGACGAGTATAAGCCGTCGCACCCGTATGGAAGGGGTCTTCAGCAGTTTCCGTCCCCAGTATGTGTTCCATGCAGCAGCCTACAAACACGTGCCGATGATGGAAGACAATCCCAGCGAGGCGGTGATGAACAATATCTACGGCACCAAGATCATCGCAGACATGAGTGTGAAATACGGTGTGGAGAAATTTGTCATGATATCCACCGACAAGGCAGTGAACCCCACCAATGTGATGGGATGTTCAAAGCGTATCTGTGAGATATACGTGCAGAGTCTTAACCGCGAACTGATGAAGGAGCGTCTTTACGACAGGACGAAAGGCAAGACCGCCACTCAGTTTGTGACCACCCGTTTCGGAAATGTGCTGGGAAGCAACGGCAGCGTGATTCCCCTGTTTAAGGAGCAGATAAAGAACGGAGGCCCGGTGACTGTGACAGACGAGCGTATCGTGCGTTTCTTCATGCTGATTCCGGAAGCATGCAAACTGGTGCTGGAGGCCGGCACAAAGGGTAACGGCGGTGAGATATTCGTCTTCGATATGGGTAAGCCGGTGAGGATTGCAGATCTCGCAAAGCGCATGATAGCCCTTTCCGGAGCCAAGAACGTGAAGATAGAGTATACCGGTCTGCGAGAAGGAGAGAAACTCTACGAAGAGGTGCTCAACGAGCAGGAAGGTACGAAGCCCACGTTCCATGAAAAGATACGTATTGCAGAAGTGAGGGAGTATGACTATAACGAAGTCTGCAAGCAGATAGACGATCTCATCGAGATATCAACTCACTATGACAATATGGCAACGGTGAAGAAGATGAAGGAAATCGTGCCGGAGTACAAGTCCAACAACTCGGTGTACGAACAGCTGGACGTGAAGTAAAGTTGAGAGTTTAGAGTTTAAAGTTTAGAGTTTAGAGATAAAAAGAGAGCCCGGCATTTCTGCTGGGCTCTATTTCTATCCTGACTTTTGTTGAGGATTATTCGAAACCGTTGGGATTGTTCTTCTGCCAGTTCCAGGAGTCGCGGCACATATCCTCGATACCGTACTCTGCCTCCCAACCGAGTTCGCGCTTAGCCTTCTCGGGGTTACAGTAGCAAGTTGCGATATCGCCCGGACGACGGGGTTTGATGCTATAAGGCACATCGATATTGTTGACCTTGATGAAGGCGTTTACAACGTCGAGCACGGAATAACCGTGACCGGTACCGATATTGTAGATGGCGATACCCTGCTTGCGTTCGATGCTCTGGAGGGCTGCTACGTGAGCCTTTGCGAGGTCTACCACGTGGATATAGTCGCGTACACCTGTTCCGTCGGGAGTGTCGTAGTCGTTACCGAAGACACCGAGTTCAGCACGCTTACCTACTGCAACCTGTGTGATGTAGGGCATGAGGTTGTTGGGGATGCCGTTGGGGTTCTCCCCGATTGTGCCGCTCTTGTGAGCACCGATGGGATTGAAGTAGCGCAGCAGAACAACATTCCATTCGGGATCAGCCTTCTGAACGTCCATCAAAACTTCCTCGAGCATGGACTTGGTCTGTCCGTAGGGGTTCGTGCAATGACCCTTGGGGCAATCCTCTGTGATGGGGATGATTGCGGGATCACCGTAAACGGTGGCAGAGGAGGAGAAGATGATGTTCTTGCAGCCGTTCTTGCGCATAACATCGAGAAGGCAGAACGTGCCGTTCATGTTGTTCTCGTAATACTCAAGAGGCTTTACGCAGCTTTCGCCCACAGCCTTGAGACCTGCGAAATGGATGCAGGCGTCAAACTTGTGTTCGTCGAAGACCTTCTGCAGACCTTCCCTGTCGCGAATATCCACCTTGTAGAAGGGAACGCTCTTTCCGATAATCTTCTCAACGCGTGGAAGACACTTGGGAGAAGAGTTGTCGAGATTGTCCACAACAACGGCCTCATGACCGGCTGCCGAGAGTTCGATGAGAGTGTGGCTTCCAATGAAACCTGCACCTCCAGTAAGAAGAATTTTCATGAGTTCTTAGAAATTTATGATAAGTTTTTCGTGTTTTTGCGTGACAAATATATAGAAAATCTCAGAAAAGGCAAAATTTTTCCGTATCTTTGCGCGGAAATAGTACATTTGTATGAATAAAAAAACACTTATAGCACTTCTGACGGCGTTTGTATGGTGTGTTTGTGCAGCCCATGCTCAGCAATATCAGAAGCAACATGAGGCGCAAGTGGAACAGAACACACCACTGACGTCTTTTAAGCATGCACAGAAGATACTTTTCAACTTCGACTGGAAGTTCAAACACGGGGAAGGTTCTCCCGAAGTGGTATTTGACGATGCGTCGTGGCGCACGCTGAACCTGCCGCACGATTTCCAGTTTGAACTGCCCTGGCAGGAAGAGGCAGGTGGAGCACGCGGTTTCAAACCGATGGGCGAAGGATGGTATCGCAAGACGTTCAAGGCCGATTCCCTGTGGATGGGCAAGCAGGTGATGCTGGATTTCGGAGGTATCATGTACTACGGCGACGTTTACATGAACGGCAGGAAGGTGGGCAGCACGGAATACGGATACTGCGGTTTTGAGTGTGACGTGACAAAGGCATTGCGCTACGACACCCTGAACGTGGTGGCAGTGTATGCCTCTACGGGCAAGAGGAACGGTTCCAGATGGTACACAGGAGGAGGTCTCTTCCGTGATGTGTTCGTCAAGGTGCAGAACCCGACGCACATAGCCCGTCACGGTCTGTATGTCTGCACACCGGAAGTCAGCAGCGAGGAAGCTACCGTGCAGGTGCAGGTGGAAGTGAGCGGTTTCCGCAAGCACCACATAGAGGTGGTGGCTACGCTCTTCACGGCAGACGGTCGTCAGATTGTCAGTGCACGCGACACGATGAACCAGCTTACAAAGCACACCACGGACGAACTGCGTCTGATGCCTATGAAGGTACTGGAACCGAAGCTGTGGAGCCCGGAAAATCCCTATCTCTACCGCTGCCGGGCTGATGTGTTTGACGACGGTATACTGGTGGACCAGCAGGAGACGGAGTTCGGTATACGTTCGATAGAGTACGGCACCGACTTCGGTTTCAAACTCAACGGTGAGAAGGTGTTCCTCAAAGGTATTGCCAACCACCACGACCTGGGTGCTCTGGGTGCAGCAGCCTTCGACGATGCCATAGAGCGTCAGATGAGGCAGATGAAGGCTTTCGGATTCAATGCCATTCGCTGCTCGCACAATCCCTATAGCGAGAACTTCACTAAGATTGCGGACCGCGTGGGTCTGCTCGTGGTGGACGAACTGATAGACAAGTGGAGCGACGACGAATACTGGGGCGGTCGCTTGCCGTTCATGTCGCTGTGGCCATCACTTATCAGGGAATGGGTGAAGAGAGACAGAAACAGTCCCTCTGTGGTGCTGTGGAGTCTTGGCAACGAACTGCAGACACGCCCCGACTGGTCGGGCTACGATACCAACGACTGGGGCATCACGACATACAAGGTGTTCGACGTGATGACGAAGCGCTACGACGCCACACGTCCGACAACGGTGGCACAGTTCCCTGCCCGTGCCGGTGGTATCAGAGAGGAGAAGGAGTTCAAGACATACAAAGTGGCACCCGAACTGGGCGTAGCCACAGAAGTGAACTCGTTCAACTACCAGTGGGACGCATACCCTGAATACTATAAGTATGCCCCCAACCTGATACTTTTCCAGAGTGAGGCTGTGACCAACCAACTCGTGGCTCCCTATTACGGTATGAACAGGGAGCGCGGTGTAGGTCTGGCTTACTGGGGTGCGATAGAGTATTGGGGCGAGTCGAACAAATGGCCCAAAAAGGGTTGGAACTACAGCTGGTTCTCTCACACGCTGAGACCCTATCCGCAGGCTTACCTCGTGAAGGGTGCGTTCGAGCCGGAGAGACCTGTGGTGCATATCGGGGTGATGGACGGCGGTGAGAGTATTGACTGGAATGACGTGAAGGTGGGTCAGAAGACTTACAGCGAATCGTGGAACTGGCCTGCAGGAAGCAGGAAGCAGGTATGCGCCTTCACCAATGCCGAAGAGGTGGAACTCTTTGTCAACGGAGCATCGCAGGGACGCCTGAAGAACGACACCGCGGATGTGTTCCGTCGTGGTGTGTGTGCTTGGCAGGTGCCTTACGGCGAGGGAGGCCGTGTGGTTGCTGTGGCTTACAACGGCGGCAAGGAAGTGGCACGCCACGAGATAGAAACGACAGGCGACGCAGAGCGTCTGGAGATAGAGGAAGAGGAAATCCTGCCGGGCTCCTCGTTCACTGCCGACGGAATGTCGCTGAAGTATCTCTGGATAAAGGCGGTGGATGCCAAAGGACGTGTGGTGCCGACAGCCAACGAGGAAGTGACTGTGACCGTGAGCGGTGCCTCCGAACTGGTGACGCTCGACAACGGCGATCATTATACGGACGAACTCTTCATGCCCGAGAGTCACGTGATACATTCGGGCTTTGCCTACTTTGGACTGATGAATGTGAGTGAAGCCGTTATCACCACGATGACGCGTCATCTGAACAACGGTCGTCTGCTAATCATTCTGCGTTCCGGGCAGAAGAAGGGCCGCAGTCAGGTGCAGGTGACGTCGGGTTTCTTCAAACCAGTTAAGAAAGTTGTGAAAGTGCTGCCATGAGAGGGATAATGAGACTTTTTGTATTTGTTGCGGCACTGCTGTGCGCTCAATTGGCAGGAGCTTATACTGTGGTGATTGACCCGGGACACGGAGGCAAGGACTCCGGTGCCGTGGGTAAGATATCGAAGGAGAAGAACATCAATCTGGCTGTGGCATTGAAGCTTGGAGAGATGATAGAGAAGAACTGTCCCGATGTGAAGGTGGTGTACACCAGAAAGACGGACGTTTTCATCGAATTGCATCAGAGGGCACACATCGCCAACAAGGCCAAGGCAGACCTTTTCATTTCTGTGCACACCAATGCCATGCCTAAGAAGATAATACGTCGCGGCACAGAGACCTATACGCTGGGTATGCACCGCGCAGCCGACAATCTGGCTGTGGCAAAGCGAGAGAACTCCGTCATCACACTGGAGAGCAACTACGAACAGAAGTACGAGGGATTCGACCCCAACAGTTCGGAGTCGTATATCATCTTCGAATTCATGCAGGACCAGAATATGGCATCTTCCGTATCGTTCGCCAAGGAGGTGCAGCAGCAGTTTTCGAGGACAGCAGGACGTATCAACAAGGGTGTGTTCCAGGCAGGATTCCTGGTGCTGAGAGAGACATCAATGCCCAGCGTGCTCATAGAGCTGGGATATATCTCAACGCCCGATGAAGAGCAGTATCTCAACACCCAGAAGGGACAGCAGGCGATGGCAGAGAGCATATTCAATGCCTTCAAGAGCTACAAGAACAAGAAATAAAATCGTAAATAACACATAGGAGATGAAGAAGGAGGTAAAAATAGGTCTGTTTGGTGCCATTGCGCTGATAGTGCTGGTGATGGGTATCAACTTCCTCAAGGGGCTTAGCGTATTCCACATGGACAAGGTGTATTATATCTCGTTCAGGAATGCAAAGGCGATAGCGAAGAGCAGTCACGTATATGCCGACGGTGTGCCCGTGGGACGTGTGACAAACCTCATCTACAACTTTCGCAAGCCGGGAAACATCCTTGTGGAGGTCAGTGTGGACCCGCGCCTGGTGATGCCGATGCGCACGACAGCAGTCATTGAGACATCGCTGATGGGAGCATCAACGTTGAGCCTGATATTGGGCAGAGACAGCATGAATGTGTATCATCCGGGAGACACGATACCCGGTTCGGAGCGCCTGGGCGTGATGGAGAAAGCCAGTGACGTGGTGCCTGATTTGCATGACGTGATAAGGAAGGTGGACACATTGATAACTACTGTCAACCGCCTTGTCGGAGATCCGAATTTGCAGGCCACACTGTATAATATAAAGGAGATAACTGCCAATCTTGCTGTCGCCACAAAAAAGCTCGACAATCTGCTTGGAGAGGACGTGCCGCAACTTGCGGCCACGTATAATGATGTGGGTAAGAATATCAACACCTTCATGGGCACTCTCAATAGCATGAATCTGCAGCAGACGATGGCGTCGGTGGATAAGACTATCAAGGATGTGGATGCAATGGTGATGGCCATACAGGATCCGAGCGGGACACTGGGTGCGCTCATGAAGGACCGTGCTTTGTATGACAACCTGAACCATACCGTGCAGTCGGCAGACTCGCTGGTGACAGACCTGAAGGCTCATCCGAAGCGCTATGTACACTTCTCTGTCTTCGGGAAGAAAGACAAGTAGGGTTTCAGGTTTCAGGTTTCAGGTTTCAAGTTTTTAAGGTTCAAGGTGTATAAGATATATCAGATACTGATTCTGCCGCTGTTGTTCGTTCAGTGCATGGTGTTGCTGTTCCTGATGTGGCTCTTCTGTGTGTTGAGAATACACCGTTTGGGTACGGGACTTTTCCCGCGTCTGTGGGCACGGGGACTCTGCTGGCTCCTGCTGCTGAAGGTGGAGGTGCACGGACGGGAGCACCTGAAGCCCGGAGAGCACTATGTCTTCATGGCCAACCATCAGGGTATGCTCGACATTTGCATGCTCAACGGCTATCTCGGTCGTGAGTTCAAATGGATGATGAAGAAGGAACTTGGTGATGTACCCCTCTTTGGTATGGCATGTCGCGGAGCCCGTTTCGTCATGGTCGACAACACAAACGCCGGTGCTGTGCGCCGCACTTGCAGAGAAGCGGCAGCATTGATGAAAGAGGGTTTCAGCCTGTGTCTTTTTCCGGAAGGAATGCGCACGTGGGACGGACATATGAATGAGTTCAAAAAAGGAGGCTTTGTGTTGGCACAGAATGCGGGCTTTCCGATTGTGCCTATAACGATAAACGGCAGTTTTGATGCCCTGCCGCGACAGAAGGGACTCAATCTGGTGAACCGTGTGCCGCTGTCCATCACGATACATGAGGCAATTCCCGTGGAGGGAAACCGTGAGGAACTTATGCAGAAAGTGTATGATGCAATACACAGCAGTCTGTGTGATAAATATAAATAAGTTATAATGAAAAAAAACAGAAACGTAGGTCGTCCGGTTACGTTTCGCCAGTTCCAGAGGAAGGCGTGGAGCGCATTCCGCAGTCTTGCCCTTGAGGTGCGCATCGGTGTACTGACAGTGGCCACTCTCGGCAGTGTGTCATTTGTCAAGGCAGCTCCGATGTGTGATGCTGCTCCCGCAGATGCAGAGGGCATGCAGGAAGAAAGTGAGCAACTGGAGGAACTTACCGTATCAGCGACGCTTGCACCGCTCACACAATTGGAGCAGGTGCGATTGGTTTCTGTGCTTCAGAGAGAGGATGTTCTGCGCTCTGGGGCACAGAGTGTGAATGATCTTCTCAAACTTTTCAGCGGTGTGGATGTCCGTCAGCGAGGCCCTTATGGTGTGCAGACGGACGTTTCTATTGATGGAGGTACGCACGACCAGGTGACATTGCTGCTCAATGGCGTGAACATCTCCAATCCCCAAACCGGCCATCTGGCTATGGATTTACCTGTAGCGCTGGAGGATATAGAGAGGATAGAGGTGCTGGAAGGAGCGGCAGGCAGAGTGTATGGGGGGAGCAGTTACGGAGGGGCCATCAATATCGTGACGCACAAGGATACCGTCAGGACAGTGGAACTGCGCGGTGAGGGCGGTCAGTATGCGACCGTGGCAGGCAGTGCGAGAGCGGCACTTGCAGGGGGAAGTATATCTGGAGGCTACAGCCGCAGCGACGGTGCTGTGGACAACAGCGACTTCTGGAAGACGCAGGCCTTTCACAGCGGCAGGTGGAATATATTGAGATGGCAGGCCGGGTACTCTCAGAAACAATACGGTGCAAACACGTTCTATTCCACAAAGTATCCCAACCAGTGGGAAGAGAATATGCGTCTCATGGCCTCCTTAGGAGCAGATTTCAACCAACTTGTCAACTCGACAACTGTCAACTGGTCAACTGACCTCTACTGGCAGCGCGACTATGATCATTATCAGCTTGTCCGCGACACACATACCGGTGAGAACGAGCATCGCACCAACGTCCTTGGCGGCAAGATGAAGATGTGGTGGCAATGGGTGGCAGGCAAGACTGCAGTAGCTGCTGAGGTGAGACATGAACGTTACAGCAAGGCGGAGATAGATACATCACGAACGAGTATACGCCTTACGTTGGAGCACAACGTCACTCTGGGTTCTTGGACGCTCTCTGCCGGAGTGACGGGGCAGGGCGTGATAGGAGCCACATCGGCAAGCCCGGGATTCTATCCCGGTGTGGATGTGGCATGGCGTCCCGGAGAGGGATGGAAACTGATGCTTGGGTATAACCGTGGATACCGCCTCCCGACGTTCACCGAGTTGTATTACAAGTCGCCCACCCATGAAGGCAACAGCGGACTCCCGATGGAGAAGACACACAACGTGTCGCTTGCCGTGCAGTACAAGAAGGATGATATAGTGCGCGGGGTATCGGGGACGTTTTCCGGTCGCGCTTTCTATCACAGGGGTCACGGGCTTATCGACTGGGTGATGTTCTCCCCCGACGACGCCTTCCATTCTGCCAGTTTTGAACTGGACAATATGGGTGTGCAGGCGGACGTGGCGTTGAGAGGCAAGATGTGGTTGGCGAAAGCGTCCTACACATATCTGCATCAGGTGCGTCATGATGAGAGGACTGTGTATCGGAGCAACTATGCAATGGAATATCTGAGGCATAAACTGGTGGTGACGGCAGACTGGACCATGTGGCGCGGACTGGGGCTGAATGCCTCTGTGCGCTATAACGACCGTGTGGGCGACTATACTCCGTATGCCACACTCGACCTTAAGCTGCGCTGGACGGAGAAGCGTTACGAGGTGTGGGTGTTGGGAAATAACATTACGGACACACATTACACGGATATCGGTGGTGTGCCGCAGCCGGGCATCTGGCTTACTGCCGGTCTCAAGTGGCGTATTCTTTAGCAACAGTATCATATTTGAGGATTTTGACGAATGTTTGCAGAAAAAACAGTATATTTGCACTGGTTTATTGCAAAAAGTACCCGATTATGAAACGATTATCCATTATCATACTCTGCACAATGCTGGGCATCAGCAGCTACGCTCAGGATGCTGTGAATTGGGGTGACTGGCAAACATGGGGAGAGCAGACGGACGGCACGTATCGGAATCCCGTAATTCCTGTAGACTACAGCGACTTGGACTGCATCCGAGTTGGGAATGACTACTACGCAATATCTTCCACCATGCAGTTCTCGCCCGGAATGACCATCCTGCACTCACGCGACCTGGTGAACTGGGAGATTGTCGGTAATGCCGTTAGCGACCTGACGCAGATTTCGCCTGCACTCGGTTGGCAACAGATGGATCGCTATGGACGTGGCATCTGGGCAGGTACGCTGCGCTATCACAGGGGGCGCTTCTATCTCTTCTTCGGTACGCCGGACGAGGGCTTCTTCATGACAACGGCAAAACGGGCCGAAGGACCGTGGGAACCGCTCACACCGCTTTTGCAGGAGCCGGGATGGGACGACTGCTCAGCCATCTGGGACAACGATGGACAGGCTTGGTTTGTAGGTACACATTTCGCAGACGGCTACAAGACCTACCTCTTCCCGATGGCGAAAGACGGACGCAGCATAGATCGCAGCAGTGCCCGTCTTGTCAACGAAGGCAACGGACGCGAAGCAAGTAAACTCATTTATCACGACGGCTACTACTACCTCGTCTTCAGTGAGCATCGCGACCATCTGGGACGCTATGTCATGGCAAAGCGCGACAGGAAGATGACGGGCCGTTTCAGCGAGGAGCGTCAGTTGCTGCTCCCTTGTCGCGAAGCAAACGAACCCAATCAGGGCGGCATCATAGAATCTCCCTCCCTAAAGGGGAGGGCGGGGGGAGAGGCTCAATGGTATTTCCTTACCCATCACGGTCATGGTGATTGGAGCGGACGCATCGTCAGTCTGCTTCCTGTGGAATGGCACGATGGTTGGCCGATGATGGGCGACCGGACGAAAAGCAATCTTGGAACAATGGTTTGGCAGGCAAAGATGCCGGCAACCAGGAAAGGGTCAATAGTCAACGGTCAATGCTCAATGGTTCTGCGCAGTGATGATTTCGATACCTCGTTATTGGCTCCTCAATGGCAGTGGAACTACCAGCCGCGCAACGAGATGTGGAGTCTCACAGAGCGTCCGGGATGGATGCGTCTGAGAGCGTTCAAGCCGTTGGAAAACGATAAACTGCTGAAGGCTGGTAATACGCTCACCCAACGCAGTTTCCGCAGTGTTCACAACGAAGTCATCGTGAAGATTGACATCAGCCACACAGCTGACGGACTTCATGCCGGTCTCTGTCATTTTGCCGCCAGCAGTGCTTCGCTCGGCATTGTGAACCACGAGGGCACGAATTATCTGGAATGGACGGACAATGACCATCGCACAAGACACCAGGCCATCAACGAGGCCTGTATCTATCTGCGTTCCACATGGGGTCTCGATGGTAAGAGCCTGTTCTCCTACAGCCTCGATGGTGAGACATATACTGAAGTCGGCAAATATCAGCTCTCATGGGGCTTCTACAGAGGCGACCGCATCGGTATCTACTGCTTCAACGAACGAGGTGAGCAAGGCTATGTTGATGTTGACTACCTACATTACGATATGATGCGGCATGCCAATCCCTTCGGTCGTGCCTTAGTGCCTGATATGATTGCCGATGCCAGTATACAGCTTATCGGCGACACCTTCTACTGCTATGCCACTACCGACGGATACGGACGGGGGTTGGAGACATCAGGGCCTCCCGTGGTGTGGAAGTCGAAGGATTTCGTGCACTGGAGTTTCGAAGGCACTTATTTCCCATCAGCAAGCAATGAAAAATACTGGGCACCGAGCAAGGCCGTGCAGGGCAAGGACGGACGCTGGTACATCTATCCGACCGTCAACGGCTACATGCATGTGGGTGTCAGCGACAGTCCCGACGGACCATTCCGTCTGGCTCGCGGCAAGGACGAGTTCACCAAGCCGTACACTGAGGCTGCCACCCTGCTGCAGGAAGGCGACCGCGGCGGTATCGATACCGAGGTGTTCATTGATGACGACGGTCAGGCCTATGTCTTTTGGGGACGACGCTATGTGACACGTTTGGCTGATGACATGACGACCGTCAGCGATATCCGCCAGATTGAGACCCGCCGCAAGGAATACTCCGAAGGTCCCATCTTCTTCAAGCGCAACGGCATCTACTACTATCTCTACACTATTGGCGGTGACGAGAACTACGAATACTATTATCAGATGAGTCGCACATCGCCCCTCGGTCCCTGGGAGATACCGGTGCACGACCTCGTCTCGACAACCAGCGTGGAGCGCGGCGTCTTCGGTCCAGGTCACGGCTGCGTGTTCAATGTGGGTGATGATTATTACTTTGCTTTCTTGGAGTTCAGTCGCAACAGCACCAACCGCCAGACCTACGTCAATCGTATGGAGTTCAACGACGACGGCACCATCCGTCAGGTTGAGGTGTCGCTCGACGGCGTTGGCGCGATAGGAAGTGAAAAGGGAAAGGTGAAAAGTGAAAAGTTGCGTGTTGCCGACATCACTGCTTCGAGTACGATGGCTCCGCATAAGATTCGCTACTTCAACGACCGCCGCTGTCAGCGCACGGAATATTTCGATGCCGCTTTCGCCATCGACGATGCCAACGGTTCGCGCTGGATGGCAGAAGACAGCGATTCGGCCTGCTGGCTTCAGATAGACCTCGGACAGCGTATGCACATCAGTCGGAGTGAACTTTGCTTCGTTCGCCCCACAGCAGGTCATGCTTACGTGTTGGAAGGCTCTGTTGACGGGAAGAAGTGGAAGCGTTGCGGCGGTCATGCCGACGTGCAGAAACGATCACCACATATAGATGACATCAATGCGTCCTTCCGTTATCTGCGCGTCCGAATCACTGACGGTATCCGTGGTGTGTGGGAGTGGAGGATTCTTTAGCCAAGTTTTGGCGGCACTATTAAGAAAAACGATTCCCCGAGGGGGACTCTGAATACGCTTGGCCCGAGTGGCCGATATGGCCGAAAACGGCAAAAAAAATGAATTTTTGGTGTTTTTTTTGAGGCAAAAAACAAAAAAAATCGCACTTTTTTGCAAAAAAATCGAAAAAAATGGAACAACATATATAATAAAAGGTATATCTTTGTTCTCGCAAATGTGCATTCGTGCACGTTTCTGCATCAAACCTCACCCGAGTGCGGGTGGTAGTCGGTAAAACCCTCTAAGTAAGGCAAGGGCCGGCAAAAATCCTGGAGAGACATCCAGGTAGACAAGGCGTTCCGCGCTTTATCCTGTTTAACGAAATCTGGAAAATTTCAACACTAAACAAAGAGAAGGATAGAGAGTATGTGACGCCCATATCGTGTGCCTTTTGTTAGCACGCGGTGATTCCACGCCGCGATAGCAATTGCATACACGGCGTGGGGTTGCTATCTTTACTGATTTCTCTTTTGGTTTTCCAGAGCCAGTTAAACGATGAGTAAAGACAGGCTCTCACGCTTTTTTTGTTTGAGGTTGTCAGACATCTGATTTCCCGCACCAGACATTTTCGTGAGTTGTTTTGGCAGTTTTCTGCACGTCGTTGTCTTTGATAACGATGTGATTAATAGAAAATTGATAAACTAACAAAAATATTAACCAAAACAATTTACTATGAAAAGAAAACTATTCTTTTTGTTAGCCTTAATGCTCGGATTTGTAGCGAGCGTGAACGCGGAGGACTTAAATATTACGTCCTATCTGGGAGACCTAAATTCTTTTTCTAATGGTGGATGGGCTGATCATTGTGGAAACAACCATGACAACGAAGATGCCGGTGCGTGGTGGAATTCACAAACTTTACCAGGTGACCCCGGCCCCGGACATTCTTTCAGGACATGGGCTAGTGCATATGAAAGTTGGTCACCGGCGAATGGCTCTACTGGTGTGGCAATCGGACGAACAGTCGTACTGTCTTCTGGAAATTACACGTTGACGTTTAAGGCGTTTGGAGGAATTTCTAACAATGCGTCAGATACATCCACACCACCTTCTGCAGGAGATGTCGTAGCTTTTTGTACAGGTGCAGACAATGTAGATGTTACAAACACTACAATTGATGATGGAGCCTTTCATGATATAACATTTAATTTTTCTGTCACAGAAAACAATACTACATGTAAATTTGGCCTTGAGAAAACAGACGGAAAGGCAAACTGGTTCCAGATAAAAGAAAACTCTGTTTCGCTTGTTAAACATGTTGTCGCACCAAGTGGCAGCACCCCTGAATCTGGGAGTACATATTATCTGTATAATGTGGGAACAGGTAAGTTCCTCAGTCGTGGAGCTGCATGGGACACCCAAGCTGTCATAAATGAATCTGGTGTACCATTCAAAGTAACGATTGCAGATGGAAAGTACACTCTTACATCCTTGAATAAAGCCAAAAATAAAGATATTTTATTTGAGACCACAGATCATTACATTTATACAGACTATGATAAATCTGGAACCAATGCTGCCACTGTTACTTCAGTAGAAGGTGGCTATACAATCACTTTCCAAAGTGGCACAATAGGTGTTGCTAATTCAAATAACAATGAAGTTATTGCAGCAAACACAACCAATAATAATGTTTGGAGATTCGTTGGACAAGATGATTATCAAAAGAATCAAAGCATGGCATTAGTAGGTTCTGCCATAACCTTAGCCGATAATATAGGTGAAACAAGTAGCAGTGCTTACACAGCAGCAAAGGCAATCACAACCTCGAATACAGTGGAGGAAATAGTGAATGCAGCATATAATCTTTATGTAGAACTGGGTCAAGTGCCAACATTCACATTCTTACAGGCAGCTAGTCGCAACTGTTTCCTTAACGGAAATGGTGCAACTTTGGGCGGTGGTGCTTATAATGCCAACTATGTAAATCGTTTCCGTTTCGCAAGCTATACATCATCTAATGGTGACAGTTATCTTTACAACGTTCAAACAGGAGGATTTGCATG
>JAEEZX010000049.1 GCA_016292045.1 Bacteroidaceae bacterium | reverse complement strand
TTAGCCTTATACCCTGAAGATGAGAGGTATTCAAAAGAAGAACTGGAATCAATTTTTGCAAGTACAACACTGAAAAAAAATCAATAGGCAAATGGATGTTATCATCGTCTCACCTTCACTTGACCCAACGAAGAATGTTAGCGGTTTGTCCTCTGTGACAAGATTCATCATAGAGAACAACCCACACCACAACTATATACATTTTGAATTAGGACGGAAGGATGGTGAAAAGGGGGGCATTTATAGAGTTGGTTCCATTATAAGTGGGTATAGAGCATGGAAGCAATTACTCCGTATGCATCGAGATGCAATTGTACATTATAACTTCCCATTGGAGAAGCCTAGCATCATACGAGATACGCCATATATGCGTGCGGTACTCAAAAATGGGAACAAGATGGTTATACACATTCATGGAGGTGTATATCTTTCATCCGAAAGCATCCCATTCCCATTCCGACAGATATTGAAATACGTATTTTCCTGGAACGTGCCTATCATTACACTGAGTGAGACGGAAGCTGAGGTGCTTAGAAAGAGATTCCATGCGAAACACGTAGTGTCATTACCGAACTGTATAGATTTGAAAGCAGCAAAAACATTTGATCGGAAATGCAAAGATGATTCTACTCCTCTTGCATTAGGCTATCTTGGTCGCATAACAAAGACAAAAGGTATGGACTATCTCTTGCAGGCTTGTTGTATATTAAAAGAACGCCATATCCCGTTTTGTCTTAAAATCGCAGGAGCAGAAGAGGTTGAAGGACAATATCTACCGCAGTTTAGCAAAGTGATCGGAAATCAGTTTGTGTATTCTGGAATAGTTAGTGGAGAGAGCAAGAACACATTTCTGCAGAGCCTTGATGTTCTTGCTATGCCTACCTTCTTTGAGGGACTACCAATGTCTCTTCTCGAATGTATGAGCTATGGTGCAGTACCAGTTATTACACCAGTTGGCAGCATCCCGACGGTAGTAACCGACCATCAAAATGGATTATTCATCAAAGTAAAAGATACACCATCCATCGTGGATGCAATTACTTACCTGCATACTGACAGAGACAAGTTAAAATTGATGAGTTCTGCTGCACGCAACTATATTTTCGAACACTTTGACTCTGATTCTTATATAGACAAACTCAATAATATCTATAGTACCTATTCATGTCATTTCAACTCAAAGCGCTAAATATTGTCTGCTCGCAAACAGAATTGAGCAAGATTCCTGATGGTAAGGTCCTCATCAATACTATCAACGCACACTCCTTTAATGTAGCACAGAAGGATGAGGTGTTTGCCAAGGCGCTCTCTACAATTGAGAATGGAAAATGGAGAAATGAACATGAGGAGGGATATGTGAAGTATCTTATTCCTGACGGTGCTGGTATTGTCATGGCTTGTCAATGGCTGAAAACTAAGAGCCAGCCAAAGGAACGCATTGCAGGATGGGATCTGTTTGCTTTTGAAATGCAAAGACTAAATGAGAAAGGAGAAAGGAGAAAGGAGAAATGCCGCGTGATGTTCCTGGGGGCTAGCAATAAGGTTTTGTCATTGATTCGTGAGCGGGCAGCTGTGGACTATCCTAATCTGGAAGTAGTGACCTATTCTCCTCCATTCAAACCAGAGTTCTCGGACGAGGACAATAAGGAAATGATACAGGCCATCAACAAGGCCAATCCAGACCTGCTATGGATAGGCATGACGGCACCCAAACAGGAGAAATGGACGTTCCAGCACTGGAAGGAATTGGATATTCATTGTCATGTGGGCGCCATCGGTGCGGTGTTCGACTTTTATGCAGGAACGGTGGAAAGGGCTCCCTTGTGGTGGCGGGAACACTCGATGGAATGGCTCTACAGGTTGCTTTTTGAGCCTAAGCCGTTGTGGAGGAGGTATGTGATTGGAATTCCTTTGTTCTTGTGGAACATTTTTAAAGAGAAGATAGGAAAGGAATAAAATGAGAGAATTATAATACTAACAATTAAAAAATTATAACTTATGTCAGACAAAGTAGAAATTGATTTGGAAGACCTCGACGACCTGAAAGACCTTATAGGCGACGAGAGAAAAGGAGCAAGTTATAGCTTCCAGAAAGTATTTGCCCATCTGGTGCTGAACTGGCAGTGGTATCTGCTTTCTTTAATCATCTGCATGAGCGCTGCCTACATCTATTTGCGCTATGCTCACCCCATCTATCAGGTGTCGGCCAGAATGCTGGTGAAGGATGAGGAACAGAAAGTAAGGACTTCAGCCAAGCAGATGCTTCCTAACATGGAAGACTTCGGTATTATGAATAACTCCAGTGGTTTCGAAAATGAGATAGAGATACTACAGTCGCCAGTCACGGTACATGATGCCGTGAAGCGCCTGAAACTCTATACGGACTATCAGCTCGATGGGCGCATTCGGAACCAGTTGCTCTATGCCGACCAGCCGGTCAGCGTAGACCTCGACCCAATGTCGCTCGACTCGCTGGACTACTATATGCTGGAGGGCATCCGTTCCATAAAGATAGCTATCATGAAGAAAGAAAAGGGCTATCATGCCGACATTGGGCTGGTTTACAACGGGAAGGTCATGAAGAAGTATAGTGAAGACATAGATTCGCTTGGCACATCACTCAAGACAGATTATGGTACAATCTCTTTCTTGAGCAACCCAAAGTATAAAACATACAAAGAAGACCGCTTCAAGAAGGGATCAGCACTGCTTGTCACCATACGTCCGCCTATGGTGGTAGCGCTTGACTATATGCAACGGTTGAAGGTGGAACCGACCTCGAAGAAAACCACGATAGCGTCCATCACACTCAATGACGAGAGCGTTATCCGAGGTGTCGACTTCATCAACGCGCTCGTGCTTTGCTATAACGACCAGGCCAATATAGACAAAGACGAAATAGCACGGAAGACGGAGGAGTTCATCAACGAGCGCTTAGAGAAGATTGATGCCGAGTTGGGGACGACGGAGAGTTCTTTAGAGAGCTATAAGCGCCGTAACGCGGTCACTCAATTAGAGGCTGACGCAGCACAATCACTACAACTCTCGGCCCAATATGCGGCACGTCTGGCTGATATCAACACGCAGTTGCAACTGCTTGACTATCTGCAACAATATGTGGACAGCCCTGATAACCGCTATAAACTGATACCTGCCAATATAGGCATGAACGATCAGGCATCGACGCAATTGATAGCGGACTACAACAGAACGGTTCAGGAGCGTAATCGGCTGATACGTAGTGCCAGCGATCAGTCGCCTCAGGTGCAGACGCTTACCGCTACGCTTAACGATCTGGAGGCTTCCATCAAACAGGCACTCGCACAGGCCCGTCATTCTGCCGAACTGCAGCGCAGCTCCATTCAGGGTCAGTATGCCAGGTATCAGGGCCGTGTCGGCAGCACACCTGAACAGGAGCGTGTGCTCAACCAGATAGGCCGCCAGCAGGAAGTGCGCTCTGGTCTTTACTTGCTACTGTTACAGAAACGCGAGGAGAATAGTATTTCCCTGGCAGCAACGGCTGACAAGGGAAAACTCATTGCCGCCCCCCTGAACAGGGGAAAGGTAAGCCCGCGAAAAAACACGATTCTTCTAACAGCCTTCATGATGGGTCTGCTCATCCCGTTTGTCATTTTGTTTATCCGACAAATGCTGCGCTATCGCATAGAAGGTCACGATGATGTTGCCTCACTCACCAATGTGCCTATCGTGGCCGATGTGCCTGTGGCCAGCGAAAAGGCGAAGACCGCTGCGGGCATTGTGGTACAGGCTGACAAGAATACCCAGATGGACGAGGTGTTCCGCTCGCTGCGCACCAATCTGCAGTTTATGATGGTAGAGAACGAGAAAATCATCCTCTTCACCTCGGGCATCTCCGGCGAAGGCAAAACATTCCTCGCTGCCAACCTCGCAGTGTCGTTTGCACTGCTCGGCATGAAGGTTGTCCTTGTTGGATGTGACATCCGAAAACCAGCTCTCGGACGACTGTTTGGAACGTCAAACCAGAAGCAGGGCCTCACCAACCTTCTTAGGGCAGAGCATGTCACGGCAGAGGAGTTGCACGAAGAAATATCCAGCTCCGGGGTGAACACCAATCTTGACCTCTTGCTGTCGGGTCCTGTCCCCCCGAATCCTACAGAGCTATTGAGCAGGAAGAGCCTGAAGACGGTGCTCGACCTGCTGAGCGAGGAATACGACTACATTATCCTCGACTCTGCTCCAGTAGGACTTGTCACCGACACGTTGCAGTTGGCACGATATGCCAATGTCTGCTGCTTCGTCTGCCGTGCTGACTATTCACCGAAGTCAAACGTCGCACTGCTCGATTCACTGACCCAAGAAAACAAACTTCCTAATGCCTGCGTGGTACTCAACGGAGTGGATATGTCGAAGAGGAAGTATGGCTACTATTATGGCTATGGTCGTTACGGCAAATATGGCCGCTATGGTTATGGTAAATACGGCTATGGTAGGTATGGCAGTTACGGCAATTATGGAAATTACGGTAACTATGTCGCCTCACATTACGGTAACAAGGATGATGATAGTATAAAGAAATGACAATAGATATAAAAATTCCAAGGGTAGCGGTGGAGGTGGCAGTAACGGCGGAGGCAACGACGTGAACTAAAGCCGACGGGCCATCCCGAAAACACGACGAGAGGACTGACAGACTAAGAGAGCTGCCGGTCCTCTTTTTTGTCAATCCCATCAATTACTAATGAAGCTTAGTTTTCTTTTTTCTTCTGGTGTTCCTAATGTGTCTATTTATGGTTTTTGCGGTCTGGAACACATAAAAAAATATAAAAGTGACTGATTTTGAGTAATAGTATAAACGAAAATGCGAGAAATTGAATTCAATTCACTATCTTTGTGGCTATAATAAGTATTGATGGAAGATTTATATAATGAGCGACATAAAGGAATATCAAAGCGCGGTTAACGTCATCAAAACTGCGATCTTACAGAGTCAGGCCCGGGCTGCCAAGGCTGTCAACCAAGAACAGTTGGCCCTTTACTATGGTATTGGTAGATACGTATCGGCAAACACCCGTAAGAAGAATTGGGGTCAAGGAGCTATTGAAGCTATCAGCAACCAATTAAAGCTGGAACTGCCAGGACTTCGTGGTTTTTCTGTAAGGAATATCAAGAATATGCGTATATTCTATGAGGGTTGGAGTATGCTCGAGCGCCCTAATTCGGCAGTTACGACTGCCAAATTTACAGAAATTAACATGAATTCATCAGAAGACCCTGCCTCCAAAGGAAGAACTGCAACGCGTGTTTGAGGAGAGTAGTACTCGATAGTGTGGAGAAAGGATTATTTGCCGCAGAATATGAAAGAAATAAAGAATATCGCATTCGACTTTGGAGGTGTGGTGCTGGCATTGAG
>JAEEZX010000048.1 GCA_016292045.1 Bacteroidaceae bacterium | reverse complement strand
TCAACCTTTTCAGAAAAATGTCAACCCCATCAGGAACGATGTCAACGAAAACAGTAAAGTGTAAACCTTATCAGGAAAACAACTGACAACCAACTCAGGAAAAGAGCAAAAAACTGTCAACCGAAATCAGGAAAAGACATTGTTTTCGGGACATTCGGGACAAACGGGACACGAATATTTTGTGGGGAATCAACCTTAACGCTAACTTTAACGATAAAAATCCTTCAAAAACCTCAAAAAATCACCAAATCCCCCAAAAGAAACAACTTGTCAACTTGTCAACTCGTCAACTTGTCAACTAAATTTATTATCTTTGCGTGGTAATACGGAAAAAACACAGATTAAAAATTCAAGAAAAATGAGCAAAGAGTATCTTTTGGGACTGGACGTGGGGAGCAGTTCGGTGAAGGCATCTCTGGTGGATGTGGCAACGGGTGAAATGGCAGGTACGGCATTCTGGCCGCAGTCGGAAGCACCTATCAAGGCCCTCAAGACAGGATGGGCCGAGCAAAGCCCGCAGATGTGGTGGGACAACATGAAGACCGCGCTGGGCAAGGCAATGCAGCAGGCAGGGGCCAAGGGCAGCGAGGTGAAGGCCGTCGGCATATCGTATCAGATGCACGGACTGGTGTGTGTGGACAAGAACGGAGAGGCTCTGCGCGACAGTATCATATGGTGCGACTCACGCGCCGTGCCCTACGGAGAGAAGGCGTTCCGCGAGGTGGGGGAGACATGGTGTCTGGAGCATCTGCTCAACTCGCCCGGCAACTTCACTGCGGCAAAGCTGGCGTGGGTGAAGGAAAACGAGCCCGAGCTCTTCAGCAAGATACATAAGATAATGCTCCCGGGCGACTATATCTCCATGCGGCTGAGCGGCGAGATGAACACCACGATAGGAGGACTGAGCGAGGGTATGATGTGGGACTTCAAGGAGAGAAGCACGGCAGCCAAGCTGCTCGACTACTACGGAGTGCCCGCAGAGATGATACCCGAGGTGGTGCCCACATTCAGCGTGCAGGCACAGGTGTCGAAGGCAGCGGCAGAGGAGCTGGGTCTGGAGGCCGGTACGCCGATAAGCTACCGCGCAGGCGACCAGCCCAACAACGCGGTGAGCCTCAACGTGTTCAACCCCGGAGAGATAGCATCCACGGCCGGCACCAGCGGCGTGGTGTACGGTGTGCTGGGAGAGGTGCGCTACGACACGAAGTCGCGCGTGAACACCTTCGCACACGTGAATTATACCAAGGACCTGACACGTCTGGGTGTGCTGCTCTGCATCAACGGTACGGGTATCCTCAACGCATGGATGCGCCGCACGGTGGCTCCCGAGGGTATCTCATACGCCGAGATGAACGAGATGATGGCCGCCATACCAGTAGGCAGCGAGGGCGTGAGCGTCGTGCCCTTTGGCAACGGTGCGGAGCGCGTGCTGGAGAACAGGGAAGTGGGCTGCAGCGTGAACGGCGTGAACTTCAACAAGCACACGAAGGCTCATCTGATGAGGGCCGCACAGGAGGGAATCGTGTTCTCGTTCTGCTACGGTATGGAGGTGATGCGCGAGATGGGTATGGATATACGCACGATACACGCAGGAAGAGCCAACATGTTCCTCAGCGACATATTCCGCAAGACGCTGGCAAGCGTGAGCGGTGCCACCATCGAACTGTACGACACCGACGGCAGCGTGGGTGCTGCAAAGGGAGCCGGTATCGGCTGCGGCATATACAAGGACAACAAGGAGGCATTCTCCACTCTGAAGCGTCTGGACGAGATACAGCCCGAGACGGGCAGCGAATACCAGGAGGCATACCAGAGATGGAAGCAGGTGCTGGAAAAGCAGTAAATGCCGAACAGACAGAAACAACGAAGGCTACCTTTGCGGGTAGCCTTCATTATATATATAGATTAGGTGATGCCTTAGCAGAGAGCCTCTGTGTCGAGGGCAATCATGAGCTCCTCGTCGGTGGGGATGCAGCAGACGGTCACCTTGGAGTCGTCGGCAGAGAGGACGGCCTCCGTGGCGCGGCAGGAGCGGTTCTTGGCAATGTCCATCTTGACACCCATGAACTCCAGACCGCTGGTGGCACCTTCGCGCACCTCCCACTGGTTCTCACCTGCACCGCCGGTGAAGAGGATGATGTCCACACCGCCCATCGCAGCTGCGTACTGACCGATGTATTTCTTGATGCGGTAGCAGTACATCTCCTTGGCCAGACGTGCCTTGTCGTTGCCGGCAGCGATACCGGCGAGGATGTCGCGGAAGTCGGAGGAGAGTTCGCTCACGCCTGCCAGTCCCGACTGCTTGTTGAGCAGGTTGGAGAGGCCCTTCGTGTCGAGGCCGAGCTTGTCCATGAGGAATGTCACGGCACCGGCGTCGATGTCGCCTGAGCGCGTGCCCATGATGAGGCCTTCCAGGGGAGTGAGACCCATGGAGGTGTCCACACACTTGCCGTCCTTCACAGCGGCGATGGAGGCACCGTTGCCGATGTGGCAGGTGATGATCTTCTTGCCTTCGGGCTTCACGCCGAGGAACTCGCACACGCGCTGCGATACGTAGCGGTGGCTGGTGCCGTGGAAACCGTAGCGGCGCACACCGTACTCCTTATAGAGGTTGTAGGGCAGGGCATACATGAATGCGTAGTCGGGCATCGTCTGATGGAAGGCGGTGTCGAAGACGCCCACCTGGGGAATCTCGGGCAGCAGTGCCGTGACGGCATCCACGCCCTTGATGTTGGCAGGATTGTGGAGGGGAGCCAGGTCGTTGCACTTGGCGAAGTCGGCCATCACCTGGGGAGTGAGGCGTACGGACTTGTTGAACTTCTCACCGCCGTGCACCATACGATGTCCGACGGCACCGAGTTCGTGGAGGTCCTTGAGCACGGCGTACTCACCCTGGGTGAGTACCTCGAATATCCACTGCACGCCGGCAGTGTGCTCGGCGATGGGACGCTCCATCTTGTGCTTCTCGCCGTTGAGTTTGACGGTGATGAATGAATCGGGCAGACCGATTTTCTCAATGCCGCCGGAAGTGATGACACTCTTGTCCTCCATATTGTAGAGGGCATATTTGATGCTACTGCTTCCGCAGTTCAATACTAAAATTTTCATTGCAATAATCTCTAAACTCTAAACTCTAAACTGTCAATTATCAATTATCAATTGTCAATTATCAATTATCAATTATCAATTATCAAGCGTCTTGTGCCTGGCACGATGTGATGGCAATCATCTTGTAGATGTCGTCCACGGAGCAACCTCTGGAGAGGTCGTTGACGGGACGTGCGATGCCCTGAAGGATGGGACCGATGGCGTCGGCACCGCCGAGACGCTGTGTGAGCTTGTAGCCGATGTTGCCGCACTCGAGGTTGGGGAAGATGAGCACGTTGGCGTGACCTGCTATCTTGCTGCCGGGAGCCTTCTTCTCACCCACACCGGGTACGAGGGCTGCGTCGGCCTGCAGTTCGCCGTCCACATCGAGGTTGGGGTCGAGCTGCTTGGCAAGACGGGTGGCCTCAACGACTTTGTCCACCACTTCGTGCTTGGCGCTGCCCTTCGTGGAGAAGGAGAGCATTGCCACCTTCGGATTGGCGATGCCGGCCACGCTCTTGGCGGTCTGTGCCGTGCAGACGGCAATCTGTGCCAGCTGGGAAGCGTCGGGCATGGGAGTGACTGCCACGTCGCCGTAGACGAGGACACCACCCTCACCGTACTGTGTGCGCTCGGAGATGATGAGCATGGCACCGCTCACGCAGGAGATGCCGGGTGCGCACTTGATAATCTGCAGGGCGGGACGCAGGGTGTCGCCCGTGGTGGAGAGAGCACCTGAAATCTGACCGTCGGCATCGCCGCTCTTGATGATGAGGCAACCGAAGTAGAGGGGATCGAGCACCTGCTTGCGGGCCAGTTCGAGAGTCATACCCTTCTTCTGGCGGAGCTGGAACAGCAGCTGGGCGTATTCCTCTGTCTTCTCGCTGGTGGCGGGGTCGATGATGGTGGCCTTGTCAAGATGGGTGAGACCGAGTTTCTGACCCAGTGACATGATGTCTGCCTTGGGACCGATGAGGATGATGTCGGCAAGGTCGTCGGCAAGCGCCATATCGGCAGCTGTGAGAGTGCGCTCCTCGAGGCTCTCGGGGAGAACGATGCGCTGCTTGTTGGACTTGGCGCGCTGGATGATTTGTTGCATTAATGCACTCATAGTGATAATGTTTTTATGTGTTGTTTATTTATGTTTTCGTTTATATCTTACCTTTCATGAGAATGCGCTCGAGCTCTTCGGCAGAGACACGGGCCTTGAAGTCGTTGTCGTATGCCACGGAGATGCGTCCGGTCTCCTCGCTGACCACAATGGCAAGGGCGTCGGTCTCCTTGGAGAGTCCCTTCGCGGCGCGGTGGCGCAGTCCGAAGTCCTTGGGGATGTCGAGGTCGTGGGACACGGGCAGGATACACGAGGCTGCCACAAGACGGTCGCCGTTGATGATGAGAGCACCGTCGTGGAGAGGGGAGTTCTTGAAGAAGATGTTCTCAATGAGGCGCTGCGAGACGAGAGCGTCGATGCGTTCGCCGGTGCGCACGAAGTCGCCGAGGGGCAGGTCGTTCTGCATCACGATGAGGGCACCCACCTTCTGCTTCGCCATATTGAGGCACGCCAGGACGATGGGCGACACCTGGGCACGGCTGTGACGGAAGACCTCACCGTCTTCGATGTCTTTCTTCGGACGGAAGAATTTGATGATGCGGTTGGCCCGCTCGTGTGTGCCGAGGCTGAAGAAGAAATGGCGTATCTCCTCCTGGAAGAGCACGATGATGGCAATGACACCAACGCTGACGAGCTGGTCGAGAATGCTGCCCAAAAGCTTCATTTCCACCACCTTGGAGATGATAATCCAGAAACTGATGAAGACGATGAGACCATAGAAGATGTTCACGGAGCGGGACTGCTTCATGAGTTTGTAGCAGGAGAAGAGTATCACCGCCACAAGGAATATGTCAAGTAGGTCTTTTATGCCAATTTCGAACATAGTCTGATGCATTGTGCCGCTTCACGGACATCGTGGACGCGGAGGATGGAAGCTCCTTTGAGGAGAGCTATTGTGTTGAGGCAGATGGTGCCGGTGAGGGCGTCTTCTGTGGAGACACCGAGTGTGTTCTTTATCATGCTCTTGCGAGACACTCCAACCAAGACGGGGCAGGAGAGTACGTCCACAAGGGCCGAGAGGCGGGAGAGCATCTGGAAATCCTTTTCCGTGGAACCGGCAAAGCCGAAACCGGGATCGAGAATCACGTCTGCCACACCGCGCTCGTGGAGCATCTCAAGAGATTCGCCCATGAGACGGAAATCCGGCTGGGTGAGTATGTATGGAACGTGGAGCGAACTGACGACATCTGTCATCTCGGGACAACCGCCGGAGATATCGTTGATGATGTCGGCACCGTAGTCTTCAATCACCTTGCGTGCCACTTCCGGACGGAACGTGTCGACGGAAATGATGGCTTCCGGCCAGATACCCCGCACGAGGGGAAGGCTCCAGGAGAGACGCTCGAATTCCTCCTCGACGGCGGCGGGCCGGGAACCGGGTCGTGTGCTCACGGCGCCGATGTCAATCATCGCGGCTCCCTCGTCGCGTATCTGCTGCACACGACGGGTGAACGACTCCTCGTCCATGATACGGGAATCCGCAAAAAAGGAGTCGGGCGTCACGTTCAATATCCCCATCACTTGAGGGTGGGATATATCGTGCAGCTTGCCTTTGATGTTAAGATAACAACTCATTCGTGTGCAAAAATAACAAAAAAATAGTTAGCAGACAAATGTAATGTGTTATTTATTTAGTCTTTTTTGTCAATTTTTCCGAAGAAGACGATTTTTTATCGCTTGTTTTGACGGTTGACATGGAATGTTTCGATACCTTTGTGCACAATGTGTATGGAAAAACTATATGAATTATATCTGCGTCACCCTCAGGTGACAACCGACACGAGGAAATGTGAGCCGGGGAGTTTGTTCTTCGCATTGAAGGGAGAACGTTTCGACGGTAATACGTATGCCTCTGCAGCTCTGGAACAGGGTTGTGCCGCCGTGGTAGTGGACAGCAAAGACGTGGTGAAGGAGGGCGATGAGCGCTACGTTCTGGTGGACGATGTGCTGACGACACTGCAAAGGCTCGCCGCATACCACAGACAGCAATTGACGATACCCGTGATTCAGGTGACAGGCACCAACGGCAAGACCACCACGAAGGAACTGATGGCAGCTGTGCTCAGTAGGAAATACAGGGTGCGCTACACTCAGGGTAATCTCAACAACCATATCGGAGTGCCTCTGACGCTGCTGTCCATCACGAAGGACGACGAGATTGCCGTGGTGGAAACCGGTGCGAACCATCCCGGGGAGATAGCTTTCCTGTGCGGCATGGTGAAGGCCGACTGCGGACTGATAACGAACGTGGGACGGGCACATCTGGAGGGTTTCGGTTCCTTTGAAGGCGTGAAGAAGACGAAGGGCGAGCTCTACGACGACCTCGTGGCAAGAGGTAAGTTCGCATTCCTCAACGGAGAGGACGCAGACCTCAGCGAAATGGCCGGGCAGAGGGGGCTGAAGACCGAGAAGTATGTGGGCGGCGAAGTGAAGGAATGCAATCCCTTCGTGGCTTGTGTGCTGAACGGAAGGGATGTGCAGACGCATCTGATCGGTGCCTACAATATGGCAAATGTGAGAGCTGCAGCAACGGTGGGACTGCATTTCGGAGTGACGATGGACGATATCGTGGCTGCAGTGGAGGAATACGAGCCCAATCTCGGCCGTTCGCAGTATCTGGAGACAGGCAGAAACCGTCTCATCGTGGATGCCTACAATGCAAATCCCACGAGTATGGTGGCTGCGCTGGACAATTTCAACGAAATAAAGGCCGACGGCAAGATGGTGATACTCGGTGCTATGGGCGAACTGGGTGAGGGCAGTGCCGCTTTGCACGAAGAAGTGCTCGGACACATCGCTTGTGAGGCATGGCTTGTCGGCAAGGAATGGCCGGAAAATGCACAGGCCAGAAGATTCGCTTCTGTGGAGGAAGTGATTGGCGCCCTGAAGGTGACACCCATAGAGAACAAGACCGTTCTCGTCAAGGGCAGCCACAGTACGAAACTATATCAACTGCCACAATATCTGTAGAATAACAAGAACTAAAAAAGAATATCATGAGAAAATTTTGCCTTTTTTTATTGATGCTGACTCTGGCTGTGGGTGTTAACGCACAGCGTAAGACCGACGTCCTGGACCGCGGTCTGGTGGCTATGAAGACAAACTCCGGCGTGTACCTGAGTTGGCGTCTGAATGCAGAAGAGTACTACGACGTGACCTTCAATGTGTATCGTAACGGAACGAAGATTACGGATACTCCCATCTCTGTATCCAACTTCGAGGATCCTTCCGGCACAAAAACCAACACTTACAGTGTGGCTCCTGTTGTGCGCGGTGTGGAGAAGGCCCGTTGTGAGGACGTGAGCGTGTGGTCGGGCAGCTACAAGGAAATAGCTCTCACACATGAAGGTATCAGGAGCACGCTGGTGCCCAACGATGCCTGCTGTGCCGATGTGGACGGTGACGGCGAACTGGAAATCATCATGAAGTTTGACAACCTGAGCGAGATGGAGCAGTCGTATCCCAAGTACGGTCCCACCGTCGGTGGTGTGGTGACGCACGAATACACCATCTTCGAGGTGCTGAAGCAGAACGGCCAGCGTCTGTGGTGGCTCAACTGCGGTCCGAATATGGGCGACTTCCAGAACAACGAGCAGAATATGGTGGCCTACGACTGGGACCAGGACGGAAAGGCAGAATGTGTGATGCGTGCCGCCAGCGGTACTGTGGTGCACAATGCTCTTGGAGGAACCTACACCGTGGGCAATTCCAATACCAATGTGCGAGCAGCAACGGGCGGCGGTGTGAACTGGTTTGTCACCACGACGGAGGAATATCTGCTCTACCTCAATGGCGAAACGGGTGAGGTGTATGACTGCATCGCATATCCTTTGGCACTCCTGGAAAGCGGAGAGACAAACATGCAGTCGGCCTGGGGTGACAACTCGGGCCACCGTGCCTCGAAGCATTTCTTCGGCGCTCCCTATCTGGACGGCCGCAACCCCAGCATCTTCATTGCGAGAGGTATCTACACCCGTCACAAGATGGCAGCATACGATGTAGACAAAAGCACGCACAAACTGAAACTTCGCTGGAAGTGGTACAACAACTCCAACGGTCCGTGGAAGGGACAGGGTTACCACAATTTCGGAATAGCCGATGTGGACTGGGACGGAAGAGACGAGATTGTATACGGTTCAATGGTGATTGACGACAACGGTAAGGGTCTCTCCACCACGGGACTCGGTCACGGCGATTCCCAGCACTGCAGCGACCTCAATCCTTACATTCACGGTCAGGAAATCTATGCCTGTCTGGAGGACAATCCCGGCAATAACTACCGCGATGCCACAACGAGCAAACTATACCACCGCTGCATCGCCGGTAATGACGACGGTCGTGCTATGGCCGGCAACTTCACCAACGACTTCCCCGGCGGACTGGGATGCTCGGCACGCGAGGGTGCCGTCAGCACTATCGTAAACGAGGCCGTCAGCGGATTGGGCGCCACGGGTGTGAACACCAACTTCCGTATCTACTGGGACGGTGATCTGTGCGAAGAGACTTTCAACTATCTTAACGGTAAAAACACCGAAGGTTGCGTAGCCAAATACGGCAGCTGGACGCCCATCTATACGATGGCCGGTTCGATGACCAACAACGACACCAAGGGAACACCCTGCTATCAGGGCGATATTTTGGGCGACTGGCGTGAGGAGGTGATTATGCGTACGTCGAACAACAACATACGTATATTTTCTACTCCCACTCCGACAGCTCACCGCGTCTACACGCTGTGGCACGACCATCAGTACCGTAACTCAATGGTGTGGCAGATGTGCGGCTACAACCAGCCTCCTCACACGAGCTACTTCCTGGGTGAGATGGAAGGCATCACCACACCTCCGCCACCACTCACCACTGTAGGACGTACGGAAGTGGCCAACGGCGGCACAATTTCCGCTGCATACAACGACCAGCATGTCATTGTTTGTGAAGTGGGAAACTCAAGTGTAAGCATTGCAGACGGAGTAAGTCCTTATATCCTGACCTTCAATGTGCCGACATGGGTACAGGGTTCTGCTGCCAGTGAAACCACCACGAAGGATACAAATATCAAATACACGACCTACACCTGTAATGTGACGGGAGGCGGACTGTCGGGTTCGACCCGTCTTGTGAAGCAGGGTGACGGCGTTCTGACTCTTCCCGCAGCAGAGTTCACTCATACGGGCAGTACAGATATATGGGCCGGCGTTGTGAACTTCTACGGCACAATGAAGAACTCCGATTTGTGGCTCAACCGTTTCGCGGAGATAAATGCCACAGGTCAGTTCAAGAATATCAAGGCTGATTACGCTTCCATTATCCGTCCCGGCGGTAAGGATGCCAAGGGTGCGATTGCAACAGACAGATACACTATGGGCTTCGGCTCACGTCTGGTGGTGGATCTTTACTGTGATGACTTGACTGCCGACCAGATAAATGCCAAGAGCCTGACTATTGAGCAAAAGACCGATGCTGCATGGATTGCTGCAGGTCCGCAATATCTGAGTCCTGTGATAGAACTGGTGGGTCATCTCAAGAGCGGCGCCTCAAAGATGGAAGCAGGAAAATATGTGATTGCCACCATCGAAGGCGAAGTGGAGGGTGATGTAAACTCCATTATACTGGAAGGTCTTCCCACGGAGAAGAAACAGCTCTACGTGGAGGACGGCAAACTGATTCTGGAGATTTTGCCGATGCGTGAGCCCACTACAGTATACTGGACGGGTGCCAACAGCAGCGCATGGGATCTAGACTACACTGAGAACTTCTATCTCGTGAACGGGGAAATCCAGGAAGCGACAACCTTCGTTTCAGATGACGATGTCGTGTTTGACAACAATGCTGCCCGGAAGGCTGTCGAACTGAATGCCAATTTGATGCCGAAGACCGTGACATTTAATAATTCGCAGGCTTATACCTTGAGCGGCGAGGGAAGTATTGACGGAAGTGCCAAGTTTATAAAGGAAGGCAGTGGCGCAGTAACGGTGAGCACTATAAACACCTATAAGGGCGGCACGTATCTGAAAGGCGGTACCGTCCGTGTCACACAGTTGGCAAACCAGTATAACGAGTACGGTAACCTCGGTGCAAGAACAACAAGTGCCAGCCTCTTCACAATGGAGAACGGAGCGACGTTGCAGACAACGGGAGCTGTGGAAACCAATTCTCCGATAAAGATGATAGGCGATGAGGGCGGTGTGATTGACAATGCTGCAGACTTCCGTATGGAGGCAGCTCTGTCAGGTACTGTGCTCACGAAGAAGGGGTCTGGAGCCCTGTTCGTACATGGCGGCAGCACCCTTTCCCGTCTGATTGTTACTGCCGGTTCGTTGGCAGAAACTACACAGCCTGCTTCTACAGTGGAAATGCGTGGCGGTACACTCTATGATGATGCCCAGAACACAGCACATGCTATTTATGTGCCGGAGGGTAAATCTGCAACATGGGATTTGACGTATGCGTACTACACCGGTTATAGAAACCAATTATCTGGTAGTGGAAAACTGACTATCGTGCCGAGAAACTCTGTCAGTCGTGTCCGTATCGAGAGCGGATGGGCAAACTTTGAAGGTACCATCGTACACAACACCAGCCTCTGGCTTCCCCTGAGGGGTAATATGACTGCGCCTAAGATGACGCTGCAGCTGGCTGAAGGAAGTGCTGCCGCCAGCTCGCCCGGCTACACCTACACCATCGGTGCTGTGACCGGCGCCGGCTCGCTGACGAACTCGGCCTGCGACTACCAAGGCAGCACTCCCGTCAGCGGTAATGTGACATGGAACATCGGCAACAACCTGGGCAAGGACTTCACCTTCTCCGGCAGTATCAACGACAACAGCTCAACGAACTACTGCACCTTCAACAAGGTGGGCAGCTGTACGATGACCTACAAAGGTCCCGGTATGAATATCACTCAACCTGTGACAGTCAACGGCGGACTTATCCTGAACAACGAGACTGGAGCAAATCTGGGTACCGGCAAACTGACTCTTGCGTCAGGTTCTACGCTGACAAGCACAGCCAGCACGCTGAAGAACGGTACGATTCAGGCTAACAGCACCAGTAAGATGTTTGTCACGAAGTGCAACTTCAACGGTACTACGATGACATTCTCAAGTGGCAGTGAACTGAATGTCTATGAGAATTCCACAGCAAAGAATGTCGGTGTGCTGGATGCCGGCAGTGCCAACATCACAATAAGCAGCGGTGCAATGATATCCGCTTATCTCAAGAGTAATACCTCTGCAAGTAGCATAACCACTACTGGTAAGGTGACCATCAACGGTAATATCACTCTTGTCTATAACTCATCTTCCAGATCCGGTGTGAAACCCACCCTGATGCCCAGTTGGAAGATTGTGGATGCAGGCAATATCGTGCTCGGTAGCAATGTTACGTGGACTCTTGAGGAATTGCCCGCCGGATACATATGGGATACAAGCAGCTTCGCAACAGACGGCACAGTTAGTATTATTGCAGATCCGTCGGGTGTGAATGAACTCAAGGCTGTCGCACTTGGCAGCGATGAACTCACAGAGGCCTACACCCTCAGCGGTGCATACGTAGGTCGTCCCACGAAGCCCGGTATCTATATCCAGAACGGACAGAAATATATTGTAGAATGACAATAGAAGAAAGAGTACAAAAGGCCGTAGCCAACTTCAAAGCAGGATACAACTGCTCGCAAAGTGTGGCTATGGCCTTTGCCGACCTTTATGGTATCAGCGAGGAGCAGATGTCGTGGATTGCGGCATCTTTCGGTGGCGGCATAGGACGTATGAGAGAGACGTGCGGTGCGGCTTGTGGTATGTTCCTGCTTTGTGGCCTGGAGACGAGGCCGGAGGGGATGACATATCCGAATAATGAACTGAAGCGTCTCAACTATGAGGCTGTGCAACTTCTTGCAAACCGTTTCAAGGAAGAAAACGGAAGTCTTTTGTGCAGAGAACTCCTTGGGCTGAACAAACTCAGAGCTGAGGGTAAAATGCCGGAATCGATGGTGGGCTCCACTCCTGAAGCGCGCACGGATGAGTATTACAAGAAACGTCCTTGTGTGCGCATGGTAGAATGTGCGGCACGCATATATGGAAAGTATCTTGAAGAAAAACACGTATAGCCTTCTGGCTATGGATTTGGACGGTACGCTGGTGAACTCCGACAAAGTCATCACGCCCCGTACTTTGAAAGCCTTGGAGGAGGCTCAGCAGAAAGGCGTGCAGATAGTGATATCCACAGGACGGCCGGTGGAAGGGGCGATGCACATTGTGGAGCAGTTGGAGTTGACGCAAAGGGGTGGATTCCTTGTCAGCTACAACGGTGCTCTCGTGCACGACTGTCTGACAGGGGAGGAGATATTCTCATGTCCTGTGCCTGACAGATACATTCCGTTTCTGCTGCAAAGAGCCTTGGAGAACGACAGCGCCTTTGTCGTGTATCAGGGTGATGTGGTGTTGACAACAGATTCCTCGAGTGAATATGTCCAGTATTCGGGTCGCAACAATCACCTTCCTGTGCGCCAGGCATGCAATTTTCTTGAGGAGGCAGTACCTCCGTTTTACAAGGGACTTATTGTGGGAGACCCCTCGCGAATGCCCTTGTTGCGCGACAGACTGACAGAAGAGATGCAGGGCGGTTTGGACTTCTGTCTGTCCGAACCGTTCTTCCTGGAATGCGTAGCTCCCGGAGTGAGTAAGATGGGAGGTGTAGAGGCAGTATTGAGGCGCACGGGAACACCAATAGAACAGGTGATAGCCATGGGAGATTCGGACAATGATGTGAGTATGATACAGAGGGCCGGACTCGGTGTGGCAATGGGCAATGCACGCGAGAAAGCAAAACTTGCAGCGGATGTCGTCACGGCGTCTAATGAGGAAGACGGAGTGGCTGACATAATAGAAAAATACTTGTTATGAGACGCGTTCTGTGCAGTTTGCTATTTGTGATGTGTGTATTCTTTGCACATGCTGCAAATGTGGACTCTCTGTTGAACGTGATGACTCACAAGGAAAAAGTGCGCCTGGTCATAGGAGGCGGATGGGGGAGTCTGTTCAGCGGATTTAATATTCCGTTTTGCGGGAAACAACAGGTGCCGGGAGCCGCAGGAGTGACACATGCTATAAAGCGACTTGGGATCCCCTCTGTTGTGATGGCCGACGGCCCGGCGGGAGTGAGGATAAAGCCTCGCCAACATGGCAAGACTGCATACGCAACGGCTTTTCCGGTGGGGTGTTGCCTGGCTTCCAGTTGGGATGTCGGTCTCATGGAGGAAGTGGGCGGTGCGCTCGGAGAAGAGGCGGCAGCGTATGGTGTCGACATACTTCTCTCACCTGGTATGAATATTATGCGTTCGCCGCTCTGCGGACGCAACTACGAGTATTATTCCGAGGACCCGCTGCTTACCGGAAAACTTGCGGCAGGTATGGTTCGCGGGATTCAGGGCAAAGGAGTAGGAACGTCTGTCAAACACTTTGCTTGCAACAATCAAGAGACGGGTCGTATGCATAATGATTCCCAGGTAGATAGTCTCACGTTGTTCAACATATACTTTAAGCCGTTTGAGATTGTCATCCGCGAATCTAATCCTTGGACTGTGATGTCGTCCTACAACCTTCTCAACGGTGAGCGCACACAGGAGTCGCGATGGTTGCTGACGGATGTACTGAGGAGACGGTGGCACTATGAGGGTGCTGTTATTTCCGACTGGACATTCCGTCGCCGCACACGCAGGCAGATAGAGGCCGGCAACAATCTTATGATGCCGGGAGACGTTTTGCAGAGGATGGATTTGAAGAAGGCATTCAAGGAAAATGCCGATGGAGAGAATATGCTTGACACCTGTGTGAAAAGGGTGTTGCAATTGGTGGAAAAAGTACAGAGGGCCCGTGAGGAAAGAAGATGGCGGGAGCCGCGTCTTGAGGAGCACGCGGTGCTGGCCCGGAGAGCGGCTGCGGAGAGTTTTGTCCTGTTGTGCAATGAGGGTAACACTCTTCCCCTTTCTCCGGATGTGCGCATTGCTCTTTTTGGTGCGTCGTCCTACGATATGGTGATAGGAGGCACGGGCAGCGGACATGTAAATGCAGCTTACAAAGTGAACCTGTCTGATGTGATTGGAAACAGTGTGGGAGAGAGACTGAAATCGGAATATCGTCGCTGGGCAAAGGGGAATAAGCACAGGAATAAAGCTGCCGGCTTTGGTTTTATGCAGAAATATCTCGGTCGCGGAGCCCTCAAGGAGATGCCTTTGAAACGGGAGTGGATAAGAGAGGCTTTGGACAGTGCGGATATTGCGCTGGTGACTGTCGGACGCCAGGCAGGCGAGGGCAGAGATCGTGAGAGGAGCGACTTCTCGCTCACCGGCGAGGAGCGTGACATGTTGTGCGCGGTGTCCGACGAGGCTCACCTCAGAGGTAAGAAAATGGTTGTGGTGCTCAATGTCAGCGGTGTGATAGAGACGATGTCGTGGCGCTCGCTGGCAGATGCCGTGCTCCTTGTGTGGTGTCCTGGGCAGGAGGGCGGAAATGCTGTAATGGACGTGCTCACGGGAGCAGTGAATCCTTCGGGCAGACTGACGATGACATGGCCGATGCGTTTGGAGGACTTGCCCTCCACGCGTAATTTCGGAGATGAGGATGTGACTCGCTACGAAGAGCGCGACAGTGTGGGATACAGGGCTTATTTCGACTCGGAACGTATTCCGGCTTATGAATTCGGCTACGGACTCTCCTATACTGCGTTTTCAGAAGAGACACTTACGGACGGTAGTGTTCTGGTTCGTAATACGGGTCGCATGGCAGGCAGACACGTCGTTATGTGGATGAAGAACCGTTGTCTGTCTTCTTTCCGTAAGACCCGTCTGCTGCAACCCGGCGAGGAGGAAGTGTTAAGGGAATAGCAGGCACGAATCTCCGTACGACAGGAAACGGAACCCGTGACAGAGGGCGTAGTCGTAGATGCTGTGCCAGTCGCCGCCGACAAAGGCGCTCACGAGCAGCAGCAGCGTGCTTTGCGGCTGGTGGAAATTCGTCACCATAACCTTCACTATGCGATATTCGTATCCGGGGGCGATTATAATCTGCGTGGAGGAATGCAACACATCAAGGCGATGTTTGTCAAGATATTGCAGCAACATCTCCAGTGCCTCTTTGCTGCTCACGGTGTATTCCCGGTCGTACGGCATCCATTGTGTCACATGGAGCTCTTCGCCGTCGCCGCTGTCTTGTCCCGCCGCCATCAGTTCGTGCGCGATAAGTCCCATGAAATAAAGACTCTCCAGAGTACGCACACTGGTCGTACCCACAGCGATGGCATGCCCTTCGTGAGCAATCAGTTTTTCCACGGTGGCGCGATTTACGGAGATGTGTTCCGTGTGCATATTGTGTCCTCCGATGTCTTCGCTCTTCACGGGGCGGAATGTTCCGGCTCCCACGTGCAGTGTCACCTCCTCGCGTTCTATGCCGTGAGAGGATATCTCTTCCAGCACCCGTTTCGTGAAGTGCAGTCCGGCTGTCGGAGCCGCCACGCTGCCTTTGATGCGTGAATAGACTGTCTGATATGTCGTGAGGTCGGACTTCTCTGTTTTGCGGTTGAGATAGGGCGGGATGGGCAGTTCGCCGGCCTGCTCCAGTATCTCAGCCCATGTGAGTGAATCTTCCCATGAGAAGCGTATTCTTTCCGAGGTGCCCTCGTGCCCGAGACGTTCTGCTCGCAGCATTCCGCCCTGGGGCAGCGTGAGAGAGAGTTTTCCCTCTTTCCATTTCTTGAGGTTGCCCACAAGACAGAGCCATTCGCAATCTCCCTTGCGTGCGAAGTTCTCCTGATACTCTTTCGGCTGGGCCGGTTCGAGGATAAATATCTCAATGAGCGCTCCCGTCTCCTTGTGGAAATGCAGGCGTGCCTGCACCACTTTCGTGTTGTTGAACACCATCAGTGCTCCCTTTGGGAGATACCCGGGAAGATTTCTGAAAACGTCCTCACCGATGCTTCCGTGGCGGTACACCAGCAGCTTCGAACTGTCGCGCTCTGCGAGGGGGTATTTTGCGATGCGTTCCTCTGGAAGGGGGTAGTTGTAGTCCTTTATTTGTATGTGTCTCGGATCAGTCATATCGGATGTCCCATAAATACAGTCCCCAGGCAGGCACGCTTTCTCCTGCCTGACAACGGTCCTTGCGTTCTATCACCTGCCGGAATTCCTCCACACTCATACGCCCGCGTCCCACTTCGATGAGTGTTCCCACGACGGCTCTCACCATGTTGCGCAGGAAACGGTTTGCCGTGACGGTGAAGCACCATGCTTCTGCATGACTTGCGGTGCAAAATCTCTCCTGTGTCCAGCGGGCTTCCGTAACGTGGCAGAGATTGGTCTTCACGTCGGTGTCCACTTTCGAGAAACTGGTGAAGTCTTCGTATTCCAGCAACACTTTTGCAGCCTCGTTCATCCTGTCGAAGTCCAGCGGGAATGTCACCATCCACGAGCGCTTTTCCAGAAAGGCGTCCTTGCCGGTGTGTATGTAATAGTGGTAGGTGCGCTGTGTGGCGGAGAAGCGTGCGTGCATCTCGCCGTCCACCTCCCTTACATCTTCCACTGCGATGTCGCGTGGCAGTATCTTGTTGAGCTTATAGACGAGTTGCCGTGTGTCCACCGGCTGTTCTGTGTCGAAGTGGGCCACCATCATTCTGGCATGCACTCCGGCATCCGTACGACCGGCTCCGGTCACGCTGATTTCCTCTCTCAGCAGCGTTGTGAGAGCGTGTGCCAGCGTCTCTTGCACAGAAACACCGTTCGGCTGCACCTGCCAGCCGTGATACATGCTTCCGTCGAAACTCAAGGTGATGAAAAAACGCACAATTTTTCTTTTTTGTGGTGCAAAAGTACGAAAAAAAGCAGACTCTTAAATTCTATTTCATAATTATTTCCTATTTTTGTAGAGAAAAACCTTAATTGATAATGAAAAAGATACTCTTTATCTTTCTTTCTGCGGCATTTCTGATAGTTTCGTGTGTTGCAAAGAAGGAGGCTCCGAAGACAGCTTATCTCTTCTGTTTTTTTTCCAACAACTCCCCCGAGGGTGAGCAGATTCGTTACGCTATTTCCGACGACGGTTTCACTTACAGGAGTCTGAAGGACGGTCAGCCTGTTGTGCTCTCCGACACGATTGCTCTCACGAAGAGTGTGCGCGACCCTCACATCATTCGCGGTGTGGACGACAAGACGTTCTATATGGTACTCACCGACATGCGCTCCTCTCTTGGCTGGCAGTCCAACGACGGTCTCATCCTCATGAAGAGCACCGACCTGATAAACTGGGAGCACACCGCCATCGATTTTCCCACACGTTTCCCCGATCTGGAGGGTTTCGACCGTGAGAACCTGCACGCCGTGTGGGCTCCTCAGACCATCTGGGATCCGCAGGAGAAGAAATACATGATATACTACAGCATCGGTCGTCACGACTGGGAGTATATCACCAGCGACAGCGTCCTCGACAGGAAGACCGGCGAGAAGAAACCCTTCTGCCAGCCTTATTTCAAGATATTCTACAGCTACGCCAACGAGGATTTCACGGACATCACAGAGCCCAGACTGCTCTTCGATTTCGGCACGGCTGCCATCGACGGCGACATCGTGCGTGATGAGAAGAACGACCAGTACGTTCTCTTCTTCAAGGACGAGGGCCGCAGCGTTGACAACAACGGTTTCAAGACCCGCCAGGGTGTGATGCGTGCCACGTCGAAGAATCTCACCGGTCCCTACACCGTAGAGTGGAAGCATCTCAACAAGCCCGACCAGTTCCCCGTAGAGGGTTCCAGTGTGTTCCCCCTCATCGGCGGCGAGAAATGGATTCTCATGTACGACTGCTATGCCGACGGCTATTATCAGTTCTGCGAATCCACCGACCTGAAGAATTTCACTTTTGTACACAATACAGCCACAAAGGGTAATTTCACTCCCCGGCATGGTTCCGTCATCCCCATCACGGCAGAGGAACGTGAACGTCTGGAAAAAACTTTTGGATATTAGTCTTATGAAAAACAGATTTTTGGCAGCATTGCTTCTGTTATCGGCGCTGCCCCTTTTTGCCCAGCGCAACGGCCAGCAGAATCCTCCGAAGCCCTCTGTTGTCCGCAGCGGTCTGATGGGCGTTGAGAAGGTGGCCCGCGACTGGGTGCTCGTCGTCCCCGACAGCCTTCTGGGCAAGGACATGCTCACCACCACACGTTTCATCTCCACTCCTCCTTCCACGGGTAAGTTCGGCGGAGAGCAGCTTCAGGAGCAGACCGTCTATTGGGAGCTGAATCCCGACAGCATGCTTGTTCTGAGAGCCCGCATGACAGTCAACGTGGCCGACACCACGCAGCGCATCTCCCGTGCTGTGACCGTTGCCAACGAGAATCCCATCATCGGCATCTTCGAGGTGACGGAGCACAAGAACAAGGCCCGCAAGGTGAAGGTCAACCAGTTCTTCCTCGAGGACGCTCCCGCACTGGGTTTCACAGAGTCGGCCAAGCAGTATTTCTCCCTGGCAGGCAGCCATGGCGGTCTGTCCTACATCGAGGATATCAAGACCTTCCCCGGCAATGTGGAGGTGCAGATGGTGAAGACCTTCGTCACGCGCGGGAGCAGCAACCCCTCCGCCGGGGCCACCGGACGTATGACTTTCCGTCTCAACGTCAGTTTCATCCTTCTTCCCGAGGTGCCTATGCTGCGCCGCTACTATGACCCCCGCGTGGGTTATTTCACCAACTCCTTCACGGAGTATTCCGACGACCAGCAGCGTGTCAAGGGCAAGGAGTTCATCTGTCGCTGGCGTCTCGAACCCAAGAGTGCAGAGGACTGGGACAAGATGGAGCAGGGCGAACTCATCGAACCCAAGAAGCCCATCGTCTACTATATAGACCCCGCCACTCCCAAACGCTGGCGTCCCTATCTCATCCAGGGTGTCAACGACTGGCAGAAGGCCTTCGAGAAGGCCGGTTGGAAGAATGCCATCCGTGCTGAGGAGTGGCCCGAGAACGACAGCACGATGTCGATGGAGGATGCCCGCTACAGTGTCATCCGCTATCTGGCTTCTCCCATTGAGAACGCCTACGGACCTCATGTCAGCGACCCCCGTACGGGTGAGATACTCGAGAGCCACATCTGCTGGTACCACAATGTGATGTCGCTCGTTCACGACTGGTATATGGTGCAGGCTTCCAGCATCGATGAGGCTGCCCGTAAGATGCACTTCGACGATGCCCTCATGGGCGAACTCATCCGCTTTGTCTCTTCCCACGAGGTGGGACACACCCTCGGTCTGCGACATAATTTCGGTTCGTCGAGCACAGTGCCCGTCGATTCCCTGCGCAACAAGGCGTTCGTCATCCGCCACGGACACACACCCTCTATCATGGACTACGCCCGTTTCAACTACGTGGCACAGCCCCAGGACGGTATCGGCCGCGACGGCATCTTCCCACGCATCGGCGACTACGACATGTGGGCCATAGAGTGGGGCTACCGTCCGATGCGCTACGCCATCGACGAGGATCTGGACCACCAGCTGGAGGAGCCGCTCACCTATAAGGCGCAGCAGAATCCGCGTCTGTGGTGGGGCGACGGCGAGACCTGGCAGGACGACCCGCGCCGTCAGACGGAAGACCTCGGCGACGATGCCGTGAAGGCCAGCGAATACGGTATCATGAATCTCAAGCGCGAACTCAAGAAGCTGCCCCAGTGGACCGACGAGACGACGGACTATTTCGGCGTCAACCTGCCTCTGATGTACAATCAGATATTAAACCAGTTCCTGCGCTACGTGGGTCATGTGTCCAACAATATCGGAGGTACCTACGAAACGTTCCGCACCTCCTATCAGGGCGGCACGCTCTATCAGCCCACGCCGCTGGAGCGTCAGAAGGCTGCCCTCGACTTCATCGACCGCCATTGCTTCCAGGAGCCCGTCTGGTTGCGCAGCGTGCCTTATCTCTCGCAACTGACGGAGAATCCCGAGGAGGTCACCCTCGTCGTGGCCCGCATAGTAATTATGCGTGTGATGAATCGTCTCTCCAGCAACCGTCTCAACCGTCTCTGGCCTCTCTCCGAGGTGATGGGCAAGGTCAGCGACCTCGTCATGAAGGAGACGCAGAGCGGAGCCCGTGTGTCGCGCTACCGCCGCGAGCTGCAGAACAGATTCGTACAGTCGCTCATCGACAGTTTCGAGGGCTCCGACGCCACCGACCCCGACCGTCCCGTCATGTTGATGACGCTGGAGCGTCTGCGCAACCGCACCATGTCGGCAGCCCGCCTCGCCACTGATTCCGCCACCAAGGCCCATTGGCTCAGTCTCCATGACCTAATCTCAAGAGCATTGAAGATATGAAGAAAAACCTCTTTGCCGTCATCGGCATTCTGATAGCGTGCTCTGCTTTCGGGCAGAAATACGAGAGTATGGAGGATGTGAACAGGGTTGTGGACCTCACCCTCGACTCCCTCGACAAGGCCGCCACAGCGCGTCCCGTTGCGGGCAGCACGCGCAAGGGCTCCAATCCCGTATTGTTTCTCGTGGGCAACAGTACCATGCGCACCGGCACTCTCGGCAACGGCGACAACGGCCAGTGGGGCTGGGGACGCTTCGCTCATGAGTATTTCGACGAGAACAAAATAACCGTTGAGAACCAGGCTCTCGGAGGCACCTCTTCGCGCACCTTCTACCGCCGTCTCTGGCCGGATGTGAAGAAGGGTATCAGGCCCGGCGACTGGGTTGTCATCGAGCTCGGCCACAACGACAATGGTCCCTTCGACTCCGGTCGTGCCCGTGCCACCATAAAAGGTATCTCCGCCACCGATTCGCTCAACGTCGTCATCAAGGAGACGGGCGAGCACGAGACGGTCTACAGCTACGGTGAGTATCTCCGCCGTTTTGTGCGTGAGACGCGTGCTCTCGGAGCGCATCCCATACTCATGTCGCTCACTCCCCGCCATGCCTACGTGGACGGCCAGCCCGGTCGTGTGGTGCGTGTCGACCAGACCTTTGGTCTCTGGGCTAAGCAGATTGCGGAGGAGCTGAACGTGCCCTTCGTCGACCTCAACGATATCTCCGCTCTGAAGTATGAGAAGATGTCGCCCTGGAAGTTCGGCTATCATTTCTACCTCGACAACATACACACCTCCGCCTTCGGAGCGCGTCTCAACTGCCGCAGCGCTGTGGACGGACTGCTCTCGTGCACCCATCCCGAGGTGCAGCCGCTCAAGGATATGATGACCAATATCGCGCTGCCCACCACCGGTGTGAAGCGCGAGAAGCGCAAACCGGTGCTCTTCATCACGGGCGACTCCACGGTGAAGAACGAGGACCGCGATTCCACCAACGGTATGTGGGGCTGGGGCTCTCAGGCTGCCACCGTCTTCAACACCAAGAAGCTCACCGTCATCAATGTTGCACAGGCTGGCCGTTCCTGTCGCACCTATCTGCGCGAGGGCCGTTGGGACAAGGTGGTCAATGACCTCCAGCCGGGCGACTTCGTCACCATACAGTTCGGCCACAACGACATCGGCAGCGAGCTATCCGGCGGCAAGGCACGCAACGAGATTAGCGGCACAGCCGACTCCTCGCATGTCTATCGCGTGCAGACCAAGGACGAGGTGCGCAACGAGGTGGTATACACCTTCGGATGGTATCTTCGCAAGATGATTGACGATGTGCGAGAGAAGGGTGCCACGCCCATACTCATTTCCCTCACGCCGCGCAACGAATGGCCCGACGGCGTGCATATCGAGCGTCGCAACGATTCCTATGGTAAATGGTATCGCGAGGTGGTGGCTCTCACCGGTGTGGAGTTCGTCGACCTGCACAATATCACCGCCGACGTGATGGACGCCATGGGACGCGAGGAGGCCAAGAGCTGCTATATCAAGGACCACACCCACACGTCGCTCCGCGGTGCGCAGATCAATGCCAAGAGTGTGGCGAAGGGTTTGAAGGACAATCGTTCTCCTCTGGCAAAGTACCTCAAGTAAGTCTTTCCGCTTTTCATTTTCCGCCGTGCACACGCTGAGGACTTTATTTCTCTTGCAGGCCGGTGAGCGTCTGTGCCGGCAGCGCGACCCTCTCTGGGGGCGCTCCAGTTCTGTGCTGCTCTTGCGCTGGCTCCTGACGGCTGTCTATGCCGTCTCGCTCCTGACGCTTGTGCGCTCCCTCGCTGCCGATGTCTCCTCTGGACTCATCGCCCTGAAACCGTGGTCGGCCGCCGTCCTCTTTCTCATCCCCGACTTCTGGCTGCGCTTCCTCTTCCAGCAGTCGCCTGTCTTGCGCACAGGAGCCTGTGCCCTGATGCCCGTGCCGCGTTCTCTGCTCGTCCATCATTTCCTCTTGCAGTCCCTCCTGGCGCCCTACAACCTCTTCTGGCTCCTCTGCTTCTTCTGGCCGCTGGGACTCCTGTGTGTGGTGCCTCTCTTCTCGTGGGCGGGACTTGCCGTGTGGATGCTTCTCTCGCTCTCTCTGACGGCTTGCTCTGCCTTGTTCTATCAGATGGTGCGTCTGCTCTCCGGGCGCCGTTTCTTGTGGGTGATAGCCGTTGCCGGACTCCACGTGGTGCTCCTCTTTGCCGCCGTGCTGTGGGGGGAGGGCTTCGACGCTGTGCCGACGCTGCCTCTTTGGCTTGTTGCGGCGGCCTTCGCTGCGATGGCTGTGATGTATGCTCTCGTCTTCCGGGTGCTGTACAATTTTAGGGAGGAATCCTCTTCCCGCCGTGAGCATAGTTCCGCGGAGTCTTTCCTTGCCCACATCCCGCTGCTCTCGCTGGAGTGGCTTCTGCGCTGGCGCAACAGACGTGTGCGCACCTCCCAGCTCTCCATCCTGTGTCTCATGGCTATGCTGTGTCTGGCGCAGTGGGGCGAAGCGGATGCCGACGCTGTGATGACGTCGTTCACCTGCCTCTACTGCTTTGCCGTACCGGGTATGCTGATGCTTGTCGACGTGATGAGCCACGAGGGCAACTACGTGGAGGCTCTCCTGATGGAGCGGGGCAGTGTGGAGCGTCTCCTGCGGGCGAAATACCTCTTCAATGTGCTCTTCCTCCTGCTGCCGCTGCTGATGCTCATGCCGGCTGTGACGCAGGGTCGTGTGCACCTTCTTCAGTGCCTTGCCTATATGCTCTTCACTGCGGGTGTGATATTTCCCCTGCTTTTCCTCCGCGCTCCCTATAATGCCTCTGCCCGTGCTCTCCACCGTCAGCGTCGTGTGCGTGCCTCGCTCTCTTATGCGCACGGTTTTATTGCCACTCTGGTGCTCTCCCTTCCCATTGCTATGGAGCGCGGTGCCCGCTGGCTTCTGGGCGATGTGTTGGGCTGTGCTGTGCTGATGCTTCTGGGCGTTGCCGGTGTGGCATCCCACCGTCTGTGGCTCGGCTACGTTGCCCGCCGTTTCATGCTGCGCCGCCATGCTCTTGCGGAGGGTTTCCGTGCCACCCGTCACTCTTGAAACCTGAAACCTGAAACTTGAAACCTGAAACCATGGATATCACAATCACTGATCTCAGAAAGACCTACGGCAGCGTCACTGCCGTCGATGTGCCTCATTTCGTCGTTGAGAGCGGTCAGGTGCTCGGTCTGGTGGGCAACAACGGTGCCGGTAAGACCACGCTCTTCCGCCTCCTTCTCGACCTCGTCGCTGCCGACGCGGGCACTGTTTCCGTTGCAGGCATTGACGTTTCGCGCAGTGAGTCGTGGAAGGCCTTCACCGGTGCTTTCCTCGACGAGTCGTTCCTCATCGACTATCTCACGCCCTCTGAGTTCTTCCGCTTCCTCTGGCGTCTCTCTGCAGGGTCGGACGATTCGCTGGCTGCAGCCCTGACTGCGTGTGCTCCTTTGCTGGAGGGCGTGCCCGATGTCCTCATCCGCGAGCTCTCTGCCGGCAACCGTCAGAAGGTGGGTCTTGCTGCGGCTTTCCTGCGCAGTCCTGAGCTGGTGGTGCTCGACGAACCGTTCACCTTCCTCGACCCCTCGTCCCAGCATGTCCTCAAGTCGTTCCTCTCCGCTTACGTGAAGCGACATCCCGCAGCCATTGTGCTGCTCTCCTCTCACGACCTTCATCATGTGTCGGATGTCTCTTCCAGGATTGCCCTGATGGAGCAGGGGAGGATAGTCCGCACTTTCGATGCCCCTGCCGCTGCCCTCACCGCCCTGGAGGATTATTTCGCAGTGCGATAAGAGGGGAATTTCGGGTTTGCCCTAATTCCTGCCCTCGCGATACTCGGATGGGGTGAGACCGAACATCTTCTTGAATTGGGAGGAGAAATTCCTTGCAGTGACAAATCCCACGCGGGCAGCAATCTCGTTCACGCCCATTAACGTGAACAAGAAGAAAAAACCGTCATAGTTGGCGGTTTTTTGTTGTTTATGTGACACTGAAATTTTGTGGCCACCCTTTTTCCGGCCATTGCGGCCATTCGGGCCAAGCGTATTCAGAGACCCCTCGAAGACAGCTCTCAGTCCGCCCGTACCTAACTGCCGGTCCGCCCGTACCTAACTGCCGGTCCGCTAGGAGCGAACTCGCGGTCCGAAACGACCGGGCTGAGGGTTTGTAATAACAAAAATGAGGCGACTCTCGCGAGCCACCTCATTTCAAACGAATTAAAATTTAACTATTACTATATCTCGAAAAGAATATAGCCTTCTTTATTCAGTTCAGAACTTAAAGTTTAGAGACAGTTTTTGAGCAATCTCTCATTCTTCACTCTTCACTCTTCACTCTTCACTTGCGCATCGCGCACTACCATTCATCCCAAGTGTTGAGGGATTCGCGGGCGTCCATTTCTTCAAGAATATCACCATCACCTACTGCAGCAGGGGTCTCTGGGTTGAAACTTCTTTGTGGATCAGTAGGAGAATTTGCAAGCATTTTTTCCAAATTCAACTTAACAACCGTATTTTCCGGCTCAATATATGTCTTTTTCATTTTCGTATCCTCCATTATTTTAGTTCAACTTTTGGCCATTAGCACTGTACTTCACGCCGTTATTCACGATGACTATCTTACCACCGATGAGGTACTTGCCGTCCTTCAGACCTTCGGTCTTTGCGCCTGCTTCCTCAATAGCGTTGATAGCAGTTACATCTTCGTCGAAGGAAATTGCCAAGCGGGCTTCTCCGCTGCCACTAACGCCTGCCGTCACATAGCAGCGGTTGAGTTTACCGGTAGCATCCTTACTCAACTTATAGAAGGCCTGATTGCCTGTCTGCGTCTGCAGAACGTAAGAATTAACAGGAACTGTCTTTTTGCTATCATCCAGAATACCAGTCAAAGCACCGACAGTCTGATTATCTGTTACTGTAGCATCGCCATAGAATGTCATATCAACACTTACACCATCGCCATAGACGATAACAGGAGTACCTGCAGGAAGTGTTTTTTCACCTTCGTATTCCTTCTTAAGGGTAACCTCTGTATCGGAACTTGTTGCAGAGTATGCCTTTACATTTTTCGGCAGAACGATAGCGAACGGAGCAATGAATGTGCCTAACTTATCGTTGTCAACCTTGAGGTTAGCTGAAGTGGAGCCATTACCAAGGTATGTCAAACGGAAGTCATCTACTTTATACCAGTAGTTATCTTTTGTTACGGCAGAAATAGCCAAGTTGCCTTTGTCTGCCAAGGTGGCCTCTACAGTCATCTTGACACCTGTTCCTTTTTCAATAGAGTTTGCCTTAGATGTCTGACCTCCCATCTTCAATTGGAGTTCTTTTTCGGCATCTGTGGCCATCACAGCTGTCAGTCGATATCTTCCGGCAGGCATATTGTTCAGCGTTTGGGAGATTTCATTACCGGCTCTCCAAGTGTTAAACAGGTAAGCACCGTCAGAATCGGACATCTTGTACGTATCACTTGTCGTGGATCTTGCTCCAGTATCATTGCTGAGACCAACGCTCCAACCGGTTAGGTCTCCCGTCTCAAATGAGGGATTTACAATAATTGTTGTCCAATCAGAGCCGATACCCTGGGCTGTTAATGCGGCAATGCGGGCATCAGCGAGGTCATTTATTGCTTCACCTGTGGATGTATACGTGCCATTGTCGTATTTACCTTCAATGGGTGATATCTGACTATCCCATTCATTCTGACCAGCCTCGTTCAAACTACTGATCTGATATGCCGTGGGAGCATCTGTAATAACCGTATTTATGGTCGTGTACAATGATATGCTGGCCTCTGCCGCAATGATGGCATTAGCTGCCGTATTATATTTATCGACAGTCTGATCTGCATTATATGCATCAACAGCTGTGGTTTGAGCGGAAGCAACAGAGGCATTCATCTTACCACTTGCAGCAGTCAGAGATTCCGGCAGAGATGCTCCGATGTAGGTTAACTTGAAGTTGTCCCAATAAGCCCAATCTTTGGAAACTGAAGATCCAGATTCCTTCTTGATGCCTAATGTAAGAGTTCCATCCGCGACCACATCAACAATGGTGTTATGATATGCGTCTAACGTGTTAAAGGCATACTTCGCTGCGGTTTTATCATTAGGAACAACAAACGAACTTTCAGAAACTTGTATCCATCCTCCTGTGCCGGGAGCAGAAGCCTTCTCTGTATAGAAGTTTATGCTCTGTACATCCACGGATTTATTGGTAGTATACAATTTAGCATTTTGTGTTGTTTCTTGTACGCCTTCGTCTCCGGCACGATAGAACGCCTGTGCTTCTATAAGATAATAACCGTTAGGAATTTCTGCAATTTCCTGCTTTTCATCAAAACTAGCAGAATTCCACGACTCATGTCCAAACAAGTTAGGATTTGTAATTAGGACAGACATATCTGCTCCTGCACCTTGGGCCTTAACGGCTTTAACGTACGCATCGTCGAGCGCAGTATTTACCTCAGCGACAGCTTCATATATACCGTCATTGTAATCATCTTGGATAGCCGCATATTGAGTACCCCATTCTGTCTGTCCTGCAGCATCCAGTGTCGTGGTTACGTTGTATGTAGTGGGAGCATTGGTTATGGCTGTATTGATGTCTACATACACAGCAGCAGAGGCTTGTGCATTGAATATTGCCGTTTGTAGTGCGGTATAGTTGTCTGTTGTCTTACTTCCATTATACGTATCACTTGCATCCACCAATGCCTTGTGTATCTCTGCATTCATCTTTAAAGCTGCAAGTGAAGAGACATCCACATCAGGCATACCGTCCGAATAGAGGGTCAATGAGAAGGTGTAATTGGGACACCAGTTTGAACACACTGGATTGGAGGGATTATATAGCCTGTAGGTTAGAGTGCCGTCGCTGACATATACATATACATCGTTGGCATATTTCTTGTCATCAAAAGCGGCCTTTGCACCAGTCGTGCTATTTGGGTAATACTTGCCATTTGCTCCTTGATAATCATTGCCGCTTTGCCATGGAGTATCCGAAGCAACATCCATAACGCTCATCATTCGTGTCTGTTGTCCGTTAGCCTCCAAATATTCCACGCCGACTCCTGCTCCGGCCTGATAGGCATCATATGTTGTGGCATTCGTGCCAATACGCTGATAACCATAAACACTCAATTTGTAGAGACCGTTCTGCAGGCCGGACAATGTTTTTGCTCCAAACAAGTCACCGCCAGTTTGGAAATTATCTTGAACTGCATTAACATTATAACCGCTGGGGAGGGTTATGCCTATAGCGGTGTAGCTTGCAAGAGCTGTTTCAAGGCTAGCCTTTGTCGTTGCAGAGATTCCGGCAGCACTTGCTGCGGTGGCTGCCTGCGCATCCACCCATGCTTGCATTGCTGTTGCGTGAACTGCAGGAGTGATGAAATTCCAAACGTAACCGGTTTGTGTGCCATGAGTAATTTCAACCTTCCCTGTTGTGGTGTTGGCAACTGTGAGTTCACATTTGTTGTTTACCTGCAGACGTACCTTATATCCGCCATCTACAGCAACGACAATCCACTTGTTGGTGTTTGCACCGCGTTTGGTCTTTGTTGCAACATTATAGTTATTGTTATCGTCCAAATAGTAGTTCTCATTCTCCAAGAACTGTATGTAGCTTACACCATCTTTGTCCGTTGTCAGGTTAAATCCCAAACCAAAGTTGTCTACACAAGCATTATTATCTGTCATACGGCTCAGATACTTCGTCTTTGCACTGACAACAGTTGAGAGGAAATAAGTACCGTCGAACACGGCAGGAGTCTTGAAACCAACACTGATTGCACTATTGGTCGCATGTCCCTCATATCCAAATGCTCCCTCAGGAAGACTGATTGAATAATCAGTAGCATTTGCCGTCAAGTTACAATCAGAGAAGGTAGCTGTTAATGTTGTTCCATCACTGGTCAAAGTAGAACTCGTAGCAACAGAAACGCCATTCTTGTAAAGGGTTGCGACAGGCGTCCCAACAACTGCCAAGGAAGCATTGCTGTCATCTGTAGTTGCATCCGAGAAGGAAACCGTAAACGTGGTCAGTGCGCTTGAACTAAAATAATCACCGTCACTAATGCTCGTAGTTTTCGAGCCCTCATTCAAATCGTAGGTGCAAGCAGCGATAGTTAAACCTGCGTCAGCATTACCTTTGAAGTAGAATGTACCTTTAGACAAAGTCACGCAATTGCTTCCACCTTCTGTAATATCAACAGTAGAGAAATCGTTGGCATCTGCGTCCTTGGTTCCATCCTGTGTATAGCTTAGCGTCACAGTCGCATCAGAAGAAATCTTATAACCTCCGGCTGCAGAAACCGTGAAAGAATACCACATCCCGTCTGTCGTGGAAGTTTTTGTGTTGAATGACTCGGGGGTTGCATAGTATTGAACACCATTGCCGAGATCTGTTATTGTGATATCGGTTGTTTCTTCACTCTTGAAATAGAATGTGCCAGCATTAAGGAATATATTTTCTGTGCCGTCTGCAGTAATCTCAAGCGTTGCATAATCGTCATTTTCTTTTAATTTCGTTCCATCCTGAGTATAACTCAGCGTTGCAGCATTAGATGAGGAGATACCATAAAAACCTTTGCTGCTAATTGTTACCTTATACCACTGACCAACAGCAGTCTCACTACCAGATGTAAACTCTGTGGCTACATCTGCGATGACAAAGCTCCTATAAGAAATGTCAAAACCTTGAAGCGTAACCCATTGTTCTGTGCCATCACACTTTACTTCAATGGTCATTGATTCGTTATCTACTACCAAATCATTTACGCGTGCAACAGCATCACCATAGGTGAGGCCCTGACCAGTAGTTCGGCGGTCATTGGGGATGTTCGTTCCGCTATTTGTTGCCCACCCGTTTTTGGTGGTATTACAAGCCCATGCTGTGCCAAAGGACACCATGGTGGGAACATTCGCGGTTTTGGCATCGCCACTACCGGTGACACTCAAAACCGGAGCATTACCTTCACCATCCTCACGATACATTCCATGAAATACAATGTTATATACGCCGTTAGGCACACTTTGTGTCTGTTTGAGTGTGAAAGTAGTGTGAAATTGCTCCATTACGCCACCCCAGTCAAGACCACCGCTAACGCCCCATCCTGTATTATTCCAATTCCCTCTAATGTCTGCATTTGTAAAGAGGGCAGACACATTACAAGGTTCTTTGATATATGCTGCAACCGCATTAATAAGGATTCGGGTTGCAGAGCGTAACTCATCAACAGTTGCCGATGAGTTGACATATGTCGTGTTGGCTGTAGCAAGAGCCGATGCGCAATCAGATATATGGCCAGATGATTCCAAGGATTTATAAACGGCATACATGGCTTTTTTCTCCTTGTACTTAGCATAACTACCATCTGTGATTTTGTCAACAGGAATAAAGGCCCAATCATAAAAGTCCTGGCCACCAACAATGGTGAGTTTTCCACCATATTTCCACGAGACATCAAGTTTTTTTGAACGATCCTTATTGGTTAAAGAATATATGTTTGTACCCGTTGATGCCAGTGTCCACTCGGCATGATCCGTTTGGTCAACAAAGATATTGTTTGCTGCTTCGTCACCATGAGCACTAAAAAATTTGCTTGTTGACTTTTCCGAAGCAATTTTGATAACTCCTTCATTATGACTCTTTACATAGCACTTATGGCGGTCAGAAGCGGCCTGATCTCCAGTCTCCAATTTGGTCGCAATACCTTCAGTATCGTAATTCATTCCGAAATTTGCAAAAGCATCAGCTTCTACATTGTAGATGTAAATAACATCATCTGCTCCAAGTGTAGCGGGATCAACGCCCGGTACTTCAGGGGCAGTCCACGTTCCCTGTGCCCACATCCCGACAGACGTCAGCAATGCAGCCAACAAAAAGAATAGTTTTCTTTTCATAGTAAATTTGGTTAATTAGTTAAAATGTTTTTTATCTCACATAATACTTGCGGCCGGCCTTGATGTAGATACCGCGCGGCAGACCCTTGAGGCTGGTGGCGGAGAGACCGCCGTCGCCAGCATGGTTGATTTCTTCAAAGAAGATACCGTAGTGGGTCTTCTCAATCGTTGCACCTCGTTGTCCGGCATCCACGGTCAGTGTGGAGACTTGGTCGGAGGTGTTCTGTGCACTTGCCGTCATCGCCATAAAACAGAGGCAAATGATGATGAGAAGGATGTAAACGCTTGTTCGAAAATAGTAGCTCATGGATATTCTTTTTTTATTTTTTTCTGCAAAGTACGTGTTTTCATGGCGAAATGTACCTGCTTGATTGTCCAAGAATGTGTGTTTTTTTTGTATTTATTCATTTTTAGATGTTTCAGACATGTTTTTTGGACAAATGAGACATGCCTTTAGCTATTATTTTTGTATCTTTGCCAGTGGATTTCAGTAAAATCGTTCGATGAAGCGGTATTTATTCCTCATGACATGGGTCCTGACGGCAGGTGTTTCAGTTGTCTGCGGACAGCGTCAATGGACGGTGGCTGACGGCCTGCCTACAGGTGAGGTGCGTCAGATTGTGGAACTGCCCAACGGACAGATGCTTGTCAACTGTGAGGGGGTGTTCTGCCTTTCAAACGGGCGTTCCTTCGACATCGTCGCATGCGACCAGAACCGCTGTCATACCTTCCGTAAATATGTCAACCAATACGGTCAGATGTGGCAGGGGGATTCGCTCCTGTGGCTACATGACTTCTATCGGGCATATCTTTTTGACGTACGTTCACGTTCGTTCCGCTATGATATAGAATCGCGGCTCAACGAACCGGCTCTCGCCTCATTCCTGGCGTGCGAGACTCCGACACCGCCGCCCACAGAAAAGCAATGGGAAACAATCGGAGAGTACGGTATCCGTGATGTTACCCGCGCCACCTGCGACGGAAAAGGCGGGCTGTGGGTGGGCACACGTGCGAATGGAATATGGTATTGTCCGCCTATGCGGGTCAAGCCACAGATTATTACCACCGCCAATCCCCTCATAGAGCAGGCACGCAGCACACATGACGGTTCGGGACATATGTGGATGTGCAAACCGGACGGACTGACGTGCGAATATGAGGGGCAGACATTACATTACGACCGCAACAACGTCCCAAGCCTACCGCACAATCGCACCACATTCATCACCCAACTGTCCGAACAGCGCTATCTTCTCTGCGATTCACTGTGCCTTCTGGGTTATTTCATGCCGGAAAAGATGGATTTCCATTTGCTCAACACAAGCATTCCCTCCCTTGCAAAATACCGTCACATCGCGGGAGCCTGCGTCATCGACGGGAAATGGACCGCTGTGTATACTCAAAACGGAATTTTCCTGCTTGACACGGAAGCCGACACACTGGCTACGTTTCCCACAGCCCGCGAGATAGAGCAATACAGCAGCAAATACAACTGCATGCTCAAAGACGGCAACGGGGTGCTGTGGATTGGCACCCAGAACGGTTTGTTCCGCATAGCCGACGATAAGGCAGAACGCATCACCGACCTGAACAACCATTGCATACGAAGCCTTGTCATGGACGCAGACGGAGATGTATGGGCAGGTACATCCTGCGGCATTTCGCGAGTCAGTCCCACAGTGGTAAACCTAGGAAAAAGCGACGGAATACCGCCGGTGACGATGATGGACCGCGCTGCCTGTCTTACCGATGACGGACGGCTTGTCTTTGCCGCCGGTGGCGGGCTGGCGGTAGCTTTCCGTCCCGGTGAGATGATAGGAGATGAGAAACCCCTTCCTGTGGTCATCACCGGCATGACACTCAACGGAGACCCCGTCGCGGCTATCGACTCGGTTTTGTCTTATAGTCAGAACTACCTCACATTCCAGTTCTCTACGCTCAACTATGCTGCTCCCTCGCACGATAGCTATCGATACCGCCTGCGCGGTTTGGAGCGCTCATGGAATGTCTGCAGCGACGGCAGCGGACAGGGCACTGCCGGCTATAAGGCTCTGCCTCCCGGCAGTTATGTGTTCGAGGTTCAGGCCTCCAATGCATCCGGCCTTTGGGGCGAACTCACCGAGCTTTCTTTCTCCATACGCCCGCCTTGGTGGCTCACATGGTGGATGAAGACAGCCTGTTGTCTGTTGGCCTTGCTTGTCGTTCTTTGTATGATAGCTTTCTATCTGAAGAAAAAGAAGGCCAAGCTGGAACGCGAGAACGATGCCCGTGTCAATCGTCTCTTCGAATTGCGTGAAGAGGCCCGTCATCAGTTTGCCGAGTCGTCCAATATCGCTCCTGACAAGATTACCGTCAATGCCGAGGAGGAGAGGCTGGTGTCTCTGATGCTGAAGGCCATTGAGGCGCATCTCGACGATGAGGACTACAATGCCGACCAGCTGGCACGCGATGTGGCTATGAGCCGTGCCTCGCTTTACAAGAAACTGCAGACCATGCTTGGCATCACACCCACCGACTTCATCCGCAATGTACGTCTGAAGCGTGCTGCCCGTCTGCTTGCCGACACCCAGTTGCCCATCAGTGACATTGCCTCCCGTGTAGGCTTTGTCACAGCGAGGAATTTCTCTGCCTCATTCAAGAAAATGTTCGGCCTCACTCCCTCCGAATATCGGGAACCGAAGGAGGGTCAATAAAGTGACGAGTCTGTCTCTTTTGTCCAAAAGATATGTTTGAAATGTCTATTTTTTCATTTTAGACAATCAAAGCGCATAGTTTTAGACAGGTGAATACGTGCTATTATGTGTGTAACAGTTACTTTTGCACCGACAAATAACATGTGAAACGCAAAAACGTTTGAAAAAATGGGTAGAAAAGTATTGCTGCTGTTGGTTCTTGCCTCAGTGATGGCTGTGGCGCAGGAGAGCAACCTGAAGGTTCATTACAATTTCGAGCAGGTCTCGGGAACGAAGGTCACCGATGAGGCGTCGGGCATATCTGCAGTTCTGAAGAACAAAGCGAAAGTGGTGGAAGTAGGTTCCTATCACGTGCTGGATCTCGGGGAGTCGAACGGCTATCTGGATATGACCAGAAACACCGGCAGTATTATTCAGGCACTCTCGGATTTCACTGTCTCGGTATGTTACCGCATAGACAAGTCAGCCGACATTTCCGCTGCAGGTAATTTCCTGTGGAGTTTTTCAAGACTTATGGAGAATACGGAGACCTCCTCCTTCTATTCCGGTTATAGGGTAAATGCGCAACGCATGGCCACCGCTCCGGCAGGCTGGGGCAGTGAGGTGGGCATGCAGATGGGTACAGCCTCTGAGAAAGGGCGCTGGATTCACATGCTCTACCGTCAGACAGGGGCGAAAGGTGAACTCTTCCTCGACGGTGTGCGTGTGCAGGTAAATTCCTCCATGCCCGTTTTCAGTGAGATATTCACCAATATCACCATCTACAACTGGATCGGGCGCCCGCCGTTTGCCAATGACACTTATCTGAAGAAAACCCTTGTGGCAGATTTCCGCGTTTATGATGTGGCGGTGAGCGACGAGAAGGTGGCGGAGCTGTGTGCAGTGGCAACAGATCTGGAGATTGCATACCGTTACGGTGTGCCGGGTGATTTCACACAGTTGAGTGCAACAGTGGAGGCGTGCGATGCATTTGTTTCTTCCGCAACTGAGGGGTATGCACCCAATGCCTTAAGGGAGCTGCAGGACAATCTTGCAATAGCAAAGTCGGAGTTGGCGGCAGGGCGTGCTTCTCAGGATCTGATAGATAACTATGTCTCTACGCTGCAGTCCCTGTTGTCTGCCGCCAAGGCTACCAAAGGTTATCAGGCAAAGAGGGTGTTCCCCGTGACGGGCGACCACGGCTTCGTACATCCGGGCGGTATTGTGTCGCAAGAGGATATCGACCGTGCCAAGCAGTTGCTGGCGGATGGCAATGCGCGTATGCAGCAGGCATGGAACATACTTTGTGCCAACGCATATTCGCAGGCCGATGTTGCCACGTGGCCTACGGAGACGGTGATTCGCGGTGGCGGCTCCGGGCAGAATTATATGAACTGTGCACGTGGTGCGGCGATGGCATACCAGAATGCGCTGCGCTGGAAGATAGGGGGCACACGTGCCAATGCCGACGGAGCGGTGCGTATCATGATGCAGTGGGCACGCCAGTGCAAAGGCCTGGGAGGTGACACCAACGTATCTCTCGCTGCGGGTATCTACGGACACGAATTTGCCAATGCCGCAGAACTGATGCGCGACTATGACGGATGGTCGCCAGAGGATTTCGAGGAGTTCAAGCAGTGGATTATCAAGGTGTTCTACAATCCCGCCATCGACTTCCTCCGTCGCCGTCACGACACATGGCTCAACTTCCGTTATTCCAGTCTGGGACAGCGTCCGGGACACTACTGGTCCAACTGGGGGCTGTGCAATGCTCTTTGTGTGATGTCCATAGGCATACTCTGTGATGACGTGCACATGTACAACCAGGGCGTTTCCTTCTATAAATACGACCACGTAGGCACATACAAGGACCGCTCGAAGAACAGCGTCATCCTCAATGACGGATGCGATGAATTCATCGGTAATCTCGTTCCCGTGGTGCTTCCCGATTCACGCGGGCCTTTGGGATATCTCGGACAGATGCAGGAGTCGGGTCGCGACCAGGGACACTCGCTGATGGCTCTGGGTCTTGCTCTTGACATCTGTCAGGTGGGATTCAATCAGGGTGACGACCTCTTTGCCTATATGGACGACCGCATCGCTGCCGGTACGGAGTTTGTTGCGGCAATGAATTTCGGAGGTGTTGATGCAGCGTCTCTTCCGTGGATTAACTATAATTATGCCGATTGTCGCGGCACGATGGGTGCCGGTTGGCTAATGACCGGCCCTAACACGGGAGGAGCGGGGGAATACCGTCCCTATTGGGATCGTGCTATCGGCTACTATGAGGGACTGCGCGGTGTCAAGTTGCAATATGCCGAGCAGGCAAGCGCCAGGGTCTGCCCTGACGGCGGTGGCGGCAACTACAGCCAGAATTCCGGCGGTTTCGACCACCTCGGCTTCTCCACGCTGACCAGCTGGCGTCCTGCAATAGATGCTTCTGATGCTATCGTGCCGTTGTCCGGTAATATTGTCTACAAGGGTGTGACGTATAAGAATCAGACCAATCTGGGCGGTTTGAAGTACAAGTACGAGGTGTGCCCCTCAAAGGGTATTCCGGCAGACGACAGTGAGATAACATTGTCTCCGGTGTTGCCGCAGGGTGCTGCCGACACAGGACTCTGGCAGTGGAGCACAGGTGAGACAACCCGTGAAATCACGGTGAAAGCGGACAAGAGCTACATATACCGTGTCACCTATACGGCAGAGAACGGCATGCAGAGCCGTCAGTCGTTCGCCATTGCTGTCAGCGGTGATGCCGCACCCGACGTGATGACCAACGAAATCACCGTGGACGGCGTGATAGAGCGCATATTGGAAAAGACGGTACTCAGCGGTACAGATGTGATACTCTATGCCGGTGCCACAACGGGTTGGACCGATGATTATCTTTGGGACAACGGCGTGAAGTCAAGCGTTGTGGCGATACCCGCTGTGACGAGCAGCCGCACATACACCTGTCAGTATGCCAATCAGAGCGGTGCCGTCAGCGAGAGCGTGTTCCGCTTGAATGCGGTGCCGGCCATGCAGTTCATCAACGGCGAAGCAGCCACAGAGACGGAAGTGCTTTCCGGCACCAGACTGACCCTGCGCCTTGACATCCCGTCTTATGTCAATCCCGAGGAGATCAGCTGGGACGGCGGGCAGACGGGAAAGACATTCGTTGTGGATAACCTGCAGGAGACCACGCAGGTGACGGCCACGTATCAGGGACAGCCCTATGTGTATAATCTGCAGGTGAAGGAGGCTCCTTATTCTTATTACAGCCTGCTGACCGCTGCCAAGGGCTATCAGCTGGTGACATCTGCGGCCGATTTGGCTCTGTTGGCTGACGACCATTATATCGTGCTTGCCTGTGATGAGGCAGACCTGCTCATCGGACTCAGGGATGCGCCCCACAACGGCAATAAGGCGCTCTTCTACGAAACGCCGGTGGATCCGCTCACGGATTTGTCCAAGGTGTTCACCGTAGAGTCTTTCGACGGAGGCTTCTGTCTGCGTAATATCGACTACGACGGTCTGCTGTTGCAGACGGAAATGAATGCGCCGCATAATCTGCGCACTCACGACCAGCCCTTCGCATGCAGTTGGGCACGCCTGCTGATGACGCATACGGGCGGTGCCTGGACAGTGGAGAACGGCACTTATCCCGGTAATTGGTTTGGCCTTTGGACTCCTGAGAACGGCTATCGCGACGGAGAGGAGATAGCATGCAACAAGAAGGGCGACGATATCGGCCATCTGCAGATATTTGCCATTGCCAAGTCGCGTTTCCATAGCGACGTCCTTGCCGATGCCACTCCCGACAATCCCGTTGATGCTACGCCGTTGGTGGTCAATCCTCAGTTCATAGGCAACGGTTTCGGCTGGACGATGGCCGGCACGTGGGGCAACCAGCGCTACAACGGTGCTGTGGAGGTGTGGCATTCCACCAACTTCAGTTTCACGCAGAGGCTCTACGGCCTTCCCGACGGCTACTACACGGTGACCTGCCAGATGGTGAACGGCGAGGGTTCCAATACGGGTTATCTCTTCGCCACATCCGGCGGCATCACGGAGAAGGATGTTGTCACGGTGAGCTGTGCCGGCAGTAATTTCGATGCCGAGCGCGACAAGATGGCTGCAAATGCCTCCTACGGTCTGCTGTCAGTGGAGGTCAGGGTGACTGACGGCACATTGTCGTTTGGCATCAAGGAGCCCACGAGCGGCACCACGTGGCTTGTGTGGGATAATTTCACGCTGACTTACACCGGCAGCAATCCTTCCGATGTGGTAAGTCTTCCGGGTTCGCGTATGACAGAGGACGATACGCTCTACGACCTCATGGGCCGCAGGGTAGGCGAGCCCCTTTCCGGCAAAATCTATATTAAGGGAGGGCGCAAGCTGTTGTACAAATAGCTTTCGATAGTGAGAAGGGCGCCAGTGAAGGTGCCTTTCTTTACTTTGGACATTAACGGTTTTTACATCATGACGAAAGGGATTATTGCACTGCTTCTGCTTTTTTACACATTGACCGTACCGGCTCAAATCATCTATGCCGACTACAGCGACCCGGATGTGTGCGAGGGTACGCATGGTGATTATTGGCTGACGGCCAGCAGTTTCCAGTGCACTCCGGGACTGCCTCTATTGCACAGTACGGACTTGGTGCATTGGGAGTTGGTGAATTATGCGCTGGAACGCCTGTTGCCCGCGAGCCATTACAACTCCGTGCAGCATGGTTGTGGTGTATGGGCTCCCAGCATCCGTCGCCACGATGACATTTATTACATCTATTGGGGCGATCCGGACTTCGGTGTCTTCATGGTGAAGAGTGATAATCCGTGCGGACGGTGGAGCGAGCCGGTGCTGGTTGTGGAGGGCAGGGGAGTTATTGACCCCTGTCCGCTGTGGGATGATGACGGACGATGCTATCTTGTGAACGGATGGGCTGCCAGCCGCTGCGGTTTCAACAGCGTGCTGACGGTGCGCGAATTGTCTTCAGACGGTAGCCGGGTCATCGGTAAACCGGTTCTTGTTTATGACGGACAGGTGGAAGGTAATCACACGATAGAGGGACCCAAATTCTACAAGCGCGACGGCTGGTATTATATCCTCGCTCCAGCGGGCGGTGTGGAGAGAGGTTGGCAGGTGGCGTTGCGAAGCCGTAACGTGTATGGCCCTTATGAGAGTCAGATTGTGTTCAACAAGAACGGCATTCATCAGGGCGGTTGGGTGGCAGACAAGTTCATCGCGTTTCAGGATAAAGGTCCTTATGGACGCATACTTCATCTGCTTGATGTGGAATGGAAGAACGGATGGCCTATGATGAAGGAGGCGAAAAGCAATGGAGTGAAGTGTGATAAATACAAATCGCCGATAAAACTTCAATACCAGTGGCATGCCAATTATCAGGACAGTTTCGGGTTTGAAACGAATAGCGGTGTGCGCGTCTATGGCCACGCGGTGTCATCCGGCTTTAGGAACCTGTGGGAAGTGCCGAATCTGTATCTGAGGAAATTTGAGGGAGAGACGTTCACCGACACTCTTCATCTGATTATCACGGCAACAGACGAAAGTCAGCAATCAGGCTTCGTTGTGATGGGGCGCGACTACTGCCGCCTTTCCGCAGAACTGCAGGGTGATGCCTTTGTGCTGAAATATATCACTTGCAGGGATGCAGACCTAGATGGCACAGAAGAGTCCACCGTCATAGGGCGTATCGAAGCGCGTTCCTACAATGCCGGTGCAAAAAACAATTATGAATGCCGCCTTAGCGTTCGCATACAGTGCGACAAGGGAGCTCTCTGTCACTTGTCCTACAGCACGGACAGCAGCCGGTTTACACCGATTGCTATTCCTTTCCAAGCTCGCGCGGGCAAATGGATAGGTGCGAAGTACGGGGTATTCAGCATCACACGCGATACAAAATCCAAAGGATGGGTGGAACTTTCCGGCGACAAACTCGTCGTGAGACCGTAGGCTGACTCTGAAAACGCGTGTCTTGAGTAGGCACAAAATTGGGATATCTCGGAAATAAAAGAAGGCCGCTGAAAAAAATCAGCGACCTAACTTTTCATTTATCAATTCTCAATTATCAATTGTCAATTCTCAATTAGGGCGCAGCCCGCTTAAAGGGCGACATGTATCCAACTCCCTTCGTTGATCAATTCCGTATGCGGTAGACTGTCTCTGATGTAGGCGTAGTGCCCTGGAACGAAGGGAATATCGACTGCGCGGCCCTTGGTGTGGTAGCTGTTCTTTGCACCACCGACTGCATCGTTCAGTGCCTTGCAGCGGAAACCGGAGTTAATCCTTATCGGTTTGCCGAAATGCGCCCTGAGTGGTTCTAGCACCTTCTGGCAGAGCTTCTGGAGGTTATTCACTTCCGCAGCGTTGATGCGGTTTTCGATGCCCTTCTTTGTCGCTGTCTCGCTGCGGAGCATCTCTTCTAGTGTAAAGTGTTCTGTTAGTTGCATAATCGACCCCCTCTAACTCCCCAAGGGGAGCACCATAATGGGGCATTGGGTTTAAGAGACCCCCCCTCAATCATTTCTTCCCCCTTGGGTTTAAGAGACCCCCC
>JAEEZX010000047.1 GCA_016292045.1 Bacteroidaceae bacterium | reverse complement strand
TTTATAGAGACAGAAGAACGCGAAGACATTTTCAATGCTTTTGAACAGATACTTAATGAAACAGGCCTGTCTGAATTCAAAGAAGAAATAATACAGCTCATTGACGAAAAGAGAAGTTGGTAACCCAATATGATTTATCAAAGAAAATGGAAATAATAAGCACGTTCAGCGTTTCTACGAGCGTGTAAAAACGCGCAGAATGTGCCGGATTTCAGATGCCAGTACTTTACACTAAACCTGTAAATAGCTGATTATCAACATCCGTTAGCCGCCGCGCAGGCTGCTGTTGAGGAGTAATCAGAATTCTCTGATTATCAACAATTTGGGTGTAACTTCCTTAATTTTAAGGGGTTACACCCAATTTCTTTTTCAATGATTTCAGAGGAAAATCAAAGAATAAAAATAGTGATTTTCTTTGCAATAACCATGTTTTTTACTATCTTTGCAACCGCAATAGCATCAACAGTAAGGCAAAAATTGATGGAAGAGAGTATTGAAGAATGGATAAGACAGAGAAATATAGTTTGCTTATAAAGCAAATTAGTGCGCTGATCGATGGTGAAACAGACCTAGTGGCGGTGATGGCTAACGTTTGTGCTGCCATCCACGAAACGATGGGATTCTGGTGGACGGGATTCTATCGGGTAGTCGATAACGAGTTGTTGCTGGGACCATTCCAAGGACCTGTAGCATGCATGCACATCGGATTCGGCAAGGGAGTCTGCGGTACGGCATGGAAAGAGCAACGAACCATCATCGTGCCTGACGTGGAACTGTTCCCTGGACATATTGCCTGCAGTAGCCTGTCTCGCTCAGAGATAGTTGTACCCGTACTCTCAAAGGGTAGGGAAGTGGTAGCCGTTCTCGACATCGACAGCAAGGAGTTGGCCACCTTTGACAATATTGACCAGCAGTATCTGGAAGAAGTCTGCAAGATGCTTTCGCCATTGTTCGTCAAACATTAGAGAAGAGACAATATGGAGAAACTATATTTTTTTGATGAGACATTCTACTGGAGCCGCTCCGGCAGGAGAGCCACAGCGATAGAGGTGGAATGTGAGTTGGAGCAGAGTGTGAATCCCGATACGCTGCGTGAGGCAATGCTAAGCGCTCTGAGAGTACACCGTAATTTTAGGGCTCGTCCGGCAATTGTGGGACAACGATTCCTTGTGGATACCTCCGAGGTGAAGCAGGTCACGGTGGTAAAAGAGTCTGGTCAGCCACTGTCCCTTGGCAGCAAAGAGACTGGGCATCTCATGATTTATGCTTCATATAGCGAGAGCCGTTTCACACTACATTTGTTTCACGGGCTTGGCGACATGCGGTCTATCTGCGCCTTTCTAGGTACCGTCCTGAAGTTCTATTGCCATACCGTTGATGACAGTCAGCTTGCTACTGACAGCATGGACACTTTCCCTTGCCACGAGCACATCCTCGAGGGAGGTGCACCAGGAGAACCCCATGGTAAGTTTATCCCGCAGGAGCATAACATCTTCAATCTGCCTGAAAAGCTGTTCACTACTAGAACCACGCGTCAGCGCATCATCGACATCGACCTGCCACTCCAACCGCTGCTTGCCTTTGCTCGCGAGAACGGCAGTTCTGTGATACCTGCCCTGAATGCCGTCATAGGCAGGGCCATCCGCCAGCGTTACGATGTGGGACAGAAGGAAATTGTATGCTACACTCCCATCGATCTGCGCCCAGTGTTTCATTTCGAGTCGGGCGGCAATGGTGCGATACCCTTTTCACTCCCCTATACAGCAGAGACCGACCGTCTGCCCGTAGGCGAAAGGGCAAAACGGCTGCGCACGGAGTTGAATGTGCAGACCAGACCGGAGAACCTATACACAACGGTGGCCCGGCTGCGGTCAGACTTCGACCAGATTTTTGCCTCGCCGCTATCCGTGCGACAGACATCGCCTATGGTCGTCAAGAGCGTAAGGAAGAAAGATTCAGCCAACAATACCTACGGCATATCCTACGCAGGACATCTCGATTTCGGCGATGTCATAGCCCAGCAGGTGAAGACCGTGAGTGTCAGTGCCGGTTCCTATTCCTATCCGCTGTGGATTATAGCCTGCGAGTATAAGGGCATCATCCGCATGAGGCTCGTGCAGTCGTTTGAGAGCGACCGTCTGGCCACCGTCATCCATCAGGAACTCTCCGCCCTCTTCCCCGGCACCACCTACACAGACCGGGGATGTCATGATTTCGACTCGTTCCCCTTGAGTAGCGTTCCGCATAAACGAATATAACAAAAACGATGTATAATAGTCAATCTCCATCGCTTCGAGAGTGCGCTACTGGTAAAAAAATCACTATATTTGCAAAAAGTTTTGAGAAATATTAGGAAATGACGGAGCATCATATAGAGATTCGAGAAGCAACCAAACCACAGGCAGCAGAAATTGCCTCGTTGATAATGATGGCAATGACGGATGATTGTTGTCTCTATTTCTGTGGTGATGGCCATGGATTGGAAGACTTCCGCAGCATGATGACTATGCTGGTTGAACGAGAGGACTCACAATATAGCTACAGGAATACTCTGATTGCTATGGATGGAGACAAGGTCGTTGGCATTTCC
>JAEEZX010000046.1 GCA_016292045.1 Bacteroidaceae bacterium | reverse complement strand
GAGTCGAAGAGCCGTGACACTCACATCGGTGTGGTGGAAGGCATGCAGTTCGACCGTGGCTACCTGTCAGCTTACTTCGTGACCGACTCTGAGAAGATGGAGTGTGCTATGGAGAACCCCTATATCCTCATCTATGATAAGAAGATTTCTAACATCAAGGAGTTCCTGCCCATCCTGCAGCCTGCTGCCGAGAGTGGTCGTCCCTTGCTGATTATCGCTGAGGACGTTGACTCTGAGGCACTGACCACACTCGTAGTGAACCGTCTGCGTGGCGGACTCAAGATCTGCGCTGTGAAGGCTCCTGGATTTGGCGACCGTCGCAAGGCCATGCTTGAGGACATCGCTGTACTCACGGGTGGTACCGTCATCAGCGAGGAGAAGGGTCTGAAGCTTGAGCAGGCTACCATCGAGATGCTCGGCACCTGTGAGAAACTGACTGTCACAAAGGACAACACCACTATTGTGAACGGTGCAGGTGACAAGCAGGCCATCAAGGACCGCGTGAACCAGATCAAGAACGAGATTGAGAACACCACCAGCTCTTACGACAAGGAGAAGCTGCAGGAGCGTCTGGCTAAGTTGGCAGGCGGTGTAGCAGTGCTCTACGTTGGTGCCAACAGTGAGGTGGAAATGAAAGAGAAGAAGGACCGTGTGGACGATGCTCTGTGCGCTACCCGCGCTGCTATCGAAGAGGGTGTCGTAGCTGGTGGCGGCACTACCTATATCCGTGCTCAGGAGGCTCTGGCCAATGTGAAGGGCGACAATGCCGACGAGCAGACGGGTATCAACATCATCTGCCGCGCCATCGAGGAACCCCTGCGCCAGATTGTCACCAATGCCGGTGAAGAGGGTGCCGTAGTAGTACAGAAGGTACGCGAGGGCAAAGGCGACTTCGGTTACAACGCTCGTCTCGACAAGTACGAGGATTTGCGCGAAGCTGGTGTCATCGATCCTGCCAAGGTGGCTCGTGTGGCACTGGAGAACGCAGCCTCTATTGCAGGCATGTTCCTCACCACTGAGTGCCTCATCGTTGACAAGCCAGAGAAGGAACCTGCCATGCCGATGGGCAACCCGGGAATGGGCGGCATGATGTAATCTCAGAGAAGAGACAAACCAAATAGCAACAGGCGAGGGGGCTTAGCGCTTCCTCGCCTGTTGCTGTTTGGGTTAGTCTTCCAAAGAGTAGTTCTCGGGCTCTGCCTCTTCGTCGTGCCAATAGGCAGTGAGCTCTTGAGCGCAGAGTGGAAGGTAGTCGACCTGTCCCTCACGGAAAATGTCTTCCGATTCTTTGATGGACTTATAGCCGTTCAGCTCTTCCTCGTACTCAATTGTGAATTGTCTTGGATCGTAGTCGTACTTTTCAATCCACAAATAGTCGTAATAGGTGCCGTAGGTGATGCTGGCAAGATGCTCTGCCTGCTTGCCCCACCATGCTTCTTCAGGATGGCCCAGGGCGCGCCAAAGATCGCTTCTGCGACGGGAGAGCAGTTCGCATTCCGCTTCAGAAACCACATCGGAGAGCCTCACTCGATCAGTGTTGAAGTGCACGTAGCGCCAGTCATCCCAGTCCTTTGATTCAATCAGCCGTTCCGTCAGTTTCCACACTTTCATGGCCCACTGGAAGTGGCCTGTCTCGGCGCAGAGGTCGCCTATGCGCATGCCCTTTTGATACTTTCGTTTGCAACTCTCCGCGCAGCGGATGGGGTGGATTTCGCTGTTGACCAACTCCTTGAGCAAACGGGCCTCAAGATGAGTCACGACACCATTGGGCATGCAACGGCACACCCGATAGGGAATTCTTCTTCTCATCATGTGTTTAAGAAAAAATAAGAATGTAACAATATAAAAGAACGCTTTCACCAGTCACATATAGTGGCTGATGGGGTCAGGTCTCAGTGACCCTATTGTTACATTGCTTTCAAGCGGATTCTTAACTATCTCATTTTAATCCTGTTTGTGGAGCTTGAGGGAGTCGTAATCGACGAAGTCGCTTTGCTTGCAAAGAACCCTCACGAGGGTGAGTCTCACTTCAGCGGAATCTTAGTGGAGCTGGAGGGAGTCGAACCCTCGTCCGCACAAGGAAACCATACGCTTTCTACACGCTTATCCCAGCCTTCATTTTCGTGTTTTGGCAAGACCTGGGCCACCAACCAAAACCTTATCTCCTAAAACTTCATCAATGTATCGGAGCCTGCACTGACTATTTCCGATTTAATCTGCGCCGCTTGTTCTTCGGATTCGGAACCAGATCCTTGGAGCGACGTCTCGTTTCCTCACCTTGTGAAGAAATTAAGCTCGTAATCTACTATACTTCGATTAAGCAGCGAGAGCATACTCATTGTTGCCAATTAATTTTCCTACAGAAGAGATTAAGGAGCCTCCCATAGTCCAGCTCCGCGTGCTTACGTACCATTTCGTCTTGCCGTCAAATCCAGTCAACCCCAGTTTGGCGAAAAACCCCACGTTGGGTGGGGGCAGGCCGCTTCACAAGTGCAAAGATATGAACTTTTTCTGATAAATACATCTTTTTTCTGAGAAAATATGTAACTTTGCAATAAATTTGACATAAAAGAGTTATTATAGTAGCATAAAAACCCTGAAAAAGTAACTTGCGTAAGAATGAAAAGATATATACTACCTTTCTTGATGCTGTTGTTCTGCATGGCAACAATGGCACAGTCATCTATGACCGATGACCAAATAATAAAGTTCGTAAT
>JAEEZX010000045.1 GCA_016292045.1 Bacteroidaceae bacterium | reverse complement strand
TTAATGAAAAGACTACTTACCTACGTGATTTTCTGCTGTGGCATGATAACCGCAGCAGCACAGGGAAATGCCGTGCTTGAACAACTGAAAGCCGACCCGAAGAAAGCCTATGGCAACGACTATCCCTACCATCTGGAGATGGTGCCCCAGACCAAGGCACCGAAAGGCTACGAACCCTTCTACATCAGCCACTACGGCCGTCACGGCTCACGCTACTACTGGACCGACCGGCTGTATCGCGACCTGGACACGCTGCTGAAGGTGGGGCACCGGCGTCACCAGCTTACGGCTGAAGGTGAGGCCTTCTACAGCCGATACATGGCCGTCAGCAAGGAGCTGCAGACGGGAGTCTCGGAACTGACACAGTTAGGATGGGAACAGCATCAGGGCATTGCCCGCATCATGTACAACACCTTCCCCGAAGTGTTCAAGGACGGTGGCAACGTACTGGCCATCGCTTCGCTGTCCGGACGTTGTGTGCTGAGCATGTCGGCCTTCTGTCAGGAACTGGTACAGTGTAACCCGAAGATTGAAATCCGCGAACAGTCGTCACGCTTCACCCTCGACGGTGTGGTACCAGGTGACCGCCAGAACCCTGCACGGCGCGACTTCCCCAAGAGCAAGCCCCGCTACGAGGCAAATAAGGAGCAGTTCGTGGCACCGAGTCCGCTGCGCGAGGAGATTGTGCCCCGTGTGTTCACCTCTACCGACAGTTTGCCTATTCCGCCTCAGCGCATCGGCAGTTGCCTGTGGGACCTCTACTCCACCCTTCCCAGCATTGGCCACGAGGGGCTCATGGGTAACATTCTGACCGACGAAGAATACGCCACCCAGTGGGAAGGCTCCAACCTCGGCTCTTACTCATGGGTATTCGGTCCACGCTACGAGGCCATCCCCATTCTCGAAGACATCCTCCGCAAGGCTGACGACCGGCTGCAGGGACGCAGCGACCGGCTGGCAGACCTGCGATTCGGGCACGACACCTACGTCGGTCCGCTCACCGTGCTGATGGGCATCAATGGCGCCGACCTTGACCCGGAAGACCCTTATGAGGTGAAGAACTGTTACCAGAACTGGCAAACCTGCATGGCCTCCAACATCCAGCTCATATTCTACCGCAAGACGGGCACCGACGACATTCTTGTCAAATGCTTGCTTAACGGCCGCGAGGCCACGTTGCCCGTGCCCACCACACAGGCACCGTTCTACCGCTGGACCGACTTCCAGGCTTTCTACCGCCAGCGGTGCATCGTACCGACCAACTAAACAAAAAAATTTTGGAGCTAGTAAAGGATTATTCTTACTTGCTCCAAAATTTTTCTTATCTGCCGTCATTATTACAAACGGTATTATGATTTCTTCAATCGAATCAACTTATCCCAGTGTTTTCTGGCCTCATTCTCGCCCCTTTTCTTCATCTCTCGGCAGTTTGCCCTGCCAAAACTTGCAGCATTGTAGCCGGAAAGATTGGGGTGTATGTAGATATTAGCTGCTTTGACATTAATATTGTACTTCTTTTTATCCGGACGAGTCACAGACCAGTCAGCTAAAGTATCAAACATGCCACCCAAGCCCAAAGAAGGAATCTGCAAGCCATCATCAGCATTTTGTTGTAAGTCTATAGCAATAACAATGTCGGCTCCCATAGCCTTAACAACGTCAACGGGAAGATTGTTCAACAGGCCGCCATCATTAAGAGCTCTGTTTCCCCATGAGACAAAAGGATAAACAACAGGAATGGACATTGAGGCAATGATTGCTTTCCAGAGTTTTCCTTCTTTGAGTACCACCTCTTCCATTTCGTCAATATCAACGGCTACACACCTGAACGGAATCCTGGTGTTCTGAATGTATTCACAACTACGGTTCCTAAGTTGACGTCTTATTTCACTTTCGATGTGATTAATATCCAGGGCATCTACTTGTTCCAGAGGAAATAAATACTTCTCAATCTCATCAAGAGAAAACCCCGCCGCGTACATACCTCCTATAACAGCACCAATACTTGTACCTGAGATATAGTCGATTTTAACACCAGACTGTTCTATCACTTTGAGAGCACCAATAGTTGCGGCTCCTTTTGCACCTCCTCCCCCAAGGACAAGACCTATTTTGGGATGCATTCCACTTATTGGAATGGCGGTACAAAAGAAGCACACCACCATCAAGAGCTTAATTCGACTCATTATCATTTATATATTGGGATTATGGGTTGTATTCAAACTCACGCGTAGGACCATTTTCCCAATGACCACCTCTTAATAAATCAGCTTCGTACCATTTATCAAACTTTATTCTGAATTTATTATTACTAATTTTCTTAATTGAGGCTCTCCACTTTACGCCTGAATGCATATTGCGGAACTGACCTTTATATGAATGAGTGCCTGTCAGGTCCAAAGCTCCGGTCAATGGATTAATAACATCCTCTGGATCAGATGGCATTGATACAGAGATACTTCCTTCTACATAAGAACGTCCACTGAAGTCCGTGTTGTAATACTCAACACAATAAGCATCCAGAACTTGTTCAAAAGCGCGAATAAGGCCTCTAGTTGTTTGTGCACTGGCCAGACTGCTCATTGCAAGCATGACGACCATCATAATGACTTTTACTTTTTTCATAATCAGATAGAATTTAGTTAATGTATAGAAAAACGTTTATAGCCAAAGTACATAATCCTGCCAGTCAGTAAGCATGTGGAATACCAAACCGACACCAACCGCACGAAGCCACCACGGCCAGTGCAACTTCTCATAAGGCAAAAAGCACATGATAACATACACAGCAATTGCAAAATATGAATGAAGAGGATGAAAACCTATGCTCATCCGATTCGGATCGAAAATCGGATCAGCCAACAAATGGTCCGCATCTACCACCATCGTAGCTAACATTATCAGATATGCCTTAACACGACGATCTTTTCTGAAAAAAAACGCCAATAACAAAGGAGCTATGAAGTGAAGCCCATAATGAGTAATTGTTCTCCAAGGAATAGTTTCTAACATATTCAAGTTCATCACTCTTGCCGACCTCATGCAAGAAAGGAATTAATAGTTTCGTTATTGGTAATACATATAAGAAAAGACGTGAGGTCGTGAACGCTTTCCCATATATGTCCCCTGACCTTCTCCACCACCCAAAAAAGGAAGCATCGGCATTGGGATGTTGCAAAGTTAGAAATTATTTACGGTAATACCAAATTTTTAACCAAGTATTACAATAAAAAAATTGTTTACCCGCATTTTCCCC
>JAEEZX010000044.1 GCA_016292045.1 Bacteroidaceae bacterium | reverse complement strand
GCCAAAGGCAATGAATGCGAGGCCCAACAGGGTGAGGATGCCGCCCCACAGCAGTTTCGTGAGCAGTTTTTCCTTCAGCAGCTTCTTTTGCGGCGCCATCTTCTTGAGCAGGTCCTCAACGTCCGTCTCTGCATTCTTCTCGATGGCAGCCAACACGATTTGCGTGCGTTGGTTTGCCTCGTTGATTTTCTTGCGGTTGTTCAGCCATACGATTAAAACGGGAAGTACAACAATAGCGATGATAAAAATGATCTTAACGATCGACTCCATAAGAACAACGTAATTCATAGTCTTGTTTATTTATTGGTTTAACTTTTGTTTTCTCGACCCTGGTCACTAACATAACAGGTCAGAAAGACAAAAGGTGACGTCTCATACGGAAAAAAGTGTGAAAATATTTTTTTATGGTGCAAACAACATCGCCGGGAGCGCGGACTAATATCCGAAAACTTCCTCTATAGTGAGTTTGCGGACAGGACCTATCTTCTCGAGCTCCTTCATGTCGAGCTCCTTCTCGTCCCCCAGGATGATATAGCGATAGGTCTTGTCGGCCATTGTCTTCTTCTCGAAGTTCACTATGTCCAGCAGCGTCACTTTCTCCAGATCCTGATATATCTTCCGGTTCAGGTCACAGTCCAGCCCCAGCTGCTTCATGGCGTTCCACATGCCGATGATGCCCATCTTGGTGGTGCGCATGCTGGCCAGCTGCTTGGTCAGTGCGTCCTTGGCTATCCTGAATGCTGTCTCGCTGACAGGCATCTCGTTCAGAATAGTGCGGAAGTGGCTGATGCAGTCCATCATCTTGTCGTTCTGAGTGATGATGTAGGTCATATAGCTCTCCTTGCCGCCCTTCCTGTCGGGACGGGCGTAGTAGGCCGACGCACTGTAAGCCAGTCCGCGGGCCTCGCGCATCTCCTGAAACACGATACCGCTCATATTGCCGCCGAAGTATTCGTTGAACAGGCTTACTACAGCAGCCTCGTCGACATTCCAGTCGCGATGCTCGTCGTGATACATGCACATATAGATATTCTTGGCATCATACGGGGCTATCCAGACCTCGTTGAGAGGCGTCTGCCGGCGCTCATACTCCCTGTTCTGCGGCACGGGCATCAGCTTTCCGGGCATTCTGTGCGTCCCGGTCACGATGTCAGACACCTCCTTCACACTCATCGGTCCGTAATACTCCACGCTGTGCTCATAGCCGCTCAGGTTCCTCAGCAGGTCAACAAACACCTGCGGGTCGGTGCTCTTCAACTGCTCCTCCGTCATGATGTCGCGGCTGAAGTTGCGCTCGCCGAACACGCCGTAGCTGTACAGCCGGTTGAAGCAGCCGCGCTGGTTTTTCTTGTCGTCGTCACGCCTCTTCAGTATCCGGTCCACCATCTCGCTGTAGGCCTTCCGGTCCACCTTGGCGTTCTGCAGCAGTTCCTCGCCCAGTGCCAGGGCAGCCTGCATATTCTCGCTCAGTCCCGTCAGGCACACGCTGATGGCATCGCCACCCTCGCCCACATAGAAGTCGCAGCCCAGTTCGTAGAACTTCTGCTTCAGCTCTGCGGCGGTGTACTTGTCCGTACCCAGATATTCTATATACTCCGTTGCCACATCGTAGCGGTTGTCAGCCTTGCGGCCGAACTCATAGCGCAGGTTCAGCTGGAAGAGTCCGTTCACGGTATTCCTCACATACCTCATCGGCAGTCCCTTCCCTGTCGTGGCCATTGTCATATCCTTCCCGAAGTCAACAAACCGCGGCCGGATGGGCTCCACCTGAGCGTTCTGTATCTCCTTCACAAAGCGGCTCATCGTGTCGCGGTTGGCGGGGATGGGTGTGATGGCCGGTTTGTCTATCTTCTTCTGCAAACTGTCCACGCCCTGCCTCTTGAACACGGTGACGCAGGCATCAGTGAAGAACCTGCCGGCGAACGCCACCAGTTCCTGCTTTGTAATCTTCGAGATGCGGTCGATGCTCTCCACCTCCTGCTTCCAGTCCACCTCATTGATAAAGGCCTCTACGAACATGTCCGCTCTGCCCTCGTTGCTCTCCATCAGCTGATAGCGGTTGCGCTTGCAGTTGTTGATGATGCTGGGCAACAGATTCTCGGGGAAGTCGCCCTTCTTCAGTTTTTCTATCTCGCCCAGCATCAGGCTGCGCACCTCCTCCAGGCTCTGTCCCTGTCTGGGATTGCCCCACAGCAGGAAGGCGCTGTGATCGCGCAGCAGCTCAGCACCGGCACCGCAGCTCAGCACCTTCATGGTCTGGTTCAGATTCAGGTCGAACAGTCCGGCACGACCGTTGCTCAGCACACTCGACAGCAGATTCAGGGTGTCTGCCTGCAGGCTGTTGGCCTGCCCGGCACGCCAGGCCACCCACACCTCCTCTGCCTCCTGTCCTACTACCGCAGTGTCCTCAGGCTGTGTCAACGGAGGCAGCGGTGCAAATGTCGGCTGTCTGACGTCTGCCCCCGGCTTCCAGCTGCCGAAGTACTTGTCGATGATGGCGATGGTCCTGTCCGGATCCATGTCGCCGGCCATGCAGACAGCCACATTGTTGGGGCGATACCACTTGTTGAAATAGTTCTTGATATTGGTGATTGACGGGTTCTTCAGGTGCTCCTGCGTGCCGATGGTGGTCTGGGTGCCGTAAGGATGGTTGGGCCACAGCATCTTGCACATTGCGGCAAACAGTTTGCGGCTGTCGCTGGTCAGTCCGATGTTGTACTCCTCGTACACAGCCTCCAGTTCGGTGTGGAACCCGCGTATCACCATATTCCGGAAACGGTCGGCCTGAATCCTGGCCCAGTTGTCAATCTCGTTTGACGGGATGTTCTCAGTGTAGCAGGTCACGTCGTTGGATGTGTATGCATTCGTCCCCTCTGCACCGATGGCTGCCATCAGCTTGTCGTACTCGTTGGGGATGAAATACTGTGCAGCCGCCTGCGACACGGAGTCTATCCCGTGGTAAGCCTTCCTGCGTGCCTCCGGGTCCGTCAGCCTGCGATAAGCCTCATAGCGCTGCTCTATCTCGTCGAGCAGAGGCTCTTCCGCCCCGGGATCTGTGGTGCCAAACTGCCTGGTGCCCTTAAACATCAGGTGCTCCAGATAGTGGGCCAGCCCCGTGGTCTCTGCGGGGTCGTTCTTCGAACCCGTACGCACGGCAATATAGGTTTGTATGCGCGGTTTCTCCGGGTTTACGCTCAGAAACACTTTCAAGCCGTTGTCAAGCGTGTATATACGGGTCTGCATCATATCTCCGGGCACGGTTGTGTACTTGTATTCCCTGGCCGGGGCACTCATCCCAAGCCCCACGGCCGCAACAGCCAGAATCAATTTAAGTTTCATTACTTCTCTCCAGTGATTACAAAGTGGTAAAAGACAATAATTTCAATGCTCACTGCAGACAAAGTTACTGAATTTTTCCTTATGTCAGACGCATTTCACACAGTTTTTTGCCGTATGTCGGACAAATCCGGTCTCAATGCCCCTGAAACGGCAGGAACTGTTCATTGCTGCCACTCTATATCGCTGACAGGAGAGAAGCGGCCGTCGCCTATTCTTATGTCATCAAGGAATGACATACAAAATGACGGGAGAAAGGCGCTGAAAGTTGAAATATATCAACAATAACGGCATTTTATTTTCTTTTTGTCGGAAATATTTTGTATAATTTAGCAAAATGTCATACCTTTGTGGCGAATTTGAAACAAAATGACAATTCGAGGCAAGGAAATGGATACAAAATACATCTTCGTCACAGGCGGCGTGGTCTCCTCGCTGGGTAAAGGTATCATCTCCGCAAGCATAGGCAAACTGCTGCAGGCACGCGGCTACAAGGTGACCATACAGAAGTTCGACCCCTATATCAACATAGACCCCGGCACACTGAATCCGTACGAGCACGGCGAGTGCTACGTCACAGAGGACGGCATGGAGACCGACCTCGACCTGGGTCACTACGAGCGCTTCACGGGTATTCACACCACGCGCCACAACTCCATCACAACGGGCCGCATCTACAAAACCGTCATCGACCGCGAGCGTCACGGCGACTATCTGGGCAAGACCATCCAGGTGGTGCCGCACATCACGGACGAAATCAAGCGCAGGATGCTTCGTATGGAAGTTGACGAGTTGACAAGTGGACAAGTTGACAAGTCGGATGTCAATGGCAAAGGTAACAACTCGTCAACTCGTCAACTCGTTAACTCGTTAACTGAATATGATTTCGTGATAACGGAAGTTGGCGGCACTATCGGTGACATCGAGAGCGCTCCGTTCATGGAAGCCATCCGACAGCTGCGCTGGCAGCTGGGACGCGATGCTGTCTGCGTGCATCTGACCTACGTGCCGTATCTAAAGGCTGCCGACGAACTGAAGACGAAACCCACCCAGCACTCCGTGAAGGAACTGCAGGGAATGGGTATTCAGCCCGACATACTGGTGCTGCGTACGGAGCGTCACCTGGACGATTCGATGCGTCTGAAGGTGGCCTCGTTCTGCAACGTCGACTTGGAATGTGTGGTGCAGAGCGAGGATGTGCCTAGCATCTACGAGGTGCCCGTACGTATGCAGCGACAGGGACTCGATGCCGCAATACTCCGCAAGATAGGTATTCCTGTGGGTGAGACGCCCGCGATGAAGCCCTGGAACAACTTCCTTCAGAAACAGCGCGACGCCGCTCGCGAGGTACACATCGCACTGGTGGGCAAGTACGACCTTCAGGATGCTTATAAGTCGATACGCGAGAGTCTCAATCTGGCAGGTATCTACAACGACGTGAAGGCGAAGATACATTTTGTCAACAGCGAGGAGGTGACGGAAGGGAATGTCGCAGAGAAACTCAACGGCGTGACGGGTGTGGTCATCTGTCCGGGTTTCGGACAGCGTGGTATTGAGGGCAAAATCATTGCCACAGAATACACCCGCACCCACGACATACCGACCTTCGGCATCTGCCTGGGTATGCAGATGATGGTGATAGAGTTCGCCCGCAACGTGTTGGGCTACAAGGATGCTAACAGTGCCGAGATGAATCCCGATACACCGCACAATGTCATCGACATGATGGAGGAGCAGAAGAGTATCACAGAGATGGGCGGTACGATGCGTCTGGGAGCCTACGAGTGCGAGTTGCAGGAAGGCAGTCGTGCCTACGAAGCCTATAATGTTCAAGAGTCAATGGTAAATGGTCAATGTTCAATCAAGGAGCGTCACCGCCATCGCTATGAGTTCAATAATAAATATAAGGAAGAGTACGAGGCAAAGGGTATGAAGTGCGTCGGCATAAATCCTGCCGCCGACCTCGTGGAAATCGTGGAGATACCCACCTTGAAATGGTTTGTCGGCACGCAATTCCATCCGGAATACTCATCCACTGTGTTGCATCCGCATCCGCTGTTTATGAGTTTTGTGAAAGCATGCTCTGAATAATTGATAATTGGCAATTGATAGTTGATAATTAATGGAACAACTGAAGCATGAATGTGGTGTGGCGCTGGTGCGCCTGCTGAAGTCTCAGAATTATTATGCCCAGAAATACGGTACGTCATCCTACGGTCTCAGCAAGCTCTATCTCATGATGGAGAAGCAACACAACCGCGGTCAGGAGGGTGCCGGTATTGCCTGCGTGAATATGGATGCTTCCGTCGGCACGGAATACATGTTCCGCGAAAAAGCTCAGGGCAAGGATGCCATCACGGAGATATTCGACCACGTGACACATGAGTGGACCGATGCCCAGCTCTATATGGGACATCTGCGCTACTCCACCACGGGGAAGAGCGGGCTGCAGTATGTGCATCCGTTCCTGCGCCGCAACAACTGGAGGGCAAAGAACCTCTGCCTGTGCGGCAACTTCAATATGACGAACATCGACGAGATTTTCGACAAGATAGTGCAACAGGGGCAGTCGCCCCGTATCTACAGCGACTCGTATATCACGCTGGAATGGATGGGTCACCGGCTGGACCGCGAAGTGGAGCGCTGCTTTGTGGAAGCCAAGTCAAAAGGGCTGGAGAATACTGATATCACGCGCCACATTGAGGACCACGTGCAAATGGCCAATGTGCTGCGCACCACGATGGCCGACTACGACGGCGGATATGTGATGTGCGGCATGACGGGTTCGGGCGAGATGTTCGCTATGCGCGATCCCTGGGGAATACGTCCCGCGTTCTTCTACAGGGACGACGAGGTGATTGCCGTGGCCAGCGAACGTGCCGTCCTGCAGACCACTTTCGACCTCACCAGCGAAGCCGTCGAGGAACTGCCTGCCGGTCAGGCGCTGATTATCCACAAAGACGGCCGTTCCTCTCTGGAGACCATCTTGGAGGCCAAAGAGCAGTCGCGCTGTTCGTTCGAGCGTATCTATTTCAGCCGAGGCAACGACAGCGACATCTACCACGAGCGCAAGCAACTGGGACAGCAACTCACAGCTCCCATACTGAGTGCCATCGGAGGCGACACCGATCACACCGTCTTCTCCTTCATCCCCAACACGGCAGAAGTGGCGTTCTACGGTATGATGGAGGGCTTGCGCAGTCAGGGACTCTATATGCGCAGCGAGAAGGTGGCGTGGAAGGATATCAAACTGCGCACGTTTATCACGGAGGCCGGTTCGCGCAACGACCTCGCTTCGCACGTCTACGATATCACCTACGGTTCGCTGCGCCCCTATGTGGACAACCTCGTCATCATCGACGACAGCATAGTGCGCGGTACCACCCTCAAGGAGAGCATCCTCAAGATACTAGACCGTCTGCATCCCAAGAAGATTGTAATGGTGTCGAGTTCACCGCAGATACGCTACCCCGACTACTATGGCATCGATATGCCCCGTCTGGAGGAGTTCTGCGCCTTCCGTGCCGCCATCGCCCTCATCGAGGAGCGAGGTATGTGGCAGTTGCTCCACAATGTCTACGAAGCGTGTCATGCGGAACTCAGTAAGCCGAAGGCGGAGCAGAGGAACTGCGTCTGTGCCCTATACGAACCGTTCACTGTGGACGACATCAACCGCAAGATGGCAGAGATGCTGCGCCCTGCCGGTATGCAGGCTCCAGTGGAATTTGTATTCCAGACGATAGAAGGTCTTCATGCCGCATGTCCCGACCATCACGGCGACTGGTACTTCACGGGTCAGTATCCCACACCCGGCGGCAACCGTCTCGTGAATCAGGCTTTTGTGAAATATATCGAACAAAAATTAACACGTAAACCGTAAAAATATCATGTGTGGAATAGTAGGTATTTTTAATGTGAAGCAGCAGACGCCGGAACTGCGTCGGAAAGCGCTGCGCATGAGTCAGAAGATACGTCATCGCGGTCCCGACTGGAGTGGTATATACTGCGGTGGCAGTGCCATCCTCGCCCACGAACGACTCTCTATCGTCGACCCCGAGAGCGGTGGGCAACCCCTTTTCTCTCCCGACCGCAAACAGGTGCTGGCCGTCAACGGCGAGATATACAATCATCAGGAGATACGCCGCCGTTTTGCCGGGAAGTACGAATTTCAGACAGGCAGCGACTGCGAGGTGATTCTCGCTCTCTACCGCGAGAAGGGTATAGACTTCCTCGAAGATCTCAGTGGCATCTTTGCGTTCGCGCTGTATGACGAGGAGAAGGACGAATTCCTCATTGCTCGCGACCCTATTGGTGTGATACCTCTCTATATCGGTTACGACAGCGACGGCAAGGTGTATGTGGCAAGTGAACTGAAGGCTCTGGAGGGGCAGTGCGAAAGCTACGAACCCTTCCTGCCCGGACACTACTACTGGAGCAGGGAGCCCGGTATAAAGCGCTATTACAAGCGCGACTGGTTTGGATACGACGCCGTGAAGGATAATCCGGCATCGGTGGATGCCATCCACGATGCTCTGGAGGATGCTGTGAAGCGCCAGCTGATGAGCGACGTGCCCTACGGTGTGTTGCTCTCCGGCGGTCTCGACTCGTCGGTGATATCAGCTATTGCTGAGAAATACTCCGAAATGCGTATTGAGGACGACTCTAAGACAAAAGCCTACTGGCCCCGTCTGCACAGCTTTGCTGTGGGATTGAAGGGAGCTCCTGACCTTGCGAAAGCCCATCTCGTGGCAGAGCATATTGGCACCGTTCACCACGAAATCAACTACACCATACAGGAGGGCCTCGACGCCATCCGCGATGTGATATACTTCATTGAGACCTACGATGTGACCACTGTCCGCGCCTCCACACCGATGTATCTGTTGGCCCGCGTCATCAAGTCGATGGGTATCAAGATGGTGCTCTCTGGCGAGGGTGCCGACGAGATATTCGGCGGATATCTCTATTTCCACAAAGCCCCGACGGCCAAGGACTTCCACGACGAGACCGTGCGCAAACTCTCCAAGCTCCACTATTACGACTGCCTGCGTGCCAACAAGAGTCTCTCGGCGTGGGGTGTGGAAGGCCGTGTGCCCTTCCTCGACAAAGAGTTTCTCGACGTTGCTATGCGCACGAATCCAAGTGCCAAGATGTGTCCCGGCCCTACTATCGAGAAGAAGATTGTGCGCGAGGCCTTTGCCGGCATGCTGCCCGATGAGATTGCATGGAGACAAAAAGAGCAATTCAGCGACGGCGTGGGATATTCGTGGATAGACACTCTAAAGAAGATCACCTCTGAGGCTGTGACAGACGAACAGATGGCACACGCCGCAGAGCGTTTCCCCGTCAATCCGCCGCTCAACAAGGAGGAATATTTCTACCGCAGCATCTTCGCAGAGCATTTCCCCAGCGACTCCGCTGCCCGCAGTGTGAACCAGGAGGCTTCTGTGGCATGCTCCACAGCCATCGCTCTGGAATGGGATGCAGCCTTTAAGAATATGAATGACCCCAGCGGCAGAGCCGTCAAAGGCGTGCATGAGCAGGCCTATTAAACGTATGGAGTGAACAAAACACACGCCTCATGTCCTAAAAATACATAAATTCCAAAGTGCATTTGCTGTGCTTTGGAATTTTTCATTATCTTTGCATCGTGAAAATATGATACGAAGATGAGTAAAACTCTTTTTATGGCATTACTGTTCCTTTTCCAGCTGTCTGTGGACACACAGGGAAAGAAGCGGGACTATCTGGAGGTGAGCGACGGGCATATAACGCTCCGGCAGGACCTTAAACGCGGCGGCGGGATATGCTTTATCGGTCGCGACGGACGCAGGCGCAACTACATAAATATTAGCGATGAGGGCAGATATGTCCAGCAGTCCTATTATGCAGGACAGATGGTGAACCGGCAGACGGAGGGACAGAGTCCTTCGTGGTCGCCGTGGTGCTGGAATCCCATACAGGTGGGCGACTACAACCGCAACCGCGCCAAGATACTTGAAAGCCGCTGTGACGGGCGGTCCACCTACGTGAAGTGCATCCCTATGCTGTGGGATATGGACAATCGCCCTGCTGAGGCCGAGATGGAGCAGTGGACCACCTTGAAGGATAACACCGTGCATGTGCGCTGCCGTCTCACTTGCCATCGCACGGATACCATCTATACCGACAGCACCTTCAACGAACAGGAGATGCCTGCCGTATATCCCATTTCGTCCCTCAGCCGTCTCTATGCTTATCGTGGAGACCGCCCGTTTACATCCGAACCCGTAGACAGCGTCGTCGTGAAGCAGCTGACACACGGTGAGAAGGGCTACGGATGGGGCATCTACAAGGACATCACGGAAAAGTGGATGGCCTTCATCGGCGACGACGGGTGGGGGATAGGTGTCTACACTCCCACGGCAGAGCATTTCATGGCAGGCCGTCACCTCTCTTCACGTAGAGGAGAGGCCAAGGACCGTGCCACGTCCTATATCGCTCCCATCCGTAAACAACTCATGTGCAGGAACAGTGTTGTGGACTACGAATACTATCTCCTGTTCGGCACGGTGGAGGAAATCCGCCGCGCGGTGTATGGCATCCGCTGAAATTCTCAATCCTGTGAATCTTCTTTATAGAAAAACCGGGAAACAAAAACGGGAGCCATTGCTGACTCCCATTTTATTATATCCTAAATCTGTTAAATCTCGGATTTACTCTTCGTCGGAAGAAGAATCCTCCTCGCGGTAGCCGCCGCGCTCAGGGCGGGGACGACGCTCAGGACGGGGACGACGCTCGGGACGGGGACGGCGCTCGCGCTCCACGTAGCCCTCGGGCTTCTCAATGAGCACGCGGTGTGAGAGCTTGTACTTGCCCGTCTTGGGGTCAATCTCCAGAAGCTTCACCTGTATCTTGTCGCCTTCCTTCAGGCCGGACTCCTCAACGGTCTCCAGACGCTTCCACTCAATCTCGCTGATGTGGAGCAGGCCGTCCTTGCCGGGCATGAACTCCACGAAAGCGCCGTAAGGCATGATGGAGCGTACAACACCCTCATATACCTCACCGACCTCGGGGATGGCAACAATGGCGCGAATCTTGGCAAGAGCTGCGTCGATGCACGACTTGTCGCTACCGCTGACCTGTACCTTGCCCACACCGTCTTCTTCGTCGATGGTGATGATGGCACCGGTCTCCTCCTGCATGCCCTGGATAATCTTACCGCCGGGACCGATGACAGCACCGATGAACTCCTTAGGTATGATGATCTGCTCGATGCGGGGCACATGGGGTTTGAGCTCAGGACGAGGTGCAGGCAGCACCTTCAGCATCTCGCCGAGGATGTGCTCACGACCGGCCTTGGCCTGCATGAGAGCCTTCTCGAGAATATCGTAAGAGAGACCGTCGCACTTGATATCCATCTGAGTGGCCGTAAGACCGTTGGGAGTACCTGTGGTCTTGAAGTCCATATCGCCCAGGTGGTCCTCGTCGCCGAGGATATCGCTGAGCACAGCGTACTTGTCCTCACCGGGGTTCTTGATGAGACCCATGGCGATACCGCTCACAGGGCTCTTCAAGGGCACACCGGCATCCATCAGAGAGAGACAGCCTGCGCAGACGGTGGCCATGGAAGAGGAACCGTTGCTCTCAAGGATGTCGCTCACCACGCGGATAGTATAAGGATAGTCGGCAGGAATCTGACCCTTCAGGCCGCGCCATGCCAGATGGCCGTGACCGATCTCGCGACGGCCTACGCCGCGCTGAGCCTTAGCCTCGCCGGTGGAGAAGGGAGGGAAGTTGTAGTGAAGGAGGAAGCGCATGTAGCTCTTGTCGAGCACATCGTCCACCATCTTCTCGTCTAGCTTAGTGCCCAGTGTGGTGGTAGAGAGAGACTGCGTTTCACCGCGGGTGAAGATTGCCGAACCGTGAGGCATGGGCAGCGGGCTCACCTCGCACCAGATGGGGCGGATGTCGGTGGTCTTACGACCGTCGAGACGGATGCCCTCGTCGAGGATGCAACGGCGCATGGCGTCGCGCTCCACATCGTGGTAGTAGCGGTCCACGAGAGCGTTCTTCTCCTCGAGCTCCTCATCGGAGAGCTCGCTGTGGGCAGCGGCATACTCAAGCTTGAAGTCCTCGCGAATCTTCTCGAAAGCCTCGGCGCGCTGGTGCTTCTCGAGGGCCTGCTTGGTGACGTCGTAGGCGGGCTGATAGCACTTCTGCTTCACCTCCTCGCGGAGCTCCTCGTCGTTGACCTCATGGCAGTACTCGCGCTTCACGTCGGTGCCGAGTTCCTTGGCCATTTCCTTCTGCAAACGGCACATGGGCTTGATAGCCTCGTGAGCGGCCTTGAGGGCGGCCAGAAGGTCGCTCTCCTGCACTTCCTTCATCTCGCCCTCCACCATCATGATGTTCTCCTCAGTGGCGCCAACCATGAGGTCCATGTCGGCCTGCTTGAGCTGGTCGAAGGTGGGGTTGATAACATACTCTCCGTTTATGCGTGCCACACGCACCTCGCTGATGGGACCCTCCCAGGGGATGTCGCTGCAGCTAAGAGCGGCGCTGGCGGCAAAACCTGCCAATGCATCGGGCATATCCACGCCATCGGCAGAGAAAAGAATAACATTGACATAAACCTCAGCGTGGTAGTTGCTGGGGAAGAGGGGACGCAGAGCGCGGTCCACGAGACGACAGGTGAGAATCTCATCGTCGTTGGCTTTTCCCTCGCGCTTGGTGAAACCGCCGGGGAAACGTCCGGCTGCACTGTACTTCTCACGATACTCTACCTGAAGAGGCATAAAATCTGTGCCGGGAACAGCGTCCTTGGCACCACAAACAGTGGCCAGGAGCACGGTGTTGTTCATACGCAACATAACGGCACCATCGGCTTGTTTGGCCAATTTACCGGTCTCAATGGTGATGGTTCTTCCATCGGGCAGTGAGACGGTCTTTGTAATTACGTTCATCTTGTTGATAATAAATAAAAATACGTCAAAAATCGTGCAAATATACGAATAAATAAGGATTTAAGGGGGAATTTGCCCCAAAAATCTGCTTATAGGCATGTATTTTTTGCTTTTCCGATTTCACTTCGGACAAAAAATCGTATCTTTGCGCCCAAAATCTAACGAAAAACAATCTTACTATGGCTTATATGTCACAAGAGGGCTACGACAAGCTCGTGGCTGAACTACAGCGTATGGAAAGTGTGGATCGTCCCGCTGCCAGTGCTGCCATTGCGGAAGCTCGCGACAAGGGAGACCTGAGCGAGAACGCAGAATACGATGCCGCCAAAGAGTGGCAGAGCAAGTTGGAGACCAAAATCGCCTTGCTCAAGCAGACAATTCACGATGCGAAAATCATCGACACGAAGAATCTCAAGAGCGACGAGGTTGGTATCCTCTGCACAGTGGAAATCAAGAACGTGGCCAACGGAATGACGGCAAAGTACCGCATAGTATCAGGTACGGAGGCCAACAACCGCGAAGGCAAAATCAGCGTGGAGTCGCCCATCGCAAAGGGTCTGCTCGGCCACAAGGTGGGCGAGAAGGTGCCCGTGAAGGTGCCTGCAGGCGTGCTGACATTTGAAATCCTCTCAATCAGTTTTGAAGAATGACGATATTCTCTAAAATAATCAAGGGAGACATCCCGTGCTACAAGGTGGCGGAGAACGATGAATTCTTTGCTTTTCTCGATATCGCGCCGCTGCAGAAGGGCCACACACTGGTGGTGCCCAAGCGTGAAGTGGACTACATCTTCGACCTCAGTGACGAGGAAATCGGCCGTATGCAGATTTTCGCCAAGCATGTGGCTGTGGCCATAAAGAAGGCCATCCCCTGCGTGAAGGTGGGACAGGCTGTGCTGGGACTGGAAGTGCCCCACGCACACATACATCTTGTACCCATGCAGAGCGAGAAAGACCTTAACTTCGCAAACAAGAAACAGGAGCTGTCGTCCGAGGAAATGGCTGCCGTGGCTGCCGCAATAGCAAAGGAGTTCTGATGGAAACCACCCGTCAAAACAAAGTGGCACGGCTCATACAGAAAGAGCTCTCAGACATGTTCCGACGCCAGACGCAGAGCATGAAGGGCACTCTGGTGAGCGTATCGGCATGCCGCATTTCACCTGATATGAGTGTGTGTCGTGCCTATCTCTCCGTGTTCCCAAGCGAAAGGAGCGAGGAAATCGTTGCCAACGTGAACCAGAACATGAAGACCATACGCTATGAACTGGGAAAGAGGGTACGCATGCAACTGCGCATCATACCCGAGTTGAAGTTTTTCGTGGACGACTCACTGGATTATGTCGAAAACATCGACCGCCTTCTTCATAGCTAAAAGATACCTGTTCTCAAAGAAGAAGCATAGCGCCATCAACATCATCAGCATTATCTCCATGCTGGGAGTGGTGGTGGGAAGCATGGCGCTGGTGTGCGTGATGAGCGTGTTCAACGGTTTTCAGGAACTGGTGGCAGACCTCTTCACGGATTTCGACCCCGAGCTGCGCGTCACCCTCGCGGACGGGCATCCCTTCAGTGCAAAAGACCTGCACATCAAGGAAATAGAGGGGTTGGAGGATGTGGACGTGGTGACTCCCGTGGTGGAGGACAAGGCACTTGTGGTGAGAGGAGGCAAGCAGACGGTGGTGACGCTCAAGGGTGTGGCAGACAACTTCGAGGAGCAGCACAATCTCAAAAACATACTTTACGGAGAGGGCTCGCCCACACTGCATATTGACGTGCTGGAATTCGGTATATTAGGTATCGGGCTCTGTGGACAGTTGGGGTTGGGAGCGAATTTCGATGAACCGCTCACTATCTACGCCCCCAAGAAGGGCGAACAGGTGAATATGGCGAATCCGATGTCGAGTTTCAACAAAGACGAATTGCATTCCCCGGGCGTGGTGTTCATGGTGCATCAGGGACAGTATGACAACCACTATATACTGTGTTCGCTGGGTTTTGCACAGCGTCTGTTCGACCGTCGCGGGCAATACACCGCGCTGGAGGTGAAGCTTGCAGAGGGAGGCGACAGGTCGGCAGTGGAGAAGGTGCTGAGGGGCACGGATTTCATCGTGGAAGACCTCTATGAGCAGCAACGCGACGTGTTCCGCATCATGAAGGTGGAGAAGTTGATAGCATATATCTTCCTCTGCTTCATCCTGCTGGTGGCATCGCTGAACATCATAGGTAGTCTGTCGATGTTAGTCATAGACAAAAAGGATGACCTGCAGACAATGCGGAGCCTGGGATTCCCGCTCGCCATGCGTCAGCGCATATTCCTTTACGAGGGATGGATGATTGTGGTGTCGGGCTGTGTGTTGGGTATAGCGCTTGGAGGCGCGCTGTGCTGGCTGCAGGAGCAGTACGGACTGATAAAGATGGGAGGAGGGGACGGATACATCGTGGAGGCATACCCGGTGAGTATGCATCTGACGGATTTCATCACAATACTTGCTACGGTGGCGGTGATGGGCGGACTGGCCGTTTACAGCGTGATACGCTTCACATCCACGCCGGCGCTTTCACCCAAAAAGAGCGAAGCGAGCGAGGAGAACTGACCGGGCTGCTCGGTGGTCTCCATGCTGAGGGATGCGCCACGTGAGAGACGTGTCTCCATCTCTGTGTGGCGACGGAGGTAGCCTTGGAGGCTTTGTGCCACATATTCTCCCTGCGGCATGAGAGTGATATGGTCGGGACAGCAGGCACGTATCTTATCCAGGAGCAGGGGATAGTGGGTGCAACCGAGGATAATGGTGTCTATCTCGTTGTCGAGAGAGAGGAGCTGGTCCACATATTTCTTTACAAAATAGTCGGCTCCGGGACTGGCGTATTCCTCGTTCTCCACAAGCGGAACCCACATGGGGCAGGCCACTCCTGTCACCTTGATATCGGGATAGAGTTTGTGTATCTCTATATCGTAGGTGAGGGAACGTATGGTGCCAGGCGTGCCGAAGATGCCGATGTGGCGCGTGCGCGTAATCTCTCCGAGGCTCTCCACCGTGGGACGTATCACACCGAGCACGCGGCGCGTAGGGTCGTCCATCTTGGGGAGGTTTATCTGCTGGATGCTGCGCAGAGCCTTTGCGGAAGCAGTGTTGCACGCCAGAATGACGAGCGGACAGCCCGCATGAAAGAGGTGGCGTACGGCTTCGAGAGTGAATTCGTACACCACCTCATAGGAACGGTAGCCATAAGGTGCACGGGCATTGTCGCCAAGATACAGATAGTCATACTGAGGCATCAGACGACGTATCTGCTTAAGTATCGTCAGCCCTCCGTATCCGCTGTCGAATATGCCTATTGGTGCAGTCACGATATGGCTGGTGAATAACGTGTTGATTTAGGGAACAATGCCCACTTCCTTCTTCACATCTGCGGTGATGTCTGTGGAAAGGGAGGTGTTGACGAAGGGAATAACGCCGGAAGAGATGTCCACGATGTAAACATAGTTGCCGGCCTCGCCGAGCTTCTTCACGGCAGAGAGCACCTTCTCCTGAATGATGCCAAGTTTCTCCTGCTGAGCCTTCTGGAGAGCCTGCTGGTTGTCTTGATAACTCTGCTGCAGACGCTGGTAGAGATCCTGAAGCTCCTGTTCGCGGCGTGCGCGTACATTCTCCAGCAGGTTGGCCTGCTCCTTCTGATACTCCTCGCTCTTCTTCTGCAACTCGTCCTGCATCATCTTGAGGTCCTCGTCATACTGCTTGGACATAGTCTCCAACTCCTGCATGGCAGTGGTATACTCCTTCATGCTGGGAATTACGTCGGCGCTGTTGAAGTGTGCAAACTTCTGGGCGCTGGCTGTCATGGCCATCATGGCAAAAGCCATAATAAGAATCTTTTTCATAATTTTAATACTGTGTTGTTATTTTTATATGTTTCTTTACATCAATTGTATCCCAGTCTGGTCAGCACCTCGTTGGAGATGTCCACTTTGGGCGAAGCGAATATGATACCGGCTTCAGAAGCTCTGTCGAGCACGAGGCTGTAGCCCTTCTGTTCGGAGATTTCCTTCACGGCATTGTAAATTTCATCCTCGATGGGAGTCATGAGGCTCTCACGTTTCTTGTAGTACTCGCCGTCGGGACCGAAGTATTTGCGCTTGAGTTCGGCTGCCTCTTTTTCCTTTGTCACCACGGCCTCTTCACGCTTCACCTTCTGCTCGTTGCTCAGGAAAACGGCCTCGGCCTGATAGTTCTTATAGAGGGTCTCTGCCTCCTGCTGGAGGGCATCCACCTCTGCCTGCCATTTACGCGACACCTGATTGAGCTGCTCGCCCGCGCGTTCGTAGGCGGGCACGTTTTTGAGAATGTACTCCATATCCACAAGGGCAAACTTCTGTGCTGTAGCTGTCTGGAAGCACGAAAAAAGAAGCGCGAGGCCTAAAAGAGTCTTTTTCATAATCGTATGTTTTATCTGTGGTTGATATTAGAATTCCTGTCCGAGAATGAAGTGGAAATGACTGCCGGAATATATCTTGCTGCCGAAGACCTCGTCGAAACCGTATGCCCAGTCGATACCGAGCAGACCCACCATCGGTAGGAAGATACGAGCTCCGACACCAGCAGACTTCTTGAGGTCGAAGGGGTTGAACTTTTTAATTTCCGTCCAGGCATTACCGCCCTCCACGAATACGAGACCGTAGATATTTGTCGACGCTCCCAACATGAAGGGGTAGCGCAGTTCGAGACTGAATCGATTGTATGCATAGCCGAGAGTGTTGCGGCTGGGTGTAAGCGACCCGTTGTCGTAACCTCTCAGAGCGATGGTCTCCGTGGCGTAGGTGGAAGAATAACCTGATGTGCCGTCACCGCCCACGTAGAAGGTCTCGAACGGAGACTTTACACCGTCCTTGTAGGAGCCCAGTATACCGATATCCACACGCGTCATAAGAACAAAGCACTTGTTAGCAGAAGAGAGAGCTGTATAGGTGCGGCTCTTGAACTTCCACTTGTGGTACTCAATCCAGCGGTATTTGTCCTGCAGCTCCTGCTGATATGTGGCACTGTTCGGGTTGGTGCCGAGTTTGGAGTAGTCCTTGTTGTTGAACAGACTGTAAGGAGGCGTGAGACTTACTTCCAGAGAGAACGTCGAACCGCGACGGGGATAAATCTGGTTGTCTGTAGAGTTGCGTGAAAGCGAGAGAGTCAGGTTGAGGTTGTTGCACGAACCGTTCTGAATGATGAAGTAACTCCAGTCCTTCAGCATGTAACGCGTGTAGCCGAGCACAGCCTGGAAATAGAAATAGTCATCCGGCCAGCGCAGACGCTTACCCCATCCGAGGGTCACACCGAACATCTGCACGTACTTGTCGGGATCATAGTAGTTCTCGTAGTAGTTGTAACCGCTTGTACCCATACCGTAGAGGTAGGACGAGTAGTAATTGTTATAATAGGCCGAATTGTAGTATGCATCGGATACGTCGGTCTGTCGGCTGTAGAAGGCCGAGAAGGAGAGCGAATTGGGTCGCTTGCCTCCAAACCACGGATTCATGTATGAAATGGAGTACGACTGATAGTATGTACCGTTGGTCTGACCCGAGATAGAGAAGGTTTCTCCGTTACCGTTGGGCATCACACCGCGACGCAGACCGCCCTTCTTGAAGAGATTTGCCAGACAGAAGTTGCCGAACTTCAACCCGATTTTACCTATGACACCCGTCTGACCGTAACCCAGGGAGAACTCCACCTGGTCGTTGCTCTTAGGTGTCACGCCCCAACCCATATCCACGGTGCCATTAGTGATATCGGGTTCCACCTTGTATTCGATATGCTCGGGATCGAAGTGTCCCATGGATGCGATTTCACGGTAACTGCGCTCCAAGGCTTCCTTCGAGAAGAGGTCACCGGGTTTGGTGCGCAATTCACGTCGGATGACGTTCTCGTAAACGCGTTCGTTGCCCGTAATCTTCACTCTTGAGAGATGTGCCTGCTGGCCCTCCACGATACGCATCTCAAGATCGACGCTGTCTTCCACAATGTTTATCTCGACGGGAGTGAGGTGGTAGAAGACATAGCCGTTGTTGTAATAGAGGTTGCCGATGGCGTCTTCGTCTGTCAGCGTGCGCTTCTCAATATGAGTTTGGTTGTAAACATCACCTTTCTCGAGTCTGAGAAGAGCCTGCAGGAGTTCGGTGGGGTAAACAGTGTTGCCCACCCACTCAATGTTGCGCACATAGTATTTCTGTCCCTCTTCCACATGAATATATACATCCACCATGTTGTCCTTGTCGGGGGCGGGTACTACGCTGTCGGCCACAATGACGGCATCGCGGAAACCGAGTTCGGCGTATTTCTTCTCCAGATTCTCTTTAGCCTCCTTGTATCTGCTGTCCACAAACTTATGGCTGCGGAACCAGTTGCGCCAGCCTTTCTTCTCGCGTATCTTCTTGAGGACGCCTTTGCGTAGGAGACCGCCTTTGATGGTACGCTCCGAAAGATTGTTGTTGCCGAATATGTATATCCTGTGAATTTTCACCTTCGACTTCTTGTCCACATATACGTCGAGGGCTATTTTGTCCGGCTGACTCACGTCATCGTGCTGTTTGATGATGAGTTCGGCATTCTTGTAACCCTTTTCATCGAAATACCTGCGCGCCAAAATCTGTGCGCGGTCGAGCATGTTGGGCGTCAGTTGATTCTCCTTCACGAGCCCGAGTTTCTCTTCCAGATCTTCACGTTCGCTTTTCTTCACTCCGTGATATGTAATTTGCGAGATACGGGGGCGCTGTGTCAGCAGGATATGCAGATAAGCGGAGTCGGGAGCCCCGCCGCCGGTGCTGCGCACAATACTGTCCACTTTCACGGATACATTGGCAAACAGACCGTTGCGCCAAAAACGGCGTATGGCTTTTGTGATGTCTTCACCGGGGATTTTCACCGTCTGGCCTACACTCAGACCGGAGAGCCCGACTAGCAGACGCTGGTCAAAATTCTTTACGCCCTCCACCTGTATTCCACCGATGATGCATTCGCGAGGGGTGCGGGAATAGTCCACGGTCACAGCGGTGTCGCGTTGCACACTCTGAGCAGGAGCGAACAGAGGGAGCAGACAAAGAGCCAGTATCGTTATTATCTTACTCTTCATTGGTCACCTGTTCTCCTGTTTTCCCATATCGGCGCTGTCGCATCTGATATTCCTCTATAGCTTTTCTCAACGATGCCTCTCCGAAATCCGGCCAGTATTCATCGGTGAAATAGAATTCTGTGTAAGCGCATTGCCAAAGCAGATAGTTGCTGATTCTCAATTCTCCTCCCGTGCGTATGAGCAGGTCGGGGTCGGGCATGAAATTGGTGGTGAGATGCTGGGAAATCATTTCTTCCGTGATGTCCTCCGGGGCGATACCCTCACGGACTATATTCTGCATTGCACGTGTCAATTCCCAACGACTGGAGTAGGATAGGGCGATAATCATCGTCATCCCCGTGTTTACGGATGTGCGTTCCATACATTCGGAGATGCGCTTGCGCACAGCCTTCGGCAGTCGCTCTATCTCGCCTATCATGCGGAAACGGACGTTGTTCTTCATGAAAATCTCTTCCTCGAGCTGTGTGAGGATGAGATTCATCAAAGCCTCGATTTCGGCAACGGGTCGGTTCCAGTTTTCCGTACTGAAAGTATAGAGCGTCAAATATTTGATGCCGAGTCTAGTGGCTTCTTCGGTGACACGCTTCACGGCAGTTACGCCTTCCACATGTCCTGCTGTGCGGGGCAGACCTTTGGCTTGAGCCCAGCGCCCATTGCCATCCATGATGATGGCCACATGTTCCGGTATATGGTTCAGTTGTTGCATTTTCTCAATTTTGGGAATATGTCGTATGTAACGAAAAACATCAGGAAACTGTAACAATCCTTGTTCTTCATGAAACCGCTCTTGATTCCGTAAGGATCATCCAATTGTCGTTGCTCGCGAGTGATGTCAAGGCCGTCGGTCGTGGTAAAGTGGTATGCCCACTCGACACCCAGATTCAATCGAGGCTTTATCTTGTATTTCAGTCCCAGACCTACGGGAAAATTGATTCCACCTTTGGCAGGAGCTCCTCCGCCCACTCCTACCGTGATACCAAAACCCACGAGGGCGTAAGGTGATATGCGAGACAGTTTCTTGTAGCTTGCTCCAATGCCGTAAGCCAGGAAGTTCAGCTCGAACTGTGCCCCGAAATCGAGCACGGTTCGTGAGAAACTGTATTCCTTGAGACGCGCTCCTCCGGCAGCTCCGGCTTCGTATGCATTTTCGGGGAAATACCATCCTTCAGTATTCCCTTTCACACCCCCGACAGCAATACTCATCTTGAGTGACATGTGAGGATTGAAGTTGCGACGGCTGGTCACTGCGCCCATGACACTTGTCCCCGTGTTGGCATCGCCCCAGTAGTGACTGAGTCCCAGGCCGCCTCCGATGTCCATCTTGTACTCCAAGTCCTCCGCCGATAGTGTAAGCGGCAGGCAAAGAATCAATATCGTCAACAGTTGCTTCACTCTTGTCCTTCCTGTAAGTAATCAAATCCTATGCCGTTCTGACGTCCTCTTACGACATAGGTTTCAGTGTCGTTGACGCGAGCCACAATCCACACGTATTCATCCGCATCGGTTGTGGCAGAGAGCCATGCGCAGTTTTTGCCCCACAGTTCGTCGGGCAGATAGTTGAGACCATCGGTACGCCATGTAAGCCCGTTGTCGTCGGAGACGTACAGCAGATTGAGCGGTGTGATGGCAGGTGTATTTGTTGTCGCCCCGCCAAATCCGACAAGTTGGCTGCCGCTTCGTTGCACAGCGAGGGGTTTCATATCAGGCAATCCGAGCTTGTTTACCCAAAGCGGTGTGAAGTAGTTCCACTCGCGACGTGCTTCGTCTTCCGGTGCCGTCCACATCTTGCACCATTCGGGCGCAGTCAGTTCGTCTTTTGCGGGATGCTTCAGCGTGCCCACAAGAAGAATGCGTTTGAGATAGTTGCTCGTTTCGTAGAAAAGACACCTTACGCTGTCGACGTCAATAAAATTGCCCATGCTTAAAGGCGTATTGTCGAGCACCTCGTTCCTCCATTCTGTGTCTTCGTTCAGGGATGTGGAGCGCAGTTCACCGTCTTTAATGTCGTAGAGACGTGCTGCCGTCACGCATACCAAACGCTTTACGTCTGTAATGCCTTGCTCTGTCCAGACGGCTCCGTTCTCGCTCTGCCACACATTTCCCTTACCGTCGTAGGTGTAGAGCTTCTCTCCGTCGCTGACGATGGATGCTACGGCAGCTGTTTCGGGCAATCCTGACAGGGTGAGACTCTCCCACGCTCCTCCGTCTGTGCTGCACCACGATTGCCAGCCGTTATTGTTCCTGCCGTAAAGAAATACCTTGTCACCGATGGATGTTATCCGGGCTTCCGTCCAATCGTTCATGTTGAGACCTTTGCTCTTGTCGTGCCATGTCCAGTCACCCCGTTCCTGCTTGTGGATATTGAGCTGAATGTTGTAGACGCGGCTGCTGCCGTCCGCACCGTTCACGAGAAAGTCCACACCTCCGTCTTCCGGTATGTCAATGCTGTCGCTGGATGAATATGCAATCCAACCGAAAGCTTCACTGGCGGAATGGGGGCGATAGAGCAGGTTCTTACCCTTGTAGGTAATGCTGAGCAGGGTGCGACGCGAGCAACCGGTAGGCAGGGGGTCGCGATTGTATATCTTGTTGTTGATCTGATCCACGGTAAAGGGCCATCCTGTCGTGTATATGATGCTTCTCGTGGTAATGGTCTTGTCGTGATCAACGCGTTTCACTATGGTGCGCTGCAGCGAACCGATGGTCATTTCGCTGATGTAACAGTAGTCTTGGGTGTCTTCTTCTGTCGTCGTGGTGTTGCAACTCGTGAGGAGCGTGACGACTACGGCAATGAGCACGGAAAATAATATGTTTGAATATCTAAACATTGTTGACTATTATCGAATATCGGGCGCAAAGGTACGACATTTTTAGCACTCACACGCGCAAAAAGGAGTTAAAGGGCGTTAAATGAATGCAAAAAAAACTTATTATGGATATTTTTCCCTACTTTTGCACAAATAAAGAATGAAAAAACTCATCCAACAGTATGGTCGGCGCGAAGCCAATGCCATTTTGCGGCTGGTGGCAGAAACGCGTTTCTCGCTCTCGCAGACAGATTTGCTTCTGGGGCGAATGGATGCTCTCCCGGAAGTGCAGAAGCGGGAGTGGGAAGAGATACTGCGGCGGTTGCATGAAGGAGAACCGGTACAATACGTACTTGAGGAAGCGTGGTTCCTCTCACGTCCTTTCCGTGTGACTCCAGATGTCCTCATTCCCCGTCCGGAAACGGAGGAAATGGTGCGACTCATCCTGGATCATCGTTTTTCGTTGCAAAATCCTTCGGGTTTGGATCTTTGTACGGGCAGCGGGTGTATCGCCGTTTCGCTGGCTCTCGGCGGTTTTGCGATGACGGCAACGGATGTCAGCGATGCTGCGCTCGTGGTGGCAGAGGAAAATGCCAAGAGGTTGAAAGCCGATGTCCGTTTTGTTCAGGAAGACCTCCTTGCCGCAGACGTTTCCGCTCACGGAGTCTCATCTTGGGATCTCATTGTGAGCAATCCTCCTTATGTGCTTGAAAAAGAAAGAGCGGAGATGGAACATCACGTGCTCGACTATGAACCCTCGCATGCATTCTTCGTGCCCGACGATTCACCACTGTTGTTCTACGAGGCAATTGCCAAGACGGCGAAAACGGCACTTCGTCCTCAGGGACGCCTGGCAGTGGAGGCCAATCGTGCTTTTACAAAAGATGTTGCCGCACTTTTTAGGGAGAGCGGATTCTGTGATATTAAAGTATATGAAGACCAATACAATAACCCCAGATTCGTGTTTGCAACGGCTCCAGGCTCTTTGTGCTAAAAGTGAGCATTGTGAGTACGAATTGCGCGAGAAAATGATGAGATGGGAGATTCCGTCGGAAAAGGCCGATAAAATCATAGAAAAACTGCGTGCTGACAGTTTTATTGACGATGAGCGTTTCGCTCGCGCTTACACTCTTGATAAATTGCGCTATAATCATTGGGGACGCGAGAAGATCCGTTTTATGCTTCGCGGAATGCGCATTCCGAGTGCTGCGATAGAATACGGACTATCAGAGATTGATGAGGATGAGTATGAAGAGATAAAAAGAAAACTCATTGATAAGAAAGAGCGCGAGATAAATGATACAAATCCATATGTCCGCAGGGCAAAGCTGCAGCGTTTTCTCTACTCTCGCGGATTTTATATTGACGACTAGACTATGACTGCATCAGAGGACATCATTTATATGCGCAGAGCCTTGCAACTGGCTCTTTGCGGAGAAGCAGCGGTGGCCCCGAATCCGATGGTGGGAGCCGTCATTGTGCACAAAGGACGTATCATCGGAGAAGGATATCATCGCCGTTGCGGCGGTCCGCATGCTGAGGTGAATGCTGTGAGGAGTGTAGCGCTTGCCGACCAGACGCTTCTTGGGGAAAGTTGCATCTACGTGACACTCGAACCCTGTGCACATTGGGGAAAAACGCCTCCTTGTGCAGACCTTATCATAGAGAAGAGAATCCCCCGTGTTGTGGTTGGTTGCAAGGATCCGTTTTCGAAAGTTGACGGACTTGGCATCAAAAAACTACAGGATGCTGGTTGTGAGGTGGTTGTCGGTGTGTTGGAGGAAGAGTGCCTGGAACTAAATCGGGTCTTTATGACGTACCACAGCAAACACCGTCCTTTCGTTACGTTGAAGTGGGCGCAGAGACCTGACGGCAGCGTCAATGGACAGATCTCTACACCCTTTACGCAGATGCTTGTACACAGATTGAGAGCACGTTGCGGAGCGATACTTGTGGGAACAGGTACGATGCTTGCAGACCATCCGTCGCTCACCGTGCGTGATTGGTCGCTTCGTGGGGAGCAACCACTTCGCGTCACTATCGACCGTCACAATCGCCTTCCAAAGGAACTGACAGACGGTTTTCTGGTATATCACACAGAAACTCTGGAAGAAATCCTTGCAGACCTGTATCGCAGAGGAGTGCAGCATTTGCTGGTGGAAGGCGGCCCCACGCTACATAGAAGTTTTATGGAAGCAGGCCTTTATGATGAAGTGCACATAGAAACGAGCGACAAGCGTTCCGACCACTCCATTGACGGCCATACTATCGAACGACGACGCATCAGTCAGAGTCCCCTCAGAGGCTTATCAGAGTACGAGTAGAATACGAGTAGAGTACGAGCAGTGTACGAGTGGTATACGAGTTTTCTCGTTGTCTGCTCGTAGTCAAGTCGTAGTTCACTTGTGGCCGGCTCGTAGTCCAGTAAGGGGCTGGCTGATACGTGGTCGGAATGACATAAATCAAAAAAGTGAGGAAAAATTTGGTCGGAAAGAAATAAAAGTGTACCTTTGCACTTTGGAAAAGTTTTCTGTAGAAGGGTATACGGAAAAAGAAAGGAAGAAATGACGATGAACAGGAAGTTTTTTATTTCACTCATTGGTATGCTCCTTTGCTGTGTTGTAATGATGGCACAGGAGATTCAGAAGAGCGAACTGCAGCAGCGTGCAGAGGAAGAAGAGTCGAAAGGGAAAGTGGCAAGTGCCCGTTCGCTGTATCTGCGTGCTTTCGACGACTATGTTGCAAAGGGTCAGACAAAGGAGAGCGTGACATGCGGCACGAAAGCTACGTCGCTTTATTATAAGGAAAGTCTCTATAAGGAGGCATTCGAGTTTCTGCACAACGTGGATCGTGCTATTGCCAACGACCGGAAGCTCAGCGGCAGCGAGAAAGCTGAGCTGCGCTATTATGTGGTCAAGGAGCGTCTCCAGATGTACACCCGTTTGAAAAAGGGTGCAAATGCGAAGGAACAGCTAAATGCGATGGAGAGTCTTGCGAATGCCGCAAAGGATGATGATGTGACCAACGATATGCTCTACAGCAAGGCTATTTACTATTATTCCTTCGGTCAGACAGCGGAAGGCAACGCAGCCTTCAAAGTGATGGCACAGAAGCTGACGGCGCAGAAGGAATACGACAAAGTGGACGATGTGTACCAGACGTTGATTAAAAACAGCCGCAGGATGGGCAATGCCAGTATGCTGGCGCAGACCTACAGCAGTTATATTGCCTGGAAGGATTCTGTCAATGCTCTTGCTTTTGCCGATGAAATCGGCGCTTTGCAGCAGCAGATAAAAACTAATGAGGCCTCTATTGCCGAGAAGGACAGTTTGCTGAAGACACGCAAGGCCGTCATCGTTGCGCTTTGTATTTTGACTGCGATCCTGGCAGGTGCTCTGGTGCTGGGCGCTTTCGTTCTGCTCTATTTTGTTTCTGCTCGTCGCAAGCAGAACAATACTATCAAGATGGCAAATGAGAGCAATGCCCAGAAGGCCAAGTTTATTTGCAACATTGCCAACTATATGGAACCCACGCTGAATAAGCTTGACAGTTCGAAGCCCGAAGTGAAGGCTCTTGTGGACTTCTCGAAGCACATGCAGACGTTTGCTGAACTGGAAAGCGGCAGCAGCGAGGAGGCAGAACTGGAGGATACTCAGATGCAGGCATTCAGTGAAGAGTTGGTTGAAGAAATCAAGGGCAAGGTGAAGAGCGGAGTGTCGCTCGTGGTGAATGTGCCCAGAATGACTGCTCCGATAAACAAGGAGTATGTGACTCACATTCTGCGTCATCTTCTCGCAAATGCCGCGTTCCACACACCCGAAAACGGCAAAATTACGTTGGAGTTTAAGAAGCGCAGTCCTCATAAATATCAGTATGTGCTTACGGACTCTGGAGAAGGTATTCCCGAGGAGAAACGAGGCAGCATATTCATGCCTTTCGTTGAGGTAAGAGACCTCACTAAGGGGGATGGCCTCGGGCTTCCTATTTGCCGTCAGATGGCAGTGAAGATGGGTGGCGATCTGGAGATAGATACGCAGTTCACGAAAGGTGCCCGGTTCGTGCTTGAAATGCACGCGTAGTGCTTGCGCGAGGGCCTTTTTGTGTAAAAATTGACAAAATAAGGAGTCTTCATAAATGAAAAAGCGGGGCAGAGTCCTCGCTTTTTTGTATCTTTGCGCCTGAAAATTGTGTATAAACTCTATTTAGGCACTATGAAAACTCTTGAGAAAATATTTGCAGCCAAGCTGCTAAAGGTAAAGGCCATCAAGTTGCAACCCACCAACCCTTTCACGTGGGCCAGCGGTTGGAAGTCTCCCTTTTATTGTGACAACCGTAAGACGCTCTCGTATCCCGAATTGCGCACCTTCGTGAAGACGGAAATCACCCGCCTCATCATGGAGCAGTTTCCTGAGGTGGAGGCCATTGCCGGTGTGGCTACGGGTGCCATCGCGCAAGGAGCTCTTGTGGCCGACGCAATGGGGCTGCCCTTCGTCTATGTGCGCTCCAAACCCAAGGATCACGGACTGGAGAACCTCATAGAAGGCGAACTGAAGCCCGGAATGAAGGTTGTCGTGGTGGAGGACCTTATCTCTACGGGCGGCAGCAGTTTGAAGGCTGTGGAGGCAATCCGTAACAATGCCTGTGAGGTGATTGGTATGGTGGCAAGCTACACCTATGGTTTCGACGTTGCCATCGATGCCTTCAAGGCAGCTGATGTGAAGCTCGTCACGCTGACCAACTACGAGGCTGTGGTACAGGAGGCCCTCAATATCGGTTATATCGCAGAGAGCGATGTGGACCTGCTGCACGAATGGCGTAAGGATCCGGCTCATTGGAATGTATAAGAAAAAAAGACGAAATGGATAAATACGAAAGCAGTGTTCATCTGGTACCGGCATCCATCGACAGGGTGTTTGCAAAGCTCAGCGACCTAAGTAATATGCAGAGTGTGCAGGAACGTGTGTCTGACCCCAATTTCGAGGAAGAACTGAGAGCCCGCGTGCCGGCGGATAAGATGCCGGATGCAGAAAAGCTCAAGCAGATACGCGACTCAATACAGCAGATGACCTTCACGCCAGACAGCGTCACGATGCCTGCCGGTCCTCTCGGAACGGTGACTCTGCAGGTGGTGGAGCGCGAAAACGAGCGCCTTGTGAAGCTCGCCGTAGTGGGAGCTCCCGTGCAGGCGAATGTGTGGATACAGATGCTCCCCTCCGGTGCGGCGACAGCGTTGAAGGTAACAGTGGGAGCAGAACTGAATTTCTTCATCAGGAAGATGGTGGAGTCGAAACTCAAACAGGCCCCCGACGGAATAGCTCAGGTGCTGTGTGCACTCCCTTATTGATACAACACGACAATGGCAAAACTCTGGGAAAAGAATTTTGAGGTCAACGCAGAGATTGACCGTTATACCGTGGGAAGAGACCGTGAGATGGATCTCTATCTGGCTCAGGATGATGTGCTGGGCAGTATGGCGCATATCACCATGCTGGAAAGCATCGGACTGCTGGAGAAAAGCGAACTCGACGTCCTGCTCAAGGAACTCAAGGCCATCTACCGGACGGCAGTCGAGGGTAAATTCGTTATTGAGGACGGCGTGGAAGACGTGCATTCTCAGGTGGAACTCCTCCTTACGCAGCGTCTTGGCGAAGCCGGCAAGAAGATACACAGCGGCAGAAGCCGCAACGACCAGGTGCTGGTGGACCTGAAACTGTTCACCCGCCGTCAGTTGCGCCGTGTGGTGGATGATGTGGTGAGTCTCTTTGAGGCATTGCAGGAGCAGAGCGAGAAATACAAAGGCGTGCTGATGCCCGGATACACTCATCTGCAGGTGGCAATGCCTTCCAGTTTCGGTCTGTGGTTTGGAGCCTACGCAGAGAGTCTTGTGGACGATCTCATGATGGTGGAGGCCGCCTATCGTCAGACGAACCGCAATCCGCTGGGGTCGGCTGCCGGATACGGTAGCAGTTTCCCTCTCAACCGCACCATGACGACGCGTCTGCTGGGTTTCGACTCGATGGACTACAACGTGGTGTATGCTCAGATGGGTCGGGGCAAGACGGAGCGCAATGTGGCCTTCGCGCTGGCATCCGTTGCCGGCACAGTGAGCAAACTGGCGTTCGATGCCTGTATGTTCAATTCGCAGAACTTCTCTTTTGTGCGTCTGCCCAAGGAGTGCACTACGGGTTCGAGTATCATGCCTCACAAGAAGAATCCGGATGTGTTCGAACTGACTCGTGCCAAGTGCAACAAACTGCAGGCGCTGCCTCAGCAGATAATGATGATAATGAACAATCTGCCCTCCGGATATTTCCGCGACCTGCAGATTATCAAGGAGGTGTTCCTGCCGGCTTTCGACGAGTTGCACGACATTCTGGAGATGACCACCTACATCATCAGGAAGATGGAGGTGAACGAGCATATCCTCGAGGACAGCCGCTACGACCTCATGTTCAGTGTGGAGGAGGTGAATCGCCTCGCCACAGAGGGAATGCCCTTCCGCGATGCCTACAAGAAAGTGGGTCTCGATATTGAGGCCGGAAAGTTCACTCCCCGCAAGGAGGTGCACCACACTCACGAAGGCAGTATCGGCAATCTGTGCAACAAAGAGATAAAACAACTTATGGACGAGACGCTGCAGAGATTTCACTTCGAACGGGTGGATGCAGCAGTAAAAGCTCTACTGTCATGAAAAAACTGTTTATCATAGCAATTGCAGCTATCCTGGCATCCTGTGCTGACGACGGGGAGGTGCAGAGCAAGTATGCCAGCTACCCGGCGCGTTTTTCGTATTCTCCCGTAGCTGCATGTCCGTCGCTCCAAAGAGCGTGCACGGGTCTGGGCGAATTCTGTATAGTGGATCGCCCTCTGGACCAGCAGCAGAGAATACGCGTGAGGGACAATCACGGTTCATCTCCCGACTATATCAATCCCACCGCGCTGGGAAACTATTCGAGCATCATACTCGGGCTTGGAGGTTCGCTTATCATCGGGCTTCCCAGTCTTTCCGAACTTGGTAGCGACCAGCCCGTGGTGACATGCTACGACGGCGTGTGTCCCAATTGCTACACTAGCGACCACGTTACCAAACAGCTCGTTCTCAACGAGGGTTTTGCCAAGTGCAACAAGTGTGAAAGAACCTACGACCTCAACAGTCAGGGTATCGTGACATCGGAGCACGGAGGTCACACATTATATCGCTACGCTGTCGGTTTCAACGGCACGGGTGTCTATGTCAGCAACAATTAAACGGAAATGATGATACAAGAACAACTCAAGAATGCAGCAAAGGCCGCCGTGAAAGCTCTTTTCGGCGTGGATGCTGAAGACAAGATGATACAACTGCAGGAGACGCGCCCTGAATTTGAGGGGCAGCTCACTCTTGTGGTATTCCCGTTTGTCAAGATGGCGCGCAAGTCGCCCGAGCAGGTGGGACAGGAGATGGGCGCGTGGCTCAAGGAGAATCACGCCCAGCTGGTGAGCGGTTTCAACGTGGTGAAGGGTTTCCTCAACATCTCCATCGCTCCGGCAGCATGGGTGGATTTCCTCATGGAGATACGCAAGGACGACCGCTATGGTTTCAAGCCCGTCACAGAGCAGTCTCCTCTGGTGATGATAGAATACTCGTCTCCCAACACCAACAAGCCTCTCCATCTCGGTCATGTGCGCAACAACCTTCTGGGATGGGCGCTGGCACAGGTGATGACGGCAGCCGGATGCCGTGTGGTCAAGACCAATATCGTCAACGACCGCGGTATTCATATCTGCAAATCGATGCTCGCATGGCTGAAATGGGGCAACGGTGAGACTCCCGAGTCGTCCGGCAAGAAGGGCGACCATCTCATCGGCGACTACTATGTGGCTTTCGACAAGCACTACCGCGAGGAGGTTAAGGCTCTCATGGCGGAGGGTATGGACGAGGAAACAGCCAAGCAGGAAGCTCCTCTCATCAAGGAGGCCCACGAGATGCTGGTGAAATGGGAACAGAACGACCCAGAAGTGCGCTCTCTTTGGGCAAAGATGAATGAATGGGTGTACGCCGGTTTTGACGAGACGTACAAGGCTCTGGGTGTCAGCTTCGACAAGATATACTACGAGAGCCAGACCTACCTCGAGGGCAAAGAGAAAGTGGAGGAGGGACTTCAGAAGGGCCTTTTTTACAGGAGAGAGGACGGTTCGGTGTGGGCAAATCTCACAGCCGAGGGACTCGACGAGAAACTCCTTCTGCGCGCCGACGGTACTTCCGTGTATATGACGCAGGACATCGGTACGGCAAAACTCCGCTTCCAGGACTATCCCATCGACCAGATGATATACGTCGTGGGCAACGAACAGAACTATCATTTCCAGGTGCTCAGTATTCTGCTCGACAAACTCGGTTTCAAGTGGGGCAAGAGTCTCGTGCATTTCTCCTACGGTATGGTGGAACTGCCCAACGGCAAGATGAAATCCCGCGAAGGTACCGTTGTGGATGCTGACGACCTCATCGAAGCGATGGTGAAGGGCGCCCGTGAGATGTCAGCCGACAAGATGAACCGTATCGAGGGTCTCACCGAAGAGGAGGCGCAGGAGATAGCACGCATCGTGGGTCTCGGAGCCCTGAAATACTTCATCCTCAAGGTGGATGCCCGCAAGAATATGCTCTTCAATCCCGAGGAAAGTATCGATTTCAACGGTAACACGGGTCCTTTCATCCAGTACACTTACGCCCGCATCCGCTCTATCATGCGCAAGTCGGAGAGTGAGGCTTCCGCCGCAGACCTCTCTGCTGCCGTGCTTTCCGACAAGGAGATAGACATCATACAGCGTCTGGGCAACTTCCCCTCTGTGGTGGAGCAGGCTGCCGGCGACTACAACCCCTCGTGCATCGCTACATACTGCTACGAACTGGCAAAGGCCTTCAATCAGTTCTACCATGACTACAGCATCCTCCACGAGGAGAATGCCGCCAACAGGGCTCTCCGCATAGAACTATCGAAGGCAGTGGCTCAGAACCTTCGCAACGGTATGTCGCTTCTCGGTATTGAGATGCCCGAAAGAATGTAACATAGACACCCGTAATGAGTGAAATGAACATCAAAGAAGCCCTCTGTGTGGATGCTGCTTGTAGCGGTAATCCCGGTATGATGGAGTATCGCGGCGTGCATATACCGTCGGGGCGCGTGGTGTTCCATTTCGGTCCTATCAAGGGTACTAACAATATAGGAGAGTTTCTCGCCATCGTTCACGGATTGGCTCTCCTTCAGCAGCGCGGACTTTCCATGCCGGTATATTCCGATTCGGTGAGCGGTATGGCATGGGTGCGCAACCGCAAGGCGAAGACCACGCTGGAGCGCACGGAGGAGACAGCCCAGGCTCTCGACCTCGTGGCGCGTGCGGAAAACTGGCTGAGAACGCATTCCTACAAGAACCAAGTGCTTAAATGGCAAACAGAAGAGTGGGGCGAAATCCCTGCCGACTTCGGACGCAAATGAAACGCATCGCATATCTCATACTGCTGTTCCTCTATCTGCTCCTGGTGAATGTCGCCGGGCGTGCGGCTTTCCTTTACTACAACCGCGCCCTGTCGTTCTTCAACATGACAGACCTCGTCAAGACCGAACTGCTCGGTCTGCCCATGGATATGGCGGTGGCATCGGCTCTGATGGCTGTGCCCGTCCTGCTCACGCTCCTCTCGCTGAAATGGGAGCGCCTGGCAATGCGACGCACGGCAGGTGTCCTGCTCTGGATGACAGTTTTCGTCACGGTGTGCTTCACATGTGCCGACTTCATCATGTACGAGCATTGGAAGTTCAAACTCGACGCTTCCGTCTTCGCCTATATGAGCGAACCCGGTGAGATGTCGTCTTCCACACCGGTGAGCTATCTCGTGTCCCGCATCGGACTTTCCGTTCTTGCGGCTTTTGCGGCCGGTTTCCTGGCTTTCAGGTTCACTCCCAGAAGTTTCAGCGCGCACGGCCGCCGTCACACGAGGAGGGTGCGCGGCTGGGTGGTATGGCTTGCAGGTATTCTCGTCCTTTTACCCGTGATTTTCGGTATCACGGGTGTCATCGGTGAGAGGATTGCATTCCAAAAGGTGCAGATCGTGGGTAAGAATCTCACGGTGCGCAACAATATCTTCCTTTCCAATGCGGCGGTGAATCCCGTCTTCCACATGGCGCATTCCCTGTGGCTCTATTCTGAGGATGCCGACAGGCAGTTCCGTTCGATGGATGCCAAGGAGGCGAGAGCGCTGACCTCGCGTCTTTTCCCGGCAGACACAGAGGATATCACCGATACGCTGTTCACCACCACGCGTCCCAACATACTGACGCTCCAGATAGAGAGCATGGGAGCCGTCTTTGTCAAGGACCTCGGCGGCAAATACGGCGAGGGTGCGGGTATGTTCTCGTCCGGGCAGGAGACGGTCACTCCGGAGCTCTGCCGCTGGATGCAGCAGGGCATCAATTTCACCCGTGCCTACGCTTCCTCCTTCCGCACAGACCGCGGCACGGTAAGTGTCATCTCAGGTGCTCTCTCTTATCCCACCGTGAGTCTTATGATGCAGGATTCCGTGCTTGCTCTCATGGAGCAGGGCAGGGGCATTCCCGCCATTCCGTCGACACTCAGGCGCGCCGGATATTCCACCTGCTATCTCTACGGCGGCGAACCGTCCTTCATGAACAAGGGACGCTATCTCTCTGCTGCCGGTTACGAGAGGGTGATGGGCATCGAGGACATCGATGTGAAGAAGAGCGAGCGCGACCAGTGGGGTGCCAACGACAGCATCGCCTTCGAGCGTCTCTTCTCATACGTCACTTCCGAGGAGAGAAAAGCTCCCTGGTGTGTCGGATTCCAGACGCTCTCATCGCACGAACCGTGGAAGGTGCCCTACGAGCGTTTACGCGACAGGATACTCAACGCTTTTGCCTACACCGACCACTGTCTCGGTCGTTTCCTCGACCGCCTCAGTCAGACCCCCGTGTGGGACAACACCGTCGTCATCATCTTTGCCGACCACGGCTATCCCTATAATCAGTTCTACGACCGTCCCGACTTCTTCCACATCCCTCTGCTCTTCGTGGGCGGAGCGCTCCGTCGTACGGGCAACGTGGAGAAGCTCATCAGTCAGAGCGACATAGCTGCCACCGTGCTCTCGCAGATGAACATCACGCACAGGCAGTTCCCCTATTCACGCAACGTATTCTCCTCGCGCTACGTCTCGCCCTGCGTCTACTCCACCTATCCGGCCGGTGTGATGCTTATGGACGGGCGCGGTTTCTCGATGTACGACCACCAGAGCGGCATCTTCACATCCGAGCCCGACACCCTGCGTGAGAAACAGTTGAAAGCAATCTTACAAGACAGTTACGATAACCTATGAATGAAAAAGTAGCAGCAACGCTGAAGTCCTCCGAGACTGAGGACTGGCTCGATTACCATTTTGTGCGCCCTCTGAGTTACTATTGGGCAGTACTCTTCGCGCGTCTGGATATTCACCCCAACACCGTCACCCTCATCTCATGGATTATAGGAGCGGGCAGCGCCTACTTCTTTGCCTTCTCCAGTTTCTACTATGACGGCTGGCACGGCCTGATGATGAACGTCATCGCCATCGTGCTTCTCATCTGGGCCGACATCTACGACTGCACCGACGGTCAGTTGGCGCGTATGACGGGCAAGAAGAGCCAGCTGGGCCGCATCCTTGACGGAGCCGCCGGTTTCGTGTGGTTCATCCCCATCTATCTGGCTCTCGTTTACCGTTTCTATCTCCACCACAGCATTGAATTCAGCCTCTTCGGCATAGCCGAGACGGAGCAGAACGTGCAGATGGCCACCTGCGTCGTGCTCATCCTGTCCTTCATCTCCGGCTTCGACGGCATCGGTGCACAGCAGCGCCTTGCCGACTACTACATCCAGATACACCTCCTCTTCCAGAAGGGCAAGAAGGGCAGTGAGCTCGACACCTCCGCCCAGCAGAAGAAGCTCTACGACGAGACTCCCTGGAAGGGTAATTTCCTTTGGAAGGTGTTCCTCCACAGCTATGTGGGCTACACTAAGAAGCAGGAGAAGCAGACACCTCAGTTCCAGCGTCTCATGCGTGTGCTCGCAGAGCGCTACGGCGACGACATCCCCGAGGACATCCGTCAGGAGCTCCACAAGCGCTCCCTTGCCATCATACCCCTCAACGGTATGCTCACATTCAATTTCCGCACGGGCATGTTCATCATCTTCTGCCTGGCGGACATTCCTGCGCTCTACTTCATCTTTGAGAGCGTCGGCATGCGTATGTTCACCAACTATATCAACTACCGCCACGAGAGCTTCTGCCGCGAGATAGCAGACCGCGTAGTGGCTTCAACTCCCGCTAAGTAATGACCTGGACAAAGCAGCGTCTCAATAATCTGTTCTTCCTGCTCGGCATAGCAGCCGTCGTGGTGATGCTCTTTACGTTTGACGTGAGTTTCGTCGAACTGTGGGACCATCTCTGCCATGCAGGCTATTGGCTCATCCCCATCGTCGGCATCTGGGTGGTGGTGTATGGTGTCAATGCTCTTTCATGGATGGCTGTCATCCGCGGTAATGCCGACCCCGACGAGGTGCCCTCCTTCTGGCGCATCTATCGTCTCACCATCACCGGTTATGCCCTCAACTACGCCACTCCTGTGGGCGGTCTCGGCGGTGAGCCCTACCGCATCATGGAGCTCTCGCGCGACATGACCAAGCAGCACGCCACCTCCTCCGTGATTCTCTATGCCATGATGCACGTCTTTGCGCATTTCTGGTTCTGGTTCACCTCTGTGTTCCTATATCTGGCGCTGGTGCTTGTGGGCGACCTGCCTCTCACGCCCGTGATGGCTGTTTTCCTCGCTGTCATCGTGGCTTTCTGCCTTGTGGCCTTCTATCTCTTCTCGCGCGGCTACCGCAACGGTCTTGTGGTGAAGCTCATCCGCTGGGTGGGCAAGCTGCCCGGACTGGGCGGCTGGAGCGAGCGCTTCACGGCGGCGCACCGCGAGGCGTTGGAGAATGTCGACCGTCAGATAGGTGCCCTGCACCGTCAGGACAAGCGTGCCTTCTATTCGGCGCTCCTTCTCGAGTATCTCTCCCGCATCATTCAGTCGATGGAGGTGCTCTTCATGCTCCTGCTCTTCGGTGTGGACTGCGGAGGCGGTTTTCAGGGTATACTGCTCACTGCGCTCCATTCCATCCTCATCGTGGCGCTCACCACGCTGCTTGCCAATCTCATAGGCTTCCTGCCCATGCAGCTCGGCGTGCAGGAGGGCGGTTTTGTCATCTCCATAGCAGCTCTCGGACTCTCTGCCGCACTGGGCATTTTCGTGAGTCTCATCTGCCGTGTGAGAGAAATCATCTGGATAGTCATCGGCATAGCGCTCATGCGCCTGCCAAACGATAAAAAGGAATAAAAACACATAAAACATCTACGAATATGAATTATCTTGACAGAAACGAATTCAACTTCGAACCCAGCCAGAAGGTGCTGGACGCAGTGAAGAACTTCGACGCGAAGGACCTTTGCTTCTACACCCGTATCTACGACCAGGGCAAGAAGAGTGTCATCAGCGTGCGCGTGAGTGAAATCTACGGCGTGCCCGAGGAGCAGGTGCTGCTGGCTTACGGCGGCGAGGAGATACTGAAGAACGCCATCCACTATTTCCTCAGCATCAACAGTCAGAAGGATGCCACAGAGCCCAACACCAAGATTCTCATCCCCGAGTTCTCATGGTGGTACTACAACCGCGTAGCATCGGAGTGCGGCGGCACCTTCGAGATGTACCCTCTCTACGAGCAGGAAGACACCTTTGCCTACAACGTTGACGAGGTGATTGAATACACCAACCGCATCCATCCCCGTATGCTCCTCCTGGCTTCTCCCAACAATCCCACGGGCAACAGCCTCACTTCCGAGGAGATAGGCCGTATCATGGAGAACATACCTTCCGACACCATGGTGCTCGTCGATGAGGCTTACGCCAGCTTCATTACGTCCGATGTGGACTATATTGCTCCGCTGGTGAACAAGTATTCCAACCTCATCATCTCGCGCACTCTGTCCAAGTTCTACGGTCTGCCCGGTCTGCGTACCGGTTTCGGTTTCATCGGCAAGGGTCACGACCAGTTCCTGAGCTATTCCAACAAGTATCTCGGCTTCAACCGCTTTGCCGAGGCTGTGGCTCTGGCTGCTCTCGACAGCGACGAGCACTATCGCCGCGTGGCAGAGGATATGGAGTGGGACCGTCAGCTCTTCAAGAAGGAGCTCGGCAATGTGCCCGGTTTCAAGGTGTACAAGAGCGTTGCCAACTTCATCCTCATCAAGTATCCCACCGCCATCAAGGAGAAGCTGCAGAAGGCTCTCGCTGCTCAGGACTACAAGATTAAGTTCATGACAGACAAGGGTCTTGAGGACTGCCTGCGCATCACTCTCGGCCGTCGCGAGCAGATACAGACTGTTGTCGACACCATCAAGCAGTGCCTGGCATGAAGGCAATAATACTTGCCGCCGGTACGGCCTCGCGCTTGCGCCCCCTCACGTCCCACACGCCCAAGTGCCTGCTGAAGATAGGGGAGCGCACGCTTCTCGAGCGCAGCATCGACGCCCTTGTGGCTGCCGGTGTGGACCGCTTGTGCATCGTCACGGGTTATCTGCACGAACAGATAGAGCAGTTCGTCCAGGAGCGTTATCCCGCGCTCTCCACTACGTTTATTCACAACGCTGTGTATGATTCCACCAACAACATCTATTCCCTCTGGCTGGCCCGTCCTTTTGCCGAGGGGAGCGATGTGTTGCTGCTCGACAGCGACCTGCTCTACGACCCCGCCATCGCCCGCCGCGTGGTGGAGGCTCCGGAGCCCACGGTGCTCACTCTCATCCGTCACGAGCTCGGTGAAGAGGAGATGAAGGTGGTGGTGGATGCAGAAGGTAGCATCACGGATATCAGCAAGACCTGCAGCCCCTCTGAGGCTGTCGGCGAGAGTCTGGGCATAGAGAAGATGGGCGCCGCCTACACTCGCGCCCTCTACGGCGAACTCTCTGTCATGATGGAGCAGGAGCATCTGGAGAACACGTTCTACGAACTGGCCTTCAAGCGTCTCCTCTCTCAGGGCCACACGTTCCGCATCCTCGATGTTACCGAACTTTTTTCCTGCGAACTGGACACCGTCGAGGATTTCGAGAACGCCAAGAACCTCATCCCCGCAGAGCTTTATTAAGTGGAAGGGGAGGGGGCTCTGAATACGAGTGGCCCGAATGGCCGCAATGGCCGGAACAGAATAGGGTCGCTGATTTTTTCAGTGGCCTTTTTTGTCTTTTCAATATTGATGTTTTATGCGGAAAGACGGTTTGTTACATTCGTTCATCTGTTTGTTACAATGTTTATACGGCAAATGAGTGAAAACACGTACCTTTGCCACGGAATACCTTAAAACATCACAGGAACGATTCTTTTATTTAAATAAATGAAAACACAATGAAACATTCCCTGACAACAGCGTTAGCACTCCTGCTGACAATCACAGCAACGGCACAGACGGAACCTATCCGTATCGATCTTGGACAAAAAGGGACCGTGGTGTCGCCCAACCTCTATGGTATCTTTTTTGAAGAGATAAGTCATGCCGGTGATGGCGGCCTTTACGCCGAATTGGTACAGAATCGTGGTTTTGAGGAGCATGTATTGCCTTCTGGTATGACCTACAGAAAGGGCAGGGCATACGCTCCCGATGCAATGAACTACGAACACCGCAATCACAGCAAATGGAACATCCCCTGGAACATGGAGGAGAAGAAAATGGCGGGTTGGAAGGTTACAGGTGAGAATGCAACGGTTAAGGGAGAAGTGATAAAAGCCAAAACACCTCTTCACGTGAATACACCGCACGCCATGCAGCTTGACATAAAGAAGGTGGAGAATGGCGGCAAAGTTGTGTTGGCTAACACCGGTTACTGGGGCATCGGTATCAAGGCCGGTGAGAAATACGACCTGCGATGCTATGTAATGTCGTCAAATTATAAAGGAGGTATCACTGCGCGCCTGCGCGACAGTGCAACAGGAGCATCGCTCGGTTCCGCAGCGCTGACAACGGCTCCCGGTTCCACCTGGACTGAACTGACGGCTACGCTGACAGCCGAGGGTACAACGGCCAAGGGAGAACTGGCCTTGGAATTCGACCGGAAGGGAACGGTGCTCATCGACTATGTGTCGCTCTTCCCGCAGGCCACTTTCAAAGGGCGCAAAAACGGTCAGCGTGCCGATGTGGCGCAGATGCTGGTGGATTTGCACCCGAAATTCATGCGCTGGCCCGGCGGTTGCATCGTAGAAGGAGCCACTTACGAAAACCGTGTGAGATGGAAGGAGACGCTGGGCGACCCGATGACCCGCCGCGGAGAGTGGGACGTATGGGGCTACCGTGCCACATGGGGAATGGGCTATCATGAGTTCCTTCAGTTCTGTGAGGACCTGCAGATGGATGCCATGTTCGTCAACAACGCCGGTATGTCGTGTTCCGTACGTAATGGAGACTTTGTGAGCAGCGATGCCGATATGGATGCAGTCGTTCAGGACTTCCGCGATGCCATAGACTACGCGCTGGCCGATCCTGCCACAAACAAATGGGCGAAGATGCGTGCAGAAGCCGGACATCCGAAACCCTTCCCCCTGAAGTACGTTGAGATAGGCAATGAGAACGTGGGTCCCGAATATGTCACGCATTTCAACTATATATTCAAGAAACTGAAGGCCGAATATCCGCAGATCACCTTTATCAACACGCTCGGTCACACCGACCCGTTACTGGAAAAAATCCCTGGCGACTACATGGTGGATCCTCACTGGTATCGCGACCCCAATTTCTTCTTTGCCAACAACCATCTCTTCGATGATGCACCGCGCACTCACGACATCTATGTGGGCGAGTATGCCTGCAATGGCGGTGTGGGGGCCGGCAATCTGCTGGCAGCACTCAGCGAGGCAGCATTCATCATGGGTATGGAGCGCAACAGCGACGTAGTGAAGATGTCGAGCTATGCACCGCTCTTCGAGAATGAGAACCGTCGCGACTGGCCCTGCAACCTCATACACATCAACAGTTCGGAGGTCTATGGCCGTGCGTCCTATTACGTGCAGCAGATGGCTGCCGAAAACCGTCCCACCTATAATATATATGTGAGCGAGACCACTGTTGCAGGTAAACCGCAGCCCTTCAAGGCCGGAGGTATCGGCCTTGGAAGCTATGCCACGCAGTGTGAATACAAGGATATCAGCGTAACCACAGCCGACGGACAGGTGAAGCATTTCCCTGCCAGCCAGTTCCAGGGCCGCAAAGGCAAATGGACGGTGGAGGGCGACGTGATACGCCAGACCAGCGACGAGCAGCTTACGATGGCTCTGCTGCCGGGCTTCAGCAGCGACAACTACACGTTGCAGCTCAAGGCATGCAAGTTGGGAGGACTGGAAGGATTCTTTATCTACTACGGTATGGACGACAACGGACGTAACGGCTATGCTGCCAACATAGCCGGTTGGAACAACCGCACCACAGCTATCCAGCCCATACGTCGAGGGCGCACCAGCGATGTGCTGGGCCGTCGTGTCAATCAGACGGTAGACAGCAACAGGTGGTACGACGTGAAGATTGTGGTCACTCCGATGGCAGTAACCCTCTATGTCGACGGTAAGGAGATGACTGTGGCCCGTCCTGCCGCACTCACCCGTCACTTCTGTCAGGCAGGCTACGACGAGCAGACAGGCGAACTTGTCATCAAAGTGGTGAACGGCACCGACCGGCCCTACACCCGTTCCTTTGTCATTGACGGAGCAATGAATGTTATGCCCACGGGTAAGGTTATTACCCTCAGCGGCGATGCCAACGATGAGAACACATTCGAAGAACCTACGAAACTTGCTCCTCGCACCGCGCTTTACGGTAAATTCGATAAGCATTTTGATTATCAGTTCCCACCCATGTCGTTCACTGTCATGCGTGTGAAAGTAAATAAATAATAAGACCATGAAGAGAATCTTTTTTTCAACACTTGTCCTGTTGCTGATGGTACTCACGGTGTCAGCACTGGGAGAACAGCGACAAATCACCGTGACAGAGAATGTGGCTTATCGCACGGACGTAGGCCCCAATACAGTGCTCGATATGGCACAGCCGCTTTTCGGTCCGCAGCAGGACCGCCCCGCCATACTCATCATACACGGCGGAGGATGGAATGCCGGTTCGAAGGACGATGCTGTTTACCGCTCGCTGATGATAGACTACGCCATGAAGGGTTATGTGGTCTGCAATATGAACTACCGGCTTATACGTGAAGCACCTATGCCCGCTTGCATTGAGGATGTCAAGGCCGCTATAAACTGGATGAAGAGCAACGCCCAGAAGTTGGGCATCGACCCTCAGCGCATCGGCACCTACGGACATTCGGCCGGCGGCCATCTGTCGCTGATGGCAGGTTTGACAGCCGACGTGGCCTGTGCTGCCGGCGGTGCGCCTCCAACGGAAATCGGCCGTCCCGGCGAGTGGGCCGACCACACGGAATGGTGGCCAGTGGGCTATATAGGTAAGTGCAAGACGCCGTTCCTCGTGCTGCAAGGTGCAGAAGATCCTCTTGTGAAACCCGAACTCACGGAGGACTGGGTGAAGAAGATGCAACAGGCCGGTGCGTCGGTGGATTATGTGAAGGTGCACGGCAATCACGGTGTGGCATTCGACCAGCAGCTGGAGTTCACCCGTCCTGCGATGGATGCCTTCTACGCACGCTATCTGAAGCACGACGACCCCGGCATCAGTTTCGAGCAGCTGAAGGTGCCTGATTTCGGAGGCAGCGGCAGAAGCAAGGCCGTGGCTGTGCGCGAACCCTCGTTGCCCGACTTCGTGGTGTACCGCCCGCTCAATATCAGGAGAAAACTGCCCGTACTCATCTTCTGCAACGGAGGCTGCATGGACACCAGCATCGGCTATGAGAACATGCTCACCGATGTGGCTTCCTACGGATATCTGGTTGTGGCTGTTGGTGAGATGCAGATGTTCGCGCAGCACGAGAATGACAGACCGACACCCTCGTCGGTGGTACAGAAGGCCCTCGACTGGGTAAGCAAGCAGACTTCCGACCCCGCTTCTCCCTACTATGACAAGATAGATGCCGCTAACATTGCTGCTGCCGGACACTCCTGCGGCGGAGCACAGGTGCTGGCCAACTGCGGCGACCCGCGTCTGAAGACCTATATCATCCTGAACGCCGGTATGGGCAAGATGACGATGGCCGACGCCAGCGCCAAGTCCCTCCGGAATCTGCACGGCCCGATACTCTACCTCGTGGGCGGTCAGACGGACGTGGCTTGGAAGAATGCGCAGATGGACTACAAGGCCATCACGAAAGTGCCTGTGGTGCTGGCCGACAACGTGAACAGCGGTCACGGCGGCACATACGAGCAGCCCAACGGCGGAGCCAACTCCCGTATGGTGCGTGCATGGCTCGACTGGCAGCTGAAGGGCAAGGACGACAACGAGAAACTTTTCATCGAGGGCGACCTCAATGGCTACGACAACTGGACGATAGAGCATAAGAACTTTGTGAAGAAGACAAAGAAATGAGACGGATGGCCCGAGTTGGGACTCTGAATACGCTTGGCCTGAGTGGCCGATATGGCCGAAGGCGGGCTTTGCCCTAAATGATAAATGATAAATGAGGAGGCTCTCAGTCTGCTGCCGTCCCCTGACCGTCTCTTTTGATTATCCCAAGTAAACTTGGGATGTGATTGGAGGCCGCTTGCACGCTGCTTGCGGACAGGGTATTTCCATTGTGTTTGGCCACTACGGCCACTCGGGCCACACGTTTTCAGAGTAGCCTGCGAGCAGCCTGTGTCCAACCCCTCTCCTCCTCCTAAGCCTTCTCCTGTAGAGAGAAAAAGAATATCGGCCCTCAAAAACCTAAAAGGTCTTTATCGGGCTTTTCTTATAATTCTTTTAAGTAATTTCTTTTTTATATATTTTTTTCTTTAAAAGAGGGTGTGGGGGAGTGCTTTCTTTTTTGGCCGCAATGGCCGATATGGCCGAAAAGGGCGGGACTGCGCCCCTGCGGGGCTAAATGATAAATGATAAATGATAAACGAAAACCAAAAAACTCTTCACTTTTCACTCTTCACTATTAACTTTTTCGTATCTTTGTCCCCCGGAAGTTTAAAAACAATACGACTAAGAGAATATGTGCGAAGACATCATACAGCAATTCAGTGACCATTTGAGCGGCGAAGCACCAATACCCCCGTCCGGATGGAGCGAGCTGCAAAAGGATGCGGATTTGTGCCTTAAGGTAGAAGCGCTTGATTTTCACAAGGGGATGCAATCCTACTACAAGATGTACATCACTGCCAACCATAGTCTTTTCCGGGACAGGGAAGAGGGAAGCAAAATGTCGCGTTTTGTGGAGTATGTCTTCGAGCGGGATGACAACTTTGCTGAATGGATGGCTGGGCAAGACATCATCGCGATGACGGAAAAGTGGATTGAAGCGAAAAGGAGTGAAGAGTTTTTCCGCATCCTCAAACGGCTGGTATATTTGGACTTTCAAACGGACTGGGAGGCTCTGCATGCCAAAGTGTTTGATGCGTTCGGCAAGCAGGAGGTGTATGGCAACGCTACAATAAATGAATTCTACAGCATCCTGCACGGCTTCATGACAATAATGAAAGCCCGGAAGTCTTACAATGAGCGGGTGGAGATGTTTGAGCAATTCATAGATAACTGGAATTTCTTGAAACATCTCTACAGCGTGATGCTGGGACGCATGGTAGGTCTCGGTTTACAGAACTTCGTGCAGGTGGCCAACAACGTGAAATCATCGCCAAACTATCACCCGCATCTGCAACTTATCTACGTCTCCATGAAAGGACGCTTGAACGAACTGGGGTTGAAAGCAGACGCCTACAGGAAGATGAACGAGCAACTGAAGGACATCGAACAAAAAATCCAGAGAACACCGCAAAGCACAGAACTTGAGGCGCTGTGCGCAGAACTTTTCCCCGACGATTTCCGCGGCATGCTCGACAAGTACCGCTACAAGCCCTATAACGAACTCCAGGACAAAATCAAGGCTCTGGAGGAGGAAACGAAGGAAATAAAGGAGAATTTGCAAGCGCGAATAGATGTGCTGGCCGAGAAGCTGAAGGAAGCAGTAGAGAATGCCATCCCAATAACGGTGGTTAAAGACGAATTATTGAAAGTCGGGCCGGAAATGGGTATGGAGGTGTTCATACATTTAAACGCATTGTTGACTGGCAACGAGGTGTGGGCGAAACATGCAGCCGACATCAAAGAGAGCGTTTACGGCAGAAGACAGAAATACGAAGCTAAATTACCGCCAACCTTCACCCTGGCACAGATAGAGGAAATCACAAAGGAACTGTCAACGATATTCTACAATAAAGTGAGTCTGGCAGACTCGTTCGTTTGTAATATCATAGGATTAAAGCCGAGTGCTATCACCGCAATGGTGAATCGGATGGTCAGCGAAGATAAAATCTGTAAAGACATGTGTCATCGCCCACTATGGAAGGTACTGAACAAGCACGGCCTATACAAAGCATCGGAATCCAACTGGAACCAACAGGTGAAATAAAGGTACATCATACCCGTAAACGGCAAGGGAATCGACAAAATCGGTTCCCTTTTTTGTTGTAATTTTATACAAGTACTTGTACAAAAACTTGTATTTTCTTGTATCGACTTGTATTGACTTGTACGCCCCGATTTTAGGGTCGAAAAGCTATTGACAAGGGGACTTTTATGTCGTATCTTTGCACCCGAAATCGAAAAACCGAATGTCTAATCTCTTAATTTAAATCCACTATGGAACAAACAATCAAACTAAAGACTATCGGACCCAGCATCAAGGAATGCCGGGAGATAGCAGAACAGAATCGTGCCGCAGAGCAGGCAGCCAGAGCACAGGCATCTGCAACACCGGCACAAGTGAAAGAACCGCGCACCGAGACACTGCGTCTCATGCCCAAAAACAGCTCGCTCAAGAAAGTGCAGCAACTCTACGGACGGCCCGAACGGCTCGACCCCTTCACCGAGACGCTGCTCTCGGGAGTGGATCCCGTAGCCGCACACCAGACGATAACGCTGTCGGTGCCCATCCTTGCCTTCCTAGCGCAGAACATGCGAGTGCGCTACGGCGACGGACAGAGGCGCTGGATATGCGGACAGTCGTGGCAGGTGGGTGCATCGGGATGCGGCAAGAGTGTCACGCTGCGAGCCCTTGAGGGCCTCTTCCTCGCCCGCGAGATAGAGGAAAACCGCATTGCAGCAGAAGAGGCGGCCGCCTACTCCCTGCTCTCGGAAAAGGAGCGCAGAGACACCCCGCAACCGACAGCAACGGTGCGCATAATGGACGGCGTGCCGACAGCCATCGCCGTACTCATGCAACTGCAGATAAACAAGGGCGACTGCATCTACATCACCTGTTCGGAATGCGGCGAGATGGCGAAGAAGATTCGCAACAACTACTACTCCCTGCTGCTCGACATGCTCAAGAAGAGCTACGACGGAACGGGCGAAAGCTACATGCACAAGACGTCCAGCACCACCTACTTCGTCAGCTCGATGAAGATATGCGCCAATATCGGCGGTACGGTGGACCCCATGATGAAGATATTCAAGTGGGTGAACAAGGACGGCACACTCTCGCGCGGCAACCTCACCATACTGCCCGAGCGCAAGGACGAAGAGAAGGACGGACCGTATCGCGCACCATCGTGGGACGACACACAGAAGGAGATGCTCACAGGCTGTGCACAGCGTCTGCGAGAGTTCGACAACAGGGATAGAGAGGAAGATACCGTCTGCGACGAGCGCATCACAGCCCTTGGACAACGCGTGAAACGGCATATCACCTCTCTAGGCGAAGTGGCCGACGACTGCTGCTCCAGAGCCGATGAGAGAGCCATGGGACTGGCCTATCTGCTGTGTGCAGCCAACGGATGTATAGTATGCTCCGAGGAGGGCGATGTCTGCGTGGTGCACAGCGAGGAAGCCGACCGCACGGTGGAAGCCTGCATCGAAGTGGCATGGTGGTGGATAATACAGTGCATCAATGCGGCACGTGCCATGCAGGATCGGCTGGACTACGGCACGAAATCACAGAAGGAAGCCTTTGCGCAGGCCTATAAGACGGTGTCGCTGAAGAGTCTGGCGGATAAGATAAAGGACACGCGCGAGGAGGCTTTCCGCAGCTTTGAGATAAAGTATGCAGGAGAGATGAAACGTGTGGAGGACTTCCGCGAGATGCCGGCTCTTGCAGCACTCAGTGAGCGGTCGCTGCGACGTGCCGTGAGTGAGCGCAACTATGAAAGCACTAAGAGAGGTGTGTACCTCATAGCAGGAAAGGAGGCGGCGTGATATGGCAAGAATAATACCTCTTTGGAACACTTCCGGCATGACCGGAAGAGCCGACAAGACAAGCGACGTCTACGTACGTCACAACCGCATCACAGGCAAGAGTCATGCCGTGAGGCTGCGCAACCCGTGGACGGAAGACATGTTTACCAACGCCCAGATAACGCTCAACAACCGCTTCGGTGCGCTCAACCGCGGTGTGGCCACTTGGTACCGCCGCATCAAAGCTCCCGATGCCTCTCCTGAGGACAAAGCCGTGCTGGAGAAACTGCAACGTATGCTGCGCCGTCAGGACAAGTACAGTATTGTGCGCGGTCTGGTGGTGGCAAAGTACGCCACGGTGAACGACGCCCTCGACACCGTCACCGTCACTATCGGCAAATACGAGGCAGTCATCCCCGTCACCTTCGATGCCCGCCCCCTGAAATGAAGGAAGCGCCCCGAAAGGGGTGCTTCTTTCTTTCATTTATCATTTATCATTTAGGGCAAGGCCCGCCCTTTTCGGCCATATCGGCCACTCGGGCCACGCGTATTCAGAGTCCCCCTTCAAAAAAGCTTTAGAACAAATCGGAGTGAGTACCGGTCTGTAGGAAAAGCAACGTCAGTTCCATATCATTCTGCTGCCACGTCATCAGCCAGTCGGGCTGTATATGACATTCCCAAGTATCAACGCTTTGGTTTATTTTGGAACAAGTCATCAACGGAGTCGTATGTCGTCACTCTGCCGTTTTTTACATCATCCAATGCCTCCTGAAAGTCCTTGGTCTTGGTGATGTCATACTCCTTTTCCTTACTGGGCTTCTGCACCTTAACCGATGCCACGCCTACAATCATCTTGCAAGCCTGCTTCACCTTCTGAACGAGGTTTTCGTCGGGAATATGTAGTACCAATGTCGCCATAATTGTAACCGTTTAATCGTTTCTTGCGGCAAAGATATGCATTATTTTCGAAACAGCAAAGAATTTCTCTTATTTTTTTTGCACACCACTGCGGCCACGCGTATTCAGAGTCACCCAAAAAGGCACACAAGAACGGGCGTCTTTATTGCTGCTGTTATATCAGATTTCTCTAATCAGCATACCTGGCTGCGGAGTGGCTCCGCTGATTTTGCGGAATGTGGTCTTGCCCAAAAGAGCACCCTTCGCACCTTCTTCCACAGCCATGTAGCGGTTGTCCCAAATCTGATTCGCTACGGGAGCCACCACGCCGACACGCTTGTATGAATGCGTGCCGTCTTCATTCTCCACGCGCTCAAGCACCTCGAACTTGCTCTTTGCACTGACACCTTCCTTCATACCGATGCTGGCAGTGATGGGTTCTGCGCTGAGAATAGGTGTGCGTGTACGGAAGGCTTCAAACTCCGTCTGCAGGTCGACAATATTTTCGTCGATAGCTCGCTGACAGGCCTTGCGCACCATCGGAATGGGGTCGTAGAGATCCACACCGATATAGCTGACTTCACTGCCGCTGCTTTCCACCTTGCCTACATATTCCAGACGATACCCTCCACGGCCGTTTTCAAAAGCCATTCGCTTGGACTCGTCCGGCGTGGCAGCATACTGCGTTTCGTAGAAAGTGCCTGCAGCCTCTTCGTCCCAAACCAATTGATAGAGGAACGTGTTTATCTTCACCTTGAAGCCCTTGATTCTTTCAATCATTTGCGCTATGTTCTGCGTGGACTGATTGAGATTGTTGATTTGCGAAAGTGAGGCACCGTTAGCCGCCATTGCCGCTCCGGCTCCCGCGCTGAGAATCGACAGACCGATACCGACCCACATCATGGCCTTGCTCTTGTCGATATACCGGATATCGTTCACGAGAACGAAAGTGTTGCCGATGAGGTCCTCGCCGGCATCCTCCAGCATAGCGGTTCCACGGGCAGAACGCTCTGCCATTTGTTTGTCAAATTCTGTGGCATCATACAGACCGCGCTCCTTCACGAGGTCCATATTGCACACTCCGGTGTAGAAGTCCCTATTGAACCATTTTGCCACCAGACGACTTGCCACCAAATTACTGTCCAGGAACTCCGTGATGAGTTCATTCTCCTTGCTGGAACCGGCTCCCTTGAGCTTCTTCGGGAGGGTGACAACCTTCACGGAGAGATCGTGGTCGTTATACTTGTCAGGAACAGGAATCTTGACAAATGCCTTGCGTATCTCCTCGGAAAACTGCTGATTGGTGTGATTAATCATGATGGAGTAGATAGAGCTGCGGCGGTAGCGTGTATCTTCTTCCTGTGCTGTCACGCTCAGGCTGACGCACATGAGGAGCAGCAATATTGCGATATTTTTAATAGTCCCAGTCATTGTCGTCAATCTTTTTAGTCATTAGGTACATTCGTTTGTCTGCGCTAAGTTTGAGGAGGAAGGCGTGTGCTTCGCTACGCGTCAACGCTCCTCCTTTCTTCTTAATTGCTGCCTTTATCTGTGGAAGGTATTCCGCGCTTACAGCTTCGGGGAAAAGGATGTCTCCCTGTTCATTGATGACGACGCCCCATTTCTGTGCGTAATCCTGACTTTCGGGAGTAGCGGCAGCATCTTCCTCATCCTCATCGTCGTTTTTCTTGCTTGTTTCGTCCTGATTAGCATCCGATTCCACTGGCACAAGAGCCGTTGCAAGGATGCCGTCCTGGCTGTTCAAGTCGCTGGGGCGCACCCATGCCAGGCCGTCCTTGAAAGCCTCGACACGCTCATAGCCCGTAGCAGATTCTTTCTTCGTGTAAACATTGGTCTTATACCACAGGGAATCGGGCTTCTTAACCCAGACGAATGCCGCATCGTTTTCTTCCGGCATCATCACTTCAGTGTACCGGCATGGCAGCAACTCTTTTCCCTGATTGGAAAGGAAGCCCCACTGTCCGCCTTTCTTCACTCCGAGCACATCGCAGCGACTTGTTGATATTTCTTCGTAAACAAACGGAGCCACAACAGCACCTTCAGCATTGAGGACACCCCAGTTGCCGTCCTTGTTTTTTACGGGGAACAGCACTTTGTCGCCCATCTCCTCTGATATGATGATATCAGTATATCCCTGGAAGCCTGCTTTGTCGCGGCCGTCCTCGTCAAACACGTCCAAGGTTCCGTCTGTGTGATGTCCCAGCCACATGTGCGTAGCGGGGCTGTATCCGATGTCTTTATAATCGTTTCTCACCACCTCCGTCGAACGGTTCACTATATTCCATGTCTCTCCGTGATTGACTGCTGCAACATTGCCGTGAAAATCACCGTGGGTCATGTAGGTGAGGTTCTCTAATTTCTCATCGTCGCTCCCCACTTCAAAGCTCTCTCCCGTCTCCACGTTCACATAGCCGTAGGTCACATTGGAGCGTTTTGTGGTGTACCAGCGTGCCATGCCGTTCGAGGGCATTAATACGATATTGTACTCGTCCATCGGTACAATCTCTTTTCCCGTCCGGACATCCAGGATACCGGCCTTGTTTGTCTTATATGCCTCATCGGAAATCGCCAAATAACGGCAGTCCGTCTTCAGCGTGTCCAGCAGATAGTGAGTATGTTTAAAGTATCTGGGATCAAGACGGCTCACATTCGGATCTTCTTCCGTTCGTGTTCCCTCTCCGTAGAACACCTTTTGAGAAGCGTCGTAGGTAAATTCAAACAGGCCCTTGTATTTACATGGTACGATGATGCGCGCATCTGCGTCAATGATGCCAAATAATGCGTTATGCACCATCTCTCCTCCGTTCATGACGAATAATCTGCCTTTTTCTCCGATTATTGCTCTGCCGTAGCAGTTTAGGGGAGTGATGACAGAATACTGCAAAGGTATCACCTCATTGCCTTTATCATCAAATATACCAAACTTTCTTCCTTTCCTTACGCGGTAGAACCGGCCCCAGGGCACCACTTCGGCGTATTTTACCGGAATCACTTCGTTTCCCTGTGCATCTACCATGCCCACTTTATTACCCTTCACAGAAAGGTACAGATTCTCTGCATGGCATTGCACCCCACCAAGCGAAATCAAGATGATGACTAGGAATAACGTCATTCTTATACGTTTTTTTCTCATGGTATTATAATGTTCTATATGTTATATCGTTACAAATGTACATGTTTTTCATGAAAACGGACCTTTTTCTTTAAGATTTTTTAAGAAAGAGCCAGCTTTTTTGTTTTTCACCTCGATAATGCGCCCCCAAACACATTTTTTTTTTTGCTGTTTTCGGCCACTACGGCCATTGCGGCCACGCGTATTCAGAGTCACCCCATCTGTTAGGCATTATGAGTACAAACGAAGACATTATTACAATAAAATAACAAAACATGCGCTATAAAAGGCAAAACATGTTGGCTGATTCAATAATTATTTGTACCTTTGTCATCGAAAGTCGCCCCTAAAACGTGTGATATGGCCAAAAAAGTCGCCCCCAAAAACGTGCAACACGATACAAAAAGTCGCCTCAAAAACGTGTAAAACATGTATAAACGTAAGATAGAAAGAGCTTTTCAATCATGGTTGGAAGACGACACGAGAAAACCTCTTGTCGTGAAAGGTGTTCGTCAGTGTGGCAAAACCAGCAGCGTGTTGGATTTTGCTCGCAGCCATTTTAAGAATGTTGTATATCTGGATTTCAGGGAGCATCCGGACTATAAAAAGTTTTTCACTCCGAATCTGGAAGTGGATTCCATCATTATGCGCCTCACGGCCGCAATGCCAAGCGCAACGATTGAGGCTGGCGAGACGTGTTTTATTTTCGACGAAATACAGGATTGTCCGCAGGCGAGGGCCTCGTTGAAATATTTCCATCTGGACGGCCGGTATGAGGTGATGTGTACGGGGTCTTTGCTTGGCGTGAACGGCTATAAGACCCCCGAAGAAAAGAAAGAAGAGGAAGAAGCATCCATTCCTGTCGGTTTTGAAGATATTGTTAACATGTATCCCATGGATTTTGAGGAATGGCTTTGGGCCAACGGCATCAAAGACATGCATGTGGACTATCTGAAGAAGTGTCTTGAAGATGAGACACCGGTAGAAGATGCGCTACACGACAGGTTTCGCGAACTGCTCAACCAATACGTTGTGGTAGGTGGAATGCCGGAAGTGGTGACAGCTTTTCTTGAAACCAAACAAATGGGGAAGGTTATAGCTCTGCAGCGACGTATCGTTGATGAATACAAGGCGGATATGGTGAAGTATGCTGCCACAACCGACAAGTCCAAAATCAGAGAATGCTTTGAATCCATTCCTGCACAGCTGGCTCGCGAATATAAGAGGTTCAGCTACACTGTAGTGCGTCCGGGCGGCAGAGGTCGCGACTATGCCGGCAGTCTACAGTGGATAGAAGATGCGGGCATCATACGACGGTGCTACAACACGGAGATTACAGAACTGCCACTTGACGGGCATCGCATACAAAGTGAGTTCAAGGTGTATATGGCCGATATCGGCCTGCTGGTTTCAATGTTGGAAGAGGGCACTCAGTCCAGTATCTTGCAGGGTGATTTGCTCAGCTACCACGGTGCCGTCAAGGAAAATCTCTTGGCTGACATTCTAGGGAAGATGGGGCGACGGTTGTATTACTTTCATAAGGACGGTGGACTGGAACTTGATTTTCTTATCCGATACAAGGGTAAATGCACGCCGTTGGAATGCAAGGCCACCACGGGCAACGCAAAGTCCTTGCGCACTGTGTTGAAGCACCCGGAAAAGTATCATGTAGAGAGCGCATTGAAATTTGGGGACTACAACGTCGGCAGGAGCGACCGTACACTTACTCTACCTTTGTATATGGCATTTTTGCTAACGGAAGTATAATGCGCCCTTTCGGCCATATCGGCCACTCGGGCCACGCGTGTTCAGAGACCCCTTTTATATAAGAAAAAATGAGGCGACCCTCACGGGCAACCTCATTCCAAACAAATTAACTATTACTATATCTCGAAAAGAATATAGCCTTCTTTATTCTGTTCAGAGTGTAGTGTTTAGAGACAGTTTTTGAGCAATCTCTCATTCTTCACTCTTCACTCTTCGTTCTTCACTCGGAGCTTGCTCCGCATCACCATTCTTCCCAAGCGTCGGGAGAAGAGATTGTTTCACGGGCGCCGCCTTCTGTAATGCCGCCAGCATCAGTGCCGCCTTCATCGTAATTAAGGCCGCTCACACCGCTAATTTCCGAAACTGGCGATGTTTGTAAAATGTTTGCACGAACTTTCAATGCCACCACAGTATTCTTGGGTTCAATATATGTCTTTTTCATTTTCGTATTATCTTTTATGTCCTCCCGAGCCGAACCCGGGAGGAGTGGTTAATATATTACTTCAAGATTTGACCGTTAGCACTGTACTTAACGCCGTTCTTCACAATGACAATCTTGCCATCAATGAGGTACTTGCCGTCCTTCAAACCTTCGGCCTCTTCAGCAACTTCAATGCTATTGATGGCAGTGGGGGCATCGTCGAAATTGAGGGTGATACGAGCACCCGGATCACCGGGAACAGTGAAGTAAGCGCGGAAAGGTTTCAGGCTCACGGTGCTGTTCACCTTATAGAGGCTTGCGCCGCTAAGCACGTAGTCGTCCTCGGGTACTGCTGCAATATTACTGTATGTTCCTTTTATCACAACACCTTCGCCGTTGTCTATGGGAGAAGCCTTCACATCACCACTGCCAGTGAACGAGGTTACTAGGCTTTCTCCTGCCTTGTAGAGGTAGGCTTTGCCGGCTGCGGGAGAACCTTCGCTTTCAAAGGTTAGAGTTCCGTCTGTCAGGCTTGCGGGCTGATAGAACGTACCTGTGGCTTCACTAATGGCGAAAGGAGCACAAATCGTTGCAAAGCCGTTGGCAGCAACTGAACGATAGAGTTTAGCAGCTGTTGCGGTGAAATCTGCATCGGCAGAGAAATTATAAGCTCCATCGTAGAGAACCAGATTAGCCACTGTTCCACTAACAAGGTTGTTGTTCAATTGCTCCTTGGCTGTTTCTACTGCCACATTTGTACTAATTATAACGTTGGGATTTGTAACAATAATATCCTTGGTTATTACATGACTGGTGTTATTATAAGTTACATTTGATGAAAGTTCACCCAGTGAGTGCGCATAATCATTTTCGTCATCGCTCATGTAATAAAGATGAACATCATCAAGACAAGCCCAACAGCTACTATTTGCCTCCATCTTAAATGTCATAGTCAAATCACCGTTTGACGCCAGTTCTCCAGTTACAGATATCCAATTCCACTGTGTGCCACCATCATCGGCATAATTCATATTATTCTTCGTTATGTCGGTAACGGGCATTACCACACCGTTCTTATTTATCATCTTCTCATTTGTTCCATACCAAAAACTGCCATTAGTACCAGCTACTGACGGACGAATACCAAAAGCCCTACCACGCATTGCTGCGACCAACTTGTAGGTTCCTGCGGGCATGTTTTTTATAGTTTGGGTTATTGTATACCAGCGATTGTTACAATCCACATAATAATTGTTTCCGCCACGCCATGAGGACCCATTATAGCGATCTATTT
>JAEEZX010000043.1 GCA_016292045.1 Bacteroidaceae bacterium | reverse complement strand
TTATACTATTATCACCATTTAAGTACATGGAGATAATCTCATTTCTTTTCTCTAGAGGAATCCTTTCATGAAGTCTGTTCATAAGTCTTACACATTTTATTTGGTTTCTAAATGTGTCAACCTATTTCAGTATAAGACAAATAAAATTTAAGTCAATTACCCCAAACTACCAACTTGTCAACTTGTCTACTCGTCTACTTGTCTACTTTTGCGCAGCAAATGAGCGCGAGTGTAATCGAAGCGAACTTGTCTACTAAACATAAAACAATCCCCCGAAAGAGTGAAGACTCCTCGGGGGATTGCTGTTTGGTTTGCTAACCGTGATACTCCATTACAGAGAGATAGCGCCGGAGGGACATGCATCAGCGCATGTGCCGCACTCTGTGCACTGGTCGGGGTCGATAGAATAGATATCACCCTCGGAAATAGCGCCAACGGGGCATTCGTCGATACAAGTGCCGCAAGCAACGCAATCTTCACCAATCTTGTAAGCCATAGTCTTTACTTTTTATAGGTTTATACTTAATGTTTGTTTCGTCTTTGCTGTGCAAAAGTAATCAAAAATAGTGATACGAACAAATTTTTACGAAGAAAAAGCACATTTCATTCATCAAAAATGATGATTTGGACAATAAAAAGACATAAAAAAAGGTTATCAACTTAGTGAAACGCGTTTTTTTTATACTACTTGTGCTCTTCTGCGCCAATATGCTGTGCGAAGGGTTGCGCCAGAGCGCGTCCGCTCAGGAGCAGAGACTGATGCATAAGCCCTATATCGACAACCGCAGGCTGCACTGGGGATTCTATCTGGGAATGAACATGCAGACGGCAAAGTTTGAGAACACCGGCTACATCGACCCCGAGACCGGCGAGCAGTGGTTCACGGACCAGGACCGCTTCGACCCGGGATTCAGCGTGGGCGTGCTGGGAGCGCTGCGCCTGAACAAATACATGGAACTGCGCTTCTCGCCCGGCATCAGCTTCGGACAGAAGCACCTGAAATTCCACGAACAGAAGAGCGGACGCGACACCACGCAGAACATGCGATGCAACTACCTCACCCTGCCCATCGAGCTGAAGGTGGCCGCCCCGCGCTGCAACAACTTCCGTCCGTATGCCCTCATCGGCGTGTCGCCCATAATGAAGCTCAACGACCCCATCAACCAGCCGCTGCGCGACAAGCGCTTCGACTGCATGATAGAGCTCGGACTGGGATGCGACATATATCTGAGGTACTTCAAACTGATACCCGAGATAAAGTTCTGCCTCTCCATCCTCGATGTGCTCAACTCCACGCGCGACGATCTGGAGGACAATCCGATGATAAAGTTCACCAAGAGTGTGGACAAGATGAAGGCGCAGATGTTCGTCTTCTCGCTCTATTTTGAGTGATTTAGTTTACTGCTGTTTGAAAAAAACCGGAAAAACCCTGCTAACGCAGAAAAACCGAGAAAACAGATTGAGGAAAATATTTTGCGAATGAGAGAGCGTTGCTCTTTCGAGGTTCTTTGCTCGTCAGAGATCAAAAGTAAACTTTCATCGTCTGCCGCTCAAATCCCCTCAATCATTTCATGATGCCTCATTCTGCAAAATTTAAAATCGGCTTTGCCGTAAAATCGCTTTCAGCGTAAAATCCTGCGGAGTGTTTGCTTAACATCCATCTTATCTACTTGTCTACTAACGACTTGTCAACTGAAAAGAATATTTTATGCGAAAGGCGCAAGCCTGAGCAATTTTATGCTGAATGTAATGAGGCAATTTTTGATTTTGTCACAGCGGGCCTGCAGAGCAGGTGGTTTTGGCGATAAGCCTGCGATGGAAGCTTGTTTACAAAAGCAGGCAATTCGCCGAAAACCAGAGGGAAGTATTTCCTCGCTGTGAGAAAATATTTTCCTTTAAAATATCTTGATAAATAACGGTTTTTTAGGTTTTTCCTCGAAGAGGTGGTTTTTATTGTTTTTTTTCTTCCTAACAATCAGCAGACGATTCGAAAAACAGAAGAAACGACACAAAAAATATCAAAAAAAGGAGCTGTGGACAGAAAAATGCGGGCAGAGAGTGCGCTAAACGAAAACTTTTTTGTACCTTTGCATCCGCTTTCGCGTAGGTCGCTGGCGAAAAAAGAGTGGTTCGTTATGCCTGCGTCGATCGACACACAACCTTTAAAAGTCAGTCAAAATAACATGGCAGATTTCATTAAGATTGCTGAAGAAGCATTTGCTACAGGCAAGCAGCACCCCGCCTTCAAGGCAGGTGACACGATCACTGTGGCTTACAAGATTGTCGAGGGTAACAAGGAGCGTATTCAGCTCTACCGTGGCGTGGTCATCAAGATCAGCGGTCACGGAGACAAGCGTCGCTTCACCGTGCGTAAGATGTCCGGCACCGTCGGCGTAGAGCGTATCTTCCCCATTGATTCGCCCAACATCGACAGCATCCAGATCAACAAGGTAGGTAAGGTGCGTCGCGCCAAGCTGTACTACCTGCGCAACCTCACTGGTAAGAAGGCACGCATTGCTGAAAAGCGCATGAATGCAAAAGAAGAGGAGTAAATCTCCCTTTACCTTCTAAAAAGAATATCAGCCTCTCCATAGCGGGGAGGCTGATTTCGTTTTATACTATCCTGCCGTCGGAGAGCCGTATGATGCGGTCGGACTGCCGGGAGAGCGTCTCGTCGTGGGTGACAATGACGAAGGTCTGGTGCAGCTCGTCGCGCAGACGCGCAAAGAGACGATGGAGCTCCTCCTTATTGTGTGTGTCGAGGCTGCCGGAGGGTTCGTCGGCAAGCACCACAGTGGGGCGGTTCACCAGGGCACGCGCCACAGCCACGCGCTGCTTCTCGCCGCCGGAGAGCTCGTTGGGGCGGTGCGCCATGCGCTCGGAGAGGCCCATCATGTCGAGCAGCTCCCCTGCCCTCTTCTCGGCCTCCTTCCTGTCGGCGCCGCTCACAAGGGAGGGAATCATCACATTCTCCAGCGCAGAAAATTCTGGCAGCAGCTGGTGGAACTGGAACACGAAACCTATCTTCGTGTTGCGCAGGTGTGCCAGACGCTTCTCGGAGAGATTGTTCACGTGCTCGCCGTCGATGAAGACGTCGCCCTGGGAGGGAGCGTCCAGCGTGCCCATAATCTGAAGCAACGTCGTCTTACCGGCACCGCTGCTGCCGACGATGCTCACCAGTTCAGCTTCACCCACCGTGAGGTCGATGCCCTTGAGCACCTCCAGAGTGCCGAAGCTCTTGTGGATATTCCTTAGTTCAATCATGGCCCTGGTCAGGATATATTAGCATGATATTGGTGTGGGAGAAATAGCGGTGTATCTGCAGCGGCAGTCCGTTCATGGCACCCTTGTAGGACATATAGCCCTGACGGGAAACGACAAAGATGAGGAGGTCGTCCTCGCCCACCTCCTGCTGCAGGGACATGATGCGCGTCCAGAGCTCCATCTCCGCATAGTCGGCCCTGAGGGAGACATGATGCTGACGCAGATAGCTGCGCATGTGGGGAATGGTGTCCCTGTGGGCATGGAACGACAGGCGGGCTCCGATATTCTCGGCAATGCGGCACACGTGTTCCAGCCATTTGTAGAAACCTATCTCATATTCCGCCTTCTGCGGCACAGCCACCACGATATTCTTCAGCGTGCTGGGCGGCACGATACTCTCGTAGGCGATAACCTCCAGCAGCGTGGCCTCGGACAGCGTCTTTGCGCTGGGATACTGCTGCCCCGTGGCATTGTAGGAGACGAGCACCTCGCCGCACTCGCACTCCTTCATGGTGTGCATCACTCCCGACACTATATTGTTGCTCACCCTCGACATCACCTGCATGACAACATCCGCCGCCGTGGTGATGCGCTGCGCGTGCTCGAGAAGTCCCTGCCGCTCGCGCTTGCGGGAATCCATGTCCTCGTCGTCGAACGTGACGGTGAGACCCACCATGGGAGTCTTTATCCTGTGATTGGACAGCATCATGGCCATCTGCGTGACATCGGCGACCGTCTTACGGCTGTCGTAGAGCACCAGACAGCGACCGTGGAAGGCACCGCGGTTGTCCTCCGTGCGGGCCTCCCTGACTGTGAGACGGCGGGCGCCCCACTCCGTTGCCACAGAGGCTACGATGCACGAGACGAGTATCAGCATCACCGTGGAATCCAGGATGTCCTCGCTCATCAGACCCACCTCGGGTGCAGCAGCAATCATCACGATGGCCAGAGCACCTGCGGAATGTGCGCTGGAGAGGCCGAAAGCCAAGTCGCGCATAGCACCGCTGCTCCGCGTCAGCGCCTGCATCAGAGCCGCCGCAATCCATTTGGAAAGGAGTCCGAAGAAAATCATCACCACCGCCACAATTATGATGTCCTTGGAGGTGAAGAACGAGCGCACGTCGATGAGCATGCCCACGCCGATGAGGAAATAGGGCACGAAGAGCGCGTTGGAGAAGAACTCGATGCGGTTCATCAGGGGCGACGTGCGGGGAATGAGCCTGTTGACAAGCAAACCGCAGAGGAAGGCTCCCAGCAGCGGTTCGATACCGGCCACACGGGCCATTGCCGCCGACAGGAACAGGAGCAGGAGGATGAAGATGAACTGCGTGACGCTGTCCTCGTTGCGGCGCAGGAACCAACGGCCCGTGCGCGGAATGGCATACGCCATCAGGACGATATAGGCTATCACTCTCGGCCCCATCCATACCAGCTGGGAGGGCGACTCCGCTCCTTTCGTATTCACCACGACGGCAAGTATGAGAAGCGAGAGAAACGTGGTGAAGGCCGTTGCCAGCACAGACACCGTCACCTTGGGATGACGGGAAAGGCCGTAGCGCTGCACCACAGGATAGGTCACGAGAGTGTGGGACGAGAAAATACAGGCCAGAAGAATCGACGTCATCATGCCGAAGCCCAGAAGCCAGTGCGCCGCCGCAAGTCCCGTGACGAACGGCACGGAGAACGTAAGGAGTCCGAAGAGCAGGCCGGAGCGGCCGTAGCGTTTCATGCTGCCCATGTCCATACCCAGACCGGCCATGAACATGATGAGATAGATGCCCACCTGTCCGAATATCTCGAAACTGCGGTCGCGCTCCACAAGTCCCAGACCGTGCTCGCCCATGATGACACCGGCCACAATGAGACCGATGATGCTGGGGATGCGGAAACGGCGCAACACAAGCGGTGCCAGCAGAATCACCGCCAGCACCACGAAGAATATCCAGGTCGGGTCTTTAATCAACGACTCCTGTGTATTTAGCTGTTATTATGCGAAGCGCTTGTCGTTCTTCAGGAGCCACTCGGCAATCTGAACGGCATTCAGGGCAGCGCCCTTCTTAATCTGGTCGCCGACAACCCAGAACGTGAGACCGTTGGGATTGGCAAGGTCCTTGCGCACACGGCCTACATACACATCGTCGCACGACTCAAGGAAGAGAGGCATGGGATATGTCTTGGATGCGGGGTCGTCCATCAGCTGCAGTCCCTCACCCTTCTTCACAGCCTCCTGGAAAGCCTCCACGCTGACGGGAGACTCCGTCTCAGCCCAGATGGCCTCGCTGTGGCAACGCAACGAAGGCACTCTGACACACATGGCGGAGCAGTCGGCATCCGTGTGCATAATCTTCTTCGTCTCGTTGAACATCTTCATCTCCTCCTTCGTGTAACCGTTGTCGGTGAACACGTCTATCTGGGGAATCACGTTGAATGCCAGCTGATAGGCAAACTTCTCCACAGTGGGCTTCTCGCCTGCCAGCACCTGACGGTACTGCTCGTAGAGCTCGGCCATAGCTGCTGCACCGGCGCCGGAAGCTGCCTGATAGGAAGCCACGTGGATGCGCTTGATGTGGCTGATGTTCTCCAGCACCTGAAGAGCCACCACCATCATTATCGTGGTGCAGTTGGGGTTTGCAATGATGCCGCGGGGACGGTTGAGAGCGTCTGCCGCATTGCACTCGGGCACCACCAGGGGCACGTCGCTGTCCATACGGAAGGCGGATGAATTGTCAATCATCACTGCACCGTACTTTGTTATTGTCTCTGCAAACTCCTTCGACGTGCCGCCGCCGGCGGAAACGAATGCTATGTCTATGTCCTTGAAATCGTCGTTGTGCTGCAACAGCTTCACCGTGAGGTCCTTGCCACGGAAGTTGTATGTGCGACCTGCGCTGCGCTCCGAACCGAAGAGCACCAGCTCGTCCATAGGGAAATTTCTCTCTGCCAGCACACGCAGGAACTCCTGCCCCACTGCACCGCTGGCACCTACAATTGCTACTTTCATATTTTAATTATTCTGATTATTCCGATTATTCTGAGTGTTCCGAATATTCCGATTACATGTCACCCGGGATGCCCGTTCTTCTCCAGGAATGCATCCAGACGAAGAACTGCAGCGTGGAGTATGCCGGAATATATGTATTCTCCTGCGCTCCGTATCCCATACCGCTGGGCATGTAAATCATCCACATCTCTCCTGACTTCATATACTGCAACGCAGTGGAGAAGCCCTCCGTCAAACCGCTCACCGTGGTCTCTATCGTGCCCGCCGTCTCGGGGTCGAAATCGCCGAAGAAGGTCTGCGAGAAAACGGTCTTGATGTTCGTCAGCTGATCGTCGCCCCCCACATAGTCCAGACGCTCCATGAGCCATCCTCTGTAGGCTATGCAGACGGTGTCCGTATAAGTGGGACTCTCGCCGCTGATACTCTTCGTGCTGCCGAGCTTCTTCATGACAACGCAATTTGTGTCACTCACCGCCGTAGCAGTCTTAAGAAGCGTGTGATGGATGCGCCAGGGACTTGCATCGCCTTTGACTGCAATATCCAGACGGGCCGAATCCAGCACCTGGCTGAACCACACCTCATTGCGCTCCTTCCAATTGTAGAAGGCATTGTAACCGCCCTCCGTGTCAGAACAGGCCGCAAACAGCAGAGCTGCAACGATTATCGTTAAAAGATTCTTCATCAAAGCAGGTTCTTCAAGAGCGATGTGATGCTCACCTTGTCCTCAATAATACCACGAAGGTCCGCAATCTTCACGCGCTTCTGCTCCATGGTGTCGCGGTCGCGCAGGGTGACGGTGTCGTCCTCCAGGGTCTGCTGGTCCACAGTGACACAGTAGGGACAGCCGATGGCATCCATACGGCGATAGCGCTTGCCGATCTGGTCCTTCTCCTCGTATTTGCAGTTGAAGTGGAAACGCAAGTCCTTGATGATTTCCTGAGCCTTCTCGGGCATACCGTCCTTCTTGGTGAGGGGGAACACAGCCAGCTTCACGGGAGCAAGGGCAGCAGGCAGATGCAGCACAGTGCGGGTCTCGCCGTTATCCAGCTTCTGCTCCTCGTAGCTGTGACACATGATAGAGAGGAACATACGGTCCACACCGATGGATGTCTCAATCACGTACGGGGTGTAGCTCTCGTTGGTCTCGGGGTCGAAATACTCTATCTTCTTGCCGCTGTACTTGGCGTGGCTGGAGAGGTCGAAATTGGTGCGGGAATGAATACCCTCCACCTCCTTGAAGCCGAAAGGCATGCGGA
>JAEEZX010000042.1 GCA_016292045.1 Bacteroidaceae bacterium | reverse complement strand
GTTATATTTTGTGTATATTCAACACTTTACGCGCCCAATTTGTTAACAAAAGGGCGTTGCTTGCTGCAGAGGTACAACTATTTTTTGATTCCACCTAATATATAATCAAGAAAAAGCGTTATACCTTGTCAGTTTTAACAAGATATAACACTTTTATAAATTATTAGCACGCCTTTTAGCTATGCTTCGCCTTTTGGCACTTCAAATGGGGCTATCGTCCTACCCTCTTGATTAGGAATTTTGATTGGTCCGAACTCCCGTTCATAGCGGAAGATATTCTCCTGCAGGGCAGCGAGCAGACGCTTGGCATGTTCGGGAGCCAGAATCACACGACTCTTCACCTGTGCCTTCGGCACGCCAGGCAGCACACGGGCGAAATCAATGATAAAATCACTGCTCGAGTGGGTGATAATGGCAAAGTTGGCATACTCGCCCTGTGCCACATCCTGCGGCAGTTCCAATTGCAGACCTTGCTGCTTGTTTTCGTTCTCGTTCATATATATAATATAATAGGTGTAATTTTCAGCCGCAAAGTTACACAAAAATTCCCGTACCGCCAAGCGATACGGGAATAATTTTCCACCGTACTCCAAAGAGGGCACTTTATCTACCTGCAGTCAAAGAGAATCTTCCTGCGGTTCTTGCTCTGACAAGCGTCTCCTTTCGTCGCCGAGCGCTCCTCGGGCCTCACTGCGAAGTGAATCCAATAGGTAGTGCCACGCTTCTCTTGGATAAGCTCGTCAAACACCCAGCCGTTTTCGTCAGCGGTGTCGAGCAGCAGACACGCATACCTGATCATCTGCTCCGGCCCATAACACCTGATATCCACCGCGCATCCCGTCAGATGGTTACTCCCCTTCGCTCCACCACATTTCCTATTCACCTCCTCACTCCGATACCCGCTCGAAATAACCAGGGGCACTTCCCCTCTAGCTCCCCCTATCTCAGGGGGAGAAACCCCAACGCCATAAAGCGCATTGTATCGCGCCCTCAGGATCTCCAGCCACCCACAGAGTCTTCGGAGATTCTCAATGGCCGTGTGCGAAGGAATATTCCCGTCGCTCGTGTGGTAACTCGTCTTGGTTAACTCCCCTATGGTAAAGTGCGGGGAGAGTTTTGCCTGTTTATTAATACTTACTTCATTCATATTCTTTTCTTTTTGTTTACATTAATAGGTGTACTCTTTGGAAAGGCGATGCTATACGCTTTGTCGAGCGCTTTCAGATCTACTTTCCGCATGCCGATGCCGAGGCGTACGGCAACGATAGCCCGCAGCAGTTCACGGTGCCGACGGGGATAGAGCGAGGGCAGCGGCAGCTCATCCCACCCACAGGCCGACTCGTCATCGACCACGGTCTTGCTGCACACCTCCCAGATGAAATCATCGGTAGCCTCAACGCCGAACCACGTTTTCAGCACCCTGCGGATACAGAACCGCTTATACTGACCTCCGAGGAGGCGCCTCGTGCGCTCCAGCATCCGCCAGAGCTCCACGAAGCATTCCTGATTGTTTTCAACACTAATCATAGTTTTTATTTTTAACCACGAATTGCACGAATTGTATTTTGTTGAAACTAATGGCCGTAATAACCCGTAATTTCCATAATATATTATGGTCATTATGATCAATTATGGGCGCTCGGCTCTGCCGCTTGCTACCAACGGGACGCAAGAATTTGTTTCTTTGTCACTATTCGTTTAATTCGTGAAATTCGTTTTAATTCGTTGTGGTTAAAATCAATTTTGACCAAAATGACCTTGACCACTTTGACCACAAATGCGGTAGCAAATTATTCACTTTTCACTATTCACTTTTCACTATTCACTTTTCTATACCGACCATCGTCGGTCAGAAACACCAGACTTTGTTTTCGCCAGTTCTTCAGCATTTGCCGAACCGTGTTGTGGTTCACGCCGGCACCCTTTACCGCCACCGAATGCTGCATCGCCTGCTCAAACGAGAACTGCGAGTCCAGTCGCTCAAAGATAGAATCGTTCCTGCCGCGTTTCTTTCGCTCACCACTTCGGCAACCCGCATACTCGCGACTCATAAAAGCATTCTCGATGCGGTCGCGGAAGAAGTAAAGCGCATTCTCCAACAGCGAGTCGGCTATCACGTCGTAGACCTCCAGCATCGCAGGCGTCTGTGCCTTTAGCAAGAGTTCTTTCCACAGATTCGGATGCTGCTTCAACTTTGTCTCGGCACCGTTCAGCCCATGCTTCTGGATCAAGCCCTCACACACCTTGCAGAGCATCAGACAGCACGTCATTCTCTGGGCCGTGACGCACACGCGGAAGCGCTGACGGGCACGGGTGCGGTCGTCGTTCTTCATCGTTTCCAGACGGATGCGTTCTACCCACTCCCTACCCTTTGCCTCCAGCTTCGGCAATACCACCTCGCCGTACATCAGGGGCAGCAGGTGGGCTATCTGTTGGATGCGCTCACGCTGGCGGTCGGTCAGCACATAGGGTTTGTCTTCCAGCGGCGCAAACGTGTTGTCGGGCGTGCGGGCTACGGCGATACGGCTCTGAAAACCGTCAGTATAATTGGATACCACACGATAAAGGGCATCGGGAGTACCGCACATCGTGACATTCCACAACAGCCTTTCGATATGCACGTTCACCGCATCGGCTGATCGGGCCTCGCGCTCATACTTGGTGCCGTCGTAGCTCTGGCGCAGCATCACCGAAAAATCGCTCATCGTCGATTTCCACTTCTGCGCCACCGTGTCGGCCTCGGGCGTAAACGAGAAGGCGTGCTTACCCTCGGTGTTGGCCAGTCGCTCGGCGAGGTTGGCAACGGTGTTGTTCAGCGTCAGACAGCGCACGGGCAACTTTGGTTCCTCGGGCTGCTCCTTCTTGTTTTTCGCCGCCCGCTTCTTGGCACGCCACTCATCCTCCTGCATCTGGTACATCTTGTCGAGTGCCGCAACCTCGCTCATCCAAGCCTCCACCACGGGGTCGATACCGCCCTTACCCGATGCAAAGTCACCTGCGATATAGGCAATCAGATTCAGCCCCTTCTTCTGACCGTGAACATCGAGCGTCACACCCGTAGCCAGCGTGCCGATACAGGGACAGATGGCCGTCACAATAGGCATCGCCAGCTGCGGGCCAACGGCATCAATCGACTCCTTAATCCCCTGCGGCAGTTTGCGAGTTGCGAGTTGAGAATTGAGAGATGAGAGTTGCTCATCCTCAACATCTGACGACCCGTCAACATCATCCATCATCCATCTTCCATCAGACATCTGCAACGCATTCAGCACATTCCTCAGTCGCTGCGGGAAGCCGTTGAACTCCGAGGCGAGCGCGCTGCGGATCTTCTGCCGCTTTTCTTCCAGCGGAAAACCGTCGTAGCAGGGAATCACCTGATCGAGCCATTCAAAGCTTCGGCCGCAGATGTGCCTGAGGTCGCAGGCCAACTGATAGGTCAGCGTGTCGCGGTCGCCCTGCGTTGGCTCAAAGCCCCGGTTGTTCACCTCCCAGTACTTCGCGATAATATCCTTAAACGGAATGCCGTGATACTCCGTCGGATAGGTTACACACGGGGACTGTTCAGTCGCACACGGGGACTGGACACCATCTGTGCTCTGCTCACAGGGCACAGTGGTTCCTGTCCCCTGTGTGTGACCCTCGGCAGCCCGACCGCCTCTATTCTCCGCAGCCGAAACCTCAAAGATGCCATCGTCCAGATAAATCAAATCCTCTTCGCTGCCCGTCGTGGTGAAGAACACCCTTGTGATATCCTTCGCCTTGTCATCGTACTCCACCCCCAGCAGTTCACTCGCCCAGCGCAAATTCTCTTCCTGCGAGAGCTCCGGTCGGCGACGAAACACTAAGTGATAGCCCTTCGTGGCACTCCGCTCCAGCATCAGCAGCCCCAGCTCATCCTTCTTCGCCATCACCATCTCGGGCACCTTTGCCATACATGCGGCAAGCCAAGTTTTCTTCTCTTCTTCCGGGAGGTCGCAGGGTGCCTTGAAGTCGATATCCATACCCACCGACATCGAGGCCTTCTTCGAGCCTTTCAGACTCCCGTCGGCATTCGGCAGACACGAGTAGTTCATCTGCACCAGTTTTGATTTCAGGCCTTCATCACCAGCACGGATCCGCGCTACCAGCTGCTTCTGCTCGCCGCCGTTCCTCAGACCTAGATACTCCTCTCTCGTCAAGATGGGGCGCATCATCTTCACCCCATCCTTCAAATAAATCGTGTGTACGCTCATGTATCTATTTATAATATGTTAGTCTGTTACTCTGTCTTTTTAGAAATTCGGATAACCAAGTTTAGCGTTCAGGAATCGCACGCCGTCGAGAGTCCACGTCATATAGACCTTCACCTTCTTTGCGCCCTTCAATGAGTAGCTCACGTGCGTTCTCAGGCGCACCAGGTTGCGGTCGGTCAGATCGTCAGAGATGTTCCAATGGCCGCCGCGGTAATACTGGATGCCCATGTCGCGCAGCACCGCATTGAAGTCGAACACCGTCATGTTGAACGTTTTCGCCACCTGTGTCGCCGTCAGCGTGTCCTCGGCGTCCGCGTTCACCAGCCGCAGTCCCTCGCCGATGATCTCATCCGCCATCGCCAGCACTTCCTTCGCCGGCAGGAGGGCACGCTGGGGACTGGCACCAATGTGCTCTGCTCGCAGGGCACAATGCGTGCCTGTCCCCATGTGTGCTCTCTCCAGTTCCTCCCACCTGATAACCAGCTTCGCTCTCGCCTCGTCGTTGAACTTCGTGGCAATGTAGAGGCACTCGGTCTTGGTCAGCTGATAACAAGGTCGGAGTTCTCCTTTCTTGTCTTGATATTCAACCAATGCAAATTTGCATCCGTTGACTTTCTCCCATGCAGGCTCCATCTTTCGAATGGCTCTCATGAGATCAAAATGATTCTTACCTGTCAGCTCGGCAATTTCG
>JAEEZX010000041.1 GCA_016292045.1 Bacteroidaceae bacterium | reverse complement strand
GGTCGGCAGCAGCGAAAGGAACTTTCACAGCCTGTCTGTTCCACGCATGAAGATACATGGAAGCATGAGGAACATCGGCAGTTCCTGAAGAATTCTGTGCACAGGCAAATGGGGCACACAAGAAGGCCCCCACCGTCAGGAGGCAAGTCAGACTTGTTTTCATCAGTATTCTTTAATTTAAGATAAGTTGTTGTAAAGTTAGCACTTTTTTTCGGAAAGTCGCAAAAAAAGCATACGATTATTAAAGATTTTTAACGCTACATCCGAATTTGATGCCCTATGAATCCCGTTGCCGTCCTACTTCTCCACCAACGACAGCAGCGCCGCAGCGGCCACTCGGGCCACGCGTTTTCAGAGCGCTTCGCGCCCTATACGTGTTCGTAGCCGTTGAGCTTCTCCGTCCAGGAATAGTGGTGCAGCACCATGTCGTAGCCCTTGCGGCCCATGTCGCGTCTCAATGCGGGGTCTCGCATGATTCTGAGGCAGGCATCGGCGATGCTGCGGCTGTCGTCGCGGATGAGGCAGTTGTCGCCGTCTTTGAGTTCGGGGATGGCGTGCGAGATAAGGGTGGTCAGCACCACCGGAATGCCGCAGCCCATGGCCACCAGCACCTTGTTTTGTATGCCCGCAGCCACGCGCACGGGTGCCACCATGAGGCAGGAGTCTTCGATGTAGGCCTCCAGGTCGTCCACGAAGCCGGTCACGATGATGTCCTCCGAGGCCAGCGCCTGGATGCTGGGAGGCGGCAGTGAACCCACGATGTGGAACTTGGCAGAGGGGCACTCCTTCCTGATGAGCGGGAACACCTCGTTGGCAAAATAGAGCGCGGCATCTTGATTCTGCATCGACCGCATGTTGCCCATGAAGCAGATTTTATCGGCATCATAGTGCTCGGGCAGCGCCTCGAGGATGCCCACACCGTTGCTGTGCAGCGCGAGGGAAGCGGCGTTCGGTTCTTTTCCCTTAAGATAATCAATGTCGCTCTGCGACACCAGCACCACCTTGGGGAAACGGCGGGTGACCTGGAGCTCGTATCTGGCGATGAGACGTTGCTCCAGCATGTAAACGTATTTCAGCAGGCCGACGCCTTCGGCTTTGGAGGAGAGCAGGTAGGTCTTCGAGAGTGCATCGGTCATCTCGATAACTGACTTGTCCTCCAGATGCAGTTCGCTGAGGTAGGGCACCATGCGCAGCAGATGGGAGACGTAGAGGTCGGGCCGCTCCGTCTCCACCACTTTCTGCAAGAGCTTGCGATAGGCGCCGGAGGCGTAGTAGCCGCACTGGATGGGTTTGCCCAGAAGGAAGTGGAAGGCGCCGATGAGGAGCGACATCACTTTGTTGCGCTTCACGAAATAGACCTTGTCGTACAATTCCTTGGCCTGAGCGACAGGCGGGTTGGCATCGTCAGACAGAGACACGAGAATGAGATTGTGTCCCTGGTGCTTGAGGTGTCGGGCTATTTCGTTGATGCGCAGCGCGTCTCCGCCAAACTGCGGATATGGGAAACGTGGGGTGAGTATGCAGATGTTCATAGGCTATTTTTTTTGTGTGAGTTTTTTTAAGTCATGTGCAAAGACAGAGGAATATTTTCTGGCTCCTTTATCCCATAGATGGTCATTATCCAGGAAATATTCGGGATGGTCGTGATAAAGACCTTTCGAATGATAGTCTAAGAATGGTATGTCGTTGCGTTTTGCGATGGATTTCAAGACGTCGTAATGGTTTGTATCAACTGTCGTGTACATTGGTGAGACCATAAATATAAGATATATGCCATTCTCTTTGCACAGATTGATGAAACGTTGCATATATTCCACCTTCATGCTGTCCACGTGATGCGGCGTTTTACGGTATTGCAGAGAGTCAGGGAAGCGTACGGGCTTGGGGAAGGGTATGTATCCGTTTTCGCCACCCTCATGTCTGTTTATGACAAGTCCGGCCATATTGGAAACCGCTTTTGCATTGTATCGATACAAATGTGATATTTTGTATTTCCAATATGACCCTGCAAGCAGAAATACGGAATCGGCTCTTTCATTGCGCCCGAAATACGGAGCGAAGAAGGAGGTGGCACAGAAAGGGTCGCTCTGCTTCATCACATCGTTATCCATTACTTCGAGGCAAATCACTTTCGGTTTATGAATAGCTAATATGTGATTGAGAATGATATAATGTGAATAGATGTTTTCGGATGCATTAATGCCGCCGTTGTAAACACTGAGTCCAAGCGTGTCACTGATGATTGACGGCACATAATGCAAATCACAGCGCGATGTGCCCATCAGTAAAATGTCTTCGTGAATATCATTGGCAAGATATTTAATCTTCGGACCGGAAACGTCGTGTGTATGTTGGTTAATCCACCACATAATCATGCCGCCTAAGCGGTCAACGGCAAATAGACCGATTATGACAAACAAGACACTTGTTAATAATTTCTTCATAACTTAAATCTCCTAAAACTGGAAATAGATGAATTGGTCACCTCCCAAGACTCCAAATAAAATGATGTATGCAATCATCATAATAAGATAGAGGTGTCGCAAGAACCACGATTCTGACTCTGCAATTCTGATTTTCCAGCCGAATTCTTCAGAGCATTCTTTTGTCAGCAATATCGCCAGTGCCAACGCAATGGCAATGAAGTTCGCATATTCTGGTTTTGGAGGTTCGAGATGAGTTAATATTCCTGTCATAACCGTGACTGCATCTGAAATGTTGTTTGCCCTGAACAGAATCCAGGCAAAGCAAACAAGAAAGAATGTCACAAGCCAATGGCCAAATCTTTTTACCCCGGAATACTTCTTCTTGCTGATGCCAAGTGCCTTCTCAATACATAAGAGTATTCCGTGTAACGTTCCCCAACACAGGAATGTCCAGTTGGCACCGTGCCAGATGCCGCTGACAACAAAGGTCACGAGCAGATTGAAATAGTTGCGCAAACGCCCCACACGATTGCCGCCGAGGGGGATATAGACGTAATCCTTGAACCAGGTAGAGAGGGATATGTGCCAGCGGCTCCAGAACTCACCGACAGAACATGCAAAGTACGGGCGATGAAAATTTTCCATCAGGCGGAAACCGAGCACTCGGGCCACTCCGATGGCTATCAGAGAATAACCGGCAAAGTCACCGTAAATCTGGAAGGGGAAGAGCAGTGATGCAACCAGATACGAACCGCCGTTTTGCTTGTCCACATTGTTGAATATGGCATCGACATAAAGCGCGCAGCGATCGGCCAGGACCAATTTCATGAAATATCCCCAGACCATTAATCTTGCACCGGCCATAAAAGACTCGTAATCAAACCGGTGTTGCTGCTTAAACTGCGGAAGCAGGTTGTTGGAGCGCTCGATGGGACCGGCAACCAATTGCGGGAAGAACGAGACGAACAAAGCATAAGTGAAAAAGTTTCGCTCAACCTTTGTGACCCCCCGGTACACGTCGATAGAATAGCCTAAAGCCTGAAATGTGTAAAACGATATTCCTACAGGCAAGAGCAGACCGAATTTCGGCAGTTGCATCCCGATGCCGCAACTCTGCATTGCCATCATGATGTTCGATGACAAGAAATTGTAGTATTTAAAAAGGAATAATATGGCAAGATTCAGCAGCAAACTGCATATAAGAAATGTCTTCTTCAGCCGTTTCTCCTCAAAATGCCCGATACCGAGAGCTGCAACATAGGTAAGGACGGTGCTTGTCAACAGTAATAAAGCATATGCGGGCTCCCAGTTCATATAAAAATAGTAGCTGGCAACAAGCAACAGCATATTTCTTGTGCGAACAAGTGTGGCTGGAATGAGAAAATACAGCACACACACTGTCGGGAAAAACAAGAGGAACGGGATGGAATTAAACAACATATGATTACAGTACGGCTAAAGTCAAAGTATTTTCTGAATAAAACGGTTGGCGGACACTATTCCGGGAACAAACAGCATATGAAGTCCTGCGTAGGTTAATACGACGGGTACGGGTAACTGTATGTGAGGTATTGTTGACAATACAAGCAAGTTGGAAAGATAAATCTCCAGGGAATATTTTCCAAGGAATGAGAATATGGAATACACCCGGTTTTGCCTGCGAACGGCAGAAGAGAAAATAAAAGCAAGCAGGAAAAGGATAAAGGGTGCAGACATATAGACCAGTTCAAACTTCTGCACGAAACCCATATAGAAAAATGCACCCGTCAGCAGCAGCACCGGCAAAAAGACTGTCAGTCCCTGTTTGTAGGTCTCCGGCGTGTTGCGCTGATAGCACAGGATGCCAAGCAGAAAGACGGGGATACGGGAGAATGCACACTGGTAAAACCATCCCTCCCGATAGAAATACAGGAAGGTGTAGAGCAGGAAAAAAGAGATGATTACGGAGACGATTCCCCATCTTCGGACAAAGCGGTAGAGCAGGGGAAAGAGCAGATAGAGATAGACGATGAAGGTGAGATACCACTCAAAGCGAAAACCGCCGAGCCCCCAGAAGTTCAGTGTGAGCATGTTGGAGAGTACGTCAAGGGCGCTGAAATGTTCGTGCGCCAAAGCATATGTTATCCAATATGAAAGCATGGTGAAAAGCGCCAGCATGGGATAGATGCGCTTGAGGCGGCGCATGTAGAACGTTTTCAGTGTGTTGTTCTCCAGCGACCGGCACAGACCGTAGCCGCTGTAGAAGAGGAAGATGTCCACCCCGACAAACCCGGGGTAGAAAACGCTCCAAAAGAGGTGTTCCCGGTCCACTCCTATAAAATGCGACAGGATTATGCCGGAGATGGCCACTCCTGAAAAGAAGAGCTTGTTGGAGGTGATGCTGCGATAAATGTCGGATGTGATATTCATCTTCTCAGTTCATGCGGTTCGTAATGTGTCTATTGATAGGGATTACAGAAGATACCTTTGAGCATGTTTGTCCAGGCTCTGAACATGGAGCAGTCTTTACGGTACAGCGGGAATTTCATTATGGCGAAATAGGTGACGTAGAGAGTGCCGAAGAACTTTCCCATGTAGTGTGCCGTGGACCAGCCTCTGTTCAGAAAATATTTAGAATCAAACCCCTTAAACCATTGGGATTCGCTTCCGGGGACGAGTTGGGCAATCTCTACAGGGACGTATTGCAGCCGGAGTCCTTTCCGCAGACAGTCATAAAGGAATTTGGTCTCTTCATTGCTGCCGTGTCCGGTGCCGGAGCCCATTTCCACATCAAAGCGGATGCCGGCCCTCATGATGCTCTCGCGGCGAAAGGCGATTTGCCAGCTCGCAATTTTCAGTGCGCGGAGATAGCCCACCTTAAACGGGGTGGGAGAGAACGTCTTTCCGATGTCATTCTTTACCTGAAACAGTATGACATCTGCTTCGGGGTATTCGGTAAAGGCTTTGACCAGCTTTTCTTCATATCCTTCTGCGTATATCTCGTCGTCGTCAGAGATGAGGCAGATGTCGGCACGGGAGTGTTCTATGGCCATGTTGCGGCTACGCGAGAGACCGCGTTCGGTTGTGGAAAACATACGGACGATGTGCCCGTCTGTCTTTTGTTCTTCCACTGTATCCCGGTCGCATTGGTTGACAATGACAGCTCCGCTTCGGAGTCCGGAGCGACGGGCAATAGACATATCTGTCTGATGCATGCAGGAAATGAGCACATCAATGTTCATGAGCTATGCGTTTTTGAGTTTGGACTTGATGACTTGGCGGAAAGCCTTCAGCATGGCAAAGTTTTCCCGATCGCCTTTGCCGAAGAACTTCATGAGATAGCCTCTGGCCAGCAGGGTTGTGTTGATTTGCAGATAGGTGGTCAGGGTCTTTTTGGCCGGGCGTCCTTTTTTCTTGTGGTGATACAGGTCCACGTCGAGAAGTTTCTCCTCATAGCGGATGTCCGGCTGACGTCCGAGCATCAGGTGGATGTAGCGGATGGACTTGTCGTAGCGGAAGCCGAGACCGAAGCGCTGCATGAGGCGGTAGTGGATGTCGTCCTCCTCGCCGTACATGAAGACCTCTTCGTCGAAAAGGCCGACGGCTTCAAACATAGACTTGCGCACGTAGAAGCAGGAGCCGGAGATATACATCCAGCGCGGCAGATACCAGTCCATGCGGGTGCAGAGTCCGGTGAGCAGGGTGCGCAGGTATCCGTTCATCATCGTGGTGAACCAGAAAGAGTTTCTGCTGGGCATCTTCTCTGTGTACATCTGCTTCATTCCGTACATAATCAGGCGGGAGTCTTCCTCAAAGGCCTTCAGAGGTCGTGCAAAGAAGGGGTCCATGAGACGCACGTCGGGATTCATGATGAGAATGACGGGAGCTGTGGCGCGGCGGATGCCAACGTTGTTGCCCTGTCCGTAGCCGCCGTTTTGGGTATTCTCTATAAGGACAATGTCCTCGCCCCACTGCTGCTTTAGGCGCGCAAACATCGGCTCGGGCTCCCGGCTGCAGTTGTCCACAATGATGAGCTCAATGTCCTCCCGGGGGATGTCGGCGTGACTGATAATGGAGTCCACGCAGTCGTAGATGTCCTTCTCGGAATTGTAAGTGACAATGATGATGCTGACTTGCTTCATGGTTTATTCAGAGGACTTTTTCGCGCAGAAACGGAATCTGACGCAGCAGACACGACACAATATATGAAAGGAGGAATGTGAAAAGAACCACAACAACGGCATTGATTAATGGCGCGAAATGAAGTATGCTGCCAATATGTAATATCTTGAATGCGACATTTAAAATTACGGCATGGATGATGTAGATACAGAAGCAATGCTTGGAGAGATGGTTCAGGAGCCATGGATGGCGGGAACTGTAATATTTCCCGAGGTGGAAAATGGCGAGGGCGGCAGAGACGGTGAGGGGATCGTAACCGGGATAGGCCTCTTGTCCGTGCCATGTCTGCCATGCTGTGTGGAGACAGTATGCAATCAGTATAAGAACCGCAATTGCAGCGGAAAGTTTATTTTTCGTGCAAAGGGTGCCGATATAGTATCCGCATGGATAGAGAAACAGGAATACGGGAAGTGTGAGATAGCTGTTTATCGGAGCAATGTCGGCCAGTTTCAGGTAAGGAAGGACGATGCACATTGCAGTCATGAAACCCATGAATATGTTCATGCCCGTGCGGTCGGACTGGTTGATAAAGGCTTTATAGACTGGTGTCAGGGCATAGAGTCCGATGAGCATATAGAGATACCACATGTGATCCCAGCAGTTTCCCGTTAAGAGATTTATTACCGATGTCAGGACAACATCCGGCAGGGACTCGTCGCACCCTCTTGTCATATATGCCTCCGTAAGATTCATGACAGAACCGAAAAGAAGCAGAGCCCATGCAATCCTGGGGATGTATTTATGCAGTATGCTCCGGTAGGTGATTTCCTTTTCGGGGTTTAACAGAAGAGAACCGCTAATGAGGATAAATACGGGAACCGCAAACGAGCAGAACCGGTGAATGAATTCGTATTGAAAAAAACTGTTTCCGCAGGAATTCAGTTCAGGTGAGGATTTGAACATAGCCCCCACATGTATGAATATAACGGCAACAGTCGCCGTCACACGCAGGAAATTGATGTAGGGTATGGGAGCATTTGTCTTCATTTTGTTTTTGCGGGCTGTTTCAGTTTATAGACTCTGATCCAGTCAATATCCATGTAGGCAGGGAACGTTTCAGGCTGCACTCCTCTGCTCCAGTAATCTGGAGGGTAGACCTGCATGTCCATCATGACGTGAGACTCAATGCCGTAGGGGAACTGGTCTTTGTGTTCTTTTACTCTCGGATAGCGAAAGGTCTCCTCGCCGTTGATGCTGTAGATGAGCACATCAGGAAGAATCTCTACACTGTAGATGTTGTATCTTTCTGCCTTAACGGGGGCGGCATGAGCTTGCTGGGGATTGGATCTGTTCTTCCTGTCAGCCAGTGTGTAGGCATTGTGCGCCGTTTGATATACCTCGTCGTTTCTGTTGACATATTCCAGTATGTCAATCTCTGTGTATTTCGGATTGGGGCACTTCCAATACCTGCGGTCATCAGGCATCGTCCAAATGGCAGGCCAGGTGCCGATGGCTCCGTGCAGGCGTACGCGGACTTCTATCTTTCCGTAGGTAAAGGTGCGCTTGCCTTCGGAAGTGACACCTCCGGTGAGGAAGCGTGCTGTGTCGTTGGGCAGGAGACCGTCGTTGTATCTCGCATACAGGCGCAAACGTCCTTTCCGTACATCATACATCCTGCTGTCCGGAGTCAGGTTGCACACGCAGTTTACTCCATGTAAGCGTTTCATCTTACTCCAGATGCTGTCGTTGATGGTCTTGCCGTTGAACTCATCGTGCCAGCTGAGTTCATACCAGTCATTTCTGTCGGCAACATTTTGGGAGCATGAGCATAGGGTGCAGACTGCCAGGCTTAAGAGTAATATAAGTTTTTGTGTCATGTATGCTGTGTAATATCAATTTATGCTTCTATGCGTTTGACTACTTTGGCGGGGATTCCGGCAACAACACAGCTGTCGGGAATGTCTGTAGTTACAACGCTGTTGGCTCCAATGATGACATTGCTTCCGATGGTCACACCGGGTAAGATGGTCACTTTGTCGCCCACCCACACATAATCGCCAATCTTAACACCGCCTTTGGAAACCAACGGCCTGCCTATCGGAGGAGTGTTGAGTGTTTCAGGACCGGAAGTGCCGTGCGAATTATCGCTAATGAGTACACTTTCTCCTATAATAACATCGTGGCCGATATCAATGCTGTTGATTGCCGTGATGTGAGTTCTGGCCCCAATGATGCAGTGATAGCCGATTTTGATGACGGGTTGGCCGGGATGGCAGATGTTATTGGCAGTGAGGCAGGCTTCTCTCCAGATCTCGGTGTCTTCTCCTACAGCGATATCTTCCGGATGTGTTATTCTAACTCCCCAGACCATTACCGAACCTTTTCCCCATTTATGAAAGCGGTGTGAATGATAGCCGGTAAACAGGTATGACGATACGGGTTTAAGAGCATTGCACAGGGAAGGTGGAAATATTACAGCGTATATTCGCCCAATCCACAATGATATAATTTTGACGAGTTCTTTCATGTTGAGATTACTTAAATAATTTGAGTTTTGAGATTTTATCATTTGTCTGCCTGCGGCAGATGATTAAATACGGGGCAAATGCGATTTTTCTGGCAGATTCCGTCGGCAGGATTTTGCGCAGTGCGGCGTAGCATCCAGCCTGGAGCCGGATGAAGCGTGCGTGGGCGGGACTGTAGTCCCTGACAATATTATATACTTCTGATGATGCCGATGCGTCTCCGACTCTTGACAGGAGATTCAAAGTGAATAATGCTGCGTAGAAAAGCTCATGATGGTATCGACTCCCATATTTTTTGACGATGGTGGAGTATAGTTTTCGGAGGCCGTAGAGATGGCTCGCATGATGTTTTTGCGTATTGATGTTCCCGGAGATGTTTCCGCTTCCTACATTTATGCGGTATCCGTAGTCCGGTGGGCAGACGGAGTAGGAGTATTGCAGACCATTCGCCAAAGTCTGAATATTGAAATCAGAGTCCTGCAGAGAGAGCAGGTTTACGTCCCAAACTGCATTGATTTTAAGCAGCGAGGAACGTCGGTAGATGTTGTTCCACACGATAAACGGCAAGGTGCGAGAGCTAAACGCGGCGATGTCATCCTTGTAGATGGGGTATCCGAAGTTCATTTTATGCTCTTCCGTGTGAAACTGTCCGTCGTAGTATGTGCCGCTGCGGAACACCATGAAGTCCAACTCTGGATGCTTGCTCAGTTCCTTCACGCGCTGCTCAAGACAATATGGAGCCACATAGTCGTCGGAGTCGAAGAAGACAATGTATTCTCCTCGTGACAGTTCAAAACCTGTGTTGCGACAGCTCTGAGCTCCCTTTGGTTCGCGTTCACGCTGTATGATATTTATTCTCTTGTCTTGGGTGGCATATTGCTTAAGGACTTCTTTTGTCTCTTCATCGGAACCGTCATCCACAGCCAGCAACTCCCAATCCTGATAGGAATTGTCCAGGATGGAGTCAAGCATGGTCTTCAGTTCTTCCGTGTGGTTGAAGACAGGCATGACGATGGAAAGAGTTACTTGATTTTGCATAAGTCGCCGAGTATGTTGAGAAAATCCTGAGTATAGAAGTCGTTAAAGCCTGCAGCAGGAGTGAAGGTCATTTCTCCGAAATATGGTTTCCCGTCCACCTCATAGAAGTCCATTCTCACAACAGGGAAGCCTTTAGAGAGGACTGAAGCCGCATTCAGTATCTTGTCTAACGAAACGGGTCGGGGAAGCGGCTTGTCCGTCAGGACGTAGTGCGGTTCGGAGTGGGAATATTCAGGATGGAAGTTCCAATTCAGATCGTACACAGCTACTTCGCATGACTCTTTGGTCCTGTTGTAACAAACCCATACATAAGCGGGCTTTCCGTCGAAGGTCCATACCTTATAGTCCACCAGAGAACTTGATTCAATTTTTTGTTTGGTGCAGTCCATCAACTGTTCTGCAATTATGCACGGCTTGATTTTGTTGTAATGGGGCTCGCCCATCTGAGTTCCGAATTTTTCCTTGAGCAAACGAGAGAAATATTGAGTCCAATGCTTGATGTCAAGTTGAGATTTGTCAGTGCAGATTAAGGCGTCGCCGCTGCCGTGATTGGTTTTCATGACAAACTGATTGGGCAGTGCGTCCCAGTTGATGTCTTCTGCACGCTCCCATCTGCCGAGCAGGGGAATGAGCATATCTTCTAATCCCTTTTCCTTTATATATTCGCGCACAGCGTATTTATCGGCAAGACGAGTCCATTGACTGGTGTCTCCGTAGAACTTGAGCCACTGAATCTTTTCGTTGATATCACGAGGATGCTGCCAATTAAGACTGCGACCTGTGGAGCGACGGAAATGTACCGTCACGCATCCTTTTGGCCAAAAATGCCCAAGAACGTAATATACAAGGTTCCAGATGAAGTTCTTAATCGTTTTCATGTGATCTGCTTAATTGCCAAACATGTGGTTCAGACGTTCTGTTAGAGGGAGATGTTTCATCTTTCTTGTCCATTGGAGAATCTCGGCTGTTCGGTCTTCGAATGCACCTACACCATGTGCCATTTGAAATAACCAAATGCTACCGGCTTTCATGTTTCCCTCAATCAGCATAATGTCGCCGTTTTCGTCAATTGTGAAGTCCCAATTGACGATACCCACCTGAGGCGTAGCTCGATGAAGACGTTTTGCCTCTTCTAATATCCGGGGGATGAATGGAATTCGATAGCCGTCGAATGTTATGCCGGAGTCCGGATGTCTATTGTAATGTGTGCCGTGTTTATCCACAGCAAAGGGAAGCATTATCCCCTCGTCAGAGATGCCAACAAAAATGCCGCCGGCAGATGCGTTGTCCACCTGCATTTCACCAATGCCGATGCGTACGATGACAGGCACGGACAAGATGTCATCGTGCCATCTGTAGGTCATAACTCTGACAGAGTTTACACTTTGAGGGTGTAAGGTGCTTATACAAGGATGGCTTTTTATGCAGCGTTGAATGGTGTAGTCGTTGCCAAAAGATTGTATGATTTTGAGAATGTCCTGTTCTGAAGACGGTGTTCCGGGGTATTTGTTGGTGTATAATTTACAGCCTGCACCGCCGCACGAATCCACAGAGGCTTTGATAAAAAACTCTTTCTCTTTGGCTAGAATTTTAACCATGTCATCTTCACTGCATTTGTTCAGTTGGGAATCTGTGATGAATCCCTTTGAGCAGGAGAAAAGGTTTTCGGGAGTTCGTATGCCAAGTGCATTGACAATATGTGGGTATATATTTTTGTCGTTAAAGACATTATTATATTGAATGTATGAATTCATATAACGATCGAACTCGGGAATGTATAATTGCTCGGGGAAAAAGGCTTTGTCGAAATGACCTGAATAAGCATAGTAGGTAAGGTGACAGGTATAGTCGATTTTTTCCCCATAATTGGATAGATAAAAATCGTCAATTTCCTTTTTTTGCTCCTCGCTGAGTGTTACGTCTCCGATACCAGCCAATCTTTTTGCATCATGAACCACTAGTTGCTGCTGTCGCAACTCCCATCTTTGCTCTTTGCGTTCGATGACTTCCTTATATAGTTGATTAAAATATTTCAAGATGGACATACGTTGAGTGAATTATTTATGATTATATATTCAAGATTAAATTCTTAATTTTATTACGTTCCTGTTCTGTGGCGGAAAAGAGGAAGATGGCAGTGATGCCAAATACTGCATTGAGTAGTCCGGTCACAAGGAATCTCATATCAAAACTAAACAAATGGCAACTGGCATAACAAACGGCACACATTACCATGGTGGACGGAATAATTCTTGCAATAACTTCACGGATGAAACAAAAGAATCTCATGCCTCCGTTGTGCATCAGATAGGGAACGCGGATGATGCCTGACAGCAATTCAAAGACCAAAAAGGCCAGCATGGCGGTTTCAACGGACTCACCGCAAACCAGAAGATAATAGGATACGGGCACCGACAAAGCCTTGGTAGTGAACACAAGTATCGTGAAGTTTCTTATCTTGCCGATAGCCGTGTTAGCAATGTTAAGTCCGATGGTAATCTGGTCGCACAATACCGACAACAGTAGGATGCGGCAGAAAACATCTGCATAGGGAGGGACATTGTCAAGCCAGAATCTCAATACCGGCCCAACCTCGAATATGAGCGGAATAATGCAGAGAGCAGATATCAGAAAACAGTATTTGCAGGCTTTTAATGCTAAATCGAGCATCAGTTGGCGATTGCCACTGCCTTCTGCCATGACCACCTGAGGACGAACTGCGTTGACAATGGCTTCGGAGAGGAACATGGTGGAACTGAACACTTGGGTGGCAACACCATAAGCAGCATTGATGACTGTGCCGAAAAATCTGTTCAATGCGACAGCAAAACCTTGATTCCGAATATATATGCATAGGGTGCCGTAGAACGTCCATGTGGCGAAACCGATAATTTTTTTTGTGACCGCTTTTTTAAAAAACTTGATATTGGGCATAAGGATGCATTCCGGATAATGCAATTTGCCATAGCCTGCCAACATTAACAGATTAAATAGTTGGATAGCAGCGATAATCAACGCATACAACGGTAGACGCCATTCTTCAACTAGAAACAGACAGAAGACGAGAGCCAGTTTGAGAACGCCGTCTAAAACATCAACAATAGAAATATAGACAATGTTTTCATGAGCAATCAGTAAAGAGCGGAAGGGGGCGGTGATAAAGGTGAAAAAGACGGCTGTCAGAACGAGAAAATAGACATATTTTGACTCAAGCACTTTTACCGGCTCTATGTTGAGAAAACCATAGTCGAAGACAAATGAAACCAATGAAATAGCTAATAATGCGAGCAACCCTCCAAACAACCAGTGAAGCAGGTAACTGTTGGCAAAGATTAGTTTGACTTCGGAGACGTCGTTATGCCCGAATGCGAAAGAAAGATGGCGCTGTGTGGTGGTAATTAATGCATTGACGAGGTAGGGCAACAGCGTGACAATGCCGGCCACAAGCATGTATATGCCGTAATCCGAGAGTCCCAGCGCGTGCATGACAATGCGCGTGGAGTAGAGCGACAGAACGACGTTGATAATCGTTCGGACGTTCTGGGCTATGGTGTTGACAACAAGGCGGGTGCTAGGATTCATCTTGTGTCGAGAGTTGGCTGTTTAACTGTGGATAATATTCTGCAAGACAGAAAAGACAGAACACCAAGGGTACAGGGTAGGCCTCCATAAGCATCATCAGGCAGGAAACAGCAATGGCGGCCGTTAGGCAATCTCCGTGGAAGTTGTGTACATTGGCAGCATTTAGTGTCGAGCGTACCAGTAAGTAGAGATATATGCCGAAAGTGATGATTCCGCCGTAGATTAATGTCGCCAAAAGAATGTTGTGCGGACCGATGGCGAATGAGGTCATGTTGGCGAGATACCAGTCCTTGTCCGGAAAACCATATCCGAACAAGGGAGATTCTGCGATGACGCGGAGTGCGGAATCCCACATGTGAGTGCGGTAAGTGAAAGTGATGTCTTTCCCTAATACATCTTCAACAAACCATACGGCCGTTTCGCTGTGCTCAATGCCGTTGCCGTTGAAACACACCAATAGTTGAAACAGCGCGACAGCGAAAAAAAGACCTCCTATAGCCAATCTTTTAAGAGAAGAGGACGGGATGAGACATAGCAAGAGAAAGATGATGATACCTGTGGCTGCCGTCATGGAGCCCACAATAATGGTAATGGCGATGCAGGAAACGGCGCAGGGAACGAGAAGGAGGTAAAACAACTTGTGAATTTTGACACAGAGAAAATTAAGCAGCAAAGCAAGAAGCAGGCGGACGCCAATTTGGTTGTAATTGTCGCCCAAAATATAACCTCCGATTTCTTTGTTTTCATCCGTAATCCAAAGACTGGGATTCAGTATAAGTTGTCCCATCTGAAGGAAAACGCCCAAGGTGAATCCAAATGTGAGACCGATTATCAGTGGCGAAAGATTATGCTGATAAAAATTGAAGGTGAATCTTAAAAGGCAGACACTGGTGGTCATGTAAAGCAACCACATTTTCGCGTCCGTGCCATGAGCCATCGAGGACAATCCGATAATCACCATGAAAAAGAGCACGACAAAATCATTAAAAGTGAAAGTGCGTTGGCGGACAATGAGATAACAGGAAACAACGCTTCCCAACAACTGAAGAACGAAAAGGGCATATGCAGCCGCTTGCATGTCAATGACATTGAAGCTGATAGTGAACTGTGCAGCAAACGCGGCCATCATCAGCCCGGGTAGGACTTTAAGTGTATCAAGGCTGATACGCATAGCATCCGGTCTTTTTAATTGCCGTATCCGAAAATTTCTTTTCTACACAGCCAGGCGGCATAGACAAAACTGGCGAGAAAAAGCATCATCAGAACGAACAGCATTCTTTTTGGAGCTGTAGGTTTAACAGGGACTGTGGCGCTCTGCAGAGTGGTGAAGGCCGGAGTCTTCTCCTGCAGTTTCACCTTGGTGCTCTGCAGCTGGGTCTCCATGGCTCCGAGAGAGTTCTGCTTAAGCATCAGGTCGTTTTCCAGTTTGTCGCGCTCGCTCTGAAAGGTCTGTAGGGTGATGTCCATGTGGGTGTCGCAGAAACGGCTGTAGGCATCGATGGCAGCATCGTACTCCCGTTCGGCACTGTCGCGCATCTGCTGATAGTGGGCAACATCTTCCTTGACTTTGCTTGTTCGGTAGCGTATGATGAAATCCTGCAGATGCTCCTTCACGCTGTCTGCCATCGTGGCACAGACAAGCGGGTCCTGGTCTTTCACGCTGATAGTGATAACGCTGGTTTTTTTATCCACAGAGCAGTTGATGTTTTGCATTATCTTCAGCATCAAAGTGTAATCCCTGCGGCTCATCATAAATGGATTGATACCCCCCTTGCCGCTGCCACTTGGTGTGGTGTCTTCCGTTTCGAATAGGCTTTTTGCTTTTATTAAAGTAAAGATGAACGGCCATGTGAGAGGGTTCTTCTTCTGGTGAGACTTTATGTAGGTGAAATAGTCGGTGGAGATTTTTCCGTCCTTTGTGGTGACATCAATGCCGTAGAGACCCACAACAAATTCGGGACTCTCAAAGAGCTCGGGATACAGTTCGGGATAGATGGCGTCCTGACCGGCCGCGCCCCCGATGTTGAAGCCGAAGGATGATGCGATGCTGGAAAGACCGTCGGCCACATTCTCACCGCTCATTTCCGGGGCAAGCGTCACCTTGCAGGTGTAGGAGCGGGGCTGGGGGAATATCCATACACAGGAGAGGACGAATGTCCAAGCCCACACCTTATAGAAAATACGACGTTTTGCCCACAGGGTGCGACCCACTTCTCTGAGGTCAATGACGTGTTCGTTGTGTTTCTGTTCCATGACTATCTGGTGATAACGTTCATAAGGGCTACGATAACGGAAGAAAGGGAGGCTGCGGTGGATGACATGCTCATGATTTCTGCAGTGCTCATGCCTTTCTTGCCGGCCTTGGAGGGCACGACAATCTCCGTGCCGGGCTCGATGTCGCGGATGGAGTTGGCGGAGAGTTTCACAACGGTGCCGTTCATGTGTATGCCATATACGCGGCTCCTGTATGCCCTGCGTGCATATCCGCCGGCGTGGCGTATGTAGTAGTTGAGGTTCTTGCCCTCTTCGTAGGCCATAGCCACGGGGTGCATCACCTCGCCGCTCACCTTGACGGTGAACTCGGGACGCGGAACGGTGATGACGTCGCCCTCTCTCAGGATAAGGTCATAGACACAGCCGGGTTCCGTGAGGGCTTTGTCCAGCTCAATGGCAACGGGATAGGTGTTGTCGGTGATGGACTTCATAGCCAGAAGTGAGTCGGCCACCTGCATATTCATGTCTTTACCTTCACGCAGTCCGTCCTCGTAAATTTCAATCTGGGAACGGAGGTTCAGGGCATCGCGCTGCTGACGCTCTGCGGGGGTCATGACGCGAATAAGGCTGGCACCGTGAGCGTAACCTTGGTCAGAGACTCCGCCGCAGTCGCGGATAAGGTCGGAGAGACGGTAGTTTTTGGTGGTCATGGCATAAGTGCCCGGGAAATTGACCTGACCTTCCACACGAATAATTCTCTGTTCCTCATACCCCGGGGACTTCCTGATATAGATCACGTCGTAGGGCTTGAGTTCGAAGACGGTATCACGGACGAGGTTATAGTCCTCATCCAGGGCGAAGGAATAATATTCAGCGGCCTTGGCTCCGTCTTGAAGGGCCTGTGCATCGCGTAGTCGGCGATACACATCGATACGTGCCAGAGAACCTGCGTGTGTCATACCGCCTGCCTGGAGAATGACATCCTTGAGAGTGGTCTTATCGGCATAGGGATAGACACCGGGGTAGTTGATTTCACCGGCAACCTGCATGGTGCGCTCACCATCCATTTCCAGTTTGTTGGGAATGAAGAGCACATCGTTGTTGCGCAGAGGCACGTCGGTGGCGGTGCCGTTGAGTATGCCTACGATGTCGATATTAGTCATCTCGCGGCTTTTGTCTTCCCGTTCGCGATGCATGATGGCGCGTTCGGTGTAGGCGCTCTCCAAAAGTCCGTCAGCAGCGAGGACAAGGTCTTTAACGCTCTGTATGTTGCCGCCAAGTTGGAACTGACCGGGGTGCTTCACAGCTCCTCGCACTTCTACGAGATTGTTGAAACGGGCCATATTCTCATCGGCCTCCACGAGGTCGCCGTCAGCCACAGTGAAGGCACCCATCTGGAACTCTTCAATGGAGTGGATGGAGTATTCTGCTCCCATCGAACGTTTCAGGCGCACGTTCTTGGTGTACGCCTTGCCGTCGAAACCGCCTGCGTAGTCAAGAAGGTCTTTCACCGTCTCCGTCTTCTTCATTTCGTAAAACATCGGGCGCTTCACGTTGCCGGTAATCTCCACCAGACAGTCGTAAGGACCCACCAGTATGACATCTCCGTCGTGGAGACGCACGTCACCTTTGGTGTTGCCGTGCAGGAGGTAGTCATATACGTCGATGGTGGCAACTTGCTGTCCCTGACGGAATACACGGATGTCGCGCAGCGTACCGATTTCGTTAATACCGCCTGCAGAATACAGTGCGTTGAAGGCTGACGACAGACTCGGCAGGGTGTAGGTGCCGGGACGCACCACTTCGCCCATCACCTGGACCTGCAGTGAACGGATGCCGCCCAGAGAGAGGTCGAAGTGGGAATTGGCATAGCGGCTTCCCAGTTTTTCCTTCAGTACGGCTTTAGCCCTGCTGACGGTGAGGCCTCCCAGATGAACGGGACCTACACCTGGCACGACGATATATCCGTCGGGAGTGATCTGCTCTTGCAGCGTCTGTTGGCTGGCTCCCCAGATGTTGACAATCACTTCGTCGCCGGCTCCCAATACGTAGTTGGCCGGAGTGGCGATGTTCTGCGAGGGCGCGAAGGTGAGATTATCAATGGAGAAGATGTTGCGGCCGAAGACTTTGCGGGCATTCTCAAGATCCATGTCTGCGGTGAGGTCTTTGGCTTGGGATGTGGAGTCTGCCACTGAGATGTCACCGGTGATGCCGAGCTCCTGTTGGCGCAACTCGGTCTTGTTCATTGCCGTGGTCGGCAGTATCTCCTGCTGGGTGGCTCTTCCTCCTCCCTTCGTGCGGTCTCCGGTTTTCTCCTCAGCCTTCATACGCTCTGCCTTGCGGCGCACACGCTGAAGCTGTGCCGTGGTGACACCTCGCTTGATGAGATAAGCCACGATGGAACTTTGTGAGGCACCGCGCTGCGTCTCTTTCGTAACATAGTCGAGCACCTGCTCGTCGGTCATAGCTTGTGCCCGAAGTGCTGCATCGGGAATGCAGAGGGGCATGATGAAGAGCAGTGCTAATAATAACAGTTTTTTGATGTCCATATGATTTTTTTGTTTCGTTTCCGTTTGTGCGTATTTCACGCACATAACGTGCGCGAGGCTTTATTTATTGTTTGTGAACGCGATTTTTGTTGGCTTCAACAAATTTTTCCCAACAGGAACCTGCCGAACCTCCCTTCGAGCGCGATTTCTTGGCTCCGTGGCCGAAAGCTCCGTCGGGAAGTCCTTTCGAGGTCTCGTAATAGTGGCACAGTGCAATGGCCAGTGCATCGGTGGCATCAAATGGGACGTCCTGATTTTCCTCAAAGTGAAGTATGCTCCGCACCATTGCCGACACCTGCTCTTTGGATGCCCGTCCGTTGCCGGTGATGGCTATCTTGACACGTGCAGGGGGATATTCGTGGATGGGGATATCGCGGTCGAGAGCGGCTGTCATCGCGGCTCCCTGAGCGCGGCACAGCTTCACCACGGATGTGACGTTGATGCCGAAATAAGGCGATTCTATTGCCATCTCATCGGGAAGGTATTCAGAGATGAGTTCCATCACCTTGTCACGTATCTGCTTGAGACGCAGATAGTGGGACTCGGTCTTTTTCATCTTGAGCGCCCCGATGGTGAGAGGCACCACCGCCCCCTTCCTCGTTTGAAGAAGAGGGCAGCGGAGTACGGCAAACCCCATGACATTTGTGCCGGGGTCGATGCCTAGTATAATACGTTCTGCTGTGGCTTTTTCTGCCATATTCCTATGCGTAAGTGCAAAAAAACTTCCTTAAAAGCGCACAAATATACAATTTTTTTTCTACTTTTGTCCCTCGATGAAAAAGATAATGTTGTTTATTTCGCTGTTTTGCACAGTTAAAGTATGAGCGACGGTAACTTCAACAGACAACTTCTCCCTCCTAACTCGTATCGCAGCGGTCTGCAGGTGGGAAGACAGCAGATGAGGCAAAAAGTTGTGGACATTTTGCCAGAAATACTCAAAGACTCCGGCATCGGGGATGCGGAGTGCGATAAGATACTGAAAGAGGTGAGAAGCCGCCTTTAAGCCTTCATGAATTCTCTGGCTTTTTCCAGAGCGACATCAATGTGAGGACAGATGTGGTCGGAATCCATGATGTCGTAGAAATGGGCTTTCTCCAGCTGGCTGTGTACTTTGGGAGAGACACCTGAGAGGATGATATGTATACCGTCCTCGTGCGACATCTCGATAAGGTTCTGCAGGTTGTGAATACCGGTGGAATCGATGAAAGGAACCTTGCGCATACGTATGATACGCACTTTCGGCTTCTTTCCTCCGAGATTCTTCTGCAGGTCGTCGAACTTGTTTGCAATACCGAAGAAGAACGGACCGTTGATTTCATACACGGAGCAGCGAGCTGGAATTTTAAGGTTCTCTTCGTGTCCGGATGTCAGGTCTGCATCGTCAGAAGGATTGATTTCATCGTTGATTACGGAAATATCAGTTGTCTCCATAATACGCTTGATGAAGAGTGCGCAGGCCAGTATGAGACCGATTTCGATGGCGATGGTGAGGTCGAAAATCACGGTCAGCAGGAATGTGACAACGAGTACGGAGACATCGCTCTTGGGGTTCTTCATCAGACCTCGTACTGTGCGCCATCCTGACATGTTGTAGGATACGATTATCAATACGGCTGCAAGTGCGGCCATGGGAATGTACTCTGCGTATGGCATCAACACCAGAAGAATGGCCAAAAGTACTACGGCATGAATGAGTCCGGCCACGGGAGTGCGTCCCCCGTTGTTGATGTTGGTCATGGTGCGGGCAATGGCTCCGGTGGCAGGGATTCCTCCAAAGAGCGGTGTGACGATGTTTGCAACACCCTGAGCCACAAGTTCCATATTGGAATCATGACGGTCGGAAGTGACACCGTCCGCAACTGTGGCGGAAAGCAGGCTCTCGATAGCACCCAGAATGGCAATGGTGAAGGCGACGGGCATCAGTGTCTGCACCATGTTCCAAGAAATCTCGGGCATCACCATGTTTGGCAGCTGACTCTGTATGTGGAAGCGGTCTCCGATGGTATCTATACCCGTGATGCCATATTGTTTCATGAGCAATACCGCTACGGTTCCCACAAGAATGCCGTAAAGTGATCCGGGAATCTTATTCAGAACTGGTATCTTACGCAACATCTTCGGAGAAAAGATGATGACAAGAAGGGAAAGCATTGCCACGAGGAAGTTCCACGGGTTGAATGTGCTGATATTCTCGATATAGCATATCCATTTCCCGATAAAGTCGCCAGGTGTCTTCAGTGGTACGGTGATGAGGTTTCCGGTTTTGTCCACAGCCTCTTCCGTGAGTCCCATCACATCGCCCATCTGAGTGGTGAAGATGGTGAGTGCAATACCGGCAGTGAAACCTATGACAATGGGGTAGGGTATGAACTTTATCACGGCTCCCAGGCGGAACACTCCCAAGGCTACGAGGATGAGACCTGCCATCATTGTTGCAACAATCAAACCGTGCAGACCGTATGCCGGATTATTTACAATACCATATATTATAACGATGAAAGCTCCCGTGGGGCCGCCAATCTGTACCTTCGTGCCGCCAAGAAGAGAAATGATGAAACCCGCTACGATGGCTGTGATGATACCCTTCTCTGGAGTGACACCGGAAGCAATACCGAAAGCTATGGCCAGAGGAAGTGCCACGATGCCTACTATGAGACCTGCCATGAGGTCCTTCATGAAAATCTCACTATTATAGCCTTTGAGGCAGTCTAACAGACGGGGTTTTATGTGTTGCATGTCTTTGATGTGAAAAAACTAAGGCAAAAGTACAAAAAAACGGGCAAACACACCCTGTGAGCCGTGAAGTTTTTGTATCTTTGTCGAGGAATATTAATTTAAATCAAGCGTAATTATGTTTGAGGGGCAACCCAGAGGCCTTTGGGCACTAGCTTTGGCAAATACGGGAGAACGTTTCGGCTACTACACTATGCTGGCCGTATTTGTATTGTTTTTAGGTGAAAATTTCGGATTCTCCAACCAAGTCGCATCCCCGATATACTCATGTTTCCTGGGATTTGTGTATTTCCTTCCTTTGGTGGGCGGTATGGCAGCTGACCGTTGGGGATATTCCCGTATGGTGGTCATCGGCATGTTTGTGATGCTTGTCGGCTATCTCCTGCTCTCTGTGCCGCTCGGTGGCGGTATGGCAGGCATCGTTGCTATGGCGGCAGCTTTGGCATTCGTGTGTCTGGGTACGGGCCTGTTCAAGGGTAATCTGCAGGTGATGATAGGCGACCTCTATCATGATCCGAAATACGCAGACAAACGCGATGCAGGTTTCTCCTTGTTCTATATGCTCATCAATGTGGGCGCACTCTTTGCCCCGACAGCTGCTATCCTCATGATGGATTGGGCTCAGAGTATAGGTTTCTCAAAGGCAGATTCATATCATTTCGCCTTTGCTGTGGCATGTTTCAGCGTGGTGGCTAGTATAGCGATATATTACGGTGGAATGGCCACTTTTCGTCATGTGACGGTTGCTAAGAAGGCGGAAAAACCGGCAGCTGGAGAAAAGATAGAAACAGCAGCAGCGGATGAGACGGATACGAAGGAACGTATCGTCTGCCTGTGTCTGGTATATGCTGTCGTACTCTTCTTCTGGATGGCGTTTCACCAGAACGGCCTCACGCTGACCTGGTTTGCCAGCGAATACACCTATCGTTTGAGTCGCGGTTGGGAGGCCATGATGTTCGATGTCACCAATCTTGTGGCCGTTATCTTCGTCGTGTTTGCGCTGTTCTCCCTGTTTAATGGCAAGACGGTGAAAGCGCGTACGATCAGCGGTGCGTTGATTGCTGCATCGCTGGCATTCCTGTGGTATAAGTACGACCCGGAGGCCCTTGTCCGTGTGGACGCCCCCATCTTCCAGCACTTCAACCCATGTTTCGTGGTGATGCTGACACCTGTGAGTATCGCATTTTTTGGATGGCTGGCAAGTAAGGGCAAGGAACCGAAAGCTCCCGTGAAGATAGGTTTGGGTATGTTGGTGGCTGCCGGAGCATATCTGCTGATGATGGTTTCGTCCATCGGTTTGCCCTTGCCCAACCATCCCTTCCACGTTGCAGACGTGACGCCGAATCTTCTTGTGAGCACCTATTTCATATTAACCATCGCAGAGTTGCTGCTCAGCCCCATAGGTATTTCCTTTGTCACGAAGGTGTCGCCTGATAAATACAAGGGTATGATGATGGGCGGCTGGTTTGTGGCTACGGCGCTGGGTAATATGCTGGTGGGTATTCCCGGTTTGATGTGGGGTGTGGAGCTCACCTACGTCTGGGGCACTCTGATGGGCATCTGCCTCTTGGCTGCTCTGTTTATCTTCTCCATCATAAGAAAACTCAATAAGGTGTCCTAAGGGATTATGTGGCTGCTTTGCGGTTTTATCAGTGCTGCCTTGCTGGGACTCTATGATGTGGCGAAGAAGACTTCGCTGAGAGACAATGCGGTGATTCCCGTCCTGTTTCTCAACACCTTGTTCTGCTCCCTCATCTTCCTGCCTGCGCTCTTCCTGACGGATTCCGGCGGTTGGGCGGTGCAGCGCTATATTGTGCTCAAAGGTTTCATTGTGCTTTCCTCTTGGCTCTGCGCATATTTCGGTATGAAACATCTGCCCTTGACGCTTGTCGGCCCGATAAATGCCACACGTCCTGTGATGGTCTTAGTGGGTGCGATATTGGTGTTCGGAGAGCAGTTGAACGGCTGCCAGTGGATAGGTGTGCTCCTGAGTATAGTGTCTTTTTTCCTTCTGAGTCACAGCGGCAAGAAAGAGAATATAAATTTCTGGCACAACCGTTGGGTGTTTCTTGTGGTGATGGGGGCAGTTCTCGGTGCGGTGAGCGGCCTCTACGACAAATTCCTGCTGGCACCTGCGGAAGACGGCGGAATAGGTCTCGACCGTATCGTCGTGCAGAGCTATTACAACTTCTACCAATGTCTCACAATGGCGTTGATGACGGCTCTTCTGTGGTGGCCCACAAGAAAGCGGCATACGCCTTTCAAATGGCATTGGGGCATTCCGCTGATATCGGTTTTCCTGAGTATAGCGGATTTCGTTTATTTCTACGGTCTGTCGCTGGACGGAGTGATGGTGAGTGTGATATCTTTGGCACGCAGGAGCAGCGTGGTGGTCAGTTTCCTCGTAGCAGCATTGTTCTTCAAGGAGAAGAATCTCAAAAGCAAGGCCATCGATTTGTTCCTTGTGTTGCTCGGTATGTTGTTCTTATATTTAGGTACGCGATGAAATACGTAATGATGTTTGTACTCGCGATGTGTGTCGCGCAGGCGCACGCGCTGACGATAAAAGAGGTGTGGGGTGCTATGCCCGATTCCGTGATGCCGCTTTTGAGCAAAAACAATCGTCTGGACTGTGTCGACTATTGGGAGGCCGGACAGCAGGGCGATGTGAAAAACCGTTTGGAGGGCAAGGTCACTATCCTGTTCATGAATGAAGATTCCCTTGCCGTTGCCGATACGGAGTCGAGCAGTTATGAGGTGAAGCTGAAAAAGGGGGAGAAGGGGGATCTGCTGAGCATCACTGTGCGTCGTGTGGTGAAGACCGGTGACATCACAGATTGGACGGAGCGCATCTATTCTCCATCGTGGAGGCTTCTTAAAGAAAGACTTGCTCCGAAAGAGGTTTTCGAGGAGAATCTCATGAAAGGGGCGATATATCTTTGAACTGATAATTGGTCAGAAACAACATGTTTGTATAACATCCATCTTGTCTGCTTGTCTACTAACGACTTGTCTGCTGAAAAAGAAAAAAGGCTGAAATTCGTAATGAATCTCAGCCTTATGTTTTTTGAAAACTTCCAGTCTTACTTGCGAGACTTGGCGTAGCGGCTCATGAACTTATCCACACGACCGGCGGTGTCAACCAGCTTGCTCTTACCGGTGTAGAAAGGATGAGAACTGCTGGAGATTTCCAGCTTTACTACGGGATACTCCTGACCCTCGAACTCCACGGTCTCAGTAGTCTTGCAGGTGGAGCGGGAGAGGAACATGTCGCCGTTGCTCATGTCCTTGAAAACAACGGGACGGTAATTCTCGGGATGAATGCCTTGTTTCATATCTTAATCTTCAATTTTCAGTTTTCTATAATCGTTTTTTCTGTTGTTTGCTCTTGGTAAGAGAGCGTGTGTAATGGATTCAGGGCACAAAAGTACGGTTTTTTTTGCAAATAGAGCAAGAAAAGGAGCATTTTTTTTGTTATTTCCTAAAAAGATAGTATCTTTGCAAGCAAAATAAGACGAAACTATTCCATTTTAATAATCAATTTTAACAGAAAAAGTATGGTAAGTTACAAAGATTTGGGTCTGGTGAACACTCGTGAGATGTTTGCCAAGGCAGTGGCTGGCGGCTATGCAATTCCTGCGTTCAACTTCAACACAATGGAGCAGATGCAGGCTATCGTTATGGCAGCAGTTGAGACAAAGTCTCCCGTCATCATGCAGGTGAGCAAGGGCGCTCGCAACTATGCTAACGGTGTTATCCTCCGCAACCTGGCTAAGGGTGCTGTTGAGTATGCCAAGGAGCTGGGTTGTGAGAATCCTCAGATTGTGCTCCATCTGGACCACGGTGACAGCTTTGAGCTCTGCAAAGATTGTATCGACAACGGTTTCTCAAGTGTGATGATTGACGGTAGCTCACTGCCTTACGAGGAGAATATTGCTCTTTCTAAGAAGGTGGTTGAGTATGCTCACAAGTATGATGTTACCGTTGAGGCTGAGCTGGGCGTTCTCGCAGGTGTAGAGGACGAGGTTGTTGCTGCTGAGAGCCACTACACCAAGCCTGAGGAGGTTATCGACTTCTCTCAGCGCACAGGTTGCGACAGCTTGGCTATCTCTATCGGTACCAGCCACGGTGCTCACAAGTTCACTCCCGAGCAGTGCACATTGGTGAACGGTGTACTCGTTCCTCCCCCATTGGCATTCGACGTTCTCGCTGAGATCGAGAAGAAGCTCCCCGGCTTCCCCATCGTTCTCCACGGTTCCAGCTCAGTACCCATGGAAGAGGTTGAGACCATCAACAAGTACGGCGGCAAGCTCGAGGCAGCTATCGGTATTCCCGAGGAGCAGCTGCGTCAGGCTGCCAAGAGTGCTGTCTGCAAGATCAACATCGACTCCGACTCTCGTCTGGCTATGACTGCTGCTATCCGCAAGCACTTGGCTGAGCACCCGGGTGATTTCGATCCTCGTCAGTATCTGAAGCCCGCTCGCGACAACATGAAGAAGATGTACATCCACAAGATTGTGAATGTGCTCGGTTCTAATGGCAAGCTCTAAAAAGCTGATTCAAGGACAATAAGTAAAGGGGTTCTCGCTTGAGAGCCCCTTTTTTGTTCAGAGTTATCAGCAAAACTGTCAACCAAAATCAGTACAGGTCAACAGGTCATTAAAAAGCCACCAAAGAGCAAGTTGCCTCTACATTTCTCCGTTAGTTCTTCGATAGTTCTCCGTTAGTTCTTCGATTTTCTATCGAACAAATAACGAAAAAGTAACGATAAAATAACAAACATATATTGAGCCTGCTACCTGCTTGGTATGGCGCAAATGTATATTTGTGTGTACGCGAGTTTTTGCTGGAGTGCGAGGGAAAACTTTTTCGTGTGCAGGGGAAACAGTGTTGGAGTGTATAGCAACAAATATTCGTGTGTAATGGCGAGCCAAGTCCGAAACGACTGGACCGCCGTTCCGAAACGACCGGACTGCTGCTCCGAAGTAACCGGGCTAGCGGGCAAATAAGCTGGAATATTTCTATGGTTTGTAGCGTAACTGGTTCAGAAGATCCAAATGGTTGAGGTCGCACTCCGTTGCAATGCGTTTCCACACGAGTCGGGCGGTGTCGGAGCATGACTCATCGAGGCAATACACACCAAGGAAGGTGTAGGACGGTTTCCCAGGTAATCCTACCATGAATGTGATGCGCAATTCTGTGAACGATGTCACGCGAAGATAATTGTCTGCATTGCGAATAGCGATTGCAGCAGGTGTGAAACCTGTTGTGTCTGCCGGTTGCCAATATTCGGTAATGGTGGGCATGAGGCTGTCGGCGTTGCCTTCGTTGTGCCAGTCGGG
>JAEEZX010000040.1 GCA_016292045.1 Bacteroidaceae bacterium | reverse complement strand
TAAACTCTAAACTCCCAACTCTCAACTATTTTTCGTACCTTTGCACCCGCATTTGTGAGTACAGTGCCGTGAAGCGTGCGGAGGAGCTGCTCAACAAACAAGTTTACTTTAAACCATTACAACAATGTATTTGGATTCAGCAAAAAAAGAAGAGATCTTTGGCAAATTCGGTCAGGGAGTTAAGGACACAGGTAGCGCAGAGAGCCAGATTGCTCTTTTCACCTATCGCATCTCCCACCTCACCGAGCACATGAAGCAAAACCGTAAGGACCACAGCACAGAGCGCGCTCTGACGGGTCTCGTAGGTAAGCGTCGTTCGCTCCTCAACTATTTGAAGAAGCGCGACATCAACCGCTATCGTGCCATTGTCAAGGCCCTCGGTCTGAGAAAGTAAAGAAGCATCCGAAAGCCCCCGCCTCTCAGACGGGGGTTTTCTTTTTCATCCCTTCAGCCTATGGATATAAGAAACATTGCTATCATAGCCCACGTCGACCACGGTAAGACCACTCTTGTGGACAAAATGCTGATGGCCGGCAACCTCTTCCGCGACAATCAGCAGACAGGCGAACTCATGCTCGACAACAACGAGCTGGAACGCGAGCGCGGCATCACCATTCTCTCGAAGAATGTCTCCATCCAGTACAAGGACACCAAAATTAACATCATCGACACCCCGGGACACTCCGATTTCGGCGGCGAGGTGGAGCGTGTGCTGAATATGGCAGACGGCTGTCTGCTTCTGGTCGATGCTTTCGAAGGCCCTATGCCCCAAACGCGTTTTGTGCTGCAAAAGGCTCTTGAGATAGGTCTGAAACCTGTTGTGGTTGTCAACAAGGTGGACAAACCCAACTGCCGCCCCGAAGAGGTCTACGAGATGGTATTCGATCTCATGTGCGACCTCGATGCCACAGAGGAACAACTGGACTTCCCCGTCATCTACGGCAGTGCGAAGAACGGCTGGATGGGTGCCGACTGGTCAACTCCTACCAACGACATCACCTATCTCCTCGACACCATCCTTGAGCACATCCCCGCTCCCACCGTACTGGAAGGCACGCCCCAGATGCTCATCACCTCGCTCGACTACAGCAACTACACAGGGCGCATCGCCGTGGGTCGTGTGCATCGCGGCACGCTGCGCGAGGGAATGAACATCACGGTGGCCCATCGCGACGGTTCCATGGAGAAGACCAAGATAAAGGAACTGCACACCTTCACCGGTATGGGTCGCCAGAAGACAGATGCCGTATCATCCGGTGATATCTGCGCTATAGTGGGATTGGAGCATTTCGAGATAGGCGACACACTGTGCGACTACGAGAATCCGGAGGCCCTGCCTCCCATCTCTATCGACGAACCCACCATGTCGATGCTCTTCACCATCAACGATTCTCCTTTCTTCGGCAAAGAGGGCAAATACTGCACCTCACGCCATATCAACGAGCGCCTCGACAAGGAGCTGGAGAAGAACCTCGCTCTGCGCGTTTCTTTTGTAGAAGGTTACACCGACCGCTGGCTGGTGGCCGGTCGCGGTGTCCTGCACCTTTCCGTACTCATCGAGACAATGCGTCGCGAGGGTTACGAATTGCAGGTGGGTCAGCCGCAGGTTATATATAAGGAAATAGACGGCGAGCGCTGCGAACCCATTGAGGAACTCACCATCAATGTTCCAGAGGAGTTCTCTTCCAAGATGATTGACATGGTCACCCGCCGCAAGGGCGAAATGACATCTATGGAGAGTCAGGGAGACCGTGTGAACATTGAATTCCTTATCCCATCCCGCGGCATCATCGGCTTGCGCACGAACATACTCACCGCCTCACAAGGTGAAGCCATCATGGCTCACCGCTTCAAGGAGTACCAACCCTACAAAGGCGACATACAGCGCCGCACCAACGGTTCGATGATAGCTCTTGAAACGGGTACGGCTTACGCCTATTCCATCAACAACCTACAGGATCGCGGTCGTTTCTTCATCGAACCTCAGGAGCAGGTTTATGCCGGCCAGGTGGTCGGAGAGCATGTTCACGACAACGACCTCGTCGTAAATGTCACCAAAGCCAAGCAGCTCACCAATATGCGTGCATCCGGTTCCGACGAGAAGGCCCGCATCATCCCCGCCACCATATTCTCTCTGGAAGAGGCTTTGGAATACATCAAGGAGGACGAGTACGTGGAGGTCACTCCCAAGTCGATGCGCATGCGCAAAATCATTCTCGATCACTTGGAGCGCAAACGTTCCGGTCGCTCTAAGGAAGAATAACAGATGCTCGTCAAGACATTCTCTGCCAGCGTTCAGGGACTGAATGCCCAACAGGTCACCATTGAAGTGAACCTTGCCCGAGGCATCCGTTTCTGCATGGTCGGCCTGCCCGACAACGCTGTCAAGGAAAGTCACGAGCGCATTGTCGCTGCCGTAGAGAACAGCGGATATAAGTTCCCCGCAAAGCAGATTACCATCAACCTGGCTCCCGCCGACATCCGCAAGGAAGGCAGCGGCTACGACCTCCCCATTGCCATCGGCATTATGGCTGCGGAGAAACAGGTGGAGATCACTCTCCTCGAACAGACAATGATGGTGGGCGAGCTTTCTCTGGATGGAGGCATTCAACCTGTTAAAGGTGTGCTGCCTATAGCTATCAAGGCACGCGAACTCGGCTATGAGAATCTCTTCGTACCTATTCAAAACGTACGCGAAGCGGCTGTCGTCAATCGCGTCAAGGTGTATGGTGTAAGCCATATCTCGCAGGTGGTGAACTTCCTCAACGGCAAGGAACCTCTCACTCCCTATGAGATGGACACTCGCAAGGAATTCTTCGACCATCAGTCGGATGTGGAATACGATATGGCAGATGTCAAGGGACAAGCACTCGTGAAACGTGCCCTTGAAGTTGCTGCAGCCGGTGGACACAATCTCATCATGGTGGGACCTCCAGGCAGCGGAAAAAGTATGATGGCAAAACGACTGCCGTCCATTCTGCCGCCTCTCACCCTATCCGAAAGTCTTGAGACTACTCAGATACATTCCGTCGCAGGCAAACTGAACAAGGACTCAGCACTTATTGCATCGCGTCCGTTCCGTTCACCGCATCACACCATTTCGCAGGTGGCTCTTGTTGGCGGCGGCACCAATGCCACGCCTGGAGAGATTTCCCTTGCACACAACGGGGTCCTTTTTTGCGATGAATTACCTGAATTCCAGCGCCAGACACTTGAAGTGCTCCGTCAGCCTTTGGAGGATCGCACTATCAATGTGTCCCGTGCGAAGTATTCTGTGGAATATCCCTGCAACTTCATGTTCGTTGCCTCAATGAATCCGTGTCCATGCGGTTATTTCGGCGACCCGCACCACCGTTGCACCTGCACACCAGGCCAAATCAGCCGTTATCTTTCGAAAATCAGCGGTCCGCTGCTCGACCGTATCGATATCCATTGCGAGATTCAAGCTGTACCCTTCGCACAACTCTCACAGATGGAGCCGGGCGAACCCAGTAGTGTGATTCGTCAGCGTGTTATCGCCGCCCGTCAGATTCAGGCAGAGCGTTTCAAGGACTGCAAGGGGATACATTGCAATGCTCAGATGACGGAGAAGATGCTCCACATCTTTGCAGAACCCGATGCCCAGTCGCTCGAAATGCTCCGAATGGCGATGGAACGTCTCAAACTCTCAGCCCGCGCCTACACGCGTATTCTTAAGGTGGCCCGCACCATTGCCGACCTTGAAGGCTCTGAGAAGGTGCTGTCACAGCATATTGCCGAAGCCATCGGCTACCGCAATCTAGACCGAGGCGACTGGGCAGAGAGAGGAATATAAATCACATTGCAAAGGCATTAAAGCCGCCATCCACGACAGCCACCGTACCAGTGACGAAGAGGGAGGCATCGGATATGAGGTACTGGATAGTGCCGCACAACTCCTCTGGACGACCCATACGGCCGAAAGGCGTCTGACGTATCACATCACGACCGCGCTCGGTAAACGAGCCGTCGGGATTAGTCAGCAGAGCGCGGTTTTGCTCCGTGATAAAGAAACCCGGAGCAATAGCATTCACACGTATGCCCTCTCCGAACTTACGGGCGCACTCCGTAGCCATGTAGGCCGTGAAATTGGAGATGCCGGCCTTGGCAGCAGCATAGCCGCATACGCGCGTCATAGGACGGAAGGCAGCCATGGATGAGAAATTGACAATAGCGCCCTTGCCCTGAGCCACCATCGGACGCAGGAACACCTGCGTGGGTATCACCGTACCTGTGAGGTTGAGGTCGAGAACGGTGCGGAACTGAGCAGGGTCGAGGTCGAAGAACGTCTTGTCGGGCGGTATGGTGGCGCCGGGCATATTACCGCCGGCAGCATTCAAGAGAGCATCCACACGGCCGTATCGGGCAAGGATTTCGTCGCAATTCTGCTGCAGCACAGCCTGATTCATAACGTCCGTGGTGAGAAACATTGCCTCACCGCCGGCCTGACGTATTTCACTGACAATGGCCTCTCCAACTTCGGCCTTGCGACCGAGGATTACCACCTTCGCACCTTCTTGCGCAAGATATTTGGCTATGGCACGACCCAACACACCGGTGCCGCCGGTGATGACCACCACGTGGTCCTTAACGCTGAATATTGTGTTCATTGATTTTTATATTTTTTTGGAGATTTGTGAGCGAGAGTGGCGAGTACGCCCTGCATCTGTGCCATCGCGTACATACGCCCTAAGAAGGAGTAGCCTGCGTTGTAGCCGCGGGTCTCGTCGCCAAGCATCGTACGCCCGTGATCTACGCGGAACGGAAGGGTGACTGGTGAAATCTGAGAAGCGGCGGGGCGACAGGACTCCTCCGCCTCAAATATCTTACAAAGCTCGATGAGGTCGGCACGACCACCGAGATGACTGGCTTCCGTAAAGTCGCCATTGGGGAATATATGGCAAGAGCGGAGGTGAACAAAATGGGTGCGCGGAGCAAATTCGCGGGCCATTGCCACCACATCGTTGTAGGCTCCGGCCGAGAGACTGCCGGCACAGAAGGTGAGTCCATTGTGGGGATTGGGCACGGCATTGAGGAACCAGCGGATGTCGTCCGCAGTGCGCACGATACGCGGCAGGCCGAGAATCTCGATGGGAGGATCGTCGGGATGCACACACATATTAATGCCACACTCATCACATACGGGCATTACAGCCTCGAGGAAATACTTCATATTCTCGCGCAGCTGAGCCTTGTCGATACCGGCGTAGAGGTTGAGAAACTGGCGGAACTTATCCAGCGGCGCCTCGTCGTTCTCACTGAAATTGCCGCTAACGAAGCCCTGTGTCTTGATAACAATGTTCTCCACCAGCTGGTGACTGCGCTCCGATGTCATCACCCCGGCCAGGACATCGGCCTCGGCAAGCACGTCGCGTCCCTCTCCCACCCCGTCAGGGAAACGGAAACGCGCCCAGTCCTCACGGGCTCCCTCGCGCTTGAGGATGTATATGTCGAAATAGGCAAATTCCGCATAGGAGAAATATAGGTTGGACGAACCGTCCTCATTGGGGTGGAGCAAATCCGTGCGGGCCCAGTCGAGCACCGGCATGAAATTGTAGCACACGGTGCGGATGCCCTCCTCCGCCAGGTTGCGCAAACTCTGCCTGTAAATCTCTATTTGCTCGTCGCGGTCGGAACCGCCGTATTTAATGGTTTCCGTGACAGGAAGACTCTCCACCACGCTCCAGCGGAGACCTTCGGCCTCGATATATTCGCGCAGGTCGCGTATAGCATCCCGCGTCCACACCTTGCCCAGAGGCACATCGTGCAACGCCGTCACTATACCTTCCACACCTATCTGCCGCAGCATTGCGAGCGTTATCTTATCTTTCTTTCCAAACCAACGCCAAGTCTTTTCCATATTATTATTTTTTAGGTTACCGCTAATGTTATCATCTCTCCCGTCATTCCGTGATTTTCTTATAGCGGGGCACGAGGGCCTTCATCATCACCCATGCCAGCAGATATGCCACTGCACAATAGCAGAACACCATCATATAGCCGGCCGGCTTGCCGGTGGCTCCGAAGAAACGGAATTCATCACCCAGTCCGTCGGCATAGGTAAAGAGCATACCCGAACCCTTGTTGATGGCAAAGCAGCAGAGACCTCCGAACATGGTGCCGATACCCGTGATGGTGGCAATAGCCGACTTGGGAAACATATCACCGATGGTGGAATAGAGGTTCGCCGACCATGCCTGGTGACCGGCTCCGGCCAGACCGATGATGACGCAGGGCCACCAAGGGGATATGTCGGCCAAAGGCTGGGCAAACATCGCGAAGACGGGCAAGAATGCAAATATCAGCATAGCTCTCATACGACCTGCGTAGGGATTCATACCCAGACGCTCCACAAAGAGCCTCGGAAGATAACCGCCGCAGATGGAGAGCAGCGTCACCACGAGATAGAGCACGAAGATGAGTGCCTGTCCCATTCCGGAGGTGGAGGGATAACCGAGTTCTGAGAAATAGGCCGGAGCCCAGAACAGGAAAAACCACCACACGCCGTCCGTCATCAATTTGCCCACGATGAAGGCCCAGGTCTGACGATAGGAGAAACACTTGAGGAATCCTATCTTTGGGCCCTCGGCATCGGATACGTCCTGAGCAGAAGCATCAGTGGCATCCTGATTGATGTAGGCCAGTTCGGCTGCATTGACGAAGCGGCTCTTCTCGGGTGAGGTGTAAAACACCTGCCACAGTCCAGCCCAAATGAAACCGATGCCACCGATGATGATGAAAGCCATCTCCCAACCGAAATTCTGAGCCAGAAGGGGTATCGTCAGCGGAGCTGCCAGCGCTCCCACGGAGGCTCCGGCATTGAACACCGAAGTGGCATAGGCGCGGTCCTTCTTGGGGAAATACTCGGCAGTCACCTTGATGGCGGCGGGGAAATTGCCCGACTCACCCGTAGCCAGAACGATACGGCAGGCAAGGAACATCCATACACTCACGGTGGACATCAAAAGGGAAAGTTCCGAACCCCTCTCCACAGCCAGCAGCGCCTCTTTACTGGGAATGCCTACGTGATACATCGTGACCCATCCGCACAGCGCGTGCAGACAGGCGCCGAACGACCATATCACTATGGCCCAGATGTATCCGCGCTTTGTACCGAGCCAGTCGATAAAACGCCCGGCAAACAGCGATATGAAGGCGTAGAAGATGGAAAATACAGCCGTAATGTTACCGTAGTGGTTGTCGGTCCAGTGAAACTCCGGAGCGATAAACTCCTTCCACGTCAGTGACAGCACCTGGCGGTCGAGATAGTTGACCGTGGTGGCAATGAAAAGAAGGCTGCATATCCACCAGCGCCAGGATGTTCTACCATTTTCCATTTATCCGAACTCAAAATAATGTTTCGCATTGTAATAGGAGATATCCTCCACCATCTGACGCACGCGCTGCTCCTCATAGCCGGTGAAGGGAATCATCCCCTGCTCGACGTCGTTGCCAAGTATATTGCAGAGAGTGCGGCGGAAGTACTCGTGGCGAGGATATGAGAGGAACGAGCGCGAATCTGTAAGCATACCCACGAAACGGCTGAGCAGCCCAAGGAGAGAGAGGGCGTTCATCTGCTTTTCCATACCGTCCTTCTGGTCGAGGAACCACCATCCCGAGCCCCATTGTATCTTGCCTGCCACACTGCCGTCCTGGAAGTTGCCGAGCATCGTGGCCACCATCTCGTTGTCCGCAGGATTCAGGTTGTAGAGTATGGTCTTGGTGAGACATCCTTCACTGTCCAGGCGGTCGAGAAAGCGCGACATCGACTGCGCGGTGTGCCAGTCGCCGATGCTGTCGAACCCTGTATCGGAGCCCAATTGCCTCATCATACGGCTGTTGTTGTTGCGCAACGCACCATAGTGGTACTGCTGCACCCATCCCGACGCGCTGTCCTGCACGGCGAAGATGTAGAGCATCGCGCTCTTGAACTTGCGTATCTCATCCTCCGTGAGTTCTGCTCCACCATACGCCTTGTCAAAGATATGGGCAATCTCTGCGTCCGTATACGGTTCGGCATAAAACTCCGACAATCCGTGATCGCTGAGACGGCATCCCTGCCGGTGGAAGAAATCGTGACGGCGCTGCAAGGCATCGATAAAATCGTCGAAACTGCGTATCTCCATATCTGCCGCCATGCCCAGCCGCTCTGCATACGAGCGAAATGCCTTCACGTCCTCCACGGCCATCGCCTTGTCCGGTCGCCAGGCAGGAATCAGTTTTGTGGAGGCCGGAGGGTTGCCGTATGCCTTGTGGTGGCACAGGTCGTCCACGGGGTCGTCCGTGGTGCACACCGTCTCCACATTATAGCGTCGCATGAGTCCCCGTGCAGAGAACGACGGGTCGTTCTGCAGACGGTCGTTGCAGGCATCGTATATTTCGCGGGCCGTCTCGGGATTCAGCAGTTTGTCGATGCCGAATGCCGTCTTGAGTTCCAGATGAGTCCAATGGTATAGCGGATTGCGGAAGCAATAGGGCACCGTTGCCGCCCACGCCTGAAACTTCTCCCAGTCGGAGGCCTCGCCCGTGATCCGTCGCTCGTCGATGCCGTTGGTGCGCATCGCACGCCACTTGTAGTGGTCGCCGCCCAGCCACAGTTCCGTGATGGAGCGGAAACGGCGGTCCTCCGCCACGTCGGCGGGATTCAGATGGCAGTGATAGTCTATTATAGGCAGCTTAGCCGCATGATTATGATACAAATCCCGAGCTGTGTCTGTCTGCAGCAGGAAATCGGCGTCCATGAATGTCTTCATACTTTCACCTCTCAATTTGCGGGAGCCCACTTGCATCGCACGGGCGACACGATGGCGCCTTCCTTCTTCAGTTCGGCAAAAGCCTTGTCCACCTCCTTGCGGTCGGCACCCAGTGCCTTCGTCACGTCACCTGCCGAGACGGGCTTACCTGCCTCGCGCATACATTTCAAAACTTGCTCTTTCATGGTTTTGTCGGTTTTAGTGTTTTTGCACTATTGCGGGTACAAATATACAAAAAATCCCCCATACCATTGCGTTACGGGGGATTCTTTTGAGGTTTTTTGCGGGATTTTTGTTCCTTATTTGAATATCATCAGTGCTGCTTGTGCAATCAGTATGAGCGGAATGCCGTATTTGAACTTTTTGTGCATCGTCTTGTGATGCCAGATTTTCATCCCGATCCACGCTCCGAGGCTGCCTCCGATGAGGACAAGTATCAACAGAGTCGCCTCCGATATGCGCCAACTGCCGTGCTTTGCCTTCCACTTGTCGATACCATACGCGAGGAAAGCAAAGATATTGACAGCTATCAGATACTCCACATACAAAGCCGTCACTTCCCTGATTCGTTAAGAATCGCTTCGATGCTCACCTATCAACTTCTCCATCCACACCATGTCGTACCAGCGCTCGAACTTGTAGCCGCATTGCAAAAAACGGCCTATCAGCCGATAACCCAGATGCGTGTGAAACCGGATGCTGTTGTCTGTAAGATACGGGTCGTCTCCCCTCGGAGCAGCGATGCAGGCATACATATTGAGGATGCCGATATCTTTGAGAGCCTGCTCCAGAGCATCGTGGAGCAGACGGCCGAGTCCTTTACCCACTTCGTCCTGCCGCACATAGATGGAGGTCTCCACAGACCTGTTGAAGGCCGCACGCTCCTTGAGGGGGCCGGCGTAAGCATATCCCACCACATCTCCTCTCTCGTCTTCCGCCACAAGATAGGGATAGCGCTCCAGCGTGGCGGCAATGCGACGACGGAACTCCTCTACGGTAGGTACCTCACACTCGAAGGTAATCGCAGTGCCGCTGACATAAGGGGCATAGATGTCGCGCAAAAGCTCTGCATCCGCGACGGTGGCTGTTCTGAGTGAGTATTTCATAAAACTTCAACGCCTATTACTTCAGGATCTTTTTCCCACCGACAACATAATGGAAGCCGGGATGCATATCCTCCGCTTTCACCCTGCGACCCGACATATCATAGACATCGTTTTCCTCCCCCGCCGATGCCTTGAGAGTATTCACAGCACTTGGATCCGGACCCTTGTAGTCGATATCGGTAAGATAGCAACGGGCTGCGGCCCCCGTCTGGAAGGTAATATTGAAAATGAGGCTGGCCCTGGCGGTCTTTCCCTCGTTATTTTTATAGACGAGTGCCTCGCGGAGGGTGCGCTGCGTGCCGTCGGCATTGGCGTCGGGAAACTGACCGATGATGCCGCTCTTTGTGGATTTTGTGAACTCGGCATATACCGAGCAGTTGCTGCCGTATGAGATAGCCGTGCCGCTGGCATTGAACCAATGACCGAAGTCGCCGTTGGTGGTCTTTCCGAGAGTCTGCAGCGTGCCGTTCGCCCTCAGGGGATAGTTCACGACGGTGCCCTTCTGTTGCGAACCGCTGTAAGGGAGTATGGCATTGAAGATGTCGTCGCCCTCCATCTGGAACGCCGTGCAGAGCGCGTTGAGGCCGCTGCCGGAGAAACTGACTGCTGCTCCGTCGTAGCCGGAAGAGGGAGGCATGACCACATTGTAGGTAAGTATGACATCTGCTATCTCGCGACCGTCGATGACCTTCTCGAAATCAGGCTCCTTGACATAGGGGATGACACTGGTGGCTGTGGTGCCCTCAAGTTCGAAGCGATAGGGCCACTGGTCATCGTTGGCGATATTCTCGTCCCACTTGTGCTGGATGTAGGACGTGAGTGCAGGAGCGATGACAAGGAACATACGCCTGGTGCCCGACGGCACCTCTGCAGCTATCTCCTCGGTCGCTTCCGCCGTACCCTTACAATGAACTATATCATCGTTGTAGTACTCGCGCGTGCCGTCGCTCTTGAGAAACACGTAACCGATGCGGAATCCGCGTGCCGAGGCCGCAGCCACACGGTTGTATTTCGTCACACCGGCGCTGACCAGCGCCGCGCCGTTGTTGTATTCTCCCGGATCGGCCTCATCGAGCGCGCAGCCGGAAGTGAGGGCTGTGAAGCGCGTGGTGACATTCGTTCCCGCTGCCGGAACGGAGAGTTCAATCACATTGAATCCCGTGCCCTGCGGTGCACTGGCGTAGGCCACCTGGTATTTATTGTCCTCCAACTGCACGGCGCGATAGTCGAACTTTCCGATATATCCGTCGCGATAAGGAGCTGCCGCATCGAAGTCGTAGGTGGCGCAATGCAGGGCATAGTCGAAATAGAGCCTGTAAAAAGCTTCCGTGGAGAGTCCCTTCAGTGCCATCAGTGCCTGGCAGAAGTCCTTGGCACCCGTCATCGGCTGCTTCCACACCCTTGCCACCGTGGTGATATCGTCGTAGCGCTGGCAGAGGTAGTAGAGGAACCAGTAGCTTTGATAGCGCATCCACTCGTGCGAAAAAGCATAGTTGGCATTGTTGCCGAAGAGCGGATAGCTCTGGCTGAACATCAGTTCGGGATATGCCTGATTGGCCTGCCACTGCGCCGTCTGCTCCCAGATTGCCTGCCCGTTGCCCACAGGCAGATGGAATCCCGTGCCGATGGTGGAGGAAGAAACATGGTTGTAGTTGGCAGCCTCGGCGTAGCACATATAGTGGAAGGAATGCCCCACCTCGTGAGCCAGCGAGTGACCGGCGGGCTTTACCGTGGCGGGATTGAGCCACAGGGCGCTGCACTCGTAGTCGTAACCGCCTCCGTAACAGGTCCACGTGGTGGTGTAGTTCATCAGGATGAGTATCTTGTACTTCTCCAGCATATTGCTGCACGAGAAGCCCAGCTGTCCGACGTTCAGCGCGTAGCAGTTCTCCGCCACCTGCAGCACGTCATCCACATCGAATGTCATTGACACTCCGTCCAGTGAAGGAGCCTCGCTCGGGTCACTGCCGAAACCCTTCTGCCAAAAGATGATACAGTTGTCCGACTCCTTGCTGCGACTGAACGACCACTGCAGATCGGGGTTGCCGCCTTCGGTATATTCCTCTGTCGAAGGATTGTACACCCAAGTGTCGGGAATATACACCGTTTTCTGGGCAAATATGCCCTGAACCGTCAACAGAACGAAAGCAAAGAGCGTTGTGATTCCTTTCATAGTACCTTAAATATTTTATAATTCGCGGCAAATATATGAAAATTTCCCGATGTGGTAAAATATTTCCCTCAAATAATAAAAACTATCAGCCATCAACAGTCAACTATCAACTCTTTTTACTAATTTTACAGCGAAAAATAGAAAAAACTTGCAAAAATAAGACCATGAACGACGTGAAAGATGCGAATAGCGAGAAAAATCCCGTCAGGGGGATGCGTAAAATCATAGGAGCTGTGATGGGTGTGCTGGGTGCCGTGCTGGTGTGGTGTATTCCCATCGACGGTCTCACGGACGCCGCCCACCACCTGCTGGCAATAATGACGCTGGTGGCAATATGGTGGGTGACAGAACCCGTACCCATCCCCGTCACCTCACTCATCGGTCCCACGCTGTGCGTCGTGCTGGGTATTGCACCCATAGACGATGCTTTCAAGAACTTTGCCAACCCCATGATATTCCTGTTCCTGGGAGGATTCCTGCTGGCAAAGGGTATGATGGTCAACGGTCTGGATAAACGCATCGCATACGGCATAATGTCGATGAAATGGGTGGGCGACTCACCCCGGCGCATCTTCCTCGCCATCGGTCTTGCCTGCATACTGTGCTCCGGATGGATTAGCAACACCGCGACAGCGGCAATGATGTTCCCTATCGCATTGGGACTCCTGCAGACAATACGCGACATGATGGCCACAAATGGTAAGATCATCGACCTGTCTAACTACAAATACGCCACAGGACTGATGCTGATGACAGCATATGCGTGCTCCATAGGCGGTGTGATGACACCCATCGGCACGCCTCCCAACATCATCATGCTGGGATTCCTCGACCAATTGGCACCGGATGCTCCCAAGATATCGTTCTTCGACTGGATGACGTGGGGCACTGTGGCAATGGTGATATACTTCATTATCGCAAGCGTGGTGCTATGGCGTATGTTTCCCGCAGATGTCGAGCATATCGAGGGCGCACAGACCTTCATACGCGACTATCGCCGTTCGCTAGGCAAATGGACTCGCGCCCAGAAAAACACCCTTTTTGCCTTCTGTGTGGCCGTGGTGCTTTGGGTGGCTCCCAGCGCACTCACTCTCATCCACGGTCAGGAATCCGACATTATGACCTTCTACGACAGTCATTTCCCCGAGGCTGTGGGCGGTATGATAGGTGCTTTGCTATTGTTCCTGCTGCCCACCGACCTCAAGTCGTGGAAGATGACGATGAACTGGAAAGAGGGCGTAGAGGGCGTTGACTGGGGCACGCTGCTGCTCTTCGGCGGCGGTCTGTCGATGGGTGCAATGATGTTCTCCACCGGGCTCTCCAACTGGATAGGTGCCGGCATCCGCGACGTGATGGGAACCAATCCCTCGGAATGGGTGTTCGTGGGAGTGTTCTGCGTCGTTGCGCTGCTCCTGTCGGAATTCACGTCCCACACGGCATCGACAAATCTCATAGGTTCCATCGCAATAAGCGCGGCGGTGTCCAGCGGTTTCAGCCCCATACCCGTAGCCATCGGCATAGCCCTGTCGTCGTCGCTCGGATTCATGATGCCCGTATCCACACCGCCCAACGCCATCGTATATGCGTCGGGCTACGTACCCATCACGAAGATGATAAAGTCCGGAGTCATCATCGACATCATCGGGATTTTGTTCGTCACAATACCCATTGCAGTGCTCTTTGCAAAGGCAATAATGGGCGTTTAGAGGCATTTTTTGACATTTTCCCACTTTTAAGGATATCTCACTGGTGAGATATAGACTCCGTTTGTCATAATTTACGTATCTTTGCTCGCACGACGCATGTTAAATTGCACCGGATGTAATACCATTTACGACAAAAACACTTGGATACCGTCTCGACGCTATCATATTACTTCAACGTGGTGACGACGTACATCAGCTACTACTGGGTGTATTACCAGGAGGAGTTTCACACGTACCCCTTTGAGGCGCGCATTGCCATCGGCATCATCCAGTGGTCGTTCCTACTCATCGTCTTTCTCACTGTCCTCATGGAAAAGAAGGGACACCACCGCCGCAAGAAGGATCGCACCAAGGCCAAGCTGGAAGAGCGCTACGGCGAGGCGATGGATTATATTTTCAACCGCGAGCACACGTGGGTGATGGCGCGCGACGAGATTACGAAGCTCTTCCATGTGGACGAACAGAAAGTGGCCAGGCACGGACTCTTGCGCACGAAGCTGGACAAGCAGATGATATGCGATCTCCTCTACCAACGTCTCATAGCGAGCGGCAACACCTGGCCCAACCGAAGGAAGAATTTTCACCTGCTGCTCAACATCTTCGCTCTGCCCACCTTTCTGGAGGGAGAGATCGCCTTCGCCAGCATGTTTATCAAGATGAAAGCGCTGGCGGTGGTGAGGGCCTTTAAGCTGCCGGTGAGTCCGTGGGTGATTAACATGCTGATGGCCTCGAAGAAGACGCGTGTGAAGCGTGTGGCCATGTATCTGTCGGTGGCGGGCAGCGCGGACAGCGAGCTGGACTACTTCGAGAGTGACTTCTTCGACCAGAATTCGTGTATCTACGACGAGATAGAGCTGGGCTACATCCTCAACCGCCGACGTGATGCAGGAATGAAACTCCCCAATCTGGCCCACTGGGCAGAACTGCAGAAGAAGGACTACACGAAATGTATGTTCGTCAGGCTGATGCGACGCTTCGACCAGCGGGAATACTGCGCACAGCTGGAACCCATGTTCCGTGAGACCAAACACAAGAAACTCATCGAGGAAATATCACGCACGTGGGGCTACCTCGGCTACACGGAGGCCGAACAGATGCTGGTGGATGCACTGCTCACACAGCCCGACGACACAAAGGTGGCCATCCTGCACGCCATCACCCGCATGGACAGCGGGCGCAACCTGCGTACCCTCATGGATGTCTATAAACACAGCCGCAATCCGCACGTTCGCCTCGAAGCGCTGCGCTGCGTATGGAACTACGGAGAAGACGGCCGTGACATGCTGGTAACCCTGGAGAACAGGGCACAGGGGGATGACAAGAAACTCTTTACCTTCTTCCACAACGACCTGACACTTTCACGCATGCCGCTCAACAAAGAGCAGGCATATCACCCCTCAGTAGAAACCGAATTCAACCTGTCAAACTAAAAAACAATACAGAAAACCCATGTCCACTTGGTTAGCGGCATATTACATCTTCTGCTACATCGTCTTCGGCTACACCCTGGCCATCCTGGCAAGCTATCTCCTCTTCGTCATCCTGAGCTGGCGAATGCAGATGACGCTCAAGGTGGATATGCCCCCCGACGAGACCATCAAGTATCAGTTGCAGGGTTCGCCTTTGACACCCGCCGTGTCAATCATCGCCCCGGCCTACAACGAGGAGATTACCATCATCGACAACGTGAACTCGCTGATGCAGATAGACTATCCGGACTACGAAATCATTATCGTGAACGACGCCTCGAGCGACCGCACCCTGGAACTTCTCATCGACACCTTCGAGATGGTGGATGTGCCCTACGATGTGGCCATGCGCGTGCCCTCCAAACCTATCAAGCGCGTGCTGAAGAGCACCAATCCGAAATACTCGAAACTGGTGGTGGTGGACAAGGAGCGCGGCGGACGTAAGAGTGACGGTTCGAACGCCGGCATCAACGTATGCTCCAATAAGTATTTCGTGTGCACCGACGTGGACTGCATCATCGAACCCATGGCGCTCTACCGCATGATGTGGATGGTGATCAACAGTCACGTGCCCGTCATCGGCGTGTCGGCCACGATGCTCATGAGCAACGCCTGCGTGGTGGAGAACGGCCGCGTGGCGGAGGCCCATGTACCCTGGAGCTTCTTCCCCATGTTCCAGCAACTGGAGTATCTGCGCTCGTTCCTCATCAGCAAGCTGGGCTGGAGCTACATCAACGCACTGCCCAACATCTCGGGCGGCTTCGGCCTGTTTGACCTCGATGTGGTGGTGAAGTCGGGCGGCTACGACAACACCTCAATGGCCGAGGACGTGGATATGCTGCTCCGCATGGTGACGTATATGCGCAACACGGGACAAAAGTTCCGCGTGGTGCAGGTGCCGAAGGTGTGCTGCTGGACGGAAGGTCCCTCGAGCATGAAGGCGCTCTATCGTCAGCGCGTGCGCTGGGCGCGCGGCCTTTATGAGATTGTGGTGAACCACCGCAAGCTGTTCTTCAATCCGCACTACGGTCCCATCGGCGCCTTCACCCTGCCCTTCATCCTCATCTTCGAGTTCATCGCCCCCGTGCTGGAGGCCAGCGGCTTTATCTTCATGATATGGCTCATTATCGCCGGAAGTGTGAACTGGGGCACGGCCATCCTGCTCTTCGTCATGATCTATCTCTTCTCGGCGCTGATGTGCTTCGCGCTGCTCTTCTTCGACTACAACATTGATGCCGTCAACTGGCACCAGAGGCGGCGCGCCTACTTCCATCTGGCCTTCGCGGCCTTCATCGAACCCATCGTCTATCACCCTATCATCACCTACTGTTCCAACATAGGCTACTTCCAGTATCTGAGCGGACAGGCCGCCATCTGGAAACCCATCCAGCGCAAGGGCGTGAAGAAGAGGGATACCAAACCACAAAGCAATGCTACACCGACGAAATAAACTGCTGTTCATCGGCGCCCTGTGCGCCCTGTGTACCGCGCTGGCCACAACACCCGCGGCGGCGCAGGAGAAAGAGTTCCACCCCGCGAGCTACTACGTGAGCCGCGTGCGCGAACTCTCCCGCCTCAACGCCTGGAATGAGGTGAGGTACGAACTGGACGAGGCGCTCAAGCTCTATCCCGACGAGCCCGACCTGCGCTACTTCAACGGCCGCTACTACTACGTCGTGGGCGACATCGAACGCGCCCGCTACAACCTCGTAAGGGCCGCGCAGACAGACGAGATGCACTACCGCGCCAAACGTCTGCTGGTCGACGTGGAGGACACGCTCCACCACACCTCCAGCGCCATCTGCTACATCAACGAACTGCTGGAGTTCCAGCCCTACGACCGCGATATGTGGCGCCGCAAGATAAGCCTCTACCGCAAGATGGGCAACACGGTGGAAGCCGACGCCTCGCTCAAACGCCTGGCGCAGATATACCCCAACGACAGCAGCATCACAGCCGAACTGCGCAAACGCAACCGCGCCACCTGGAACGAGGTGCTCAAGCGCAGCAACACGGCCGAGGCCATCCGCAATCTGGAGCAGTGGCTCGACACCGACCCGGACAACCTGGAATACTACCTCGAACTCATCAACCTCTACGAGCGCAGCGGCGAATACGACCACGCCTTGGGAGCCGTGAACCGGGCGCTGACGCATTTCCCCCACAACACGGTGCTGATAGGCAAGGGCGCCGGCATCCTCTGCGAGCAGGGACTCTACACGCAGGCCGTGAGGTTCGCCCGCAGTCACGGGGCGAAGTACATTGCCGACGGTCTGATGGAGGATGTGGCCCAGGAGGCGCGCCTGAACGACCCCTATGAGACCAACGGACGCCTCTACATCGCCACCGGCAACCGCGATGCGCTGAACTACCTCATCAACACCGCCCTCACACGGGGCTACAACGACGATGCCTACACCTATCTGGCGGAAGCCATGCGGCTGGACGGACGCACGGCACCGCTCCTGCTGAAGCTCTACGGACTCCACATGAAGACGGGCAATCAGCAGGCGGCCTACCGTGTCCTCGAAGAACTGTACACACTGAATCCCTCCGACGAGGACATCCAGGAGGAATACGCCACACTGATGCTCCGGATGGGTACGCACGAGATGGAGACGCAGCAGTGGTCGGAAGCCAACATGTATCTGCAGCGGGCCCTCGACCTGATGACACCCGAGCACGAGCAGTGGGCCTCCACCGTGTCGCGGGAAATCACCGTGCTGGGACATCTGGGACAACTGGCCACAGCGCGCGACCTCTACCGCCGCAGTGCCGTTGTGGCAAGTCCCGAGGACGCCAAGCGCTTTGCCTCCGCCTATGAGGATATGGCCGCCAACCGTCTGCGCCTGCTCGTGGAGGAGGAGCGCTACGAGGAGGCTCTGGACGAGGCACAGGCCCTACTTGAGGTGGTGCCCTACAGCGAGGCGGCACTGCGCTGCTGCATCAATATGAGTCAGACACTCAAGCGCGACGAACTCTTCCGGCGCTACGCCCTGATAGGCTATAACATTTACCCCGAAACGCCCTACTTCGTCATCAAGGAGGCTGTGGCGCTGCAACAGCAGGGACGCCATGCGGAGGCCCTGGAACTGGTGCACCCGAGTCGCGGCCGCGACGAATGGACCTCTCTGCAATACCGGGCGGCCTTCTCCGGCCTCTCCACAGAGTGGGCGCAGCAGCTCATCAAGGACCGCATGCCCGACATCGCGCTGCAGGTGGTCGACAGCGCACTGATATACGACGGATTCAACAAGGAACTGCTCTACACCAAGGGCGTGGCCCACGAGTATCTCAAGGAGTGGCGGCCGGCCTACGAGCTGCAGCTGCGCAACTACAATCCCAGCAATGCCGAGCAGCAGGAGTGGTACGAGCACATGCGCTACCTCGGATTCCGCAGCTTCAAAAACCGCGTGGACCTGAACTACACCGCCGCCTTCTACGACACGAAGGCCGGCAACCTGTCGTCCATCGCACACCTCTACTCCATCGCCTCGTTGGCCTACACCCGCCTGTGCAAACGCAACACCTACACGGGGCAGATCAGCTACAAGGGCATCGACGGCTATCGCGACGAGGAGGAGGAAGAGTCGGGCGGCGTGGGACTGGAGTTCATGGCACAGTGGGAACACCAGTTCAACAGCCGCTGGAGCGGCATGGTCAACTTCGCTGCGTCAACGCGCTATTTCAACCGCTTCGGCGCCAACGTCTCCGCCAGTTATGCTGCCAACCGGGGATGGACCCCGACACTGCGCCTGGGCTACCGCCGCACGCCGCAGACATATCTCTTCCTGAGCGAGGGCGATGCCGTGAGGGCCAACCAGGACGAATACAACCTCGTGCTCATCACCCCCTCGGTGGAGAAGTCATGGGGACATATCAAGGTGACGGGCGGCGCCGACCTGGTGGTGATGGAGTCGAGCTTCTACTACAACGTGTCGCTCAAGGGCAAACTCTTCTTCAACGACGACAACATCTCGTCGGTGGCGCTGCTGACGGGCTTCGGTTCGTTCCCCGAACTCTCGTTCTTCGACCAGACGTCGCTGCGCAACCTCTCCCACACGAACGCCATGGTGGGAGTCGACTTCCAGTACCTGTGCACACGCCACCTCTACCTCGGCCTCTCGGCCAACTGGAACACCTGCTTCGATCCCTACCGCGCCGATGACGGCACGCTGAAGGACTCGTATCGCAATATATTCAGTGTCACCTTCCAAGTTCACACAGCATTCTGATAAAAACTTACAAACATAAATCATACCCATTATGAAACGCTTCTGTCGCAGCATTCTATACCTCATGGCCATGTCCGCACTCAGCGCGTGCAACCGTATGCCCGCAACGGCCAGTGACGAGACGTTCAACTACCGCGAAATCTATCTGCCCTACAGTTTCATGTGCGATGAAAAGGAGCTCAACCTCAACAACGTCGAGCGCGACTGGGGCATCTGGGGCCACAACCTGGATGTCGTGATTCCGGAACGCCATGTCAACAGCATCTACGCCTCCGTCGGCGGCACCGTCTACAAGAAGCAGTTCTGCTTCTCGTCGCCGCAGCTGCTGCTCTACATCTCCAAATACATCGACGAGAACTTCGGCAACAAGAAGCCCCAGCGCTTCGCCATCCTGCCCAACGACAACGACCTCGTGTGCCAGTGCGGCCGCTGCCGCGAAGCGGGATGCACCCCGACGGACGCCTCGCCCGCCGTGTTCGCCCTCTTGGAGAAACTGGCCAAGCTGTATCCCAAGCACACGTTCTTCACCTCCTACTATCTCACCACGAAGCAGCTCCCGAAGGCACCCCTGCCCGACAATGTCGGCGTGCTTGTCAGCGCGATGGACTACAGGCTCTCTCCCGTCGAGACGCCCGAGGAACAGCAGTTCGCGAAGCTGCTGAGCGACTGGCACGAGATGTGCCGCCACGTCTACGTGTGGGACTATATCAACAACTTCGACGACTACTATACGCCCTTCCCCGTCTACACCGTGATGCAGCGCCGTCTGCAGCTCTATGCCCGTTCGGGCGTGAAGGGTGTCTTCCTCAACGGCAGCGGACACGACTACAGCACCTACAACCGCATCAACACCTACGTGCTGGCCGAACTCCTCAAGTCGCCCGATGTCAACTGGCGTGAAGTGCTCATGGAGACCTGCCGCCGCCTGTTCCCCGTTGCAGGAGAGACGCTGGCGCTCTTCCGCATAGACCAGGAGGAGTATGTCGCCGCCAACGGTCGCGCCCTGCCCATCTACGACGGTGTGGCCGCCGCCCTGAAGACCTATCTGCCCAAGGAGAGCTTCCTGAATTTCTACGCCAAGATGGAGCGCCTGTCTGCCCTGACTACGGGCAGCGAACAAAGGGATGTCACCCGCGTGCTGCGCGCCGTCACGATGACACGCCTCGAACTGATGCGCCTCGACGGCATCACGCCGGAGGAGGTGGGCAAGGCACACGCACTGCTGGCACGCCTCGACAGCCTCGACGACATCTCCACCGTCAAGATGGGCGACAAGACATGGAAGATGCGCATCTACAGCGAGTCGTACTGGACGGTGGACAGCTATATCGAGGACTACAGAAAGATGCTCGACCTCTGCAGCGAACAGAAGGGCAACCTCCTGCTCCACCAGCCGCTTACGGCGCTCACACGCCTGGATGAGGACTATAACGACCTCAGCATCCTCACCGACGGCATGGCCGGACTGCCGAACAACTACCACTGCGGCCATCTGCTCTCCTCAGCGAGCCCCTCGCTCAATATCGCATTGCCTGCGGGCCATCGCTACCACCGCGTGCGGGTGGGCCTGACCGCCAATGTGCAGTTCCGCATCGCCCTGCCTCTGCGCGTCACTCTCACCTGTGGCGGACGCGAGGTTGGCAGCGTCGTGCCCAAACCCGTCGTAGCTCCTTCGGGACGCACCGAGGTGGAATTCAATGTGCCTGCATGGGCCATGGGAGGCACGCTAGTGCTGCACGTCTATCGCAATCCCGAAGTACGCACGATGGCTCTCGATGAAATACAGGCGTATTAGAGGGAAGAAGTAAGAGGTAAGATGGAAGATGTCTAATCGTAAATTGTAATTTGTAAATTGTCTAATTATAAAATCATAAACGGTCTCGCTCTCTTGCTGTTTGCTGTGATGCTCACGGCGTGCGAGAAGAAGCTCCAGCCTGTCGACGTTGTCATTGTGGACCCCGTGCGTCACTACTACCCTGTGATTCAGGGCGAGATGATGGGTGTCACCTACGAGGTGGAAAACATCTCAGAGCATCCGCTCTTCATTCAGGAAGTGCAGACCTCCTGCGGCTGTCTGGTGCCGCGCGACGAACTGCCCATCGTGGTGCTCCCCCACAAGAGCGGTTTCATCAACCTGCAGTTCAACACCATCAAGAATACGGGCTATGCCCACCACCACATCTACTGCTACGGCAACTTCGCCGACTCGTCCTACATTGAGATGCAGTTCGACACCAACGTAGTGCCCAGTGCCGACTACAACCACGACTACGAAGAGCTGTGGCACAGCCATCACAAGGCCGGCATCACCATGCGCGACTATATCGAAAGCCACAGCACGCAGAAGGGCTACTACACCGAACCTGCTCCTGAGCCTCGCGAGCGCGAGCGCGATAATGAAGAGGTACGGGAGACTGCAAACGACCGCGCTTTCTGAAGTCAGAGCGCCTTGGCACGTCTTAAAATAAGCCGATTTCATCGATAAAAAGGGGGTCACGTTTCGCGACTCCCTTGTCTTTGCTATCATACCGGGTCGATTTGCGAGGGAGCCCTAAATCGGGGCCTTAGTTGTCATTGTTATTAGTTGTCATTGTCATTAGTTGTCATTGTCATTAGTTGTCATTAGCGTTTTCACATTGAAAGAGGGCTTTTTCCGGCTCATGAGTAATATATAAATTTTTTATATATACTCATGGCGGTTTTTTTGAGTCCAAAGTCCTTAATGACAATTAATGACCATGACAATTGGTGACAACATCTTTTTTCTCTCAAAAAAACTTTCAAAGAAACTTTGCGAAACATTCGTGAACCGCAATGCCGCTGTCGTACCTTTGCTGTGCAAATTGATAAATTGCTCCTCAGACTGTCGTCAGACTGTCGCTAGAGGGTTCGCGCAGCGCCTGCAGTGCGCCTGCGACTTCACTTTCCCCACGCCTCACCAGCAAAACGGTGACGCGATGTCAACATATACGAAAAGCGTTCTTTGACTTATTGCTACAAAACAACTACACAGAAAGGAATTCCTGTCCGAAGCGGCAGCGGAGACAGCCCTGCCGGTCGCAGTATTCGCGCTTGAGCTGTATCAGCGCCTGAGAATCAGCAGCAGACGACACCTCGAGGCCGCAAGAGCGCCACTGGCGCATGATATAGTTCTCCTCAGCCGGCAGACCCTCCAAAAAACTTATCGCCTTCTCCTTCAACGCCTCATCACGGTGCTGGATTCCGTATGCATACAGCACGGGAACAACAGCGTTGATGACAAGCAAACGGCAGGTCGACTCAGTGATGCCGCACGAGCGGAGACCCTTGGATAGAGCGGAGAGGCCGTCCAATTCCAAAAAACGGTGAAGCGAACACTTGTCCTCATGAAACAGACGTGCAAGCTGCAGAACACGCACCTCGGGGAAATTCTGAGGACGGGTGCGCATATATCGCCACTGAGGAGCGGGCACATCCGACAACTGGAACTTGGCGCTCAGGAACCGCCACTCCCTCTGCAACACCTCCTGCGTCAGCATCGGTGCATCCGACACAGAAGGGCAGCGCTCCAAGAGACCTGCCATGCCGAGGAATATCGCCGCCACCTGCTCCAAGTGGTCGCGATGCTTGGCTGCCGCCTGCAGGGGTAGATGCTTTGCCCAGAGCTCGAAGGCATCGCCGTTGAGTCCGAAACCAAAAGCACGGGCAAGCGTAACGAAGGAGGCCCGTTCCCAGTCGCCGCAAAACAACGCCACCCTCCCGAGCACCGCCTCGCTGCGCTGCATCAACCGCTCCACAAGAAGGGCATCCATCCACGCATGAACCTTCATCGGCTCCATCTCGCGCACCAGACGGTGACAGCGGGGATAATCCATCGTGCGGCTCAACTCCTCGTAGCGTGCGAGGATGCTCTCCGGTATTCTCAACACAAACTGAGCAGGACGACTGCCGGAATGCGTCACAGCCTCGGCATCGTCTTCTGCCACAACGTGAAGTATCGTATTGTCGTAGGCCTCGTCTTTCTCATGACCGTGACGGAACCAGTCGCTTGCCTGCGTGTGCATTTCCACATTGCCGGCCCACATGACACCGTCGATTTTCACCTTGGCATTGAAAAAATCGGGACCGGAGGCGAGATTGTGCGTACCGACATCTATCACCTCCAGACGGCGTCCGTCCGTGGTGTGCAGCTCCTCCGGCGGAAAAATCCTGTGATGCCAGATATAATGAAGGATTCCCTCCATAGCTCTTTCACTGTATCCCCTACTCACACATCTTGCAGCCCTCGCACTTGGAGAGCTCGCCCTTGAGACGACGGTCCACAAGGATAAGCAGGCGGTCGCGCAGGGAAGAGAGCGGGATGTGCTCTATCACCTCCGTGATGAAGGCCGATTTGAGCAGCAGACGCGCTTCCCTCTCTGAAATACCGCGCTGGCGCATATAGAAGAGGGCGTCCTCGTTCATCTGGCCCACTGTGCTGCCGTGGCTGCACTTCACATCGTCGGCATATATCTCAAGCATGGGCTGCGTGTACATACGCGCCGTGCGCGTGGCACACAGGTTGGCATTCGTCTCCTGCGAGGTGGTGTGCTGGGCACCCGGACGCACAAGGATGCGACCGGCAAAAGCTCCGACGGCAGAGTCGTCGAGCACGTATTTGTAGAGCTGACGGCTGTCGCAATGGGCCACCTGATGGTCTATCACCGTGTTGTTGTCCACATGCTGCATCTTGTCGGCTATGACACAGCCGTTGAGCACCACCTCGGAGTGCTCGCCCTTGAGCTGCACATCACAGCGATTGCGCGTGTGACCGTTGAAGAGCGTGAGCGAGGTGTGGTGCACGCTGCAGTTCGCGCCCACGCGCATGAACATATTGGAATAACGCGTGCACAGGAGGTGCGTCTCCTCTATCTCGTACAGATTCAGATGCGAACCGTCGCCGCACTGCACCTCCACCACCTGATTGGTGAGGAAGCGCTGCTTGGAAGCCGCACGGTCGATGATGATGATGTCCGCCTCGGCATTCTCCTCCAGAACAATGAGTATGCGGCGACACACCATCTCGGGATGCTCTCCGCGAAGGGTGTTGACAATCTGTATGGGATGCTGCGGATGCTCTCCCCTTCCCACGTGCACCGTCTGGCACTCCATGGCAAACATCGTGTTGAGCGCCACCAGGGCATCGCTGCTGTCCGCAATGGTGTTGTAGAGCGTCTGCTCGGGGGCATCCGTGGGTCGCTGGGCCGTGTTGATGCCGTAGTTGGGGGCAAAGTCCTTTGCGACATCCGTATAGCGGTAGCGCTCCGCCTTGCGCGAAGGGAACCCCGCAGCGGAGAACGTGCGGAAAGCCTCATCGCGATGGGCATTCATCCACTGGGGAGAGTGCGCAAAGATCTCCCCGCGCTCCTCCTGGTAGAATTCTATGTACTGCTTCTCAGACATCATCAGAGTCCCACTTCTTCCTTAATCCAGTCGAATCCCTTCTTTTCTATCTCGGCTGCCAGTTCCGGACCGGCCGTCTTCACTATGCGTCCGTCTATCAGCACATGCACCACATTGGGATGCAGATAGTCCAGCAGACGCTGATAGTGGGTGATGACGATGGCGGAGGTCTCAGGTTTGCGCAGTTTGTTGAACCCTTCCGCAACGATGCGCAGAGCGTCCACATCAAGTCCGGAATCCGTCTCGTCGAGGATGCAGAACGTGGGCTCCAGCATTGCCATCTGGAATATCTCGTTGCGCTTCTTCTCACCTCCGGAGAAACCCTCGTTGACGGAGCGCGATGTGAGTTTGGCATCCAGTTCCACAATCTTGCGCTTCTCGCGCATGAGTTTCAGGAACTCGCCCGCAGACAACGCCTCAGCACCCATCGCAGCACGACGGGCATTCACCGCAGCGCGCATGAAATTCGTCATCGACACACCGGGTATCTCCGTAGGTGCCTGAAACGAGAGGAAGATGCCTGCATTGGCTCTCTGCTCAGTGGACATCGCGAGCAGGTCCTGTCCGTTGAAGGTGATGCTGCCCTCCGTCACCTCGTAGGCGGGATGCCCCACAATGACGTTGGACAAGGTGGATTTTCCGGCACCGTTAGTGCCCATCACCGCATGTATCTCGCCGTCGGCGATGGTGAGGTTGATACCCTTCAGTATCTCCTTGCCTCCGATGCTCGCGTGCAGATTATTTATTTCCAGCATATTTTATCTTCTTTCTTTTTTATACGTCAGCCGACAGCCCCTTCGAGCGACACGTTAAGCAGTTTCTGCGCCTCCACGGCAAACTCCATCGGCAGCTTGTTCAAGACGTCCTTGGCATAACCGTTGACGATGAGACCCACGGCGTCTTCCGTGGATATGCCTCTCTGGTTGCAGTAGAAGAGCTGGTCTTCCGATATCTTCGACGTAGTGGCTTCGTGCTCCACCACCGCGCTGTCGTTCTGTACATCCATATAAGGGAAGGTGTGGGCACCGCACTTGGAACCCAGCAGGAGACTGTCGCACGAAGAGTAGTTGCGCGCCCGGTCCGCATTCTTTCCCACCTTCACCAGTCCGCGATATGAGTTCTGCGAGCGGCCAGCCGATATACCTTTCGATATTATCGTGCTTCTGGTGTCGCGCCCCAGATGTATCATCTTGGTGCCGGTGTCGGCCTGTTGGAAGTTGTTGGTGACAGCCACGGAATAGAACTCCGCCTGACTCCTGTTGCCCTGCAGCACACAGGAAGGATACTTCCACGTGACGGCACTGCCTGTCTCCACCTGCGTCCACGAGAGACGGCTGTCGTCGCCCCTGAGGAGTCCGCGCTTGGTGACCAGATTGAGCACTCCGCCCTTGCCCTCCGCATCGCCCGGATACCAGTTTTGCACGGTGGAATACTTCACCTCCGCACGCGCTCCCACCACTATTTCCACGATGGCTGCATGGAGCTGGTTCTCGTCGCGCATGGGCGCCGTGCAGCCCTCGAGATACGACACATAGGCATCGTCGTCGCACACGATGAGCGTGCGCTCAAACTGTCCCGTGCCTCGTGCGTTGATACGGAAATATGTGGAGAGCTCCATCGGACAGCGCACGCCCTTGGGGATATAGACGAAACTGCCGTCGGAGAACACAGCCGAATTGAGTGCCGCGAAATAGTTGTCGCGATAGGGCACCACCGAACCCAGATACTCGCGCACAAGGTCGGGATGCTGCTTCACCGCCTCGGAGATGGAGCAGAAGATGATACCCTGCTCTGCCAGTTTGTCGCGGAACGTGGTCTTCACGCTCACGGAGTCCATGACGGCATCCACCGCCGTGCCCGACAGCGCCATGCGCTCCTCCAGGGGAATGCCCAGCTTGTCGAAGGTCTTCATGAGTTCCGGGTCTATCTCCTTCGGTTTGCCGTCGTCAGCAGCCTTCTTCGTGGGGTCTGCGTAATAGGAGATGGCCTGATAGTCGATGTCCGGCAACGTGAGATGCCCCCAGGAGGGCTGCTCCTGCGTCTGCCAGTAGCGGTAGGCCTCCAGACGGAAGTTGAGGAGCCACTCCGGCTCCCCCTTCTTTTCGGAAATCATACGCACCACGTCCTCCGAGAGACCCTTATCGAGAATTTCCGTCTCTACCTGAGTCTCGAAGCCGTAGGCGTATTTCTTCTCGGCGACCTCCTTCAGAAAAGCGTTTTCAGCCATTCCAGCACTTCAGTATATTTCAGAGCGACATAGAGACCCAACAGGAAACCCGCCGCAAGACACAGGAACTTCAGAAGCCCGCTTGTGAGCATCTTCAGCACCACGATGCCTATGATGACAACGGCAGCTATCTTAAGAGTATTTGCATCCAAGAGCGCTTCCATGCTGTTTCTCTGTTACAGTTTTGCCTTCACCTCTACCTCAGCGAACGTCTCTATCATGTCGCCTTCGCGCAGGTCGTTGTAGTTCACCAGCGACAGGCCGCACTCGAAGTTGGTGGAAACCTCCTTCACGTCGTCCTTGAAACGCTTGAGAGCATTGATTTCACCGGTGAATACCACAATACCGTCGCGGATGACACGGGCCTTGTTCGTGCGGCTCACCTTGCCCTCGACGACGTATGCGCCGGCCACAGTGCCCACCTTGGAGATATGGTACACCTGGCGCACTTCCACCTGTGCCGTAACCTCCTCGCGTATCTCGGGCGAGAGCATACCCTCCATGGCCTCTCTCACCTCCTCGATGGCATCGTAGATGACGGAGTAGGTGCGGATGTCCACACCCTCCTGCTCTGCCAACTTGCGTGCCTGAGAAGAGGGACGCACCTGGAATGCCACGATGATGGCATCGGAAGCGGCGGCCAGAGTGACATCGCTCTCGGATATCTGACCCACGGCCTTGTGGATGACGTTCACCTGTATCTTCTCCGTAGAGAGTTTGAGCAGAGAATCGGAGAGAGCCTCGATGGAACCGTCCACATCGCCCTTGACGATGAGGTTCAGCTCGTGGTAGTCGCCCAGCGCGATATTGTGCGCCAGCTCCTCCAGACCCTTGCGCTTCATTGTGCGCAGACCCTGTTCGCGGGCCAGCTGCTCGCGCTTCGTGGCTATCTCGCGGGCCTCCTGGTCGGTGTCCATCACGTGGAAGGTGTCACCTGCCGTGGGAGCGCCGTTCAGACCCAGTATCGTTGCCGCCTGAGCAGGACCGATTGCCTGAATGCGCTTGCCGCGCTCGTCGAGCATGGCCTTCACGCGTCCGTAGCTGGTGCCTGCAAGCATCATATCACCGACGTGCAGCGTACCGTTCGAGACGAGCACCGTGGCCACATAGCCGCGGCCTTTGTCCAGCGACGACTCGATGATGGAACCCGTTGCCTTGCGGTTGGGGTTTGCTTTGAGGTCGAGCATCTCGGCCTCGAGGAGCACCTTCTCCAGGAGTTCCTTCACACCCGTACCCTTCTTGGCACTGATATCCTGACTCTGATACTTACCGCCCCACTCCTCTACGAGGAAGTTCATTGCTGCAAGTCCCTCCTTTATCTTGTCGGGATTGGCGGCGGGCTTATCTATCTTGTTGATGGCGAATACTATGGGAACACCGGCTGCTGTGGCGTGTGCGAGAGCCTCCTTGGTCTGCGGCATGATGTCGTCGTCGGCAGCCACGATGATGATGGCGATATCCGTCACCTGCGCACCGCGGGCACGCATGGCGGTGAACGCCTCATGACCGGGAGTGTCGAGGAAGGTCACATGACGACCGTCCTCCAGAGCCACGTTGTAGGCACCGATGTGCTGTGTGATGCCGCCTGCCTCACCGGCGATGACGTTCGTCTGGCGTATGTAGTCGAGCAGCGAGGTCTTACCGTGGTCGACATGGCCCATCACGGTGACAATCGGAGCGCGCGGCTGCAGATCTGCCTCGTCGTCCTCAGCCTCCTCAATGGCTTCCGACACTTCTGCGGAGACATACTGTGTCTCATATCCGAATTCCTCGGCCACGAGATTGATGGTCTCTGCATCCATGCGCTGGTTGATGCTCACCATCACACCGATCTGCATACATGTGGCGATAATCTTGGTGACGGGCACATTCATCATGGTGGCGAGCTCGTTGGCGGTCACAAACTCGGTGAGCTTGAGCACCTTGCTCTCCGCCTGCTGCTGCTCCATCTCCTCCTCAAGACCCTGACGCACGGCTTCGCGCTTCTCGCGCCGGTGCTTGGCTCCGGAACCGAACTGCTGGTTCTTACCCGTGAGACGTGCCAGCGTCTCGCGTACCTGCTTTGCTACTTCCTCCTCAGAAACCTCTACCTGCTGGGGCTGGTTCTTCTTGCCCTTCTTGCCGCTCTTTCCCTGCTGGAACTGCTGGCCGTTATTGCCGTTGTTGTTTTTCTTGCCCGGCTGGGTGCGTATATCCTTGGCCAAAGCGTCCACGTCCACAGGGCCCTTGCCGATGCGGGCACGCTTCTTCTGCTGGGCCTGAGCCTCGGCAGCGGCCTTGCGCTCCCTGTTCTTCTCTTCCTTGGACTTCTTCTTGGGACGTGTGCTCTGATTGATAGCCGAGAGGTCGATATGACCCTTCACCGTGAGCCCCTGGGGCTGGGGAGCGGAGGTCTGCACCTTGAAGATGCCGTTCTCTTCCGTCAGCGTCACCTCCTTGTTGCTCACTGTGTGGGGAGTCTCTACGGGAGTCTCAGCGGATGCCTCAGCTGTTTCCGCAGTCTCCTCCACTGCGGGCACATCTTCCTTCACGGGAGCCGGTTCGGGAGCGACTGTCTCTTCGGGTTCAGGAGCAACAGTCTCTTCGGGTTCAGGAACGGGTTCAGGAACGGGTTCGGGCTCGGGTTCCGGAGCTGGAGCCGGTTTCGGCTTCTTGTCCAGATCTATCTTGCCCACCACCTTGAACACGGGTTTCTGAGCCTCCTTCTCGGCAGCGGCCTTTGCGGCGGCTTCTGCAGCAGCAGCAGCCTTGGCAGCCTTCTCGGCGCGGGCCTCTTCGCGGGCCTGCTCCTTGGCGGCACGGGCCTCCTTCTGCTGCTGGAGCATCATGTTTGCCTGACTCTTCAGCACGCTGTCCGGTTTGAATTCCTTCAGCAGCACTTCGTACTGCTCCTCACTGATTTTGGCGTTGAGATCCTCCTCAACGTCCGTGAAGCCCTTCTTCTGAAGAAACTCCACTGCGGTCTGCAACCCTACGTTGCATTCCTTGATGGCTTTATTCAGTCTTATACTCATTCTGCACTCTCCTCCTCATCAAATTCCGAAGCCAAAACCTTCATTATATCGTCCACCGTCTCTTCCTCCAGGTCGATAGTCTTCACGAGGAAGTCGCGCGATGTGCCGAGCACCTGACGCGCTGTGGTGAGTCCGTTCTTCTTGAGCTCCTCGATGATCCACGGATCGATAGCATCTGCGAATTCATCCAGAGCCACATCGTCCTCCTCCATCGTCTCGCCTTCCTGCACGTCACGGTACACATCGATGGTGTAGCCGCAAAGCATTGATGCCAGTTTGATGTTGGCACCGCCCTTACCGATTGCCAGCGACACCTGGTCGGGGTCGAGATACACCTCTGCCGTCTTCGACTCGGTGTCGAGGTTCACCGTGTTGACACGTGCGGGCGACAGGGCGCGGGCTATCATTATCTGGTCGTTGGCGCTCCAGGGCAGCACGTCGATATTCTCACCGTGCAGCTCGCGCACAATACCGTGCACACGACTACCCTTCACACCTACGCAGGCTCCTACGGGGTCGATGCGCTCGTCGTAGCTCTCCACAGCCACCTTGGCGCGTTCGCCGGGGATGCGGGCCACCTTGTGTATGGTGATGAGTCCGTCCTGGATTTCGGGCACCTCGTTCTCCATCATCTTCTGCAGGAACATGGGGTCGGTGCGCGAAATGTAAATCTTGGGATTGCCGTTGGCGTTATCCACACGCTGTATCACGGCGCGCAGCGTCTCGCCCTTGCGGAAGAAGTCGCCGGGCACCTGCTCCGTCTTGGGCAGGATGAGCTCCGTGTTGTCGTCATCAATCACCAGCGTCTCGCGCTTCCAGCTCTGGTACACCTCGCCGGAAATCACCTCACCCACGCGGTCCTTGTAGGCGTTGTAGAGCGTGTCGTGCTCCAGGTCGAGAATGCGGGAAGCCAGCGTCTGACGCAGTGTCAAAATGGCGCGGCGGCCGAAATCGCTGAACTCCACCTTCTGACTCACCTCCTCGCCCTCTTCATAATCGGGGTCGATTTTCTGAGCCTCCGAGAGGGAAATCTCCAGATTGTCGTCCTTCACCTTGCCGTCCTTCACGACGGTGCGGTTGCGATAGATTTCGAAGTCGCCCTTGTCGGGGTTGACGATGATGTCGTAGTTCTCATCGCTGCCGTACATCTTCACGATGACGCTGCGGAAGCACTCCTCGAGCACACCCACGAGTGTGGTGCGGTCGATGTTCTTCATCTCCTTGAACTCAGCGAACGACTCTATGAGGTTCACCGACTTTTCTTCTTTCTTAGCTGTCTTGGTTGCCATAGATATTTTGTTTTATTTCATTTTCAGAACATAGCGGGTGATGGTCACGTCGTCGTATCCGAACGTGTGCTCCACCTCCTTCTGCACGGGGCGCTTCTTGCCCTCCTCCTTCACTTTCTCCTGACAGAGCAGCGTGAATCCCTCGGGAGTCACCTCCGTCAGCGTGCCTTGATATTTATGTCCGTCGCGGGCAAAGGTCTCCACCGTCTTGCCTACATGATTTTCCCATTGCTGAGCCACCTTGAACGGCTGTCCCAGTCCGGCGCTCCCCACTTCGAGTTCGTAGTCCTCGTCATCGCGGTCGAGCTTCGACTCGATATAGCGTGACAAATCCGCGCAGTCGTCAATCCACACTCCGTCCTTGTGGTCTATCACCACGACGATGCGGTCGTCTGCCTCCACACTCAACTCCACGAGAAAGTACTCTTTCTCTTTCAGCCATTCATTGACGGCTTCCTCCACTTGCTTCTTATCAATCATAGTCTCTATAAAACAAAGCGAGAAACCCACTCAGGAGCTTCTCACCTACACGTTTACGGGCGCAAAAGTACAACTTTTTTCCTTAATTGCGTAATTTTTTGCAAAAAAAGTGTCACTTTTGTATGCACATGTACAAAAACAGGGCTGCAACGAGCAAAACCAACAGTGCCATTGCCATCACTCCGTACATGAATCTCTGATTTGCCTTTCGCACGTTGTGTCTCATTTTTTCTTATTCTCTTTTACGGGTTCGGGATTAAGTATCTTTCTCATTCTCTCATCGTCCAGCAGCAGACGTCTGGCATCCAGCAGGTGCGGGTCGTGCAGTGCGCCGAAGTGCACGGCTCCGTCGTTCCAGTAGTAGCGCGTGGCGAGTTCCTGCGCAAGGTCGAACGTAAGTCTCTCCCTGTATTTCAACAATGTGTCGGCATTGAGCGTCGAGTCGGTCGCTGTGGCAAATGTCACAAAATCGCTGAAATCGGCCTCCGTAAGGTTGAAACGATCCACGGGCTCAACCGCCGGATGCATCTTCACGTAGCGTGTGCACCAGTCAAAGAAGGCATCCGAGGCCTCTGCCAGCCAGTAGGCGCGGCCCACGCTGTCCTTCTTAACAAGGATGTCGGGCTGTATTCCGCCGCCGTCCTTCACTTCCCTGCCGCCTCGCGTATAGAACGTCCTGCGCAAGGAGTCGGGCACAATGCTCTCCGTACCGTCGTGCTTGTAGTCGTGGGCCTGTATGCAGCGTCCCGAGGGAATGTAGTATCTGGATGTCGTCACCTTCACGGTGCCTCCGCTGTTGAGTTCGCGCACCATCTGCACTAATCCTTTTCCATACGTACGCGCGCCCACGATAACGGCACGGTCAAGGTCCTGCAGACTGCCCGATACAATCTCTGCTGATGATGCCGTACCGCCGTTGACCATCACCACAACGGGCATCGAGGTGTCCACAGGATCGCTCGTGGTGAGATATTCATGGTTGGCAGGCGATATCTTACCCTTGGTATACACCACCTTCTCTCCCTTGTTCACAAAGATGTTCACCACATCCACCGCTTCCGTCAGCGCCCCGCCCGGATTGCCGCGCAGGTCGAGCAGCAGGCGTGTGGCTCCCTGACTCTTCATCTCGAGCAGCGCCATTCGCATCGCACGTGCACATCCTTCCGTGAATGAAGAGAGGTAGAGATATCCCACACCGTTGTCCAACACGCCATAGTACGGTATCGCGGGGAGCTGTATCGTCTCGCGCGTTACCAACACCTCATGCTGCGCATCCTCTCCGGGTATCTTGTACACAAGAGTAAACGTCGTACCCGCTTCTCCCCTCAGCATCTGCGACACCGTCTGCGTGTCCATTCCCTTGGTATCCTTGCCGTCAACGCTGATAATGATGTCACCGGCCTTAAGTCCGGCACGCGAGGAGGGTGTGTCTCTGTAGGGCTCAGCTATCACTGTGCGGTCGAGCGACTTCACGTAGCGTATTATAGCACCAATTCCGGCATACTTACCCGTTGCCATCTGGCGCAGGTCGTCGCTCTCCTGGGGGTAGTATTCCGTGAAGGGATCTATGCGTCGCAGCATACCCTCTATTGCCCATTGCATCACGGTGTCGGCCGAGAGCGTGTCCACGTAGAAGAGGTCGAGCATCCGGTATATCTCGTTGAAGAGTTCGAGGTTCTTGGCCACAGAGGCATTGTGTGTGGAGCGCTGCTGTGCTTTCAGGGGTGTCGAAAGCAATATAAGGAGCATTGTGAGGGCTACAAAAGCGCTATTTTTACTCCAAAATGTGTGTTTTTTGTGCATTTCCTGCAAAATTTTTCGCAAAGATAGTGTTTATTTCGGAATTTTGCTCTATCTTTGCACCGCGTTTGAGAGAAAACGCTAGAAAATTAACTTTTTTTGACCTGCTTCAGTAGCTCAGTTGGTTAGAGCACATGACTGTTAATCATGGGGTCGTTGGTTCAAGCCCATCCTGAAGCGCTTTTTTTGGTGGGGGTCTCCACTCCAGCCCTCCCTCCCCAGGGGACCCTTACCATTTCTACAGAAGCCTCGAGTTCTACACTCGGGGCTTTTTTGTTTCCCATCTTATCTCTTACCTATTCCATCCGTTCCCTTTCGAGCGAAGCCCAGATGAAGGGGCCTACTGCCTTGGCATCGTTGTCTCTGACCGGTTCGCTCAGATAATAGGCATAGGAACCGTCGCGGCGGCGGTTTTCCTTTAGCTTGGAACCGGGATTCAGTCTCTCCATCGCAGCCAGCACCTCCGGACTGCTGCCAGGGCCCAAACCGGCAACAGCGCAACCACGCGTCAACGAAATGGTGTGGTCGGCATTGACACGAACGAAATGACGGACAATACCGTCGTAGGCCTTCAGGGCAGGACGGCGATAGCTCTCCTCCACCCAACCGCGATTGACTGCCTTCAGTATTGCGTAGGCAAACATCGACGAACAGGAACTCTCCAGATAATTACCCTCACGGCCGGGAGCATCCATCACCTGATACCACAAACCGCTCTCCTCATCCTGCCAGCGCAGCACAGCATCGAAGTCGCTGCGGAGCAGGGATAGCAGCATCTGCCGGCCGGAATAGTCGTCGGGAAGGGCATCCAGCAGTTCCACAAGGGCCATAGTAAACCAGCCTTGCGCCCGTCCCCAACAATGCTGCGAAAGGCCCGTAATAGGATCGGCCCAGAACATGTTGCGGTTCTCGTCATAGGCATGACGGTTGAGACCGGTGAGAGGGTCGAGGGTGCGACGATAGGTTATGGAAATCTGACTGACTGCATCGTCGTAAACGGCTTTGCGCACAGAAAACGGGACATCGGACTGCGATGTGGCGAGCACACGGAAGGGAAGCCCCATAAAGATGCCGTCGAGCCACACCTGATAGGCATAGATGGCCTTGTGCCAGAAGACGCTGTCAGCAACGGTGCGCGGCTGGCTGTCGAGTTGTTGCATCAGCGTCTGCAACGCCGCACTCAACCGGTCCTGCGGACACAACTGCTGCATACGCGCCAGAAAATGTCCCGTACGCACATTGTCCAGATTATACTCCCGCAAATCGTAGCCGCGTATCTGCCCCTTGACATCAATCATTGTGTCGACATACTCGCGACAATAACCCAGAATATCGTCGCCGCCGTAGCGCAGATAGGTGTCGAGCATCGCCTCCAGTTCGATGCCCATCACATAGCTCCACTTCGGGCGCTTCGAGAAATCGAGCAGAAAGGAACGGGGAGTGCGCAGCATCTCTGAACGCACCATCCACTCCGAATAGCGCCCCTCACGCTCACAATCCTCCAACCGCTCTGCCTCCTGCGCCGGAACAACGACCGTTGAGAGCAGGAAAACAACCAGGAAAAGGCCCTTGACTGACCTGCGCACACATCCTGATATCTGTTTCTTCATTATGTATTAGCCTTTATTCGTTTCTTACAAAAAAAGTGTGCCACACAACCGTAGCACACTTATCTTTTGAGCCTTGTACCCAGAGCCGGGGTCGAACCGGCACGGGTTGCCCCACTGGTGTTTGAGACCAGCGCGTCTACCGATTCCGCCATCTGGGCTTCAAAAGCGACGGCAAAGGTATGGAATTTTTCCGAAACGCGCCAGCTCCCGAACTAATTATTTTTCCTTAGAGGGCTTTTTTTCCTCATTTTTACCATTTGCGGCCGGTGCAGAAGCCTTATCCTTACCTAAATACTCGGGAAGCGACATGCCTGCCTGGTCGAAAAGTTCACCCAGAGGAGGCACCGACTTCATCAGTCCGGAAAGGAAACCGGCAGTAGAGGTCTGACCGTCCTTGCCGACACCCTGACCGCCGTCCCAGACAGTAACCTTGTCGATCTTGATACCCTTGATGGCATCCACCTGAGTGCGGACGAGTTCGGGCAGTTTCTCAAGGAGCAGCAGAGTGTAGGCCTTAGTGGCATCACCGCCTGCAGCCTGTATCATCTTGTCATAGCCCTGAGCCTGCTTGGTGATTACCTCGTAGAGACCCTTGGCCTCGGCATCCATCTTGGCATAAATGGCTTCGGCCTCACCACGGGCACGGGTGGCGGCTGCAACACCTTCACCTTCAGCCTTTGTCTTGATGGCATCGGCTTCACCCTTGGCCTTGATGGCAAGAGCGTCGGCCTCACCCTTTGCATGGAAGGCAACAGAATCGGCATCACCCTTGGCATTGACACGCTTGCGCTCAGCTTCAGCTTCGGCAGCCACAATCATACGCTGCTTTTCGATTTCCTGAGCCACGATGACATTTGCTTTCTGGGTGGCCTGCTCACGCTCTGCACGTGATAATTCGGCTTTCTGTTCGGCAGCATAGGATTCCTCGAGAGCCTTGGCAGCAGCTATCTTCTCGGCAGCCGTAGCACGGCGCTGTGCTTCCGCCTCGCGCTCACGACGGTCGGCATCGGAATTGGCGATGGCAATCTTGGCCTCGTTCTCACCCTTCACTGCTTCGGCATTGGCCTCAGCGGTACGGATACGCGTCTCACGCACAGCCTCTGCCTTACCAATCTCACCGTTTCGCTCCTGCTCTGCAACGCGCACCTTGGCCTCGTTGATGGCCTTGGCAGCAGCCTCCTGACCGAGAGCCTCGATATAGCCGCTCTCGTCCTTGATGTCGGTGACGTTGACGTTGATGAGACGCAGACCTATCTTCTTGAGTTCCACCTCGACGTTTGCCGTGATGGCCTCCAGAAACTTGTCGCGGTCGGAGTTAAGTTCCTCGATGGACATCGTGGCGATGACCAGACGCAACTGACCGAAGAGGATATCGCGCGCCATCTCCTGAATCTGGCTCGACTGCAAGCCCAGCAGACGCTCGGCAGCAGCCAGCATGCTCTCAGGCTCCGTAGAGATACCTACTGTGAAACGGCAAGGCACGTCCACACGAATGTTCTGGCGCGAGAGGGCATTAGTGAGGTTGGCATCAATACCGATGGGCGTCAGCGAGAGGTAGGCATAATCCTCGATGACGGGCCACACGAAAGCACCGCCACCGTGCACACACTTAGCACTTTTATTAGCCGACTTACTACCGTAGATAACCAAAATCTTGTCCGAAGGACAACGACGATAGCGATTGAGAAGCGCCATGATGAGCAGTACGCCCACGACGACGACCACGACGATAAGAAAAAAAGGATCCATGTTATAGTTTAAAGTTTAGAGTTTAAAGTTTAGAGTTTAGAGTTTAGAGTTTAGAGAGGGGCGACAAGGAGTGTGTGGGAATCAATCAAAGAAAGAACGCGCACACGAGTTCCCGACGGCAGTGCCGCGCCATCGGTCTGAGCATCCACCTCCTGCACCGAACCGGAAAAGGAAATCTGCACTTTACCCGAACCCTTGCGACTCTCTGGAATGCGCAGATACACCTGGCACACCGCACCGACAGCATTCTCCATACGTATATTGCCGCTGCTCTGCAGACGCATCATCAGACGGTAGATGGCCAAAAAAATGGACACAAAGAGTACGCCGATGAAGAAAGAAGCCACGTAGAGTACGAGCTTGTTGGAGATGATATCCCACAGACAGATACCACCCCAGGAGATGCCAAGTAGGAAGTTGACAAAATTGCGCACGGTGAAAATCTGCATCGCACCGTCCATACCGTCAAGACCTCCCTCCGGAGTGGAATCAAAGGAAGTGTCTATGTCCACATCCGAACTTCCCAACCCGACAAACGTGAGAAGCATCTGGATGAGAAACAGCGAAGAAGTGACGAGGGCTATTATCCAGAAAATGCGTAAAGTGGGGTCTAACTGCCCATACCAGCTGTAAATGGATTCAAACATAATGGTTTCCTTTTGTTTTATGAAACAAAGGTAGAAAAAATTATGCAACGAGCCAAAGAAAGTTCGCAAAAAAATTGAAAAAAACGTTAATATATAAGGTGTAGTTCATTTTTTTGTCATACCTTTGCAGCCGCTAAATCAAAAAACGATGAAGAAGAACCTCGTTATAGTGGAGTCTCCCGCGAAGGCCAAGACCATTGAGAAATTTCTCGGTTCGGACTACGTGGTGAAGTCCTCCTACGGACACATAAGAGACCTGAAAAAGAAATCGTTCAGCATAGACGAAGACAGTTTTGAGCCCGAATACGAAATCCCCGAAGACAAGGAGCGAGTGGTGGAAGAGCTCAAGAAGCTGGCTCACGAAGCACAGACCGTGTGGCTGGCATCCGATGAAGACCGCGAAGGAGAAGCCATCTCGTGGCACTTGAAAGAAGTGTTGGGACTGAACGAGGATACGAAGCGCATCGTATTTCACGAAATAACAAAGGCTGCGATACTGGAAGCCATCCAGCATCCGCGTGCCATAGACATGAGTCTGGTGGCCGCACAACAGGCCCGACGCGTGCTCGACCGTATTGTCGGTTTCAAACTGAGCCCCATACTCTGGCGCAAGGTGAAACCCGCCCTTTCGGCAGGACGCGTGCAGAGCGTGGCCGTAAGACTGGTGGTGGAGAAAGAGCGTGAAGTGCAAGCCTTCCAGAGCGAGAGATACTGGAGAGTGGCTGCCACGCTGTCAAGTCGGGAGAACAGCGATGTGCAGGCAGAACTCACGACACGCCCCAAAAGCGAGGAAGAGGCATACGAACTGCTGAAGAAACTCACACACGCCACATTTACTGTGACCGACGTGCAGAAGAAGCCTATGAAGCGCGTTCCTGCTCCCCCGTTCACCACGAGCACGCTGCAGCAGGAAGCCGCCCACAAACTGGGCATGACCGTGTCGCAGACGATGAGCGTAGCACAGCGCCTCTATGAAAACGGTCTAATCACATACATGCGTACCGACTCCGTGAATCTGAGTGCCCTCTGCCTTGGTGCCTCCAAGAAATACATCACGGAGGAGATGGGCGAGAAATACAGCAAGCCACGCCAGTACCAGACCTCTTCGAAGGGTGCTCAGGAAGCCCACGAGGCTATCCGTCCTACATATATGGACCGCACCGACATCGAGGGAACCAATCAGGAGAAGCGTCTCTACGACCTCATCTGGAAGCGCACGATAGCATCGCAGATGGCCGACGCCGAAGTGGAAAAATCTACCGTGACGCTGACCGCAGAGGACGAGACATTCGTGGCTCAGGGAGAAATGGTGAAGTTCGACGGTTTCATGAGAGTGTATCGCGCCACTGTTGACGACCCCTCAGAGACCGAGAACGAAAGCACTCTGCCGCCTCTCAAGAAAGGCGAGGTGCTCACAAGGGTGAACGTTATCGCCACAGAAAAATTCACCACCGGCCCCGTGCGCTACAATGAGGCCTCGCTGGTGAAGAAACTGGAGGAACTGGGCATCGGACGTCCTTCGACATACGCCACCACAATCACCACTATACAGCAGCGCGAATACGTGCAGCGCGGCGACAAGAAAGGCGTTGAGCAGCGCTACGTCATCCTCACCCTCAAGGGCGAGAAGATAGCACACGCGGAGAAGAAGATGATCGTGGGCGCAGAGAAAAACAAACTCATGCCGACGGACATCGGTACGGTGGTGAACGACTACCTCATGGAGAACTTCCCGCAGATTATGGACTACAACTTCACCGCCGAGGTGGAGAAGGACTTCGACGCCGTAGCTGCCGGAAAGAAGAAATGGAACGGACTCATCAAGGCCTTCTACAAGGACTTCAACCCCCTCGTAGAGGAGACGATGAATACCCACACGGAGCACAAGGTGGGAGAAAAGGTGCTCGGCACCGACCCCGCCACCGGCGAACCCGTGATGGTGAAGATCGGACGCTTCGGTCCCGTGGCACAGATCGGCAGCGCAGAGAGCGACAAGAAACCGCGCTTCGCACAACTGGGCAAGGGACAGAGCATGGAGACCATCACACTGGAAGAGGCTCTCGAACTGTTCCGTCTGCCGCGCATCCTGGGTGAATACGAGGGGAAGGCGGTGAGCCTGGGCAGCGGACGCTACGGTCCGTATGTGCAGTACGGAAACCAGTATGTCTCCGTGCCGAAGGGTTCCGACCCCATGACAATGACATACGAGGATGCCCTGGAACTCATCAAAGACAAGAAAAAGGCCGATGAAAAGAAGCATATCAAACACTTTGACGAGGAGCCCGAAATGGAAATCATGAACGGACGCTACGGCCCGTATATCAGCTACAAGGGAAAGAACTACAGGCTGACAAAAGCTATGGCTGCCCGTGCAGAGGAACTCACACTGGAGGAGTGCAAAAAAGTGGTTAATGCATAGCATCATCCTGATAGGCTACATGGGGGCCGGGAAGACCACCGTCGGAAGGACACTGGCCATGCGTCTGGGACGTACGTTCTACGATTTGGACTGGTATATCGAGACGCGCTACCGCAAACCCATACATCAGATATTCAGCGAACGCGGAGAAGCAGGATTCCGTGAGATGGAGCGTGAGATGCTCCATGAGGCTGCGGCCTTTGAGGATGTCGTGCTGTCGTGCGGAGGAGGCACTCCGTGCTACTTCGACAACATCGACTACATGAACTCCGTGGGCGAGACAATATATCTCAAATGCACACCGGAAACACTCTCCCAGCACCTGCGCATGGGCAAGAGCATACGCCCTCTCATACAAGGTAAGACGCCCGAAGAACTGGAGGTGTACATACGCGAATCACTGGAGGCGCGCGCTCCGTTCTATGAAAAGGCAAAGCACATTGTCGAGGTACCGTATCTGGGCAACAAAGAGAGAGTGGCACAACTGGTTGAGAAAATAGCTGAACAGATATCCCTAGAACTAAAATAAAGCATCCAGAGCAATGAAGAAGTGGAGGATTGAAGATTCCGAGGAACTCTACAACATCAAGGGTTGGGGTGTAAACTATTTCGGCATCAACGAGAAAGGACACGCCACAGTGTGCCCCAAGAAGAACGGTGTGGAAATAGACCTCAAGGAAGTGGTGGACCAACTGGCCTCACGCCATGTGGCAGCTCCCGTGCTGCTGCGCTTCCCCGACATCCTGGACAACCGTATCGAGAAGACCGATGCGTGCTTCCGCAAAGCCACAAAGGAATACGACTACAGGGGAGAGCACTTCATCATCTTCCCCATCAAGGTGAACCAGATGCGACCCGTCGTGGAGGAAATCATCTCACACGGCAAGCGCTACAATCTGGGACTTGAAGCCGGTTCGAAGCCCGAACTGCACGCCGTGCTCGCCACAAACATGGATTCCGATTCACTCATCATCTGCAACGGCCACAAGGACCAGAATTTCATCGAGATGGCGCTCCTAGCACAGAAGATGGGCAAGAGGGTGTTCCTCGTGGTGGAGAAACTGCCCGAACTGGCTATCATTGCACGCGCTGCCGAGAAACTGGGCATACGGCCCAATATGGGCATACGTATCAAACTGGCCTCAACGGGTGCAGGAAAATGGAGCGAAAGCGGCGGCGATGCATCCAAGTTCGGTCTCAACTCCTCCGAACTGCTGCTGGCACTCCAGCAACTTGACGACATGGGGATGCGCGACTGCCTGAAACTGATTCACTTCCACATCGGAAGCCAGATAACGAAGATACGCCGCATCTCGTCCGCCCTGCGCGAAGCATCACAGTTCTACGTGCAACTGCGCCAGATGGGCTATCCCATCGAATTCGTGGATTGCGGCGGCGGCTTGGGCGTGGACTACGACGGCACGCGCTCGAGCAATTCGGAGAGCTCCGTGAACTACAGCATTCAGGAGTATGTCAACGACTGTCTCTACTCTTTTGTGGAGGCTTCCAACAAGAACGACATCCCCCACCCCAATATCATATCCGAAGGCGGACGCTCACTCGCTGCCCACCACTCGGTGCTGATACTCGACGTGCTGGAAAGCGTCTCTGCGCCCCGTATGCCGGAGGACTTCGAACCCGGAGAGGACGACCACAAACTTGTGCACGAACTCACCGACATCTGGGACAAGCTCTCTCCGCGCAGCATGTTGGAGGACTGGCACGATGCACAGGATATACGCGAAGAAGCCCTGGAACTCTTCTCGCACGGCATTATCGACCTCAAGACCCGCGCACAGATAGAGAGCCTCTACTGGGCCATATCGCACGAAATAGCCGAACTGGCACACCACCAGAAACACGTGCCCGACGAACTGCGTTCGCTCGACAAGCAGATGTCGGACAAATACTTCTGCAACTTCTCGCTCTTCCAGAGCATGCCCGACTCATGGGGCATCGACCAGCTGTTCCCCATCATGCCTATTGAGCGACTGGACGAGCAGCCGACACGTTCCGCACAGCTGCAGGACATCACGTGCGACTCGGACGGCAAGATAACGGCCTACGTCAACGGTGTGCAGCAGACATCATACCTGCCGCTGCATGAGGTGAAAGCGGAGGAGCACTACTACATCGGCGTGTTCCTCGTGGGAGCATATCAGGAGATTCTCGGCAATATGCACAACCTCTTCGGCGACACCAATGCCGTGCATCTTTCCATCGATGAAGACGGGAAGGGCTACACCATCGACCAGGTGATTGACGGCGAGACGGTGGCCGACGTGCTGGAATATGTGCAATACGAACCCAAGAAACTCGTGCGACGCCTCGAAATATGGGTTTCGAAAGCCATCAAGGACGGCAAGATTACAGAGGCCGAGGGCAAGGAATTTATTTCTAACTATCGTTCCGGACTATATGGATACACCTATCTTGAATAAAGTGAATATCGTGAAAGTGGGCGGTGCCGTCGTGGAAGACGAGCAGATGCTCACGGCGCTCCTGCAGAAGTTTGCTGCCATCGAGGGTCCCAAGGTGCTGGTGCACGGCGGCGGACGCTCTGCCACCAAGATGGCCGCCCAACTGGGCATCGAGACACACATGGTGGAGGGTCGTCGCGTCACGGACGAGGATATGCTGCGTGTAGTGCAGATGGTCTACGGCGGACTTGTCAACAAGACGCTGGTGGCACGCCTGCAGGCACTCGGCGTGAATGCCATCGGTCTCACCGGTGCCGACATGAATATCATCCGGGCACACAAGCGCCCGCTCAAGAAGGTGCGTTTCGAGGACGCCCATGAGGAGATGGTGGACTACGGATGGGTAGGTGATGTGGACGGTGTGGACGGCGAGGCTCTGGCTGCGCTCATCCGGCGCACTCCGCTCGTGGTACCCGTCGTTGCCCCTCTGACCCACGATGGAATGGGACACATGCTCAACACCAATGCCGACACCATCGCTGCGGAGACAGCAAAGGCACTGGTACCCTATTTCAAGGTGACACTGACCTACTGCTTCGAGAAACCCGGCGTCCTGCGCGATGCTGACGACGACAGCAGCGTCATCCGCGATATCTCCGAAGCATCGTTCGCTGCGCTGAAGAGCGAGGGCGTCGTGAGCGGCGGCATGCTGCCCAAACTGGAGAATGCCTTCGCAAGCCTCAAGGGCGGAGTAAGCGAAGTGGTCATCACCCACTGGAGTGACCTTGAGCATGAACAGGGATCAGTCATACATCTTTAAAGAACACATCTGGCCGCTGCGCGACAAGATGTTCCGACTGGCCCACCGCATCACCCTCTCACAGGAGGAGGCAGAGGATGTGGTGCAGGACACTATGGAACGGCTGTGGCGCGAACGCGACAACTTCTCCCTCATCAACAGCATCGAGGCCTGGACACTGCGTCTCGTGCGCAACCTCTCTCTCGACCGCCTGAAGCGCTCCGGACGCAACACGGTGGCATTGGACGCAGAGCGCGATGCCGCACCCGTTCCGGGCACCGACCAGCAAGTGGAGATGGAGGAAAAAATGCGTATCGTCAGAGAGGCGATGGACAGTCTTCCCGAAATGCAGCGCAGCATCATGCAACTACGTGATATTGAAGGAAAGACATATACTGAAATAGCAGAGATTTTGCAGATTTCCGAGTCGCAGGTGAAGGTCTATCTGCATCGCGGAAGAGAAAAAGTGAAAAAAAGTTTGATTGGGGTGTAACTTTTCTCCCACTCATTCGTCATACATTATGGTTATGAAAGACTACAAGTACATCGAAGAGCTGCTTGAGAACTATTTCAAGGCAGAGACCACAGTGCAGGAGGAGCAGATCCTGCGCGCTTTCTTCCGGAATGAAAGTGTGCCTGCACATCTGGCCGGCTACAAGGCTCTCTTCGCCGTTCAGGAGCAGATGCTTCAGGAGCACGCTCCCGAGATGTCTTTCGAGGCTTGCTGCAAGGAGCGCGCCAGGAAGATCAACTTCCGCCCGTTCTATCGCGCTGCCGCCTCTGTGGCTATTGTGCTGTGCATCGGCATGGCGGCCAGTATGAGCATGGGAGTGGGCGACAACAGCAAGGCTCCCACAGCGGAGGCTGTGGAAAACCCGGATGCCGAATTCGGTGAGATGGAGCAGGTGCTCACACCGCAGAGTTCGGCTGCTGCTGAGAAGAAAGATACACTTTTTCTATACTGAACCAATCAATCTTAAACAAAACCGAAAGACACATTTTGTCTGTAAAAAAGGGACGCCGTGAGGCATCCCTTTTTTACTTCAGGTTCAAGACGAACTCCCTGTCGCGCTGCAACTGTTCCCTCAGCTGCTCCAGCGAGTCGAAAGCCCGCTCCTCACGTATGAAGGTGAGCAGTTCCAGCGAGAGCTGCTGTCCGTAAAGATTACCCGAGAAATCGATGAGATGCACCTCCACCGACACATCGTCTCCGTTGGCGGCTGTGGGGCGCGTGCCGATATTGAGCATACCGGGTCCGTGATTCGTGCTAACGGCATATACTCCCCTGCGCGGCATCACCTTTTCCGGAGTGATAAAGATATTCGCCGTGGGAAATCCCAGCTGATGCCCCACATGATAGCCTTCCACCACCTTGCCGCTCAAGAGATATGCGTGCCCCAGAAGGGCGGCGGCCTCCTCCACCCTGCCCTGCGACAGGAGAGTGCGTATCGCGGTGGATGATACGTGCTGCCCTTCCAGTTCGTGAGCGCGCACCACCTCTATGCCGCACTGCTTTCCCCAACGCACATAGTCCTCAAAGGCTGCTTCGCCGTGCCCGAAGCGATGGTCGTAGCCCATCAGCAGGATGCTGACGCCCTTCGGTTTCAGCACCCTTTCCATAAACTCCAGTGCCGTGAGGGAAGCGGTATCCTTGTCGAAGGGAATGATGTCGATGCGTGTGACGCCGGTTTCTTCCAGCAGCCGCACTTTCTCCTCCGCTGTGGTGAGCAGATGGGGCACATATTCGCTCTGTATCACAGCACGCGGGTGCTGCTTCATAGTGACGATAAGTGTGTCCAACCGACGCTCCGAGGCGATGGTCTTCAACTGCTCGATTAAGCAGCGATGTCCGCGATGAACACCGTCAAAGAAGCCTATAGTTGCAGCAAACATAGAGCAAAGGTACAAAAAAATCGGGAGATTCTTGGTCTATATCAACTTTTTTTTGTACTTTTGCCCCCGAAAACGAGGAAGGATGTCGGACTTGTAGCTCAGTTGGTTAGAGCAACAGACTCATAATCTGGAGGTCCTTGGTTCAAGCCCAAGCTGGTCCACCCACTAAAAACGAAGCACTTACGATATTTCGCAAGTGCTTCTTTCGTTTCTGCCCTCTTCCTGGTTCCTGAGCTTGTCGAAGGGCTTACATCATACATCTTCCGTCCTTTTGTCCGATTGTCCGAAATAAAATAAGGCGCCCGCAAGCACCTTTATTTATTCAGACCTGTCAAATCAATATCATAAATGATATCACCTATAGTTTCTTTTCTAAGGTAGGTACTCATATATATGGGAAGGTATACAATGTTACCGCTGACGCTCACATTGTCATTACAGAACACAATGGCTTGGGGGATTGCGTAGTCGGCATTGCTCATCACACCCGTCAAAGCATTGTGGCGCTGATAATCCTTGCCCGATTTCACCTCTATGGGCAATGTGTGGCCACCTTTCTCTAC
>JAEEZX010000039.1 GCA_016292045.1 Bacteroidaceae bacterium | reverse complement strand
TGAAGTTCAGACCCAAGCAAGAAGATATTGATGATTTCGAGAAGTATTTAACGGAATTTTGGGAACTCTTTATTAACTCGTTTGAGGGAATGAAAGAGTATGTAGCATCGACAGAAAAAGATGCTGCTGCAAAGTATAGAAATCGCGAGAATGGTGGATTACTATATTTTAGGCCGGTTGCACTTCCTCAACTTGTAACAGCAATATTAGAGACTTGTTTCAGGTCCAAAGTGACGCTTTCAGATAGTATGTCTGCATACTCCCAATTGGAAATGTGTATCTCCAAGGCACCATGGGTAAAAGTCCTGTGGGATGCTGAAAGTCGTACAATGATAATGAAGAACAAGACTTTAGTTCGTCCATTACTTATGTTTATGTATGACAGAAGTGTTTTGAACGCGAAAGAGTTGGAAAGTCTAAAAATTCGATATGCAAAAGTTTTGGAAATTGAACCGACAGAAATCGATGACAAACTGAATGCATTTTAGTATAAGCACTATATGGATATGAAGAAGCGAATCCTTATCTTGAAAGCATGCGGAAGTTCCGATGAGCCACATGAATGCAACGGAATATGCGAACAGGCACAATTATACGGTATTGAGTCTGTCTGCAAGTGCGTTAAGAATAATGAGGACTTAGAAAGCATTCTCTATTCTCATGGACTTTTCGATTATGTCTATCTGAGTGCTCATGGTAATGCAGAAGGTTTTGCAAGCGAAGACGAGAATGTCAACATGACTTGGCAGAAGCTGGCCATGCTACTATGTCAAAGCAAGTGCATGAACGAAGATAGTATTCTGATGTTGTCATGTTGCAGGGGTGGATTAATGGAAGTGGCATACGATATATTCCTGACCTGTCAGCAGATTTGCTATGTGCTTGGGCCAAGGCAAAGCTTGACCTCGGCTGATATGCATATCTGCTTTGGCATCTTCTTGTACAATATGGAAATGCGCCGTGTTGACCCTGTTGTGGCATGTGAAAAGATAAAACTGGCAACAGACCAGCGATTCTCGTGTTATGATAGGGAGGAAGAGAGCATAAGCCTTCAGAATTATAGCGAAATGCATATGGGGTACGACTAAAGACATCAATTAGTTGCAAGCAAATGATTGACAAGAAAAAGATAGAGTATTATAATTCCGTATCACAGCAATACGTGGAGCTACTCACAGTATATGATTGTGAAGAGCCAGACGATATTGTTTATGAGAAGGATGGCGACATCGCGATTTCAAGGGAAAGTATTGTGGATTTAATAAGCACGCAAAGTGATGAGAGGGGCAACTATATTTCTGTTGAATACCTAAAGAATGGAAAGCGATACATTCTTTCTAGCGATAATTGCTCAATCATAAATAGGTGTATTGCGGATATTTATAAGTCAGTGAAAAACACGACAACTCATGCCAACGTCCAAAAGGAGGTATATGACTGGATTATCCGCTCAAGAATGAACGAAATAGATGCATCTCTTGGCGATTATATAGATCAACGCTTTAAGGAGCAAACGGATACTTATACTTGTTATTTCAGAATGCCATATACGGAAATAGCAGGAAATGGAAGTCTGACGGTTGCTGGTGTCAGGATAGGCACATGTGAGGAATTGGAGCAATATTGGAGCAAAATGGAAAAGGCTTTTGTTGGTGATAACGCAAAGGGCGATGTATATGCTTCAGTTACGTTGAGTGGTGAGATAAACCAAGTGAAAGAACTGGCATACGAAAAAGCTCAGATGGCTGTTGATATTATTAAGATTAATAGTTGGCTGAGATTTGAGTATATGCCATTACTGGCTACTATGGATATTGACAGGAATATTATGGGAATGCCAGGTACTGTTGCCTTGACTCATAAGATGGGTGAAGAGAAGCTTAATGTAGAACAGACTATACAAGGACAAAAGTATGTAATAGACAGTTCTTTTGTCACAATCCTTAAGCGTAGTATGATGAACTTGTTTGCCATGTTTATGCAGAGCTATTATAGTTCAGAAATTCATACTGAATTAGATGATATTATCAAAAGAAACATATCAAAATACAATAAAGCCCTGTCTACTCAGAATAAATATGAGAGGGTGGTCGCTTTTTGCTCTATACTTGATGCAATGATTCTTTCAGACAATGAAGTGGGAATAAAAGAATCGTTGAAAAAACATGTTCCCATATTGATTAGCAATGACTTGGAACAACGCAAGGATTTGAAGAAGACTATAAGCGAGATGTATGATGTTAGGAGCCAGTATATTCATCATGGTAAGGAATTGTGTATTACGAATGAGCAGATAAGAAAATATAGCGGAAACGTATATTGCACTTTGGCCCGACTAGTCCTATTGCACAAGAGATATAAATCTATTAAGGAGATTCTTTCTGATGTGGAAGATAAGATGATGGGAGTTTTGTTTTAGTAGATTTTGAAAGGAAAGTAGCGACAGTGAATAGAGACAAGAATACATATTCAAAAAAGGACTTCAAGAAAGAGTTTGCAAGGTTGATGTATGCGGTATCAATACCGAGTAGCCTTTCGCAGGAAGAAGGTGTAAAAGTCATTAGAGAATTAAATGATTTTGTTCAGCCTTATATTCCTGAAATGCTTTTTCGCTATCGGAATTGTTCAGAACTCGCTTTTGACGCATTTGATAAAGATATATTGTATGCCTCCACTTCGAATAAGTTCAACGATCCCTATGATTGTCTTTTTAGGTGTGATAAAGAGGAACTTCGACATTCCATCATGAGTGATGAGTTACCTGTGATGGGTAAAGCAATAGAACAGAAATCGAAATAGTTATAAGAATATATGGCAAAGAAAAAGATAGATAAAGGCAATCTGCCAACAGTTGTTGAGACAGGTAATAATCCTTTTGCATACAAGGATGAGTTTGAAACGATATGTGGAATTATCTCTGCCCACAAGAAACGAGCAATGTATGCTGTACATAATGAATCGCTCAATATGCTTTGGGAGGTAGGGGCATATGTGTCCGACCGTCTGAAAAAAACAGCATGGGGAGACGGCGTGGTACGTATGCTTGCGGATTACATCCGTACCAAGAGTCCTAAGGCTAAAGGGTGGAGTTATCGTACAATATATAAAATGGTACAGTTCTACGAAACCTATTCATCGCAGGGGTTCAACGAGATTGTTCATCATTATGGTATGCAACACTACCTGTCAACATCTAATCAGCGAGAATTGCTTGATGAGAAGAAGGCAATTGTGCCAATCGAATTGGCACAAATAGGAAACGATGTAATTGTGCCAATCGAATTGACACAAATTCCAAACGTGCTATTTGCTACTGGATGGAGCAACCATCAGTTGATTATGAGCCGATGCAAGTCGGACGAACAACGCCTTTTCTATATACTATATGCGGGCCGCGAGCAGTTGGAATATAAAGAGCTACAGCGTGCCTTGAAAACAGATGCGATGTCTTCGATACTTGGCAGCAAGGATGTGCAGTCAGAAATGATGAAACGCGAATATCCGCAAAGTGGCGTATTGTTCAAGGATACTGTCTATCTGGAGATGTTTGGGTTACCGGTGAAATACAAGGAGTCGAAACTGAGGAAGGAGATCATCGCCCACATGAAAGATTTTATCTTGGAGATGGGCAAGGACTTCCTGTTTATAGATGACGAGCACCGTATTGCTGTTGGTGGCAAGACGTTCAAGGTGGACTTGTTGTTCTATCACAGATTGTTGCAATGTATGGTGGCTATCGAGTTGAAGACTGATGAATTTCAGCCCAAAGATTTGGGACAATTGGAGTTTTATCTGGAAGCACTTGACCAGGAGGAACGTCGCTCGAACGAGAACCCAAGCATCGGCATCATTCTCTGTAAGGATGCTGATATGGAGGTGGTACGCTATGCCTTGAACCGTAGTATGTCGCCAACGATGGTGGCTCTCTATAAAGAGCAATTGCAAGTGGGTGGCGTCATCCAGCGCAGTTTGGAGGAGTTCTGCAAGTTCGTAAGCAAAGGTAAGAAATAGGGGAATTTGTTGGGGGCATAAAAGCGACAAGATGTATAAATAATACGAGTCAAAGTTGTCAAAGTGATGAGCTTCAATGGGTAGACATTTGTCGAGAAAATTTTTCGGGAGCTTAACTTCGTCCTTGCTTCTGTCAAATTTCTTTCACCCTGATTTTAGGCTTCTATAAGGAATTCCTTATTGCACTCTGATACGTGCCTGATACCTGCCTGCCTTCTGAAAGCCTATACCCACGTCCTTCCTTCGTCCTAGCCATACCCATCCATGCTCTATGAGCGTGGGTAGGACGTGGGTAGGAGCAGAGTGATAGTTGGCAAGGAACTGGCTAGGAGGAAGTAAGATGTAAGAAGTAAGAGGGAAGAGGGCTGAGGTATGAGGACAAAAGACGAAGACAAAAGACTAAAGACAAAAGACTAAAGACAACAGACTAAAGACAACAAATAACTCAATAACCTATAACCACTAACCTATAACCTTTATTAATTCAACAAAATTCTGTACCTTTGTAGCGGAAAAGAGACATCGCTATGGAAGACAATAAGATTGTAATATATCAGACAGAAGACGGGCAGACACAGATAGATGTTCGCTTGGAGAATGACACCGTGTGGCTGACACAGGCTCAGATGATAGAGCTGTTTCAAACAACGAAGCAGAATGTCAGTCCACACGTTAACAATGTGTTTAAGGAGGGTGAATTGGAAAAGGCATCTCGGCATCGACGACAAAGAGGTCAGTAGTGGAAATCTATTTGAAATAAACATCAAGATGATAAAAAACCTAACCGCACTGCGAGGTGTTTTCATTCTCTTCATTTTCTTTCACCATTGTAGAGACCTATTCCTCGGTGGTGGAGACCTGTCTGTTGCTTTCTTCTTTGTATTAGGAGGTTTCTGTATGACGCTAGGATATAAAGAGAAAGTATTTAAGCCAGATTTTAACTTTAAACAATATTTTAAGCTCCGTTGTATTAAGTTCTACCCTTTACATTGGTTGTGCTTATTATTAATAATTCCTTGGGCACTGCAGATTTATCACTGGAAATACATTTCAGTCTTTTTTATTAACGCTTTGCTATTGCAATCATGGGTACCTATTGGCAGCGTATACTTCTCATTTAACTCGGCAAGTTGGTATTTGGCTGACACATTATTCTTTTCGTTGATGTTCCCGCTGTTAATAAAACAGATTGGACGGGGAGGGGCTAAACCAAAGATAATAATTATATTATGTCTAGTTATTTTTTATACTTGTATGGCCTTTATGATCCCATCTGAGTATAGGCATGCGGTTTTGTATATCAGTCCATTGGTAAGATTAACAGATTTCGTGTTTGGCATTTTCTTGGGTTTAGGATATTTTGAGTTGAAGAAAAAGAATTTATCGATCTTTTACAATGCTTCTATATGTCAGATACTGTCGTTATTGCTCGTTTTTGGTTTATTCATTGAAAGTTGTTTGCTACCGGAAAATGTTATGTTAATTGCACCCGTGTTTTGGGTGCCGATTGCACTGCTAATACTAATTTCCTCTTTTTCAAGTTCAAACGGGGGGGGCATTTTGTGGAACAACAGACCACTTCAATTCTTGGGAGAAATAAGTTTTACATTCTATCTTGTTCATATCCTTGTATTAAGATATGTAACAATGCTATTTGATATTATTAAATACGACAATATTTTCGTGTATATTGGAATAACACTTGCGCTTACCATTCTGGCAAGTGCACTGTTAGATAACTATTTCGTTAAACCTGTTACAAGATGGTTAAAGAGAATAATAGAACCGTGACCAATTTCTCCACCAACTCCCTCGCATTGGTTCTAAAATATACGTGTCGCGTCCTTTTGCTTAACAAATGGGGCCGAGCGAAGCGATGGCTATGTCCAGTACCGCAACTTCGGCCTTGCTTCTGTAAAATTTCTTTCACCCTGATATTAGGCTTCTATCAGGGATTTCTGATTGCACTCTGATACGTGCCTGATACCTGCCTGCCTTCTGAAAGCCTATACCCACGTCTTACCCACGTCCTTCCTTCGTCCTAGCCATACCCATCCATGCTCTATGAGCGTGGGTAGGACGTGGGTAGGAGCAGAGTGATAGTTGGCAAGGAACTGGCTAGGAGGAAGTAAGATGTAAGAGGGCTGAGGGAGGAAGTAAGATGTAAGAAGTAAGAGGGGTTCTCTTTAAAGTTTAGAGTTTAAAGTTTAGAGACAGTTTAAGAGTTTAATAGCTTAGTAGTTTAAGGGATTAAGATTTAAAGTATACATCAGAATCCTTCTTTCAGGAACTTCCTAAGTGAGAGGTGTATAATTCCGTTTTCATTGCGCTGGGTCAGAAGAGGGGTCGCGCTGATGACGTACTTGGGATGGTTGTCACGAATCTTCTCCAGCGGTCCGAATTCGCGGTCGCGGGTGGACTGTTCAGAGACGATATAGCTCGCCTGTACGTAAACGGTCTTACCAGGCTTGGTGCAGACAAAGTCCACCTCGCCGGCATTCAGCACCCCTACCTTCACGTCATATCCCAGATAGCACAGATGCTTATATACGGCGTTCTCGATGACTTTCTCTATGTAGGAATCCATACTCCCTTCGGCTTTGAGATTGCGGAGTCCCAAATCGTCCCAGTAGATTTTCTCGTTCGACTGAAAAATCTTCTTCCCGTGGATGTCGTAACGCGGTACCACGTCCAACAGATATGCTTCGGCATAGAACCCGCGATATAGGAGTATGAGATTGGAAGAGACATCCTCTTGCTGGGATTTCATGTATTTCGAGATGCTATTTGCTGAGGTGAGTTTGCCAGTGGTGTCGGCATAGAAGGCGATGAGATTATTCAGGAACGGGATGTTGCGGATGTCGTGCCGCTCGATGATGTCCTTGAGCATAATGGTGTTGAATACGCTGGTAAGGTAGGCCCACACTTGCTCGTCGCTGTCCAATCCCACTTTCCTGAGGCCCGGAAGTCCGCCGTAGTTGAGGTAGGTCATCAGGCTCTCATCGTTGTCAGCAAGGTTGTGGAACTCCAGAAACTCTGAATAGGTGAGCGGATGGATGCGCACCTCCACATGTCGACCGGAAATCAGAGTGGCAAGTTCGCCCGACAGCATCTTGGAGTTGCTACCGGTGATAATCACGTCGGTGTTATCCTCCGTATACCAGTTGCAGAGGCTTTCCTCAAAATGCTCAATCTCTTGGACCTCATCAATGAGGATATAGTTATGCTTGCCCTTAATAAAATGCTCCTCAATCCAAGTATCGAGGTCATCCTTTGTCTTGATGTCCTTGAAGGCCTTCTTTTCCTTGTCTATGTAGATAATGTTGGCATCCTGTGTATCCTTGCGACGCTGGATAAAATCCTTCACCACATAACTTTTGCCAACACGACGGGCTCCTACAATGGCTATGATATTGCCCTTTCCTATCCAAGAATCTACAATATCAGCATAATACTTTCTTGTTATCACTTCCATAACATAAATGTTTCTGGGCGCAAAGATAGCAAATTTATTGTTTATAAGCAACAAATTTTGCATTTTTATTCTTATTATTGCTTACAGAGAGAAAAAAATGATGAACGAAAGTGTTTTGCGGCCTAACCAGGGAAAACGAATCTACGGAACTGCGGATTTACGGAAATACGGGCTGCGGCTACGCCTAAATGACAAATGTGGCACGAATATTTTGTGCATACAAAAATTTTCCTTATCTTTGTCCTTGGAAATACTAAATACAACGATTAACTATGGATACTAACAGAAAATTGATTGAGCAGTTTCTTGAGTTTATCAACAGCGGAGATGCCGCCATCGGACAACCTATCATCAGCGATGACGTAATCTTCTACGCACCCACATCACCCGAGCCCATGAGGGGATTCGAAGGCTATATGGGCGTGCTTGCCATGATGAGAGGAGCAATGCCCGACATCAAGTGGAGGATAGAGGAGACAATATCCGAAGGAAACAAAATACTCGTGCGCTACACAATGACCGGCACACAGACACAACCACTGATGAATATACCGGCAACGGGTAAGAGTATTTGCGTCACCGCCATGAATATCTACGAGATAAAAGACGGCAAAATCGTACGCGAACACGGTCTGCCCGACATGTTCTCACTGCTGATGCAGCTCGGAGTCTTACCGCAGTGAAAAGAAAATCAATAAAATCAGGGGCAGAAATGGTTAAATAAGGGTTTTCACGGTTTTTGTTTTCGTTAAAAAAGGGGATTTTCCTCCTTAAAAATGGTAAAATCCCTTTGCCGATTCTTAAAAAGACTGTATCTTTGTGGCATAATTAAACAATGTGGCATATGAAAACGAAGTATTTCTTTCTCTTTTTGAGCATGATGATGCCATTCGTGACAATGGCTCAGGATGATGATGACCTCTACTTCGTGCCCTCAAAAAAGAAGGTGCAGACCGTGCAGGTGATCACAGAGGCAAGACCCGTGGAGGACCCGTACTACGTGTCGGAAGAAACAGATGCTGCATACACACGCGACGTGGATGAATACAACCGTCGCGGACGCTATCGCAAGACAAGCACAACAGAAGGCAGCGGACAGACTGTGGACACACTCGCCACAGTGTATTCAGCCGGATACGCACAGGGATACGGAGACGCATACTCGCAGGGATATACCGACGGTACGTATGACGCACCCATCTACCGCGTGCGCTTCACAAATATCTATGACCCGTTCTGGTGCTACGACCCGTGGTACTACTCATCATGGTACGACCCCTGGTACGTGTCGCCGTGGGTTTACTCGTGGAGAGGATACTACGGATGGAGCTACAGACCCTACTACTACGGATGGGGCTACAGCACATGGCACCACAGACCCTACTACCACGGAGGCGGATACTATCCCCGTCACCACGGATACTACCCGGGCGGCTACGCAAGGGGTGGGGGACGCCCGCACATCACAGGACGCTACGTCGGACACGGGAACAGCAGATACGTGCCGGGAGGTGTGATCGGACGCATACCGTCGAGAAACAGCGGAGGCAGGTCGTTAAACAGCGGAGGGCGTACGTACAACAGGGACGGCCGGTCCTCCGGCAGCAACGGACGCAGCATAAACCTGCCCGGCAACCGTAACAACCGCAACTACACACCCGGCAACAACCGCAACAATACACCCGGCAACACACCCAGCAACGGCAGAAGCTACACACCTCCCAGCACCACACGTTCCGTGCCAAGCGGCTCGATGGGCGGCAGAAGCGGCGGCTACGGAGGCGGCTACGGAGGCGGCGGACGCTCGATGGGCGGAGGAGGTCGCTCGATGGGCGGCGGAGGAGCCAGAATGGGAAGAGGGAGATAGTTGAGAATTGAGATGTTGAGAATTGACTCTTGACGATAACCGATAACCTGAATATAACATACAAACCATGATGGTAAGGAAATATATAATAGCAATGGCAGTGGCGATGGGAGCTGCAGGCTACGCAACAGCGCAGAACACATACGTCAACGCAGAGGCGACACAGGACCACGACCTGCAGGGTACGGCACGCTACGTGGGAATGGGTGGAGCATTTACAGCACTGGGAGCCGAAGTGTCGGCAATGGGAGACAATCCCGCAGCAATAGCATTGCTGAGAAAAAGCGAAGTGTCGCTGACAGCAGGTGCCGTGTGGGGAGCGGACGAGAGCGCCACAGACCTCTACAGCCGCACACACGCCACATTCGACCAGGCGGCCATAGTGGGAGCATTCAGAGTGGACGGACGCTATATCAAGAACTTCAACATCGGATTCAACTACCATAAGAAGATAAACTTCAACAACCTCAACGCAGGAGAAATCATGACGCCCGGGTCGCAGCTCAACCAGTATGCCGACATACTGAACCACTACGGCGACGAGATATTCAGCATACACAACGGATACATCTACAGAGACTATTACGAGTGCGGACTGCTGGACTACACAGATGCTCCTGACGGAACGAGAACGTGGTCGCGCTCGACGAAACTGCCCGCCACATCAGGGCAGGGCATGTATCGCATGACAGACGGAGCAATGCATGCCTACGACTTCAACCTCTCGATGAACGTGCGCGACAGATACTACGTGGGTCTGACAATCGGAGTGGAACAGATGAACTACAGGCGCGAAAGCAGTTACACAGAGCGCATCGGTACGGACGATGCTCCCTACGACTATGATATAAAGGAATATCACAGAATAAAGGGGTCCGGATTCAACTTCAAGCTCGGTGCCATAATACGTCCCGTGGAAGACAGCCCCCTGAGAATAGGTGTGGCCGTTGAGAGCCCGACATGGTTTCTGCTGACATCGCACTACGACTACCTGCTGCGCTCAAAATATGACGGAGAGAGCGACACCTTCATACCTCAGCCCGGAGAATTCTATTCGACACGAGGCAACTATTATAACCGGGACTTCAGCATACGCTCTCCCTGGCGCTTCCGCCTGGCTGTGGGCAGCACAGTGAAGAACAAGCTGGCGTGGGGTGTGGACTATGAATACGCAATATACAAATACGAAGGTATGGGCTACATGCCCGAAGACGAGCGCCGCTCCATCTTCAACGTGATAGACGACGAACAGATGAACACCAACACGCGCCACTCGCTCAGCGGACAGCACAGACTGAAGTTCGGTCTGGAATACAAGCCCGTCAGCCGTCTGGCGCTGCGCGCAGGCTACAACTACATCTGCGACATCTATAAGAGCGAGCGCTGGGATCCGGCTGTGGCCAGCGAGAGCAGGGTGAACAATATCGGCACATCGTGGATCACTGTGTCGCCCACACATCTGGTGACGCTGGGTGTGGGCACGCGCATCAAATGGTTTGGCGTGGATCTGGCATACAAGTGCCGCGTGCAGAACGCCAACTTCTTCGGCAACCTGGAATCATATCCCAACAGCATCAATATGAATACACGCCGCCACAGCGTGATATGCACACTGAGCGCGAGATTCTGATATAACGGTTAACGGTTAAGGGTTAAAGGTTAAAGTGGGAGAGAAACAAAAAGAGAGGGTTGCAATCGCAATCCTCTCTCTCTTTTCTGCTATAGGAATAAATATCACTTCTTCACGGGGATGTCGTTGATGCGCTCCTGATGGCGACCGCCGGCGAACTCTGTATTGAAGAATTCGTCGAGGCAGGCACGACAGGTGGCTTCGTCAATGAAGCGTCCGGGGAAGACAATGACGTTGGCATTGTTGTGCTCGCGGATGAGATGTGCTATCTCAGGCTGCCACACAAGACCGGCACGAATGCTCTGGTGCTTGTTGAGCGTCATAGAGATACCCTCACCCGAACCGCACATGGCAATGCCGCGCTCCACTTCGCCAGCCTCTATACCCTCAGCCAGAGCGTGGCCGTAGGTGGCATAGTTGCAGCTGTCCTGAGTGAAGGTGCCGTAGTCCTTATAGGCGATGCCCTTTTCCTCCAAGTAGCTCTTGACGAACTGCTTGAGAGGAAAAGCTGCATGATCGGATGCTAAACCAATGGCAATCATCAGAGCATTGCTTTAACTTGGTTGTAGACGTTCTCAGCGGTGTAGCCGAGCTTCTCGTCAAGCACCTTGTAGGGAGCGGAGAAGCCGAAGGTCTCCAGACCCCATACCTTGCTCTCGGGAGCGGCACCGATGAGGAAGCCCTGCAGATTGACGGGCAGACCGGCTGTCATGCCGAATACCTTGGCACCTGCGGGAACTACGCTCTGCTGGTACTCCTTGCTCTGAGTGCGGAAGAGACCCTCGGAGGGAACGCTCACGATGCGCACCTTGACGCCATCTTTACGCAGCAGTTCGGCACCGGCAACGAGTGTGCTGACCTCGGAACCCGTAGCCACCATCACAACGTCGGGATTCTCATCACTGCCGGCTACGATGTAGCCACCCTTGCGAGCGCCCTCGTAGTCGTTGCCTGCGGGCAGGTTGGTGATATTCTGACGAGAGAGGATGAGAGCTGTGGGACTGTCGGTGTTGTCCATAGCCATAGCCCATGCAACAGTGGTCTCCTTGGCATCAGCGGGACGCAGCACGAGGCAGGAGTTCTTGCCGTCGTGGGTCTTGAGCTTCTCCATGAGACGGATCTGTGCCTCCTGCTCAACGGGTTCGTGAGTGGGACCGTCCTCGCCGACACGGAATGCGTCGTGGGTCCATACGAACTTCACGGGGAGCTTCATGAGAGCAGCCATACGTACGGCGGGCTTCATGTAGTCGGAGAATACGAAGAACGTGCCGCAAGCGGGGATGACACCTCCGTGGAGGCACATACCGATACAGCAGCAAGCCATAGTGAGCTCTGCAACACCGGCCTGGAAGAATGCACCAGAGAAGTCACCCTTGGTGAATGCCTTGGTGGCCTTCAGGAAACCGTCGGTCTTGTCGGAGTTGGAGAGGTCGGCGCTGGCGCAAATCATGTTGGGCACCTGCTGAGCCAACACGTTCAGACAAGCGGCAGAGGCATTACGCGTAGCGTCGTTGTCCTTCTGCACACACTTAGACCAGTCGATCTTGGGAGCCTTGCCGGCAAACCACTCATCCTGCTGCTTAGCCTTGTCGGGATTCTGAGCGGCCCAAGCCTTCTCCTCCTCGTATCGGGCAGCGCAGATGCCCTTCAGTTCCTCAGCACGGGCAGCGTAGAGAGCCTTCACGTCGTCGAAAATCTGGAATGGATTCTCGGGGTCGCCGCCGAGGTTCTTAATGGTGTTTTTGTAAGCGTCGCCACCGAGAGGAGCACCGTGGGTCTTGCAGTTGGCCTCGTAGGAAGAACCGTCGTCCTTGAGGGCACCCTTACCCATGATACACTTACCAATGATGAGACAGGGCTTGCCCTTAACGGTCTGAGCCTTGTCGAGAGCAGCACGAATCTGTGCAGCGTCGTTACCGACAATCTCGATAACCTCCCAACCGAGAGCACGATACTTGGCAGCGGTGTCCTCGTTCATAACGTCCTTAGTCTCAGTAGAGAGCTGGATATCGTTGGAGTCGTAGAACATGATGAGATTGTCAAGACCGAGCACACCGGCGATACGTGCAGCACCCTGAGAGATTTCCTCCTGAACGCCGCCATCGGAGATGTAAGCGTAGATGGTCTCCTTGGAGAAGGTGGGGTTGCCGGTGTGAGCAGCCAGGAACTTGGCAGCAATGGCAGCACCGACAGCAAACACGTGACCCTGACCGAGAGGACCGGAGGTGTTTTCTACACCGCGCTCGATTTCAAATTCGGGATGACCTGTGGTGGGAGAACCCCATTGGCGCAACTGCTGCAGCTCCTCGAGGCTGTATTTGCCGATGAGGCAGAGCTGGGAATAGAGCATGGGAGCCATGTGACCGGGATCCAGGAAGAAACGGTCGCGGCCCACCCAACGGGGATTCTGGGGATCGTACTTCAGATATTCGCTGTAGAGGACGTTGATGAAGTCGGCACCACCCATAGCACCGCCCGGGTGACCGCTCTTGGCCTTCTCTACAGCAGAGGCAGCAAGGATACGGATATTATCTGCTGCGTGATTGAGAACCTTAATGTCGTTCATTTTATAAAATGTTGTTTTAGATTGATTTTGTGTTAGTTACTTCTTGCACTCAACAGCCTTCTGCTCTGCGGGGATGCAGGCCTTGTAGTTCTCGATATAGCGGTTGAAACCCTCAACATCAGCAGGATCCGGATCTACGGAAACACCTGTGTTGCCGGCGAAGACAACCTCGTCGAGCCAGTCGGCAAGATTGAGCTTCTTGGGATTGTTCACCATATAGGAAGCCAACAGGGCAATACCCCAGGCACCGCCTTCTCCGGCTGTCTCCATGCAGGAGATGGGGGAGTTGAGAGCTGCTGCCAGCATCTTCTGACCCACGATAGGAGTGGTGAAGTAGCCGCCGTGACCTGTGATGCGGTCCACCTTGACACCTTCTTCCTTGAAGAGAATGTCGTTGCCGAACTTCAGCACAGCAATGGCACCGTAGAGGTGAGCACGCATGAAATTGGCGAGAGTGAACTTGTCGTTGGCAGAGCGTATCACCAGAGGACGTCCGTCCATGCAACCTGTGACAGGTTCACCGGAGATGTAGTTGTAGGAAATAAGACCGCCGCAGTCGGGGTCGCCCTTTGCTGCAAGTTCGAAGAGACGGACATAGAGCTCGTTGGGAGTCTGGTTGACGCCGAGAAGCTCTGCATATTCCTTGAGGATGCGCACCCAGGCATTGATGTCGGAGGTACAGTTGTTGCAATGCACCATAGCCACGAGACTGCCGTCGGGTGTGGTCACCATGTCGAGCATCTCATAGGGCTTGGAGAGCTCCTTCTCAAGAACAATCATAGAGAAGGAAGAGGTGCCTGCAGAGACATTACCCGTGCGCTGCTTGACAGCATTGGTGGCAGCCATACCCGTGCCTGCGTCACCTTCGGGAGGACACAAGGGCACACCGGGCTTCAGATGACCGGAGATGTCGAGCTTGCCGGCACCCTCGGGAGTGAGGTAGCCTGCATTCTCACCGGCAGAAAGCACCTTGGGGAAGATCTCGCGAAGAGTCCAACCGAAATTCTTCGTGGAGATGAGTTTGTTGAACTTCTCCACCATAGTCTCGTCGTAGTCCTTCGTCTTGGGGTCGACGGGAATCATACCGCTGGCATCACCCACACCAAGCACCTTCTCACCCGTGAGCTGCCAATGGATGTAGCCTGCCAGAGTGGTCTGGAACTTGATTTTCTTCACATGCTCCTCATTGTCAAGGATGCACTGATACAGATGGCTGATGCTCCAACGCAGGGGGATGTTGTAGTTGAAGAGCTTGGAGAGCTCTGCTGCAGCCTCACCGGTGTTGGTGTTGCGCCAGGTGCGGAAGGGCACGAGAATCTGATTGTTGGAACCGAATGCCATATAGCCGTGCATCATAGCAGAGATGCCGATGCCGGCGAGAATCTCTATCTCGGTGTCGTACTGCTCGAGGACATTCTTACGGAGATCGGCATAGCAGTCCTGAAGACCGAACCAGATAGCTTCGGTGCTGTAGGTCCAGAGACCGTCCACCAACTGATTCTCCCATGTGTGAGAACCCTGTGCGATAGGCTTGTTTTCCTCGTCCACGAGGACAGCCTTAATGCGGGTAGAGCCAAACTCGATACCGAGAATGGCTTTACCTGCAAGGATAGTTTCTTTCGCTGTCATAATTATCTCAAGGCTTTGCTGAGCATGTAGTACATCTCGTTGTTCTGCAACTGCTGCTTGAACTCGCTGGTCTTGGTGTCCTTGTTGATCTTGACATACTCAATGCCAGTCATCTCGGCGAAGTCTTCCCAATACTCCTCTGTGATGTCGTAGGAGAATGCGCTGTGGTGTGTGCCACCGGCCAGAATCCATGCACCTGCACCAATCTCGAATGTGGGCTGGGGAACCCAGAGGGCGGAAGCAACGGGAAGGTTGGGCATGGGCTTGGGCTCGATGCACTCAACCTCCTGAGATATCAGACGGAAGCGGTTGCCCAGGTCGACAACAGTAGCCTTGATGCCGCGACCTACCTTAGAGGTGAACACGAGACGGGCTGTCTGCTGCTTGCGGATACCGATACCGAGGAAATGAACCTCGAGAGTTGGCTTGTCGACAGCGATAAGAGGACAAACCTCGAGCATGTGGCTCTGGAGGCAAGAAGAACGGTCGCCGGCGAAGTTGAGGGTGTAGTCCTCAAGGAATGAGCAACCGGTGGGCAGACCCTGCTGGATAACCCAGAGGCTGCGATAGAGGCAGGCTGTCTTCCAGTCGCCCTCTGCACCGAAACCGTATCCTTCTGCCATCAGACGCTGAGATGCAAGACCGGGAATCTGGTCGAAACCAACAAAGTTGGGATCGTTGATGTCGGCATCGCCGAGGTCGTCGAAGTTGGTGGTGAATGCTGTAGCACCCTCGTCCTTCAGCACGCGGCGAAGAGCGATTTCAGCCTTGGCTGCATTCTTGACCTTCTCCCAGTAAACCTTCTCGCCACTCTCGTCAATCTTGATGGTGTACTCCTTCTTGTACTCCTCAACAAGTGCGTCAGCCTCAGCGTCGGTAACCTTCTTGAAGTAGTCCATCAGAGAAGAAACGGGATAGTAGTCAACATGATAACCCAGACGCTGCTCGAACTCAACGCGGTCGCCATCAGTAACAGCAACGTTGTTCATGTTCATACCGAACATCAGGCAGCGTACGTTCTTGGCATCAGCAACACCGGCTGCAACACGAGCCCATACGGCAATCTGCTTCTGAGCCTGCTCGTCCTTCCAGTAGCCGCAAACCACTTTGCGGGGAACACGCATGCGAGTGCAGATGTGACCGAACTCAATATCACCGTGAGCAGACTGGTTGAGGTTCATGAAGTCCATATCCATGGTCTCCCAGGGAATTTCTGCATTGTATTGAGTGTGGAAATGGAGTAGGGGCTTCTGGAGATCCTGCAGACCCTTAATCCACATCTTTGCGGGAGAGAATGTGTGCATCCATGTGATAACACCTACGCACTTCTCCTCGTTGTTGGCAGCCTTCATCACAGCCTCTACCTCTTTGGAAGAGTTTGCTGTGCCCTTGTAAACCACCTTGATGGGGATAATGCCACTTTGGTTGAGTCCGTCAACCATTTCCTTAGAGTGAGCATCAACAGCTACGACAGCATCACCTCCATAGAGAAGCTGAGCGCCAGTTACCCACCAAAGTTCAAGATTTTCAAATGCTTTCATAATTTTAAGAAATTAAAAGGTTAATTATATTTTTGTTTTAAGTATGTTTTTTTAATGCTTCTGTCCCTTTTGGCCGTAGTATGCATTGGGACCGTGCTTGCGCATATAATGCTTTTCGATGAGCAGAGGATTCATCGTGAGGCCGGGATTTACAGAGAATGCAACGAAAGCCATCTTTGCGCACTGTTCCATAACCTTTGCATTGTACACAGCGTTGTCAGGGCTGGTACCCCAGGCAAACGGACCGTGATTCTTCACCAGCACGGCGGGAGTGTGGTCGGGATTGATCTTACGGATGTTGAGGAACTCGTCCACGATGACATTACCGGTCTCCAGTTCGTACTGACCTTTCACTTCAGCCTCAGTCATATCACGTGTGCAGGGAATGTCCTTGTAGAAATAGTCTGCATGTGTGGTGCCGATGTTGGGAATGTCGCGACCGGCCTCAGCAAACGCTGTGGCATAGGTGGAGTGGGTGTGTACAACACCTTGAATGTTGGGGAATGCCTTATACAATGCAAGGTGTGTCGGAGTGTCGGAAGAAGGATTCAAATCACCTTCAACAACCTTGCCTGTCTCGAGATCTACGACAACCATGTCGCTGGCCTTCATGTCGTCGTAAGAGACTCCGCTGGGTTTGATAACTACGAGACCTTTCTCACGGTCGATACCGCTGACGTTGCCCCAAGTGAAAATAACCAATCCTTGTTTTACTAAATCCAAGTTGGCCTTAAAAACTTTTTGTTTGAGATCTTCAAGCATTTTGTTTAAGATTTATATTAATTAATAATAGTTTGACGATATATATTGTGTCTATAGTATAATCTGTTTCGGGTGTCTCCTTGAAATGTCTCGGAAACTGTTATGATGTTTATCTCTGCGTTTTAAAGAGGCAGATGCTCTTGAGTGTTGTTTCGCGTGCGTTATATATAAGGTTGGGAATAAAGTTGTCTTCGATGGAGACTTGCTCCACCGAAGACAATATCAAAGTGTTTACCAGAAGTACCAGTAGAATGCTGCACAAAGACCGACAACGATGAGGGTGCCGATGATGTCGAATGCACCCCAACTCTCCTTGATAGACTTCTTGAAGTCGGAGGTGAAGGTGATGGCATCAATCTGCTCCTTGCTGGGAGCCGGTGTGAAGAAGGATACGGCATAGATGAATACCAGCAAGAATACCAGCAACCAGCACTCGAATACGAGCCAGTTGGTCTGCCAGAACCATGTGGTGTTCTCCCAGAATGCACCTTCCATTACGGCACGGCCCGTGTCGGTGAACACGTTGGTTACCAGACGGATCATACCGATAAGGAAGCCGACAATCATGGTGTACTCACCGGCTTTGGGTGTTACCTTCTTGCTGAGGATACCGCAGGCGAATACAACAGCCATAGCGGGAGCTAGCAGAGACTGAATGCCCTGCAGGTAGTTGTAAAGCGTATCCATACCCATCATAATGGGCAACCATGCGAAGCCGAGGATAACGACAACAACGGTGGCGATACGACCCGTCAGCACGTAGTGTGCCTCGCTCAGACCTTGTTTCAGAGGCTTGTAGAAATCCTCCACGAACAATGTGGCGCAGCTGTTGAAGAAGGCTGCCAGAGAAGCTACAAGTGCGCAGATGAAACCGATGGTGACGATACCCTTAATACCTGCAGGCAGAACCTGCTGTACCATGATGGCAAAAGCAGCGTCGGTCTCTTCCATCTGGAAGACACCCTTCTGTGCCAATGCGGCGGCAATCATACCGGGAATGAGGAACATGAAGCAGGGGAGCACCTTGAAGAAACCTGCAGCGATAGTACCGCGACGGGCACGCTTCATTACTTCTGCATTGCTCTCACCGGGCACCTGACCCAGTACACGCTGAACGATGTGCTGGTCAGTACACCAGTACCAGAAACCGATGATGCAGGCACCGAGGAATACTACGAATCCCGGATACTCCTGATACATCGAGTCACCTTCCTCCCAATGGAACATGTGAGTGGTGCCGTAGCCGTTGTTAAGCTGGCTGCAATAATCCATCATGCTGGTCCAGCCTTCGGCTATATTGCCGCCGCCCAAAGTGGCGAGACCAAGGAACAGCACGAGGAACGAACCTACGATGAGGATGGGTGTTTGGATAGAACTGAGGGTCATTACACCCTTCATGCCGCCGAATACGGTAAATACAGCGGTGATGAGGATAAGACCGATGGCACCGTACCAGAAATTCAGACCCCAGAGGTACTTGAAGAAGATACCACCAGTCAGGGCTGTTACACTAACCTTTGTCAGGATGTAGGCAACGAGAGTGATTACAGACAGCCAGTAACCTGTACGCTTGGTATAGCGAAACTTCAGGAAGTCGGGCATGGTGATAATCTTGCCCATCTTGTTAATCAGCAACTGATAGAAGGGTACGAAGAGCCAGCCGAGGATGAGAATCATCCAGCCCTGCATCTCCCAGTGTGCCATACCTACACCGCTTTTTGCTCCAGTGCCGGCCAGACCTACGAGGTGCTCAGAACCGATGTTGGCGGCAAAGATAGCCATACCGATTACATACCACGGCTCGCCCTTACCAAAGAGATAGGCGCTCGAGTCTTCGCCCTGCTGGGCTTGCTTGTCCTTGACGATGGCACGGTACACAGCCCATACCACGCCAAATAGGCCGATGGCGAGTACCGTCCAGTCGAGCCAAATAAATTCATGTGAACTCCAATTCATTGTTTTTGTTTGTTGAGTTATAAAAATATGTGTTATTTGTCAACAGAGAAAGCATACTTCACGTAACTGTGGTATGGCTTCATCGGAGAGATGAAAGGAGAACACAGTTCCCATCCAGCCAAAGTATACTTGTTGGGAGAGTCAGGATATTTCTGGCTTTCCAGACAGATTGCACAATGCTTCTGATACATGATGCCATCCTTGCCGGGACGCGTACCGTCCTGGAAGTTTGCTGTGTAGCATTGGATACCGGGCTCATTTGTGTAAACATCAAGACGAATACCGCTACGGGGATCTGTCATTGTGGCACAAATGTCATCTTGGTTACCCTTTGTGTTCAGACACCAGTTGTGGTCGTAACCACCACCTGCGGCTTCCAACTCGGGATTGTTATCGCCGAAGTTAGTGCCGATGGCCTTGGGCTGACGAAAATCAAATGCCGTGCCCTCAACAGGACGGATTTCTCCTGTGGGAATGTACCACTCGTCGGCGGGAGTGTAATTGTCTGCATTAACCTGCAGAATACTCTCGTCGATAGTGTTGTTGAGATCTCCGGACAAGTTGAAGTAGGTGTGGTTTGTCATGTTAAGCACAGTGGGTGCATCAGCAACACCGTCAAAGTTGATTACCAAGGCGTTGTCGTCTGTGAGATTGAACTTAACTGTAACCTTCACCTCTGCGGGGAACTTGTTGTCACCGGCAGGAGACACGTGTGACAAAACGAGAGACTGCTCTGTAGCTTTATCTACATCATAGACAACATACTGCCAACCGGTGTAGCCTCCGTGAAGAGAGGCATGGCCGTTGTTGTTCTTATCCAACACAATGGGTTCCTCTTCTCCGGGTAGGGTAAATGTACCGCCGTCGATACGATTTGCGTAGCGACCTACAGAGCTGCCGAAATCTGTCTCGAAGTTCCAGGGGAAGTAGTTTTCAACCTTATCAAAACCACAGCATACGTCCACGAACTTACCATCCTTTTTGGGAACCATGATTGATACCACACGTCCACCGAAGTTGGTGATGCACACTTCCATTCCGTTTTTGTTCTTAAGGGTATAGAGCTTTACCTGCTTTGCGCCCTCTTCAACGGGAACGAATTTGGAGTTTTCGTAATCATAACCAACACAGATTGTCGTGTCGTAGTCCGCGGGGTTTATTCCAGACTTTGTCAGAGCGGAATTGCATTCTGCAGTTTTGTTGCAGCAACAACTTCCCAACAGTGCCGTGGAGGCCACGGCTACTGCATATAGAATCTTGTTCATACTACACATAATATAATATTAGCATAGTTTTCTGCTACCATCGCCGATAACGACATCAATGATGATAGGCTCCTTGCCGTACTTGGCCTGGAACTTCTCTTTAGCAGTCTTCACGAAATTGTCATAGAGCTCGTTGCTTACGAGGTTGATAGTACAGCCACCGAAGCCACCGCCCATGATACGGCTACCTGTTACACCGCAATCCTTAGCGATATCATTGAGGAAGTCAAGCTCTTCGCAACTTACCTCATATTCCTTGCTAAGACCGTAGTGTGTCTCATACATCATCTGACCAACGGTCTCGTAGTCGCCAGCTTCCAGAGCGTCGCAAACTTTAAGCACGCGATCCACCTCTCCGATGACATATTTTGCTCTCTTGTAATCTTCATCGCTCACTTCGGACTTAACCTCTTCAAGGTAGTCGTAGTTGGCATCACGCAAGGTTTCCACTTCGCTGTGATGCTTTGCAATGACTGCAGCGACACGCTCACAGGAGAGACGGCGGTCGTTGTAGGGAGAACCGGCCAACTGGTGCTTTACACATGAGTTAACCAAAACAAGTTTGTAACCCTTTGGGTTCCAGGGGAAGTATGCAAACTCGCCGGAGCGGCAATCCAGACGCATCAGGCTGCCAGCCTTGCCGAATACACTTGCAAACTGATCCATGATACCGCAGTTGCAACCGATGTATTTGTGTTCTGTACGCTGGCCGACACGAGCCAGTTCCATTTTCTCAATCTTGTTGTCTCCCCACAGGTCATTACATGCGAATGCAAAGCAACTTTCGAGGGCAGCACTAGAAGACATACCGGCACCAAGAGGCACATCACCGGCAAATGCTGTATTGAAACCTTCTACGGGAACTCCCAATGCCATCATCTCACGGCATACACCGAAGATGTAGCGAGCCCATGTAGCGGAAGGACCTTCGGGGTCGTCCAAAGAGAATGTCACCTTATCCTTAAGGTCAATGGAATATGCATTCACGTTGCGTGTGCCATTAGGCTTAATCTCAGCAATCATGCCTTGCTGAACAGCTCCAGGGAATACAAAACCATTGTTGTAATCTGTGTGCTCACCAATAAGGTTGATACGGCCAGGAGAAGCATAAACACTGCCTGTTGTTCCATCGAAATGCTTAATAAAGCGACTACGAACGTCATCAATAGTAAGTCTCATAGTTCTAGATTTTTATTGTTAATGTTAAAAATTAGTCAAGTCCAACTCTGCAGCCCTTCACCGTGAACCACAGAACATAAGCGTAATATACAAACATCATGCATATAGCAACACCGACACCATAACTAGGGATAAGCAATGCCATAATAACGGGCAGAGTCGCACCGCCGAGGACACCCATGTTGATAAGACCGGATGCTGTCTTGGTGTTAGGACCAAGCTCCTGCAAACCGAGATTGAAGATGAGCGGCCACATTACGCTATGGAACAGACCTGCAGCAAGCATTGCATAGACACCAACCATGCCTGGCAGGAAGAAGCTGCTGCCTACGCACAGAGCACCCATGATAAGGCAGAAAGACAGGAGCTTGCGAGGTTCAAACTTGGAAAGGATAGCAGCGCCTACGAACCGGCCTACCATCATTCCGCCCCAATAAAAAGGAAGGAAAGCTGTTGCACTGCCGGGAAGGGGGTTGCCTTCAGCTGCGGCATTCTTCCAGTAAGCAGGAAGCATGGAAGGGATACCGATTTCAAGACCCATATACATGAAAATACCCAGCGCACCAAACCACACGTGAGGATATTTGAATGCACTGGACTTCCATTGTTTCTGCTCGCCGCTAGCTTCTTCTGCTTGCGCACCTTCGTCAATATTGGGCAACTTGAGGAAGCATAGAATTAACGCCAGAGCAAGGGTAAAGATTCCTAATCCAAGGAATGGCATGGGAATGTCTTCTGGTGTTGCCTGACTTGTTTCCTTGCCCAGAATGATGCTTGTGATAAAGATCGGGGCAACAGTCGTCGCTACGCTGTTCAGAGCTTGTGACAAGGTCATACGGAAAGCACCACCTTCCGGAGCACCAAGCACCATAACATAGGGATTGGCTACAAGTTGAAGCATCACAACACCCATAGCCACTATGAACATACAGCCAAGGAAGATGTTGTAAAGACTTGCGCTACCACTAGTCAAACCAAAATAATTGGCCACAAAACCGCAGGCAACAACAACGAGACCGAGTACAAGTGTTGACTTATAACCGATTTTGTTCATCATCATGGCAAACGGAATTGATAAACAGTAAGCACCGTAGAAAGCAGTGTTAACCAAATTGCCCTGAGCGTCATTCAAATTGAATGCATACTTCAAGGATTCAATCATTGAGTTGTTCATTGTCGTAACGAATCCGATAAGGAAACATACGGCAATCACAATAATTAAGGCGAACGTGTAGTTCGGAGTTTGTTTTTGTGACATAGTTGTTATTTGTTTGTGATATTTTCCTGAAGTAGTTAGTCTGTCACTCCGAACTTGTAAACAGTCTTTTGCTTGTAAACTTCACCCGGCCTGATTTGTACGGAGGGGAAGTAAGGACGGTTGGGAGAATCGGGGAAGTGCTGGGCCTCAAAGCACATAGCGCTGCGACGGGGAGCCGTGCATCCGTTCTGGATGGAAATGCCGCTCAGGAAGTTGCCGGAATAGAACTGCACGCCAGGCTCAGTTGTCCATGTCTCAAGCGTTCTGCCGCTCTTGGGGTCTGTCATTGTGCATGCCCACGAAAGCTCTCCGGGTTCTTTCTTGTTCAGGACGTAGCAATGGTCATAGCCTGAACCGTTCTTTATCTGCTCATCATCAGCCTCAATATCCTGTCCGATGGTTTTTTCCGTGCGGAAGTCGAACGGTGTGCCCTCAACCTTCAAAATCTCACCCGTGGGGATTGATGTCTCATCGATGGGGATATAGAAGTCGGCATTCATCTGCAACAGACAATTCAACTGGTCTGGAGTCGGATTTCCTATACCTGTCAGCGAGAAGAAGGCATGGTGTGTCATGTTAATGATTGTCTTCTTGTTGGTTGTGCCACGATAGTCTATCACCAGCTCGTTATCGTCTGTCAAACTGTATTTTACAGTCATGTGTACTTCTCCGGGGAATCCTTCCTCGTAGTATGCAAACACATATCGCAATACAAGTTCCTGATTATTTACCTGCTCTGCATCCCATACACGGGCATGACAGCCAGTAGGACCACCATGAAGGGAATTCGGACCGTTGTTGATAGCCAAGCTGTACTCTTTACCGTTCATTGTGAATTTACCCTTGCATATGCGATTGCCATATCGGCCGATAAGGGTAGAAAGGAATGGTTCTGGGGATTCTACGACTCCTTTAATACTATCGTGACCTTGTATGACATTGGCCATATTTCCATTACGGTCTGGCACCATAATACTCACAACGGCACCGCCATAATTGGTAATACTAACTTCCATGCCATTTTCATTGGTCAAGGTGTACAAATCTGTTTGTTTTCCCTGTACGATAGCCTGAAAATCCTTTCTTTTCAGACCAGAAATAAGTTGATTCTCCATAAGATATTTTGACTTAAAGTTAAAAATCTGCGTCAAATTTACAAAAAATGTTTGACTCAGACAAGCTTTTGGTCTAAAAAGTTGGAGAAATGTGTCGAAAAACTTTAGTTTTCTTGTAATTTAAGAAAATCTGCTACAACAAATGTGCTGCCCCCAATAAAAATGACATCTTCAGGAGTTGCGGCATTGCTTGCTGCATTAAATGCGCATCTGATATCGGAGTAAACACGTCCATTAAGTCCCTGCTTGTATGCCAATTCTGCAAAGTCTGTAGCCGGCATTGCCCTTTTTACACTCGCCTGGGTAAAATAATATTGTGCGTTTTGAGGCATATATGACAATACAGCGCGAATGTCTTTGTCTGACACCATTCCGACTATCATATGAAGTGTTACTTCCTTATTATTAGTATTTTGTTTCTCTCTTATTAGAGTGTTTAGTTGAATACCTAAATACTGCCAGGCACCCACATTGTGACCGGTGTCGCAGATAGTAAGAGGAGTGTCGGAAATCTTTTGCCAACGCCCCATCAGTCCGGTTGTTTCTACGACATGTTTAATGCCATATTCCACATCATTTTTATCTAATTTCAATATGGATGCTGCAACTCTTATTGTTTGTTGATTTTTTTCTTGACACAGCCCCTTCAGTTCTCCTTCAATATAGTCAAAGTACTCTTCTTCTGCGAAATGCAGGGGACATCCGATTTTTATTGAACGATTGATAAAAACTTCCCGAACATTTATGTCTTCTGCCTCACCAATAACGGCTGGGACACCTGTTTTCATGATACCAGCTTTTTCAGATGCGATTTTCGCCGGTGTGTTACCAAGAAACTGCACATGATCCATGCTGATATTGGTTATTATTGACAATTTCGGGATGATAATATTTGTGCAGTCAAGTCTTCCTCCCAAACCGACTTCGATTACAGCCCAATCCACATGTTTTTCCTCAAAATATTTAAAGGCAAGTGCGGTAGTAAGTTCAAAGAAGGAGGGGTGGAGTGGTTCAAAAAAACTGCGTTCTTCCTCAATAAAGCGTATAACCCGCTCCTTTGGTATCATTTGGCCGTTGATACGTATTCTTTCCCTAAAGTCGACAAGATGTGGGCTAGTGTAGAGACCGACTCGATAACCCGCACTTTGCAGGATAGCTGCAAGTGTGTGTGAAACACTCCCTTTTCCATTAGTACCTCCGACATGGATAGTTTTATATGTCCGATGAGGATGCCCGAAATTTTCATCTAATGCTATTGTGTTTGAGAGTCCCTCTTTATAAGCGCCAGCCCCGATGTTTTGGAACAACGGGGCTACGTTATACAGATAATCTATGGCCTCTTCGTATGTCACGAGAACATGCCTCTTAATTTGTCAAAGAAAGATTGTGAAGATGCTGTCTTGCGTGGCTTCATATTGTCGCTGGTTCGCATCTTCTCAAAGGCATCCTTCTCATCTTTTGCCAAATGTTCAGGAATATAAACGGAGATGTTTACAATGAGGTCTCCTGTACCGTATCCGTAACCTTGAACTGCAGGTAGTCCTTTTCCTCTTAAACGAACCTGTTTCCCAGGCTGTGTGCCAGGTTCGATTTTAAATTTAGCCCGACCGTCCAAACATGGAATTTCCACAGTTCCGCCCAATGTAGCTGTCGGCAGGTCAATAAGCAGGTTGTAGATGAGATTATTCTCGGACCTAATAAGTTCAGGATGGGGTTCTACAGTTATATACACTTGAATATCCCCAGGAACACCATTATTTGCTCCGGCATGTCCCTTGCCGCGTGCTGTAACTACCATACCGTCGGCAACACCGGCAGGAATATTTACTTCGATAATTTCATCTCCGTCAATAATACCTTCTCCACGACACTTTGAGCACTTGTTTTTAATTACTTTTCCTTGTCCGCCGCAAGCAGTACAGGGACTCTGGCTTTGCATGCGTCCGAACATAGTATTCATCACGCGATTAACCACTCCTGAACCATGACATACAGAACATGTACTCATCTGTCCGTCTTTACTGCCAGAACCGTTACAATCCGGACAAATGACTTTTTTACGGACTTTAAATTTCTTGGTGACCCCCTTGTTTACTTCTTCAAGTGTCAGTTTGACACGAACACGGAGATCACCTCCCTGATGTGTCCTTGTACCACGTTCACCACCTCCGAAGAAGTCGCTAAAACCTCCGCCAAAACCTCCTCCGTTCATGTGTCCGCCAAAGATGTCTCCAAACATGGAGAAAATATCATCCATGTTCATTCCACCGCCATTAAAGCCTCCTCCAAAGCCTCCAGCACCATTCAAGCCGGCAAATCCAAACTGGTCGTACCTGGCTCTCTTATCTTTGTCGCGGAGCACATCGTAGGCTTCTGCAGCTTCCTTGAACTTCTCCTCTGCTTCTTTATTGCCAGGATTTCGGTCAGGATGGTACTTAATGGCCATCTTTTTGTAGGCGGCCTTTATTTCTGCATCCGTGGCAGTTTTTGCCACACCGAGCACTTCGTAATAATCTCTCTTTTCTGCCATATTACATTCCAACAACGACTTGAGAGTGTCTAATTACCTTGTCACCCATTTTGTATCCTTTGAGGGTACAATCAATAATCTTTCCTTTCATCTCCTCCGTAGGAGCGGGTATCTGGGCAATCGCTTCATGAAGATCTACATCAAAATCTACGTCCTTTGTTTCTATGATTGTGACGCCCATCTTTTCAAGAGTATCGACAAACTTCTTGTATATTAGTTCTACACCTTCCAATACGGCAGATACATCTTCGGAATTCTTCATGCCGGAAAGAGCACGTTCCATATCATCAAGGACTGGCAGGATGGCAGAGATTGTTTTTTCTCCACCATTGAGGATGAGCTCTGCCTTCTCTTTAAGAGTGCGTTTGCGATAATTGTCAAATTCTGCTATCTTGCGAAGGAGTTGATCATTCAGTTCCTCAACTTCTGCCGTTTTTTGAGCCAACTGTTCTTTAAGTTGAGTCAATTCGTCTGTTTCAGGAACAACGTCTTCGTTCGGTTTAACAACCTTTTCTTCTTCTTTATTTGTTTTCTTTGTTGCCATTGCTTAGATAATTCTTCACAGCCTTGCTAAATCAAATGTTGTGCCAACTGACACTTTGTCATGCATACATTTTTTCTTTTAGTTCACGAATGTTGTCACTGTCGATATATTCATCATACTCCATCAGCTTGTCAATTGTGCCATTAGGCGTAAGTTCAATAATTCGATTGGCTACAGTTTGTATAAATTCGTGGTCATGTGATGCAAACAGTATATTGCCTTTATAGAGTTTCAGATTATTGTTGAATGCTTGAATGCTTTCTAGATCAAGATGGTTTGTAGGTGTATCAAGAATCAGACAGTTCGCATTCCTTAATTGCATGCGGGCAATCATGCATCGCATCTTTTCTCCACCGGAAAGTACGTTGACTTTTTTAAGTACTTCTTCTCCGGAGAATAGCATTCTTCCTAAGAAACCTTTGAAATATACTTCGTTGCCCTCTCCGTATTGTGAGAGCCAGTCTACAAGGTTTTTGTCCGATTGGAAGAACTCCGTATTGTCCAGTGGAAGATATGCCGTTGTGATTGTTACTCCCCATGAATATGTGCCGGCCTGAGCTTCGCGATTACCATTGATTATTTCGAATAATGCCGTCATTGCACGTGGGTCGCGACTCAGGAACACAACTTTTTCACCTTTTTGTATCTGGAACGAAACGTTATCAAATAAAATTGTACCATCATCAGTACTTGCTTTCAAACCCTCAACTTCGAGTATCTGATTACCTGGCTCACGCTCCATCTGGAAGATGATTCCTGGATATTTTCTGGTAGAAGGACGAATCTCCTCAATGTTGAGTTTCTCCAGCATCTTCTTTCGTGATGTAGTCTGTTTGGATTTGGCCACATTGGCTGAGAATCGACGTATGAACTCTTCCAATTCCTTTCTCTTCTCATCAGCCTTAGCTTTCTGATTTTGTGCTTGGCGCAGAGCTAATTGTGAACTCTCGTACCAGAAAGAGTAGTTGCCTGCAAACAAGGTGACTTTTCCGAAGTCGATATCCACGGTATGGGTGCAGACGCTGTCCAGGAAGTGACGGTCGTGTGATACAACTAGGACGGTGTGCTCAAATTCGGAAAGGTAGCTTTCAAGCCAGCGTACAGTGTCTAGGTCCAAGTCATTAGTGGGCTCATCCAATAGCAGATTGTCGGGATTTCCGAATAGAGCCTTAGCAAGCATCACACGTACTTTTTCTTTACCGGATAATTCACCCATCAATTTGTAATGTTTCTCTTCCCTGATACCTAATCCGGACAAAAGTGCCGCAGCATCGCTTTCGGCCTCGTATCCTCCCATTTCCGCGAATTGTTCTTCCAATTCTGCAACACGGATACCGTCATCGTCGGAAAACTCTTCTTTGGAATAGAGTACTTCACGTTCTTTCATTACTTTCCACATTGTGCTGTGACCCATAAGGACAGTATTAAGCACAGTTTCCTGATCATATTGGAAGTGATCCTGTGAAAGTACGCTGAGACGCTCTCCAGGTCCGAGTTCAATTGTGCCTTTTGTAGGTTCCAGTTCTCCGCTGATTGCCTTCAAAAGTGTAGACTTTCCTGCACCGTTAGCACCGATGATGCCATAGATGTTTCCACTAGTGAACTTCATGTTCACGTCCTTATAAAGTACTCTTTTGCCAAATTGGATGGCGATATTGCTCAATGTTATCATACGCTCATTTTTTCTGCATCAAAACTAAGAGGTAGCAAGTCTGCTACTTGATTGAGAATAACGACTTCATCTTTCCCGCATAGAAATACACGTATTGGTTTTTTTTGTCTGCGTTCAACTTCCAGAAGAGCTTGTCTGCACATGCCGCACGGTGCTGTGATAACTTCAGTGACTTGTCCACCGTTTATGGCGACAACTGCAATCTCGCAAATTACTGCATTTTTGCGATTGGCTCCCGTCCAGAATAAAGCTGTTCTCTCCGCACAACATCCCACAGGGTAGGATGCATTTTCCTGATTACTGCCTTTAATGATTTCTCCAGTGTCGAGTCTTAATGCAGCTCCGACAGCGAAATGGCTGTAAGGCGAATAACTGGATTCGGCTGCGTCCACAGCTTCTCGAATCAGTTCTCGCTCTTTTAAGGAAAGTTCCTCCTGCGTTGCAATGCACGCAGAGATATAAATATTATATTCTTTCATTCTCGGGCGCAAAATTACAAAAAACAATCGAGATAAACGAAAAAACACCATGCTCAAAATTTATAACTCAGAACATTTTTGTACTTTTGCTGCTGTGAAACGTATTATTCTGTATATACTCCTGATTCTGGCATGTGTTTTATCAGGAAAAAAACTATATGCTCAAGGTAGTACAAACCGTGCATATTGGGCCTACATTGATAAGTATAAGAAGATTGCGGTAGAGCAGATGCAACTCTATCGTATTCCTGCGTCCATTACAATGGCTCAGGGGTTGTTGGAGAGTGGGGCAGGACGGAGCAAACTTGCAACAGAGGCCCATAATCATTTTGGTATAAAGTGTCATTCGGATTGGACAGGACCTTATATTGTTATTGATGATGATTTGAGGGGTGAACATTTCCGAAAATATAAAAATGATCGTGAATCTTTTGTGGATCATTCAAAGTTTCTGTTGAGAAAACGCTATGAACGTCTATTCAGTTTGGACATTCGGGATTATAAAGGATGGGCGCGTGGTTTGAAGGCATGTGGCTATGCAACATCTCCAACGTATGCGGAGAGCTTGATTCGTATTATTGAGTTGTATTCTCTCAGTCAATTGGATAAGATGAAACTACGCGATTTAGAGGAAAAAGACAAGATGGTCGCCGCCGCACAGTCTAAAAACGAGTTACCCGCTTTTTATGATACACATAACGTTTATGCCAACAATGGTAATTATTTCATTGTAATAGAAGCGGGAGACGATATCAATAGTATTTCAGAGGCCACCGGGGTTAGTGTGAAGGATTTATATCGTTTCAATGATCTTACTCCGGAATATGGTCTCACTGTTGGTGACATACTTTATTTGAAAAATAAGAAAAAGAAGGGGGCAAAAGAGTTTGCCGGTATTCCACATAAGATAGAAGTGGGGCAGAGCCTGTATGATGTGTCCCAGATGTATGGGATTCATCTGAAGAATCTATATATTCTAAATGCTCTGGATCCGGATTATGTAGCCAAACCTGGTGATTTGATATGGGTGAGATAAATAAGGCAGAATTCGTGGTCAGCAGTTATCGTCTGGATCAGTGTCCCGAAACCAGATTGCCGGAGTATGCTTTTATCGGTCGCAGCAATGTCGGTAAGTCATCACTTATCAATATGCTGACAGGACGCAAATCATTGGCGAAAACATCTTCCACACCGGGTAAGACGCTGCTTATAAACCATTTTCTTATTAATGACAGCTGGTTTTTGGTTGATTTGCCAGGTTACGGTTATGCCAAGCGTAGTAAAAAGATGCAGGAGAAGTTGGAAGGCATTATATCCAAATATATATTGGAGCGCGAGCAACTGACTTGTCTCTTCCTGTTAATAGATGTTCGCCATGAACCCCAGAAGATAGATTTGGAGTTTATAGAATGGCTGGGGGAGAATGGTGTTCCATTTGCAATAGTGTTTACAAAGGGTGACAAACTTGCCAAAACGAAACTGCTGGCGCAAGCTACTCATTATATGAAAAGCCTGGAAGAGCAGTGGGAAGACCTCCCTCCTTATTTTGTTACCAGTAGTGAAACACGGCTTGGACGTGAGGAGTTGTTAGCTTACATTGAACAGGTAAACTCATCGTTATCGTAAGGCGATTATTGACATTAATAAAACAGAATGGGGGCGCTTCACAGCGCCCCTTCTTCGAAACTTTAGGTATTAGTTTGTTTAAGGTAAAAAGATTGTTTTTTGTATTTGAACACTGCAAAGGTAGCTTCTTTTTATGAAAGTTGCAAGTATTTGCATGTGTTGTGCAACATATTTTGGGGCTAAAGCTCTCTTTTTTGGTGAAAAACCATCATTTTTTTTGCGGGAGCACTTAATATTGTCCCGATTTCTAATGATAATCGATCATGTGCAGCCCTTAATTCGTCCTCAAAATGCACACTTATACCACCTACATAACTTATTCTTAAATCGTGACGTCCATATTGAAGAACATTACGTGTCAAAAATCGCTCGAATTCCTCGCTCAATAGGTTCTGAATGCTTTCCTCGTTTTTGTGTTTTGATATGAAAGGACAGAGTGACGCCAGGAATCTGTTTGCTGCAGGCTGACGATACACTTTATCAATGATAAGTTTTTGTGTCAATCCGTATTCTTCGTAGAAATCATCCAAGAGTGCTTGAGGCAGTTGCCCTTTGATCAGGTCACCGACTAGTCTTCGACCTAATACGGCCCCGCTTCCTTCATCTCCGAGAATGTATCCCAAAGAGGGGACTTGTTTGATAATATTCCCATCACGACATAGACATGAGTTACTGCCGGTGCCAAGTATACACGCAATACCTTCTTCCAATCCGAAAAGTGCACGGGCGGCTCCAAGCATATCGCTTTCTACTTGTACAGTAGCCTCGGGAAATCTTTTGGATAGCACTCCGGCAAGTGTATTGGAATATGGAGGGATACATCCTGCACCGTAGAAAAAGACCTCGTCGGGCATCCATGAAGGAATTTCCGACAGGGTCTCTTGTATAGTATCAAGTGAGTCACGGACAGGATTTAGTCCTTTTGTCCTCACTTGACTCTCTCCAGTATGGTCAACATACAGCCAATCCGCTTTAGTGGATCCGCTGTCACATATCAGGATGTTTTTTGTTGACATTATGCAGCGGCTGGCAAAGTGGCTACACTGAGCACGCTGAGCACAATCATTGCTATAGCTAACCCCCAAGTGGCTTTTTCAATAACATTAGTTGTTTTTGGGGCACCAAGAAGCTGATTGCCGCTTGAATAGTCGGCGGCCAGGCCACCTCCCTTGCTCTCTTGAATTAACACGATGAGACACATCAGAACAGATGCGATAACTGTTAGGATTACAATGCTTTGATACATTTTAATTTTATTTTAAGTTTTATTATATGTTACTTTGATTAATAATCAATTTGTTTAAGAAACGCAACAGATCTGCGTGATGTCTGCTCGTTTCACCTTTTCGCTCGATAATTCTTAAAATAATTTTACGAGCCTTCTCATATTGCTTTTGCTTAATATAAATATGTGCTAAAGCTTCGGTGAGTTGACTTTCAGGCAGGTCCCGCTGAGGTAGTGGGACGGCAACCGGCTGTTCATCCTCAGGGATGTCTTCGAGTGTAATATGTCCTTTGGTGTCATCCAGAAACGTATCTATAGTTGCCTGTCCCATAATAGGAGCGTCATCCTCTGTTTTTTTGATACTGCCGGAACGTACAAGCCATTCCATATAATCTTGATGTGCATCGAGGGTATTTATGTCGGGCGTGAAATTAGCCGATGGCAGAGAGTCAAGGAAACCGGTAAGGAATTCCTCTGTGGAATCCACATCCTTTGTTTGAGTGTCTGTCTCCGGCGTTTTCTGATGTATGGTATTTCTGATAGGGTTTTCTGGAGAAAGACTTTCTCCCTCAAAAAGCTCGTACAACGTTTTTCTTGAAGGCAAACATACGGCAGCACGTCGCAACTCACCGTCGAAGGTGGGGTCGTGCATTTGATAGAGAGTACGCAGATACATGATACGGGCAGCTTGATAATACGGATATTTATCCACCAAAGCTCTGAGTTGTGTCAGAGCTTGTGCGTCTAACGTTTCCGGATGGCGTATATAGTCTATCAAGTGTCTTGGCATGGATATTTATGTAAGATATTACCAGTTTGCTACTGCCGCGTTGAATATTTGATCCGTTATGTCTTTTGACATTTGTGTCACGAGTTCTTCTTGTACAGCGACCAGTTGCTGTGAAGCGTCGTAATCGGCAACAGCAGAGAATTGCCGTTCAAAGTCGTCGTTGTGATTCTTGTTGTTTACAAACCTTACATTGACGGTCATTTTCAACTGTACCTGTGATGAATAACCGTCGCTCGCAATACCTTTGTTGTATTGGTCGAAGGCAATGATCTCACCAGACAACACCATGTCTCCGTTCTTTCTTACTTGTTTCAAACGTGTCTGTTGTGCAAAAATATCTGTCAGTTTGTTTTGGAAGATACTCTGCATCGGTGTCCATACATATGTAGAACGAATTGGAAACACATCAATCTGAATTGTCTTCACAACAGTATAGTCAATACTTGCACCGTTGAATTTATAGCTGATGGAGCAACCAATCAGCATCAAAGTGCACAAGCACGAGAGTATATATATAGCAAAAGTCTTATTCTTCGATGCCATACTCTTTAATTTTTCTGTACAAGGTGCGTTCGCTGATGCCCAGCTCTTCTGCTGCACGTCCTCTGCGGTGGTTGTTGCGCTCCAGTGCACGTACGATGTTGCGCTTTTCCATTTCTTCCAGATTAAGTATGTCGGAATCGACAATTTCCTCCGCAGTCTCAATGTCATCGAATGTGTCCGGTGTTACGTGTTCGGAATGGGTAACCGTTTGCGGCATATTCTCTTTTGGCAGAAGACGTGAAGGGGTGCTTTCTTTGTGGATATGAAGAATCTCCTTCAATTCGTTTACTTCCTTGCGCAATTCCAGCACTGCGCTTGCTAGCCACGTGATCTCTTTGTCATAGTCATGATGCGAATGACCGTCTCCCACGCGAGTGATGCCTGTGCCGCCTCCGCCTGGCATAATATCGTATTTTGCCAAGGCCTCTGCGCCGATTTCACGTTCTTCGGATAGAATACTCATCTGTTCGGCAATGTTCTTCAGCTGACGGACATTACCGGGCCACTGGTATGATTTTACAACTTCTTCGCCTTCCGGGGTGAGTTTGAGAGGCTGGGGGATATTGTATTTCTCCGCAGTTTCGAGAGCAAATTTCTTAAACAGCAGGACTGCATCGCGTCCACGCTCTCTCAAAGGAGGCATCTTTATGCTTATTGTCGATAGACGGTAGAAAAGATCCTCTCTGAAGCGTCCGTTGCGGATTGCTGTTGCCATATCTACGTTTGTGGCAGCCACGATACGTACATCGGTTTTTCTGGGCTCACTACTTCCCACGCGTATGAATTCTCCAGTTTCTAATACGCGCAATAAACGTGCCTGGGTGGGCAGGGGGAGTTCTCCCACTTCGTCCAGAAATAGCGTACCTCCGTTTGCAGCTCCGAAATAGCCTTCTCTTTCGCCCACAGCACCGGTAAAGGCACCCTTCTCGTGTCCGAAGAGTTCTGAGTCAATCGTTCCTTCTGGAATACTGCCGCAATTGATAGCAATGTAAGGGCCGCGGCTACGGCGACTGTGCTCGTGGATGATTCGAGGAAGAATCTCTTTACCTACACCGCTTTCACCCTGAATGAGAACAGACAAGTCAGTACCAGCCACCTGAATGGCGGTATTCAGGGCATTCTCCAGTTTGTCGGAAAAACCCACAATACCATAACGTGTCTTTAGTGATTGAAGACTTGCATCTTTCATTGCGGGCGCAAAGATACAAAAAAGATTGTAGTTTACACTTTAAATTCTGAGGAAAAAATTCAAATATTAGATTTTTTTCTTTTTAGTCTTCTAAAAATGATAGTTTAAAAAACTATTATATCCAATATCGCTTTTCCCGTGCTATTGTCGTTTCCGGTCCGTGTCCAGGCAATACAGTAATATCTTCACGTAAAGTAATCAGTCTTTCTTTTATGCTGCGTATTTCGTTCTGCATGTTGCCTCCGGGCAAATCTGCACGTCCGCAACTGCCGGCAAACAAAGTGTCGCCGCTCAATAAGAATGTGTCAGCAAGATAACACACTCCTCCGGGTGAATGTCCTGGTGTGTGGATAACTGTTAGTTCGCTTTCGCCTAAACGCATTTTCTCTCCGTCTTTTATGTATCGCAGGATGCCGGGGCGGTCGAGTGTAAGTTTTACGCCAAACATATCAGATGCCATAATCTCCTGCATATCGTAGTTCTTCTGCTCCAACTCATGGCACATAGGGCGTATTCCATATTTTTTTTTCAACCATCCTAATCCGAATAGATGGTCGAAATGCATGTGTGTCTGGAGGGCAAGGGTGGGGTGCAGATGCTCTTCTTCAATGAAAGAAGCAATATCATTTTTTTCACCATTGGTGAATGCTCCGCAGTCCACTATGGCAGTTTCGCGACTTGCTTCGTCCCACACCACATATGTGTTTTCCTCTAGTGGGTTACATACAAATCTTCTGTACTTTATCATTTTTATTTGTTCTTGATGTGAACGTCCATCTGTTGGAACGGTATCTCTATGCCTGCATCGCCAAGTGCCTGATATACACGTTCTGTAAGTTCAAATCTCACTTTCCAGTATTCATTGGCTTTCACCCACACACGCATTTGGAATACTATGCTGCTGGCGCTCATCTTTATCATTGGCAGATAAGGCTCCATTGCGGCAGGTTCCTTTATGATTCGGCTGTCTTCGTTTATCAGTTGCATGAGCACCTTTCTCACATCCTCGGTCTTTGTGTTGTATGCTACCTCCACATCAAGATCTATTCGTCTTGTTGGAGCAGCAGTCGAGTTCTTTAGACAACCCGTTGCCAGTGCTCCGTTGGGAATGATGATTGTTTGGTTATCGGGTGTGGTGAGTATTGTGCTAAATATCTGTATTTCCTTTACGTTACCAGCAAATCCCTGTGCCTCTATAAAGTCTCCTACTTTATATGGCTTTAGAATCAGTATTAACACTCCTCCTGCGAAGTTCTGTAATGTACCGCTCAACGCCATACCGATTGTAACGCCCGCAGAGGCAAATACAGCAAGGAAAGAACTCGTGTCAATGCCCATGATGCCTACGATTGTGATAGCAAGGAGCAAATTGAGCGAGATTGATACAAGACTGTCGAGGAATGATGTCAGCGACGGCTCCATATTGCGTTTTTTGGCAATTGCTTTGAGAGCTTTTGTTGCATACTTTATAAGGAACCTTCCGATTAAATATACTACAACGGCAATGAGCAGGTTTTTCCCAAACGTTGTAAGATAGCCAATGATGTCGCTCACCGCAACGCTTTCAAAATCGACACTGGCCAGTTCCTTGATGACATCATGTCCTACGGATTCTACAGTTTTATCTTTCATAATCAGATACTTTGTTTATGTGCGGATTACTTGTATTCTAACGAAAAAAGGAGGTCATGGACCTCCTTCTTCTGCGGTGCGGACGGGACTCGAACCCGCGACCCCTAGCGTGACAGGCTAGTATTCTAACCAGCTGAACTACCGCACCATGTCTTTTTTTCATTGAGCGGAAAACGAGACTCGAACTCGCGACCCCAACCTTGGCAAGGTTGTGCTCTACCAACTGAGCTATTTCCGCATTCACGGAAACACTCTTTTCTTCGTTTCCGAATCAATGTGATGTGGGTAGAGATGGATTCGAACCACCGAAGGCGTAAGCCAGCAGATTTACAGTCTGCCCCATTTGGCCACTCTGGTAACCACCCGTGCTATATACATTATTATATATATAATGCTGCTCCTTTGCTGCGTCACGCCT
>JAEEZX010000038.1 GCA_016292045.1 Bacteroidaceae bacterium | reverse complement strand
AGAAATACATCTGGTGGTATAATAATAAAAGAATAAAACTGAGATTAAAAGGAATGAGCCCGGCAATATACCGAGCTCACTACTATAGAGAGATAAATAATTAACGTGTAATTTAACGTCTAACTTTTGGGGGGCACTTCAGAAAAAACGCGGCCTTTTTTGGTTTCTGCTTTCAGGTCTATAATTCGTTTCCACCAGTCAGTCCTCTACGTTCCCTCGAACAGAATACGAGTAGAATACGCGCAGTTAACGAGTAGTTAACGAGCAAACAACGAGTTTTCTCGTACACCACTCGTACTCTACTCGTACTCCACTCGTTAACTACTCGTTAACTGAGCGAGCTTTGGTAAGACTCTGATGGGACTCATATCCAATGTGGGTCACAACAAATTCACTTACTGCGACGGAAAAGCTGACGGAAGCGGTTGAACTCCTTCTGAAGCTGGATGCCGATACCCTGAGTGTTGAAGGAATTCTGCACGAAATAACGGTCGTTGGTCTTGTTGTACACCTTGAGGCCGACGCTGCCGTTGCGTGTGAGAAGGTATAGTACATCAACGTCCGTGATGATGTTGCGGGTGGTGTAATAGGACTCGCGATAGCCGAAATTGCCGTTGATGAGCAGGCGGTTGTCAAACAGACGTCCGGAGAGCATACCCTCGACATCCACATTGTCCCAGCCCGTCTGGCCGGTGCGCAGATTAGCACCGAAGTTCCAGTTGCTGGAGCCGATTGCACTGCCCAGCAACTGATTGAAACGCTGGGAGATGGTGGATGCCATTAGGGAGTACATAGCCGTGCTCGTCTGGTTGGCTGCGTTCTGCGACATCGTGGCATAGCTGTAGAAACGACCTACGCCCAAGAGATAGATGACCTGAAGGTTGCGCTCCTCTTCGGTGGACACCATGCTGTGGACGATACGTTTCTCGTCCTCGGTGGCGTTCGGGAGGTCGAAGTCGAAGGTAATGATTGGCGACTGTGGACGGCCGGTGACATTCATGAGGCAGTCGACGCGTGTGTTGTTGAAGCCAAGAGAGGTGCTGCCGAGATCGTTGAGCGACACGTTGGGGACGGTGTATACAGCCTGCATATTGATGGAAGCTCCGAGGGGATTGCCGCTGAATACAATGGTGCCGCCGGGACGGAAAGTGAAGTCCTTGCGGATGATATCGTGGAAAGAGAGGCGGTAGCTGCCGTCTGTGAGGCGGTAGGTGCCATAGAGATTGAAGCTGCCTTTGTTGTGGAAATTGGCTAGCAGACGGCCTTCGCCGCCGACATCCAGACGGTCGTCGGTCTTCTCGTCCATGATGAGACGCAGACGCATATCGGGCGTCATGTTCATATCGAGATTTACGCGTATGTCGGTGCTCAGCTGGCTCAGTTCATCAAGTGTGGAGGCGCGCCCGTCGGTCGATTGGGACGAGGAACCACTATCGGAGGAATGGTCGACATAGGTGATGAAGTCGCTCTTGGTGATACCGCCGGGGCTTGCCACGCTGTAGGTGAGCGAGGAACCCTTCTCGGGCCTGATGGCAGCGTCCACCTGTACATGTCCGGCACCGCCGAAGAGACGCAGGTTGCCCGTGGAATAGAGTGTGCCATAGAAAGGTTGGTCGTCGAAGTTCTTCATGTCGTAGACGAGAAGACGCTGTGTGTCCATGAGGAAGTCGTAGGTGAGATCCTTGAAACTGTTGTGTTTCAGGACACCCATGAGGAAACCGAAGTGGGTGTAGATACCCGGTTTCCCCTTTTCGTCCATTAGCTGGGCGCTCTTCACGAGGATATGTCCGGGACGGAGCAGCACGCTGTCTTCCCCGGCGCCGTCGAGATGGTAGCGCACGCCGGTATAGGGGATACGCATGGAAAGAGTGTCAAGATGCAGGTCGCCGTTAAGATCGATTTTGCCCAACGGACCGCCGACGAAGGCTTTGCCCGTGACTCGTCCTTCAAGTTCCTCGAGGATACCTTCCGTGAAAAAGTTGAGGAAACCGAGATTGAAGCGGCGGGTATCGATGTCGAGATGCAGGCGGCTGTCGGGGCGGCGGCCCGGTACGACAAGGCCACTTACGCGTGTGTCCATATCATTCACTGGGTCGTAAACGTGCCCCTCGATGTCAAGGGTGTTTGGAGTGCGTCCCCATGTGAGGTGTGCGTCGCACTGTCCCTCGGGAGTGTTGTTGAAGGTGAATTCGTCCACGTGGGCGTAGGCATCCGCCACGGGATTCTTCATCAGGCCCGTGAGATAACCCTTGCCGCTGGCGTTGCCGCCGAAGAGTACGTCGTTGAACTTCACAAGGTCCATGATATAGGCCACGTTGACATCCTTGAAGGTTGCCGTGAGTGTGTCTGTGTCGCTGGCGGAGATGCGTCCGTCGACGTATACGTTGCGCTCATTTTCGGACACTTGTATTCCGCTGACGTCGACTACTCCGTCGTGCATGTGTGCAGTGGCGGGATGCACTTGCCAGGTGGTATCGTTGATAACAATCTGGGAGGGGGCTATCCACAGCCGTATGTCGCGGCCGCCGAGACTGTCTTTGCCGAAGAGCACGGTGGCATCCAATTCACCCTGCTGGCGCGGAGCACGGTTGTTGTTCCAGGAGAAAAGGCCGTGAAGACGCTCTAGAGAACCGTCCACGTCGAGGGAAAAGGCTGTGGCACCAAGAGGCATGTCGCGCTCCGTGTAGAGGTTGCAGCCGACGGAGCCGGGAGAATAGTTGAGATTTAGTTGTGTGTTGACTAACTGTTCTTTGTTGTAGGTCATAAGGGGAACCTCCAACTGACTTTTGAGTGACGACTTGAGTAGGTCGAATTTTGGGTCAAGAGAGATGGTGCCTACAAGTATTCCCTGCTTGGGAATCCTCATGTCGATGTCGGCAAACTTGCGCAAGAGGAGTGTGTCGGAGAATGTAATTGCGAAATCTATACTGTCTTCAAGTGTTCCTGAAGCTTCAAGTTGAATATCGTTGGTCAACAGAGAGATATGGCGATTATTGTTGTAAATGTAGTGCGCTAATTTGATGTCGGTGGGGGGCATGATGAGAGCGTCGCCTTCTTGATTCCACTGAAAGCCTTCGATGCTGGCTTCACCCTGTGCATAGGCCCATCGGTCGCCAGTCACGCGGAAGCGGGCGTCGAGTTTGCCATGAGGGTCATCTAGGGATGTCTCCACCTCTGTGTCATGTCCCCGACGGTTTACTTCACACTGAAGGCCGCGCAGGGTATAGCCGCTTAGTTGGAGCAGGGGAGCGTGCAGCTGGGCGGTGACTTCAGGAAGCCCGTCGGCACCTTTGATGCGTCCTTTGGCATTGATATTTACGGCAGCCCTTTGGAAAAGTTTGGCACCTGTGCCGATAGTGAGTGGAGTCACGTTGACGGTGTCGGTGTGGAGTGAGGCGGAAAAGTCGTTGTTGTCGAGTAGGGTGCCCTGCAGCATCAGTTCACCGAGAGCCGTGCGGGTGTCAAGGCTGAAACGGTGGTTGTGGAGGTCGCTCGTCAAATTGCCGTTCATCTCCACTTCTCCCAACGAATACAGTTTGTCGGGAAGATTTTTCATATTGAACCGTTGGATATAGGCCACAAAAGATGGAGAGGTGAGTACATCTATGACGGTGCCTTCGGCAAGGAACGAAAGGGAATAGAGGGGTGAATGCGCCTCGATGCGGGTGATGTCGATGCGATTCTCATTGCCGTGGGCCTCAAGACGTAATCTAGAAGGTTCGGGGAACTGCGGCAGGGGAGGCAGAGTGGCATCGAGAGACAGCCTGTTGACACTGAAAGAGTGGCGCGTGGCGTGCCCATCAGCCACAAGACTGTGGATAGTGAGGCCGTGACCCTCTGCAAAAGAAAGGCGCTTGAGCGAAAGCGAGAGACTGTCGCGGGTGAGGCGGTGGAGGTGGGCGGTCATGTTGATAGAGGATACCGTAAGACTATCCCAGCGTACAGCGCTTCGGCGCACAATAAGGCTGCCGATATGTAGGTCGAGTGGGAACTCCTCCTTCTTTTCGGAGGATGAGAAAGCATCGATGAGAAACTGTAGGTTGAGCGTACTGTCGGCATCGTGGTAGAAGTGGGCGTTGGCACTGAGTATCTGTGCATTGGCAATGACGATGCGACCGTCGGTGATGAGTGGCATCCACTCCATCTTGGCTGCCACGCGGTGAGCTTGCAACATGAGTGTGTCCTGCTGGTCCCAGAGAAATATATCGTCGAGCATCACACGTCCCTGTAGATTGACGGTGATACGACCGATGGAGACGTGACTTTTTATCTCCCGGGAGAGTATGGCAGAAACCGTCGTGCCCACCCATTTCTGCACTTGTGGAACGGACAGGAAAAGCACAAGGGACAGATAGCATACGGAAAGTACGATAACTATCCAGCTGATGATGTATTTTAGCGCTTTTATAGAGTCTTAGTTGACGTTTTTTATCATTTTGCGGGATAAAGGTAACATTTTTTTAGGGATTATTTGCCCTGGCGAGAAAAAAAACGTATTTTTGTCGGGTGAATTTATCAAATTTAGTATTAAAATAATGGCAAAAGTAATCAAGTTGCGCAAAGGTCTTGACGTTAAACTCAAGGGAACCGCGGCTTTGGAAACTGTTGCAGTGAAGATGTCGGGGGAGTATGCGCTCTGTCCTGACGATTTCTGCGGAGTGAAACCGAAGCCTGTGGTGAAGGAGGGTGATGATGTCAAGGTCGGTGATGCCTTGTTCGTGGACAAGTTGCATCCGGAGGTGAAATTTGTGTCGCCTGTGAGCGGTACGGTTTCACTGATCGAGAGAGGCGACCGCCGTAAGTTGCTCAGCATCCGTGTGAAGGCTGACGGCAAGCAGACGGCTCGTAAGTTTGATTTGAAGGGCGACGTGAAGGCTCTGATGATGGAGAGCGGCCTGTTTGGCATGATGCTGCAGAGGCCTTACGCCGTTGTTCCGAGTCCTGATGACAAGCCCAAAGCTATTTTCGTGAGTGCATTTAACTCAATGCCTCTGGCTCAGAATTTCGAGTATGTGCTGGAAGGTCAGGAGGCTGCATTTCAGGCCGGTCTCACAGCTCTTTCCAAGCTGGCCAAGGTGTTTCTCGGCGTGAGCAGCAAGCAGAAAGCAAAGGCTCTGTTCGAGGCTAAGGACTGCGAGGTGAACGTATTCGACGGTCCGGCTCCCGCAGGTAATGTTGGTGTGCAAATCAACCATATCGACCCGGTGAACAAGGGCGAAGTGGTGTGGACGATGGCTCCCGAGGTGGTAATCATGCTCGGTCGTCTAATGAACAACGGCGTGGTGGACTTCACCCGTAAGATTGCCGTTGCCGGCAGTGAGGTGAAGGCTCCGAAGTATGCACAGGTGATAGTTGGCGCAAAGCTGGCAGATATCCTTGAAGGCAATATCGACAAGGCTGCCAACAACCGCATCATCGACGGTAATGTGATGACCGGTATGAAGTCCTCTCTCGAGGGTTTCCTCGGTGCACAGACGACGGAAGTCAATGTGATTCCCGAAGGTGACGACGCAGACGAGATGCTGGGTTGGATTATGCCGCGTTTCGGTCAGTTCTCCACAAGCCGCACCTATTTCTCATGGCTGATGCCCAAGAAGGAATATCGTCTGGATGCTCGTGTCAAGGGCGGAGAGCGTCACATGATTTTTTCCGGTGAATATGACAAGGTGTTCCCGATGGATATCTATGCAGGTTACCTCATCAAGGCAATCATCGCAGAGGATATCGACCGTCAGGAGGCACTGGGTATCTATGAAGTTGCCCCTGAGGATTTCGCTCTGGCTGAGTTTGTGTGCTCTTCCAAGCTTGAACTTCAGAGGATTGTAAGACAGGGTCTGGATACCCTGAGAAAGGAGAATATGTGATGAATCCGTTAAAGAAATTTTTCGATAATATCCATCCGCTCGTAGAAGAGGGCGGCAAGCTGCATTGCCTGCGCTCGCTGGTGGATGGCTTTGAGACCTTTGCCTTCGTACCCAACACCACATCCAAGAGGGGTGGGGTGAACATCCATGATGCAGTGGACTCGAAGCGCCTGATTTTCTTCGTGATAATCGCCCTGATGCCGGCACTGCTGTTCGGTATGTATAACGTGGGCTATCAGAACGCTTTCATGGGCGGAGGCGACACCTCGGACTTCTGGGGACTCTTCCTTTACGGTTTCCTGGCTGTGCTGCCTAAGATTCTCGTGAGCTACATCGTAGGTCTGGGTATCGAGTTCACTGTGGCTCAGTGGAAGAACGAGGAGATTCATGAGGGTTTCCTTGTCACCGGTATGATTATTCCCATGATTGTTCCTGTGACGCTGCCTTTGTGGATGCTTGCTGTTGCAACGGCATTCAGTGTGATTTTCGCCAAGGAGATTTTTGGCGGTACGGGTATGAACATCTTCAACCCCGCACTCATCACACGTGCTTTCCTGTTCTTCTCATATCCTTCGGCTATGACGGGCGACAACCACGTGTGGGTGAATGGTGAGAAGATTCTCGGTCTGGGTTATGAGGCTTCCGACGCTCTCTCCGGTGCAACACCTTTAGGTGAGGCTGCTGTGGAGGGTTTCCAGGGCTTCGACTGCGCCACAATCGGTAACGCTATCACAGGTCTTATCCCCGGTAGTATCGGTGAGACAAGTGTGATTGCCATTGCGCTGGGTGCTCTGCTGCTGCTCTTCACAGGTGTTGCTTCGTGGAAGGTGATGCTGAGCGTATTCGTCGGCGGTGCTGCTACAGGATATCTGATGCAGGCAAGCGGTCTGACGGAGATTGAGTGGTGGCATCAGCTGGTAATCGGCGGTTTCTGCTTCGGCGCCGTATTTATGGCTACCGACCCTGTAACCGCAGCTCGCACAGAAGGCGGCAAGTATATCTACGGTTTGATGATAGGTTTCATTGCAGTATTGGTACGTGTGCTGAATCCCGGTTATCCCGAGGGTATGATGCTCGCCATCCTGCTGATGAACCTGTTTGCGCCGCTCATCGATTACTGCTTCGTGCAGAGCAATATTAACAAGCGTGCAAAGCGCGCCCTTAAAAAGTAAACAGATATGGCAAAGAAATTTATATGCAGTCAGTGCGGCCAGACATTCGAAGCCGCATCAATGCCCGATAAGTGCCCTATCTGCGGCGCTGACGCTTCCATGATTAAGGAAGTGAAATCGAAGGGCATCAATACCAACGGCAACGTATACACCGTTGTCTACGCTGCTGTGATGGTGATTGTCGTTGCTTTCCTGCTGGCATTCGTAAGTTCGGCTCTCAAACCCGTTCAGGATGCCAATGTGGAGAACGACACAAAGGGACAGATCCTCTCTGCTCTGGGTTATGACAAGGCTACTATCAACGTGGGTGAGACCTACGCACATAATGTGAAGGATATGCTGTTCAAGGACGGCGAACTGGTTCCCTACGAAGGTAAGTTCAATACCGTTTACGGCAGTCTTATCAAGGCCGGCGAACTTCACGTATTTGAGGCAACGTCGGCAAACGGTGAGAAGGCCTACGTGATTCCTGTGACCGGTCGCGGTCTGTGGGGCGGTCTGTGGGGCTACATCGCAGTGAACGAGAGTAAGGACAAGGTGCTGGGCACTTATTTCTACCATGAGAGCGAGACCGCAGGTCTTGGCGCCCGTATTGGTGAGAAGGATTTCCAGCAGCAGTTTGACGGTCGTCCCGTCTTTGACGAAAGCGGTAACGTTGCACTCACAGTGGTGAAGCAGGGTGCCGGTGATGACAAGTTCCAGGTGGACGGTATCACAGGTGCTACGTTGACATCAAAGGGCTGTGGTGCAATGGTGACCGAAGGCTTGGACGCTTATGTGGAATTTTTAAAATAAGGAGGACAACAGGTTATGAAACTATTTTCAGCAGAGAATAAGGCCGCATTGACAGGTCCTCTCAACCTTAACAACCCCATTACCGTTCAGGTGCTCGGTATCTGTTCGGCACTGGCTGTAACGTCGCAGTTGGCACCGGCCATCGTGATGGGACTTTCCGTGACGGTTATCACGGCTTTCTCGAACGTTATTATCTCGCTTATACGCAAGACTATTCCCAACCGCATACGTATCATCGTGCAGCTGGTAGTTGTAGCTGCTCTGGTGACAATCGTAAGCCAGATTCTCAAGGCATACGTTTACGACGTGAGTGTGCAGTTGAGCGTGTATGTCGGTCTGATCATCACCAACTGTATCCTGATGGGTCGCCTCGAGGCATTCGCTATGCAGAACGCTCCCTGGCCTTCTTTCCTGGACGGTATCGGTAACGGTCTCGGATATGCGTTGGTACTTGTGCTGGTAGGCTTTGTGCGCGAGCTCTTCGGATTCGGCACTTTGTTCGGTTTCCAGGTGGTACCGCAGTGTGCTTATGAGGCAGGCTACATGAACAACGGCATGATGGTGATGCCGGCTATGTCGCTTGTCATTGTGGGATGTGTCATCTGGGCTCATCGTTCATTTAATAAGGAGGAGAAGTAAGTATGGAACACATGATTTCACTCTTTGTCCGCTCCATCTTTGTGGACAATATGATTTTTGCCTTCTTCCTGGGTATGTGCTCCTATCTGGCAGTATCCAAGAATGTGAAGACGGCGTTGGGTCTGGGTATCGCTGTAACTTTCGTGTTGGTTATAACAGTGCCCGTGGACTACGCATTGCAGGTGTATGTGCTGGCTCCTGACAAGCTGGTGCCCGGTGTCGACCTGACATTCCTGGCTTTCATCCTGTTCATTGCGGTGATTGCCGCTATGGTGCAGCTGGTGGAGATGATTGTGGAGCGTTTCTCTCCCTCTCTGTATGCCAGTCTCGGTATTTTCCTGCCTCTGATTGCTGTGAACTGCGCCATCATGGGTGCATCTCTGTTCATGCAGCAGCGCATAGGTATGGAGCCCACAAATGCACAGTATATCGGTGGTGTGGGTGATGCTGTGGCTTATGCCTTCGGTTCCGGTATCGGCTGGTTGCTTGCTATTGTCGGTCTGGCCGCTATTCGTGAGAAGATGGCTTACACGGATGTGCCCAAGCCTCTACAGGGTCTCGGTATCACATTCATCACAGTAGGTCTGATGGCTTTGGCATTTATGTGCTTCAGCGGTCTTAATATTTAAAAGCAGGAGGAATATACGATGGATATGAATTTGATTTTAGTTAGCATTGGCGTATTCCTTGTCATCATCCTGGTGTTGGTGGCAATACTGCTCGTTGCTAAGACTTATTTGTCACCAAGTGGCAATGTGAATATTGTGATTAACGGTAAGGACACCATTTCCGTGCCTCAGGGTGCATCTCTGCTGTCGACACTCTCTCAGGAGGGTATCTTCCTGCCTTCTGCCTGTGGCGGTAAGGGTAGTTGCGGACAGTGCAAACTGCAGGTTACTGAGGGCGGTGGCGAGATACTTGATTCTGAGAAGGGTCATTTCTCGCGTAAGCAGCAGAAGAATCATTGGCGTTTGGGTTGCCAGTGTAAGGTGAAGGGTGATTTGAAGATTGCCGTCGACGACTCAGTGATGGGTGTTAAGGAGTGGGAGTGCACCGTTATCGGTAATAAGAACGTGGCTACCTTTATTAAAGAATATAAGGTGGCTCTGCCTCCCGGCGAACACATGGACTTCGAGCCCGGCTCGTATGCACAGATTAAGATTCCCGCATTCGATTGCATCGATTATGGCAAGGACTTCGACAAGTCCCTCATCGGCGATACATATCTGCCTGCATGGGAGAAGTTCGGTCTGTTCCCCCTCAAGTGTACGAATCCCGAACCCACCATCCGTGCTTACTCTATGGCCAACTATCCCGACGAGGGTGACATCATTACGCTTAATGTGCGTATTGCCACACCTCCGTTTAAGCCGAAGGAACAGGGTCCTGGCTTCATGGATGTGAATCCGGGTATCGCTTCTTCTTACATCTTCTCTCTCAAACCGGGTGACAAGGTGACGATGAGCGGTCCTTATGGAGAATTCCGTCCCGTTTACGGTTCCGGCCGTGAGATGATTTGGGTTGGCGGTGGTGCCGGTATGGCTCCTCTTCGTGCTCAGATTATGCATATGTTGAAGGGTCACGGTGTCAGCGATGAAGACCGTAAGCGTCCGATGCACTACTTCTATGGCGCACGTGCTTTGGAGGAAATACCGTTCCTAGATGACTTCCTGCAGTTGGAAAAGGACTTCCCCAACTTCCACTTCCATCTGGCTCTCGACCGTCCCGATCCGAAGGCAGATGCAGCAGGTATCAAGTACACGCCGGGCTTTGTGGCTCCAGTGATGGGCGATACTTATCTGAAGCAGCATGAGGCTCCCGAGGATTGTGAGTACTATCTCTGTGGACCTCCAATGATGGCTAAGACGGTGCTCGACCTCCTACACTCTCTCGGTGTGGAGGATGACATGATTCGATTCGATAACTTTGGTGGTTAATAGATTACTGATTTTAATACTGACAGTCCTGAGTGCAACTTTTGTTTGCGCTCAGGACTTTCCTTTACTGCACGCACGACGTTCGCAGGAAGCCCCATTTAATAATTCTTGTCCAATGATAGATGGGAAAAGAACTGTTGTGGGGTGTGTGGCAACGGCTGTGGAGCACATAGTGAATTATTGGCACTATCCCAATAGCCTATGCGAGGAAATACCAGAGTATGTAACGGAGAAATATGCACTTCCTGCTGTTCCGGAGGGTACGATGATTGACTGGGATAACATGCAGGAGGACTATTTGGATTCCCCGTATACAAAGGAGGCGGCGAAAGCCGTTGCTGATTTGTCTTTGTGGATAGGACAAGCGCTGAGGGCGAATTATGGCATTTCTGCCACATCTGCCAGCAGTTGGAACGTACCGGATGTACTGAAGAACGTGTTTGGCTATAAGACTGTGGAGATTTGTTGCAGAGACTCGTATACGGCTCCTGCCTGGAGAAGATTGTTGAAGCATGAACTTGATAACGGCAGACCGATCTATTTCAGCGGGTATTACAGTGGCGGAGCACATGCTTGGACGTTGGATGGCTGGGAAGGTGAGTATCATCATTGTAATTGGGGTGAGAACAATTTCAGGGACGGATATTACAATCAGGATTTCTTTAATGAATTCCAAAATGTCCAAGACAATACATATTTGGAGCGTTTTGCCGGGTGCGCATCGAATCAGTTGTGTATATGTATTTCTCCCGATGAGGTAGAGACTTTGGCGTGGGACAGTATTCATACACAGGATTTTGTGAAGGTACACAAGGTGAAGTTGCTTCGTGAGGTGTCGACAGAAGATTACGTATTGGCAGAAGTGACGGTAGAGAACCTTCATGAAGATACCCTCTATTATACGTTGGAAGGTGTTACGTTTACACCAGAGGTGTGGCAGCGAGGTGATAAAGAAGAAATGCTTCAGGATGGTTCGTTTAGCGGCGTGTGTTCTTTTATTCTTCCTCCGTCCAGTACGACGAGACAAAGGGCTTGCTTCCGTTTCTCAAAAACAGGTCAGAGGGTGTTTGCAGTGACCTTTGACGAAATGGAATATTTCTGTGACACATTGTTGAATGTGTTGCCGGCAAAGAGCCTTTCGTTGGAATATTCCGAGATGAGCGTCAGTTTTCCGGAGGTGGGAGATGCATTGATAGATGGCTATGTGACAAATACATCGCGGCTTGCCACTTACGGCTCCGTGCTGAATTTCTGGCTTGTGGAAGAGGGTGCATTACCGGATGATGAAACGCTGGACAATGTGTCTGCACGCTATATTTATCTTAATTTAGGACCAGGTGAAAAAGTCCATTACTCAGAGCAGACAGAACTCCATTCGAAGGTGTTGTTCAAGGGACTTACGGTTGGTGAGACGTATTCTCTATGGCTTCGTCAGAACTGGTTGCCCATAGTTAAGACGCTCACATTTACCGTTCCGGATCATCCGTCGGATATCCAAGTATGGAAACCAGCATCGTCATTTGTCGGTAAGGAGGGGGCCGACGAAAGAATATACGACCTTTCCGGTCGCCCACAACGCTCCCTGAAGGGTTTATATATAAAAGATAATAAGGTATATTGGTCCCCAAAGTAAAAAAATGACAGGTGTAATGTCACTTTTTTATTAAAAATATTGCTTGTTTTCAGAAAAATACGTAACTTTGCAGCGCAAAACGTAAGATTAGAGTGCAAAACGTACACAATTTTTATTATGGCTTCTATGCATACTTTTACTTTAACAACGAGTAAGAGCGAGGCCGTGTGTGTACAAAAAAGGAAGAGATAGAACAAAAAAGATAGGGTCTCGCTCATAATAGGGCGGGACCTTTTTTTGAGCATATGGAAAGTGAACAGATAACACAGAAACGTAGAGTGGCTATACAAGGAATATATGGCAGTTTTCATGATATAGCGGCTCATCATTATTTTACCGGCGAAGAGCTGCAACTTGTAGAGTGCGATACGTTTGAAGATGTCTTCCATAGTATGAAGAATGACCCCTCTATGGTTGCGATGGTGGCAATAGAAAATACTATCGCAGGTAGTCTGCTTCATAATTATGAATTGCTCAGGGAGTCGGGTATGACGATTGTCGGGGAGCATAAATTGCGTATATCACATTCCATCATGTGCCTGCCGGAAGATAATTGGGCAGATGTCACGGAAGTGAATTCGCATCCCGTGGCTTTGATGCAGTGCCGTTCATTCTTGGCTGCTCATCATGGGCTGAAGATAGTGGAGGTGGACGATACCGCAGGAGCAGCCCGTAATATACATGAAAGGAATCTCCACGGTCACGCGGCTATCTGTCATAAGGATGCTGCGAAGATATACAACATGAAGATACTTGAGGAAGGAATAGAGACGAATAAACATAACTTCACTCGATTCCTGGTGTTGACATCTCAGGAGAATGCGGACCATCTGCGTAAGAAGGAACTGACAGACAAATCATCATTGGTATTTTCCTTGCCCCATGAGGAAGGTTCTCTGTCTGCAATACTATCAGTATTATCTTTCTACAAGATTAATCTTACCAAGATACAGTCTTTGCCCATCATCGGAAGAGAGTGGGAATATCTCTTTTACATAGACCTCACATTCTCAGATTACGAGAGATACAGACAATCCCTTGATGCCATACGTCCTCTCACCAGAGAGATGCGTATTCTAGGAGAATATTCTAGTGGCAGACAGACAATATAGTAGAATCGTACAATATAATAAAATAATCAACTCAATGATTACGCCAGCAGACAGATTGAATTTGGTACAAGAATACTATTTTAGTCGTAAACTTAAAGAAGTGGCTCAGCTGAACGCTGAAGGTCGGGACATTATTTCATTGGCTATAGGAAGCCCGGATATGCCACCTTCGAAGTCTACTATTGATGTGCTTTGTTGTGAAGCATTGCGCGAAGACACTCACGGCTATCAACCGACGATAGGTATTCCGCAGTTGAGAAAGGCAATGGCAGAGTTTTATTCAAGGTGGTATGGCGTGGAACTCGACCCGGCAACGGAGATACAGCCGCTGATTGGTAGTAAGGAGGGAATCCTGCACGTTACCTTGGCATTTTGCAACCCAGGTGACAAGGTACTTGTTCCCAATCCGGGATACCCCACATATACTTCATTGTCCAAACTTCTCGGACAGGAGGTGGTCAATTATGACCTGTTGGAAAAGAACGGATGGCAACCGGACTTTGAACAGTTGGAGGCAATGGATCTGACTGGTGTGAAGATGATGTGGACAAATTATCCGAATATGCCGACCGGTGGAAGGGCGACACGTGAACTGTACGAGCGGATAGTATGTTTCGCCCGTGAACATGAAATACTTGTTGTGAACGACAATCCGTATAGCTTTATCCTAAACAGGGATGAGCACCTTTCAATACTGCAGGTTCCGGGAGCGAAGGACTGTTGTATAGAATTCAATTCGATGTCCAAATCTCACAATATGCCAGGATGGCGTGTTGCAATGTTGGCAACAAATGCGGAATTTGTAAAGTGGATAATTAAGGTAAAGTCAAATATAGATTCCGGAACATTCCGACCCATACAATTGGCGGCAGCCGAAGCCTATAGTAATTCTGATGAATGGCATCATAAATTCAATATCAAAACTTATGCAGAGCGCAGAGTCATCGCGGAAGATATTATGCGTGAACTGGGATGCTCATTTGATAAGAATCAGCAGGGTATGTTCCTGTGGGGACGTATTCCGGATGATGTCGATAATGTGGAGACTCTCACGGAACACGTACTTCACGATGCCCGTGTCTTTATTACCCCCGGATTCATTTTTGGTTCGAATGGAAGCAGATATATTCGTATTTCTCTTTGTGCCAAACCGGATAAAATGCGAGAGGCTCTACGTAGAATATGTGAGATGAATAAAAATGTTTGAAAATATAAATAAACGACAGATATGGATCTTAAATTAAAACCATTAGCTTTGCCGAGTGACAATGTTCGCCCGTTCATTATCAGTGGACCTTGTTCTGCAGAAACAGAAGAACAAGTGATGACTACAGCCCTGCAATTAGCAATGAAGGGTTGTCATATGTTCCGTGCCGGAGTGTGGAAGCCACGTACGAAACCGGGCGGTTTTGAAGGTAACGGAGAAAAGGCGTTGCCCTGGTTGGAACGTGTCAAAAAAGAGACAGGGATGCTTGTTGCAACGGAGGTTGCCACGCCGGAGCATGTGGAACTCTGTCTGAAGCATGGTATAGATATTTTGTGGGTGGGTGCAAGAACCACAGCTAATCCTTTTGCTGTTCAGGCTATAGCTGATGCATTGAAAGGTGTGGACATTCCTGTGTTCGTCAAGAATCCTGTAAATCCTGATATAGAACTTTGGGTGGGTGCTCTTGAACGTATCAATGGTGCCGGAATAGAGCGCTTGGGAGCTATTCATCGCGGATTCTCAAGTATTGACAACAAGATATACCGCAATCTTCCCATGTGGCAGTTGCCGATAGAGTTGAAGCGCCGTTATCCGGATTTGCCGATAGTAAACGACCCTAGCCATATAGGCGGTCGTCGCGACTTGATTGCTCCGCTGTGCCAGCAAGCAATGGATTTGGGGATGGATGGACTTATTGTAGAAAGTCATTGTGATCCCGATAGAGCTTGGAGTGATGCAAAACAGCAGGTGACTCCGGAGGTTCTGGATTTTATACTTGATAAACTTGTTATTCGTCAAGAGGTGTCTACGACGGAAAGTATAAACGCGATGCGTAAGCAAATTGACGAATATGATGACCAGCTCATAGATATTCTTGGTAAGCGGATGAAGGTGTGCCGCGAAATAGGTCAATACAAGAAGAATCACGATATGACCATTCTGCAGACTCAACGTTATACAGAGATTCTTGACAAGCGTGGTGCTCAGGGCAGTCTTGTCGGTATCTCCCCGGATTGCGTTAAGGCGATTTTTGAACACATTCACGAGGAGAGTGTACAGCAGCAGATGAGAATAATAAATGATTAAATGGAGTTTTCGTAATCTGTTATTTTTATGAAAATACTGATTCTTGGTGCGGGTAAGATGGGCTCTTTTTTTACAGATGTACTCTCTTTTGATCACGAATGTGCTGTCTATGAGATTGAGCCGCGCCGCATGCGTTTCTTGTATAATACGCAACGTTTCACGACAGTAGAGGAGATAGAGACCTTCCGTCCCAACCTAGTTATCAACTGTGTGACGCTTAAATATACACTTCAGGTCTTTGACCAACTCATTCCCCATCTTCCGGAAGACTGTATCCTGTCTGACATATCCTCTGTAAAAACAGGATTCCGCGAATATTATGAGAAGACCGGACGACATTATTGTTCTACGCATCCGATGTTCGGCCCCACTTTTGCAAATCTGGGTGCCCTTTCGTCTGAGAATGCGATTGTCATCAATGAGGGCGATTATTTGGGAAGGGTATTCTTCTTAGACCTATATCGTCGTTTGGGTCTCAATGTGCATGAATATTCTTTTGAAGAACATGATGAGGCGATGGCTTATAGCCTTTCTGTGCCGTTTGTAAGCACCTTTGTGTTTTCTGCGGTGATGAAGCGTCAAGATGCACCGGGAACGACGTTCAAACGTCATCTTAATATTGCAAAGGGTGTGTTATCTGAGGACGATACACTCTTGCGCGAAATACTGTTTAATCCCCGTACAAAGCATCATGTGGAGCAGATTCGCTCAGAATTGAAGGAACTCATACAGATAATAGATGCTCGTGATGAGGATGCATTAAATGGTTATCTTACGAAAATAAGGAAAAACATCAACTAAAGAGAATTTTCAACAAATATGCATTGACCTCGGAGAGATTCTCTGAGGCTTTTTTTAGGTTCTTTAAAAAACTCTCCAAGGTAGGTGCGCTATCATCGCACAGATCTGTTACACTTTTTATAAGTAGTATAGGGACGTTCATGAGAGAACAAACAAATGCTACTGCTGCTCCTTCCATGTCTTTCAACTCACCACCTTCACGTTCGATAATTACTTCGTCGCAGGGTTGTAGGTCCAGGCTGGAGCCTGTTGTTACGCGCCCCATCTCCAGTCCGAGTTTTTTTGCAATACACGTACTCTTTTCCCACACAGAATAATTGCCCAGACCTTGAGTGTCCCAATCGTCATCCCCGGGAATACGTCTATCATGAAACATCACGCTGTCTGCTACATATACTTTGCCAATTTCGGCCCCTTTACGTTTCCAGCCGCCACATGTTCCGCTATTGATGATAAGGTCTGGTTTGAGCCGCTCTATAGCGGCGAGCGTGGCAACAGATGCAGCCTCACATCCAACAAGATCTCTTTCATGCTGACGTCCTAGTGTGACGACGCTTAATATAGAGTTTCGAGTGGTGTCGTTATATTGGAAAAGCCGACAAGGTAGTGGCGAAAAGAACTTCTCGATTTCCTTCATCCCAAAGCGCAGAATGAAAGGCTTTGCCTCGGATTCCATTGCGATAATGTAGCAAATGTGCATATTTCTTATTAAAATTTGATGCGAAGTTAAACTTTTTTGATGATGCAGCCAAATAATTTATTATTTTTTTATACTTTTGTCGTATAATCGTTATTATATTGTAAGCATTGTGGACTATTTTATAAACACTTTGATTGCTGCATGGTATTTGGCATGTGCGCTGTCTCCTTACCTACTTTTTGGCTTTTTCCTTTCTGGCTTGGTGCGTTTATGGGTACCGTCAGAAGTGTCATCTCCACGGTTCTCTAAAAAGGGTTTTGGAAGTGTTTTGCGTTGCGCTCTTTATGGACTAGCTTTGCCAATCGCTTCCGGCAAGACGCTTGCAAAGGCTATGCAGTTGAGACGTCACGGCGCATCAAAAGGAGGTGTAATATCTTTCTTGACATCTGCATCGCAATCTGGTATTGACAGTTTTGCTGTAGTTTATGGATTAATAGGCTTGCCTTTTGCCGTCATCCGTGTTATTACGTCATTCTTTACGAGCCTTTTTGTGGGTTTTTTGGTAACGACATCCCCTGATGAGAAGGCACATGAATCGCGCCATCGCAATCATAGAAAAAAAACATCTTATTTTCAGAAAATGTATAGTGCAGATACGGAAAAGAAGCCCAAAGATTCGTTTCTGCACGTTGCAAAAAGAGCGTTCTTCTATGCTTTTGTTCGTATGCCAAGACACGTAGGTGGATGGCTTGTTGTGGGGTTGCTCGTTGCTGGTCTCATACTAGTATGCGTTCCTGATGATACTTTTGAGTTTTTTCTCAACGATACAGTCTTCTCAATATTTTTTGTTCTGATATTAGTTCCGTTGATACATGTGTGTGCTACAGGTACATTACCAATTGCATATACGTTGATGCTTAGAGGTATAACGCCAGGTGCAATCCTTGTATTGTTGATGGCAGGTGTAGCAACAAATATTTCTTCTATGAAGTTGCTGCGCGGAACAATGGGATGGAGGGTTCTTATTTTGTATGTGGCAGGTGTCATCCTTAGCAGTATTATGTGTGGTACTCTAATAGATACCAGATTACCCCAATCATTATTTGCGGTATCACCTACGCGTTATTATGGAGCATCAGCGGTAGAACCGGAGTGGTGGGTTGTCGTGTTAACAATAATTCTGTTTGTGCTGATTGCAATTGGACATGTGCAGTCGTTCCGTTATCATCGTCGTCATCATCATCATAGACATCAGGAGGCTCAAGTTTCTAAGAATGTTGTTACGGTGATGTTGTTTGATGTGACAGGAATGAAGGATCGTAATTCTGCGATTTTTATTCAAAAGAGTATCTGTAGTATGGAAGCTATAGAAGGATGTGAGGTGTCATTCACTCATGGGCAGGCAATGGTGAAGGGGGTAAACCTTCGTGCGGAAAATATTGTGAATGCGATTGAGTCCTTAGGTTTTGAAGCATCATATCTTCAGCAAATAGATGTAGAGGAGACTGTTCGATGATTGCGACTCTTAGCAATTTTTTGTGGGGGTGGCCAATGATTGTCTTGTTGCTTGGCACGCATGTCTGGCTTACCATTCGTTTGAAATTTCCGCAGCGCCACATCTTTCGTGCAATTCGTCTCTCTGTTACACGTGATAAAGATGCCCACGGCGATGTTTCTCAGTTTGCAGCTCTAGCAACGGCTTTGGCTGCAACTATTGGTACAGGTAATATAGTAGGTGTTGCAACGGCTGTTGCTTTGGGTGGGCCCGGTGCGGTGCTCTGGTGTTGGCTTACAGGCGTGTTTGGTATTGCTACAAAATATGCCGAGTCACTTTTAGCGGTGAGATACCGTGTGAAGTCTCGTGACGGTTATATGATAGGTGGACCGATGTATACGTTACATCGTGGTCTTGGTATGAAATGGCTTGCAGTGCTTTTTGCTGTTTTTGGTGTATGTGCTTCTTTTGGCATTGGAAACATGGTGCAGTGTAACGCAATCACTTTGTTATGTCATGAATCGTATGGGATGCCAGTATCATGGGTATCTGCAACAGTAACATTCTTTGTTGCACTTGTTGTTGTTTTTGGCGTGAGAGGTATAGCCAAGGTTTGTACAGCATTGGTGCCTTTTATGGCCTTCCTCTATGTTATCGGATGTGTTTTTATTTTGATATTCAACGGAACTTATGTGTGGGATGCTCTGTGCCTTATTGTTAAAAGTGCTTTTGCACCTCATGCTGCAGGAGGAGGTTTTGTTGGTGTCTCAATAATGCTCTCAATTCGTTATGGCGTAGCTCGCGGATTATTCTCCAATGAAAGCGGCCTTGGTAGTGCACCTATAGTTGCCGCGGCAGCTCAGACAAAGACTCCTGTGCGACAGGCACTAGTTTCCTCTACCGGTACGTTTTGGGACACTGTGGTGGTGTGTATGCTCACAGGCCTTGTCATTGTTTCATCTGTGTTGGCTCATGATGGTATCACATTTTCGAATGGAGCGTCTCTCACCAAGCATGCCTTTGCCACAATACCTTATATAGGAACGCCATTGCTAACTTTCGGTATTATTACGTTTGCATTTTCAACGATTTTGGGTTGGTGCTATTATGGAGAGAAATGTATACAGTATTTAGGTGGAGGAAGTCGTAGTTTTTACTTCAAGTGGATATACCGCATAATCTTTATAATATTCATATATATAGGTGGTACCCAACAGTTGAATCTTGTATGGGATTTCTCTGATTTGGCCAACGGTATGATGGCAATCCCTAACCTTGTGTCGCTTCTGTTGCTGACGGGCGTTATCGTAAAAGAGTCCCGTAAGGGCGGATTGCTTTAATATACGGTTTCGCAAATACGGTGCACGCGAATACCCCTTGCGTGATAGCTTTTTCGGTTGTTGAAGATGGCATCAGAAGCCCAATAGCCAAGTTCTGCTGTTAATATGCCGATAGCAGCTCCCACAATCACATCGCTTACGTAATGGCGATTGTTTAAGATGCGCATAACTGCCACACTGGAGGCTACGGTGTATCCGCATATTGGAATCCATACGGAACGGTGGCCGTACTCATGCGCCAAAAGGGTTGCTCCCATGAATGCCGTAGCTGTATGGCCTGACGGGAAACTGTTGCTGGCGTCATTAGGACGCGTGCGGTTGATAGAATATTTCATGCCGTTCACCACACCGGCCATCATCGCAGCCGCCATTGCGTCTGCAACGAGAGCATTCCACCGATTCTTTGAGCGTCCCTTCATACCACCAAGCACCATGCCTACGTGTGTTGCTACAGGCAGATATTGTATGTAGTCATCTACGGAACAGTTTATTCCGTCGTTACCCCAGTGATTTCTCACCTTGTCGCGTATACTTTGATCTGCAGGCATTAATGCCAAACCGGTTACAGCGATGGGCACAGCTATTGAAAACGCATGATGCGTACGATTGAGATTCCAACTTTTATGAGTATGTTTCACATCGTTCGCGCCTGCCAGTTCTTTTTGCCGGATAGCTAAACTGTCTATCTGTGCATAACTTTGTGTTAATACACAAACAGTAGCAATTATATACATTAATAATCGCCTCATGATGCAGGGTTGTTTAAAAAGTTTATTTCACCTGCGCGTACGTTAAATAGCCGATGGTCACGTGACGTGGCAGAAAGAATCTGGTCGAGGTGATCACGATTGGTGTCAGTTATAAATGTTTGCCCGAAGCGTTCCGAGGAGACGAGCCCTATAATCTGCTCTACGCGTTGTGCATCAAGACGGTCGAATATGTCGTCTAGGAGAAGTATGGGGGTGGTGCCGGAACCGCCTTTATGAAGGAAATCAAATTGTGCAAGTTTCATTGACAACACCATAGTCCTCTTTTGCCCAAGGGAAGCTTCACGACGCAGGGGGTATCCGTCTACAGTCATTGCTAAGTCATCACGATGGATACCATGCAGAGAATAGCCCATAATGCGATCCTTTACGCGTCCGGAACGGATTATATCCAGTAAATCGCCACGCTCGCCATGACTTTCGTATGTAAGCGACACGTTCTCATGGTGTTGTGAGATAGCCTCGTATGTGGCTTGAAATACAGGTATAAACTGCTCAATGAAGAGTTTGCGTTGCTCGTAGATAACTGTTCCGTGACGAGCCATCTCTTCCTCCCAAAGTGACAGAAGCGTAGGATCAGGTTCTGTTTCCATCTTTAAAAGAGCATTGCGTTGCTGTAGTGCTTTATTATAAGCAGACAAGGCATCAAGATAGGGGGCAGAAGTTTGTGCGATAACACCATCCAGGAAACGGCGTCGTTCAGCACTGTCACCGCTAACAAGGAGGTTGTCGTCGGGTGAAATTAATACCAGTGGTATAAGGCCGATATGTTCTGACAGGCGCTTATACGCTTTCGCACCGCGTCGCATTACTTTTTTCTGGCCGTATTTTAGTCCGACGCGTATACATTCTTGTGTACCGTCTTCATTTGTATAGTCGCCTCCGAGCGACATCATTTCTGTTTCGTGACGAATACACAGAGAGTCTTGTGTGGTGAATGATGACTTGGAGAGAGAAAGGAAATAGATGGCATCAAGGAGATTTGTTTTTCCTTCTCCATTATTGCCAATTAGACAGTTGATGCCGTCGGAGAAATCCAGTTCAGCCTCCGCTATGTTGCGATAATTGAGTATTGAAAGATGGTTTAATGTCATAATGCGAGTGCAAAAATATGAAAAAAGTTCACATGTTGGTGATGAACTACATAAACTTTTTGGCGATTGCAGAAATTTTTCATAACTTTGTGCCCGAAATTAATAAACAAATAATAATATGGCAAAGAAGAAACAGGCCAATCAGGTGAATGAGATAGATCAGACAGTAGCTGCATCTAAAGATTTTGTGGAGAGACATCAGAAGAGTATTATTTTTGGTGGTGGTGCGTTGATTATTGTTGTAGTCATTGCGTTATTGATGCATCAGTTCTATTTTGTTCCCCGTGAACAGAAGGCTGCAGAGGAAATTTCGGCTGCAGAGGCATTGTTCCGCTCCGGAGAATGGGATAAGGCACTTAATGGTGATGGTGAGAATGTAGGCTTCTTGGAGATTATCGATAATTATGGAGGTACTAAGAGTGGGAACTTAGCTCAGCTATATGCAGGATTGTGCTATGCTCAGAAAGGCGAGGCTCAGACAGCGATAGATTATCTGGAAGACTTTGACGGCTGTGGTGATGAGATGGTTTCTAACGCTGCTTTGGGAGCTCTCGGTAATTGCTATGCAGAAGTTGGTGAAAATCTCAAGGGTGCAAAAATTCTTGTGAAGGCTGCAAAGAAGGCCGATAATAACACTCTTTCGCCCGATTATTACCTGCAGGCAGGCCAGTTATATGCTGCAGAAGGTGATAAGGATAAGGCTATGGAGTGTTATATGACGGTGAAGACAAAATATTTCCAAAGTGTCGCAGCTCAGGAGATAGACAAATTCATTGAAACGGTTCGCTAAACATATTCCGGTATAGCATATAGAAAATGGCCAGCGAGCAGCATAATCTCAGCAGTTTTGATGTTGCAGGTGTTCCATCGGGCAAAGGTAAGAGATTTGCCGTTATTGTGAGTGAGTGGAACAGCGATGTGACCGGGGCTTTGTGTGAAGGGTGCTGTGAAACGTTGAAGAAACATGGCGTAGATGATAATGACATCATTGTGGTGAGTGTGCCGGGCAGTTATGAACTGATATTTGCCAGCGCTGTGATGATGCAGAAGGCCGATGCCGTAATTGCTATAGGGTGTGTTATACGAGGTGATACTCCGCATTTTGACTATATCTGCCAAGGCGTGACAAACGGTTTGGCAGAACTTAATGCGAAGGGAGAGACCCCGGTTATTTTCGGGCTTTTGACTTGTGATACGCAGTTGCAAGCAGAAGAAAGGGCCGGTGGGCGCTTGGGAAATAAGGGTAGTGAGTGTGCCGTGGCAGCACTTAAAATGGCTAATATCGAAAAATAAACATAATATAGAGCCTTCGGGCTCTTAAACTTTACGCGCGTGCGCGTGTTATAGAGATTATGGAAGATCAAGACAGAATAATTAAGGTAGACATTGAGTCCGAGATGCGGAAAAGCTACATCGACTATTCGATGAGTGTTATTGTGGCACGTGCTTTGCCCGATGTTCGTGATGGTTTTAAACCTGTACATCGCCGCATACTCTTTGGTATGAAGGAGCTTGGCAATTTGCATTCAAAGCCCTATAAGAAGAGTGCTCGTATTGTTGGTGAGGTGTTGGGTAAATATCATCCACACGGAGACTCCAGTGTATATGGCGCTTTGGTGCGTATGGCCCAGGACTGGAATATGCGCTATATGTTGGTGGACGGTCAGGGTAACTTTGGATCTGTTGACGGCGACGGTGCGGCAGCTATGCGTTATACAGAAGCTCGTCTGTCATTGATGGGTGAGGCTATGATGGAAGATTTGGAGAAGGAGACGGTGGATATGACCACCAACTTCGACGATACGCTCTATGAGCCCACCGTGATGCCCACAAAGATACCTAATCTATTGGTGAATGGTGCTACGGGTATTGCTGTGGGTATGGCTACCAACATTCCAACTCATAATCTGTCAGAAGTGCTTGATGCTTGTGTGGCATTTATTGATGATGATACGCTTGATAGTGAAGCTCTGATGCAGTATGTCAAAGGACCAGACTTCCCGACTGGTGGTTACATAATGGGTTTGCAGGGCATTCGTGAGGCATACGAGACAGGACGTGGCCGTATCATTATGAGAGCGAAGGCTGATATCGAATCTGGAGAGCAGCACGATAAAATTATCATCACGGAAATCCCTTACGGCGTAAATAAGGCTCAGCTCATTGAGTATATTGCCGAACTGGTTAAGGATGGTAAGTTGGATGGAATCTCAAACGCAAACGATGAGAGCGACCGCGAGGGTATGCGTATTGTGGTTGATGTGAAGAGGGATGCCAATGCCCGTGTGGTGCTGAACAAGTTGTTCAAGATGACACCTCTTCAGACATCTTTCCCGGTAAACGCCATTGCGCTTGTTAAGGGAAGGCCCAAACTTCTCACTTTGCGTGACTGTATCAAGAACTTTGTCGTCCACAGACATGATGTTGTGATACGTCGTACCAAGTATGATTTGAGAAAGGCAGAGGAGAGAGCTCACATCCTGGAAGGTCTGATTATTGCATCGGATAACATCGACGAGGTGGTACAGATTATCAAGAAGAGTGCTACGCCTCAGGAAGCCCAGGATAATTTGCAGAAGCGTTTTGGTTTGGATGCTGTGCAGTCGAAAGCAATTGTTGATATGCGTTTGGCTCAGTTGACAGGCCTGCAACAGGAAAAACTTCACGCAGAATTCAACGATTTGCAGGAGAAGATTAAATACTTCAACCAGATACTTACGGATGATTCTTTGTGCCGCAAGGTGATGAAGGACGAACTTCTGGAGGTGAAGAACCAGTATGGTGATGAGCGACGTACGGAGATTTTGCCGAGTGCAGAAGAGTTCAATGCAGAGGACTTCTATGCCGATGATGATGTTGTGATTACTATCTCGCATCTTGGATATATCAAGAGAACGCCTTTGGCTGAGTTCCGTGCACAGGGACGTGGCGGTATCGGTGTGAAGGGTAGTGCGACGAGAGACAGTGATTTCATAGAGCACATCTATACGGCTACAATGCACAATACAATGATGTTCTTCACAGATAGAGGTCGTTGCTATTGGCTCAAGGTTTATGACATTCCCGAAGGTTCAAAGCAAAACAAGGGTCGAGCTATCCAGAATCTCCTTCAGATAGAGCCTGGAGACAATATTTCTAATTGTCTCTGCATCCGCAAACTTCAGGATCCGGAATTCTGCGAGTCACATTACGTGATGTTCTGCACGAAGGAAGGTATTATCAAGAAAACTTGTTTGAAAGATTATTCGCGTCCAAGAGCCAATGGTGTGATAGCCATCAATATACGTGAAGAGGATGCCGTTATTGCTGTAGCTCTGACCAATGGCCACGATGAAGTTGTAGTAGCAAGTCGAAATGGCAAGGCTGTACGTTTCTCTGAAAATCAGGTGCGTGCAATGGGACGTAACTCTACTGGTGTACAGAGTATTATCCTTGACGGAGAAGACGATGCCGTTGTCGGTATGGCTGTAATCAACGATGTGGAGAACGAGAAGATACTGGTTCTTTCGGATCAGGGCTTCGGTAAGCGTACTGACGTAGAGGAATATCGTAAGACGAACCGCCACGCAAAGGGAGTGAAGACGTTGAATATCACAGAAAGAACGGGTAAGGTGGTCGCTCTCCTTGTGACTAAGGAAGAAGATGATCTTATGATTATCAACAAGAGCGGTACGACAATTCGTATCCATATGGATGTCATAACAGAGACAAAGGGCCGTGTAACTCAGGGTACGAAAGTCATCGAGCTCAAGAAACGTAATGATGAAATCAGTCACGTGTGCATTGTGCCTCGTGAGGATGTTGAAGAGGACGAGGTTCCTTCGGAAAATACTGATGACAAACCGAGTGAGAATAATGAAGAATAACCTTTAAAGTATAAAACACTATGAAAAAGTTAATGATTGCTCTTACCTTGCTGTTGACGGCAGGTATAGTGTCGGCTCAGACACCGGAAGAGAAGGCTGCCATGAAGGAAGCCAAAGCACAGTTGACTCAGTCAATGAAGTTGCGTGATGCTGCAAAAACTGCTTTGCAGTCTGCCACTGCGGATAAACCTGCTGATACGGAAATGGTTAAGAGTAATTGTTTGCAGGCAGACGAACTTATAGAAAAGGCTCTTGCCAGCGGATATGTAGATAATAAGAAACTGTTTGATGCATACTTCGTGAAGGATGAGGTTAACACTTTCCTTCTGAATATGGAATTCGCTAAGTATCAGAATCATGAGGATGTGAATGAGGCTTTCTTTACCGAATCATTAAACAAGGCTTGTGACGGAATGAGCGGTGTGCTCAAATATGGTAATCCCAAGGATGACATACAGGCTGGTGTGATGAAGGCTGAGAAGTCGAAGCTTGCAAAGTGTCAGGTGTACTATGCTCTGCTTGTACAGATGGCAAACGGTAAGGGAAACTCGGAGGCTGTCATTGAAAACTGTAAGAAGTATATTGACTATCCTAAGGCTTATCCCGAGGTGGCTGATCTCTGCGCAAATCCCAATCCTTCATATCCCCAGATGGCATACTACATCTGCGCAATGGCTTTCAACCTGAAGGACTGGAAAACATTGGCTGAGTATACTCCTTTGGCTAAGACCTTTGACGATCCCGATGCAAAGAACTTCATGGAGGCAGCAGGAGCGCAGGCTCTCCTGCAGCAGGGTGACACCGCAGCCTGGATTAGCAATATGCGTGAGAAGATAGCTAAGGAACCCACCAGTGAGGAGAATGAGATGAATATTCAAAACCTCATGGCTTTCTATGCCAAGAACCCTGTTGAACTGGGTAAGTTCTGCGATGAGATTCTCGCTGTAGCTCCTGAAAGCAAGTTGGCAAACTATGGTAAGGGTTATTGTCTCTTCGCTGATTCAAAATATGCCGACGCATTGGTTTACTACAAGAAGGCTGTTGAGATAGATCCTAATTATCTGGATGCCAATATCCAGTGTGGTCTTTGTCTGTTTAATATCGCAGATGCCAATAACCGTACTATTGCCGGCAAGAGATACAAGACTCAAGCAGAGGCAGATGCCGATGTGCAGAAAAATGTGAGAGCTTACTTCGAAGAGGCTTTGCCTTATTTTGAGAAAGTACGTGAACTCGTGCCCGATGACAGTGGTAAATGGGCTTATGAATTACGTACAATCTATAACGCGACAGGACAGAAAGATAAGGCCAAGGAACTTGAGAATTATTAAGTTTTTCCCTATATTGATATTAGCTACAAGTCTTCATGCTGCAACGGGCGGCATGAAGACTTGTGGTATAGAAACACTGGATAGCTTGGCTCTGTCTCTCAACGAAAGAGCCTACAGAGTGCGTTATGTAAACACGGATTCTGTACGCACTTTAGCGCTAATGGCGCAGAAGTATGCTCAAAGTGGAGAGCAAAAAAGTTATGCTCTGGAAAATCTTGCTTTTGTAGAGTATCAGCAGATGCGTTTTTCCAAAGCGAATGTTCTTATAAAAAAAGCCAGACGCCTGACCCGTAATCAGCTTTATCTGTTGGCACTCGATGTGCTGACAATGAAGGTGGCTCAGCGCACGGGAAATTTCCACGATTATCATTTAGCTCAGGTGCATGCCAACGAGCGTGTGCTGCGCATTGAGGATGAGGAGGAAAAACTGACTAAGGAGGAGCTTTCCCGTCTGCGTTATTGTCGTAGCGAGATGCATATAGTGGCAAGTACGTATTTCTACTATTTGCATATGGATTCACTGTCACGGGCAGAACTGATGCCTGTGAGAAAAGATGTGGAGGAAATGCAGGACACTGCTCAATGGCTCAATTACCATTATATGCTTGGCAGCGGTGGGTTCTACAAGGGAGATCCGGAAGATATCCGTTACCACGAGATGGAGGATTTGCATCGAGTGCTGGCCCTGTCTAAAAGAAGCGGGCATCTGTATTTTGAAGGAAACGCAATGCAAGCTATTGCGGAGCACACCGGAAGCATTGAGATGGCAGAGGGAGCACAAAAAGCATTTGCTGCATACAAGGATTTGTTTCAGGAGGGAGCAGCGCTTCGCACACAGGCAGAACTGGCATTTAGCGATAACAGATATAATGACGCATTGAAATGTCTGTTGGATGCGACATTGCTGATAGAAGAGCAACACAGGAGGGATTCTTTGCCGGAACTGCAATGGGAGAGTCGTATATACGAACACTTGTCGATGGTGTATAGTGCGTTGGAGGAACCGGAAAATTCACAGGTTTATCGTCTGCGTTATCTCGATTGTCTGGAACTGATGCGTCAGGATATCGATGTTGAGAACAGACAGTTGCAGATGATACGTTCGCAGCGCAGTTTATACGTGAAGCTGCTGATATTCGCCCTGTTATCGCTCTTTGTTCTTGTGGCTTTCATGATGCTTATGAGAGATATCAAGCGTCGTGGAAAGAAGCATCGGGAAAGTCAGGAGGATTTGCTTGAAGAAATAAAAGAGGAGGAGGCTTCTTTGATGCTGAAACTGCAGAAGGAGAAGGTTGAGAATATAGAGCGACGCACGAAGGTGGCTCTTGCTGCATCTGTGATACCTTTGATAGACCGTCTGTTGCATCAATCGGCAGATGCAGAATATATAAGGGAACTGACGGAAGAAATAGAACGTTTGGGTGGCGTGTTAACCCAGTGGATTCAGATACAGAGCGGCAGACTCAACGTGGGTGTTACAAAATTTCCTTTGAAGACGATTCTTGATACCATAGTTCTCAATCGTCCCACATTTGAGCGCCAGGGATTAACTCTGGAGGTGCAGGACACGAAGGCAGAGGTGATGGCCGACAGGGTGCTCACTCTGTTTATGCTCAACACATTATGTGATAATGCCCGTAAGTATACCCCGGAAGGTGGTAAGGTGTCAATAGAAGTTGAGGAAAAGGATTCGTACGTAGAAGTGTCTGTGGTGGATACCGGTTGCGGCTTTGAGGCAGCGGAAAATAAGAAGAAAGGACACGGATTCGGGCTGATGAACTGTAGGGGCATCATTCAGAAGTATCGTAAGATATCAAACCGCTTTTCAGTTTGTGATATGGGCTATGAGAGCGAAGCGGGGAAGGGTAGCCGGGTGTGGTTCCGATTGGTTCGTGTGCTTTCGCTGCTTGTGATGTTCTGCCTGTCACTCCAGCTGTACGCCCGCGACGAGAAACAGATGATACGCGACAGTCTTTCAATGCACAATGATGCGGCAGTTGAGGCATTGGCGCGTCACGACTGGGAGGAATACCAGCGACATAATGACGAATGTGTGCGTCTTCATCACGTACTGACTCAGGACCCCAACTTGCCTCTCTATGCACAACGTCAGGAACTGATGCGCCGCTTGGGTGAGTTGCTTATAATTGTGGCTGCAGCCCTTGCTCTGATATCGCTGACTATATTCACTCTTGTTGTTCGCCGTGTCAGACGTCAGACGATGTTCAGACAGGATTTGCAGGAACGACTGGATGAGGCTCATGAGCAGGTAGCACGTCTGAAATATGAAGTGGACAGATTGTATTGTCAGAATCAGATACTTGACAATTGCCTGTCTACAATAAAGCACGAGACGATGTACTATCCGGCACGGATACGACAGATGCTGGGGACAGCTTCTAGGGAGCAGCTCCATGAAGTATGCACCTATTACCGTCAGATGTATGAGATGCTCACGATGCAGGCGAAGAGTCAGCTTCAGGAGCCGGTTTGCAAACGTCAGAACGTATTGCTTTCCACCATTATAGAAGGTGCTCCTGACGTGTGTGTCCAGGCAGACGGTATGCTTCTTGAGGAATTACTCAAACGTTTGGGCGGAGGCCGTTTCACGGTAGAAGAGAGAGAAAAGGATGTTCTTGTGTCTACTCAACAAACGAAAGCGTGCGACGTTCATCAGTTTGCGGCTACAGCGGACAATTTCGACGCAATGGTAGCAAAGGAGATACTGAGAGAGCACGACGCTTTCTCCGGACATCCGGGATTAAGATTATATGCAGATAACAACAAAACATACTTCACACTATGGAAAACTTCAAGGTAATCATAGTCGAAGACGTTAGTCTTGAATTGAAGGGAACGGAACAGATTTTCTGCACGGAAATTCCCGAGGCAACAATTATAGGTACGGCTCAGAACGAGTCTGAGTTATGGAAACTGATTAGGCAGGAACTGCCGGATCTCGTGCTGCTGGATTTGGGTTTGGGAGGAAGCACCACAGTTGGAGTGGATCTCTGTCGCCAGCTTCGTTCGCGGTATTCCAACCTCAAGATTCTCATCTTCACTGGTGAGATTCTCAATGAGCGTCTGTGGGTGGAGGTTCTTGCTGCCGGAGCCGACGGTATAATTCTCAAGACGGGTAATCTCCTGCAGAGAGATGATGTCCAGTTGGTGATGCACGGCAGACACATGGTGTTCAACGAACCCATTCTGGAGAAGATACTGGCCCGTTTCCGCAAGTCGATAAATGCGGAGAGTCAGCAGACGGATGCTCTCCTGGATTATGATATAGATGAGTATGACGAGCGCTATCTGCGTCATCTGGCTCTCGGCTACACGAAAGACATGATAGCGTCGCTCAAGACGATGCCGTTCGGTGCGAAGAGTCTGGAGAAACGTCAGGCAGATTTGATCAACCGTCTCTTCCCGGAGAGAGAACGTCAGGGAGTGAACGCCACACGACTGGTGACCCGTGCGCTCCAATTGCATATCATAGATTTGGACCATCTCAAGGCGGACGAATAATCCGGTTATATGACGGGCACAATGAACATCGATCAGTATTTCCGTTTCTTCTGGCTTAATAGCGCGGAATGGGTAGGTAACATTCATCTGGCATATACTCTGTTGAGCGTTTTGGCTGTCGGGGCCGTGATTCATTCCAGAATCCTGCGGCCCGGTTCGTGTCCGCTTCCCCGCGACGGCTATGTGGCAGCTATGGTTGTCGGGTTGACATTTGTGACGGGTGTCGCTTTGCTTGCTCTTGTCCCCACATCTCCTCTCCTCAGCATTTCGGGAGGTGTCGCGGGCAGTCCCTGGTTGGCCGGACTGTTTCCTGTGACGGTATTCATTGTTGTAATTACATCTTTGGTATTCGGCCTGGTATCCGGTGCGCTGTCGTCGTGGCGAGATGTCATCGAGATGTTGTGCTACGGATTTAAAAGGTGGCCCTGGCTTATATTGCTTGGAATGATATGGTGAATCTGAATGAACTCAACGAAGCGCAGCAGTGTGCTGTGAAGTGCTGTGATGCTCCGTCGCTCATCATTGCGGGGGCGGGCAGCGGCAAGACTCGTGTTCTCACCTACAAGATAGCGTGGCTGATTGAGCAGGGTATGTCTCCGGAACGTATTCTTGCCCTGACGTTCACCAACAAGGCTGCCAATGAAATGAAAGAACGTATTGCCCGGCAGGTGGGTGAGAAAGAATCCTCGCGTCTGTGGATGGGCACCTTCCACAGCGTCTTTTCCCGTATACTGCGCTATGAACACGAGGCGATAGGTTTTTCTTCCAACTACACCATCTACGACCAGACGGATTCGAAAGCTCTTGTGCGCACCATAATACAGGAGATGGGGCTTGATGACAAGGTGTACAAGGCGGGCTCTGTTGCAGCGAGGATTTCTGCTGCCAAAAACCGTCTCGTCCTTCCTTCGCAGTATCTGGCTTCCTCTCAGACGCTGAATGCCGACCGCGCAGCGAAGGTGCCTGCCACCGGTGAGATATATCAGCGGTATATGGAGCGCTGCCGCATGGCAGAGGCTATGGACTTTGACGACCTTTTGCTCTACACGTGGCTGCTGTTCAAGAACAGCCCCGACATCTGCCAGAAGTACGAAGAGAGATTCGAGTTCGTCCTTGTTGATGAGTATCAGGACACCAACTTTGCTCAGGACCAGATTATATGGCAGCTCACCAAGCAGCGTCAGCGAGTGGCTGTCGTTGGTGACGATGCCCAGAGTATATATTCTTTCCGGGGCGCCAATATTAATAATATACTAAGATTCCGGGAGCGGTATCAGGGAGCCAGGCTTTTTAAGTTGGAGCAGAACTACAGATCCACGCAGACCATTGTGGATGCGGCCTCCCGCCTGATTGCGCACAACAAGGGTCAGATTCCCAAGGACGTGTACTCCAGGAAGGCTGTCGGTGAACCGATAGACCTCCTGCGATGCTACAGCGACATCGACGAGGCTGCCCTTGTGATGAAGCGTATCAAGGAGCTTCACAACAGATGTCGTGTCTCCTTCGACGAGATGGCCGTCTTGTATCGCACCAATGCCCAGAGCCGTTCTTTCGAGGAGGTTCTCAGAAAGAATGCGGTGCCTTATCGCATTTACGGAGGAATGTCCTTTTATCAGCGTAAGGAAATAAAGGATGTCATAGCTTATTTTCGTCTGGCCGTGAATCCCCACGATGAAGAGGCGCTTCGCCGTGTGATCAACTATCCGGCTCGCGGTATTGGCGACACCACTTTCGGACGGGTGTGCGATGAGGCCAAGAGGACCAACCGGCCGCTGTGGGATGTGCTCGCCAGTGCGGATGCCCTGGATTTGTCGTCCGGAGCGAAAAAGAAGTTGCGCGATTTCTATCTTCTCATACAGGAATTCAACGAAGCCTCCGCTACGACACGTGCCGATGTGCTTTCCCGGCTTATTGTCGATAAGAGCAGGATTCGGGAGGAAATCAACAAGGGGCGAGATCCTGAGGATATCAGCCGTCAGGAGAATCTTCAGGAACTGATGGACAATATAGCGTCGTTCACGGCGGAGTGTATCGAGCAAAACCAGTCGGCCTCCATCTCGCACTATTTGCAGGAAGTGTCCCTGCTCAGCGATGTGGACGATGACAACGTGCAGTCGAAGGAGGAGGGTGTCGTCACGCTGATGACCATCCATGCGGCAAAAGGTCTGGAGTTCAGGGCCGTGTTTGTCGTTGGTATGGAGGAGGAACTGTTTCCCTCTCCGATGGCGCTGGAGACTCCCATGGGGCTGGAGGAGGAGCGTCGCCTTTGCTATGTGGCAATGACACGTGCGGAGGAATTTCTGACATTCACCACGTCCAAGTCCCGTTTCCGCTATGGCAAGGTGGAGCAGATGGAGCCCTCGCGTTTCCTTCAGGAAATAGGTCTCTACGGGACGTCAAGGCGTGAGGAATCTCATTTCCAGCCGCGACCGCAGATTCAGATGAGGAGACCTGTCGTTGCGCCGGCTCCAGCGGCTCCCCGCCGTCTTTCTTCGGTGGCAGAGGTGGTAAGCGTGGGTGTAAAGAAGGACGCTCAGGTGTCTGTCGTCGTGGGCGATGTCATTGTGCACGAACGCTTCGGTCGCGGTCGCGTGATAGCCACTGCTGACACAGGTATGGACGCAAAGGCCACGGTGGAGTTTGAGAACGCCGGAGTGAAGCAGCTTCTCCTGCGCTTTGCCAAATTCACGAAGGCGGAGTAGGAGGGTTATCCTATTTTCCGATGTAGCTTTTCAAGCAGTTCCTTGCTGATAATCTGGCGGGGTCTCGGCCCGTGCTTTCGGATGTTCACGAGCATCATGATGTCGTGGGGCACTATTTCCACGCGCACTATTGACGTCTCTTCCGCGGGGTCTCCGTCGTAGTGTATCACTCCCGGTTTTTCCCTCTGTATGGTGATACTCTTGCACTTGAAGCTGTGACAGCGCTCGTTCTGGTAGATGGTCTTGTGCACCAGCTGATATGCTATCGCACCGCTCTCTATTAGCGGGAACGGTTCTATGATGCTCACGTCCATCAGTCCGTCCTGCATGGAGGCCTTCGGTGCTATCCAGAAATTGTTGCCGTATTGTCCGGCATTGGCGCAGGTGATGAGGAAGGCCTTGACTTGCCTGTTGTGTATCTTGCCGTCTTCGGTGACGTACTCCAGCGAATAATTCTCGCTCTGGTATCCGATGCCCAGTCGCAGTGCGTTTTCCACGTATGTCAGTAGTCCCCGCCGGCCGTCTTTTGCAAAGTAGTCTGAGAGGTTTGCGTCAAATCCCATGCCCGCCGTGCAGAAGAACGGCCTGCCGTTGATGCGCCCGTAGTCCAGACGGTGTATGTTGCATTCGTTGATTATCTGCAGAGCTCCTTCCGCGCTCATCGGCAGCGCCAGATGACGTGCCAGTCCGTTGCCGCTGCCGCAGGGAATGATGCCCAGAGCCGTCTCCGTGTGTATGAGAGCCCTTGCCACCTCGTTCACCGTGCCGTCGCCTCCCACAGCCACCACAATATCAATACCTTGCGCGATGGCTTCGCGAGTGATTTCCGCTGCGTGGCCGCGATGCTCGGTGCGTTTCACCTCATACGTAAAACGCTCAGGGTCTATGTAATGAGGGATTGAGGAGATAATCTGCTCCTTGTTCCCCCTTCCGGAAATGGGGTTTACGATAAACCAGATACTCGTTTTCATTCCGACTACAAAAATACATAAAAGAGATAATACAACAATCATTCCGCTTGATTTAAATCGCAAAAAGACGAAAAAAATGGAAATAAGTGTCTTCTATGTGGTATCAACTCCTTTTTTTTTCGTACCTTTGCCGTGGAATTTTTGAGATACATCTAAATCATAACCTTTATGGGTATATTAGAAGAAAAACTTTCAAAGCATCCTTTTGTGGAACTCTCCCGCGAAATCAAGGAGAGAGGCATTTATCCTTATTTCCGTCAGATTGAGGGAAAGCAGGGTACAGAAGTAGAGATGGGCGGTCACCATGTGTTGATGTTCGGCAGTAATGCCTACACCGGCCTCACTGGCGACCAGCGTATTATCGATGCCGGATGTGCTGCTATGCAGCAGTATGGCAGCGGTTGCGCCGGAAGTCGTTTCCTCAACGGTACGCTGGATATCCATGTCCAGCTTGAGCAGGAGCTTGCCGAGTATGTAGGCAAGGACGACGCTCTCTGTTTCTCCACGGGATTCATGGTCAACAGCGGTGTCATTCCCCAGTTGGTGGGCAAGGACGACTATATCATCTGCGATGACCGCGACCACGCTTCCATCGTGGACGGCCGCCGTCTGTCCTTCGCCACCCAGCTTCATTATAAGCACAACGATATGGCCGATCTGGAGCGTGTGCTCCAGCGTTGCGAGCCCGACAAGGTGAAGCTCATCGTTGTCGACGGTGTGTTCTCTATGGAGGGCGACCTCTGCAAGCTGCCCGAGATTGTAGAGCTGAAGCACAAGTACAATGCATCCATCATGGTGGACGAGGCTCACGGTCTCGGTGTCTTCGGCCGTCAGGGCCGCGGTGTCTGCGACCACTTCGGTCTCACCGACGAGGTGGATCTCATCATGGGCACATTCTCCAAGTCGCTGGCATCCATCGGCGGCTTCATCGCTGCAAACCAGACAATTATCGACGCTCTGCGCCACATGGTCCGCACCTATATCTTCTCTGCGTCCTGCACTCCGGCTGCCACAGCTGCCGCCCGTGAGGCCCTGCGCATCATCAAGAGCGAGCCCGAGCGTCTGGAGGCTCTCTGGAATGTCACCAACTACGCTCTCAAGCGCTTCAAAGAGGAGGGCTTCGAGATCGGCGACACGGAGTCTCCCATCATTCCTCTCTATGTGCGCGATGTGGACAAGACATTCGTCGTTGTGGCCCGTGCCTTCGAGGAGGGTGTGTTCATCAATCCCGTGATTCCTCCCGCCTGCGGACCTCAGGACACACTCGTACGCTTCGCCCTGATGGCCAACCACACCAATGAGCAGGTGGACCGTGCTGTCGCCGCCCTCAAGAAGGTGTTCGTAGAATTGGGTATTATCAAATAAATGCTGTCCGGCTTCAGAGCTGGGCTACAAAAGAGAAAACATCCTCGGGCAGTTCTGCTGTCCGGGGTTTTTCTTTAAACAGACCGAAGACCGTTGCGCCGCTGCCCGACATCGCGGCATATACGGCACCTTTCTCCTGCATCATTGTCTTCAGTCGTGAGATGTTGGGATGGCCGGGGAAGACGCTCACTTCGAAGTCGTTGACCAGTTCCTCCCATCGTATGTCTCCGTTGCCCTGCGGCCACGCTGTGCGCCTGGTGTCGTCGGGGCGCACGGCCTGATATGCCTCTTTGGTGCTCACGAAGTCGGACGGCTTGGCGAGCCATATCCAATACCCCTTGAGATTAATGCTCGTCGGTGTGAACACGTTGCCTATGCCGCTTGCTATGACGGGTGTGTTGCGCACGAAGAAGGCACAGTCGGCGCCGAGTCTGCCCACGCGCTCTTCCATCTCGTCGTCGCTCATGTTGAGGCTGAAAACCTTGTTCAGCATCTTCATCATAAATGCCGCATCGCTGCTGCCTCCTCCCAGTCCGGCTCCAGAGGGTATGTTCTTCTCGAGGCGTATGCTCAGAGGAGGGATGTCGCGACCTTCCTCGCGCAGCATCCTGAGCACCTTCATCACGAGGTTGGATTCGGTGTCGGAGGGCAGGGGGATGCCGCCCATTGTGAGCACGTCCTCCGTGAGCGGATTTCCGTCTTTGCCGGTGGTGTTAATCTCTATCTCGTCGCGTAGCGGAACAGGGTAGAAAATGGTCTCAATATCGTGATAACCGTCATCTCTACGTCTCAAAATACGTAGTCCGAGGTTAATTTTGCAGTTTGGGAAGCATATTTCTCGCATAATGTGCCGCAAAATTAGAAAAAAATGCGTATCTTTGCACAAAATTTAAGCATATTAATGTTTTATTTATTTGTTTTTAACTAAAACGATTGAAAAGTATGAAAAAGATTATCTCCATTTTTGCTTTTGCTCTCGTAGCAATGAGCGCTTCTGCAGAGAATCTCTACAAGGAGAGCAAATTCTTTGACAACTGGTATGTTGGCATTCAGGGTGGCGTAGCTTCTCCTGCTGCCGGACATGCTTTCTGGAAGGACGCTCGTGGTGCTTTCGGTGCAACTGTTGGTAAGCAGCTGACTCCCGTTTACGGTTTGGAGTTGGAATATGATGCTGTCATCAATGCCTCTTGTTCCGGCACCAAGACATCTTGGGCAGGTATCAGAAACGCAGCCCGTGGTATTGACTATGGTTTCCTCTCTCTGAACGGAACTATTAACCTGATGAACCTCTTCGGCGGTTACAAGGGTCAGCCCCGTCTCTTCGAGATTCAGGCTGTAGCAGGTGGCGGCTGGGCTCGCACTTTCGACACAGGTCGTAACGACTTTGCTGTTAAGTTCGGTGCTAACTTCAACTTCAACATCGGCAAGGAGAAGGCTTGGACTATTGCTTTGAAGCCCGCTATCCTGTACGACTTTGTCGACAGAAATCTCGCTATGACAGCCCGTGCTGCTCAGGTTCAGATCTTCGCCGGTGTCACCTACCACTTCAAGAACAGCAACGGCACACACAGCTTCGCTTTCGGTCGCGGTTACGACCAGGCTGAGGTTGACCGCCTGAACGCTACCATCAACGAGACACGTGGTATGGTTGCCGACCGCGACCAAACTATCGCTGCCAAGAACCAGCGCATTGCCGACCTTGAAGCTGCTCTTAAGGCTTGCGAGGCTAAGCCTGCTGTTGTTCAGACTGTTACCAATACCAAGGACAACCTTGAGTGCTATGTTTACTTCAACCAGGGTAAGAGCAACATCTCTCCTGCTCAGCAGCCCAACGTAGAGCGCATCGCCACCTTCCTGAAGAACCACGCTGGTAGCAAGGTTGTTGTCAAGGGTTACGCTTCTCCCGAGGGTAGCATTGAGGTCAACGAGCGCATTGCACGTCAGCGTGCTGAGGCTGTGAAGACGATGCTCGTCAACAAGTACAAGATTGCTGCCGACCGCATCCAGGCTGAGGGTCAGGGTGTAGGCAACAGCTTCTCTGAGCCCGACTGGAACCGTGTAAGTATCTGCACCATCCACGAGTAATCTCAGGGTAATTCGAAATAGAGGGAGGTCGCTGGAAAATTGAAGTGCCCCCCAAAAGTTAGACGTTAAATTACACGTTAATTATTTATCTCTCTATAGTAGTGAGCTCGGTATATTGCCGGGCTCATTCCTTTTAATCTCAGTTTTATTCTTTTATTATTATACCACCAGATGTATTTCT
>JAEEZX010000037.1 GCA_016292045.1 Bacteroidaceae bacterium | reverse complement strand
GCAAGTAAATACCCTCTCATCATTAATCTCCCTAAGCCTACTCCCATATTCGGTGAAGTCACCATTAACAGTAGCCCAGCAATGGCAGATGTGTTTATAGATGATATACTCTTCGGTGAAAGTCCACTGGTCGTTTCCAAATTGCTTATTGGTAACCATTCCATTTCAATTCGCAAACCTGGATATATGGACAACAACTCAACAATCTTTGTAAAAGAAAGAGAAACGACAGATTATTCTGTTAGATTGCTAAAAGATGAATTTTTAACAAAACTACCAGAGAAGTGTGTAGTTGGACTCCCTTACTTGTTTTACCAACCTAAAAGTTAGATAATATGTACTCAAAACTATAAAAATACTTAATTGTTCTTCTGCTTTCTTATATAATTGTTTTATTTTCACTAACTTCGCGGCAATTTTAATTGAGTACATATTTATAAATAATATACACTTAAAACGTATGCCGCGCATTGCAAGCAAAGAACCAAGGGTAATCACAGTCAGAGTTCCCCAAAAGAACGGTGACACCTATATTATAGAGCGTAAAATCGTGTACGACGAGAAGAAGAAATACAACCGTGTGCTATCATCACAGCTCATCGCCAAAATCCGAAAAGATGAGTTCAACCCTGTTCCGACAAGGCCAAAACGTGGCAAATCGGCAGTCTTGGATGCAAAAGTTCAGATTTTGAATGCCTCCCGCATGCGTGTGGGGATGATGGACATTGTCGCCCATATAGGTGACGCGTCTGGGATAGATTCCGCGATTTATGCTGTGACTGACTTGGGCACGGCCCAGAAGATCATCTCGCTGGCCCGCTACCTGCTCGCCACTGGTGGCCAGACGCTTCCGGGCATATTGACGTGGCAGTTCAGCCATCCGCTTCCATACGAGCACGGTCTCAGCGAGGGTATCTACCACGAGCTGTTCGCCCGCATCGGGCGCGACGAGTCGCTCGTTCAGAATTTCTTCGCATCGAGGGTGCGCGACCTGAGCGAGAAGGACGCCATTGCATACGACTCGACGACCATATCCACGTGGTCGGAGGGACAGATAGAGGCACGATACGGCTTCAACAAGGCCGGAGACGGGCTGCGGACAATCAAGTTCCTCTCGCTGTACTCCATCAACACCCGCCAGCCCATCGCATACACCAAGCTTCCTGGCAACCTGCCCGACGTGGTGACGGTGAAGAACGCCATCACGCAGATGAACGCCTTGGGCCTGAAGACCACCGAACTGGTGACGGACAACGGCTACCACTCGCAGCAGAACCTCTCCGAGCTGCTGCTGGCGGGGTTCGACTTCCTCACACTGGTCAAGACCTCGCTCGTATGGGTTCGGGCCGAGATTGACTGCCATAGGAAGGACTTCGACGGCATCATGACGGCATGTCCCTTCGACACGTCCACGCATGGTGTCACGGTAATGCTGATGCGCGACTTCCAGAAGGTAAGGAAATACGGCGGCAAGGCTTCAGGCAAGCAGGCGGGCGACGTAGAGACGTTCAGGAGGCGGATATACCTCCACCTGTTCTTCAACCAGATGCGACAGGCAGAGGACAAGGTGGCGTTCGATACCGAGCTGATGGACATAAAGAGCCTGCTGGAAGAGGGAAAGCTGCTGGAGGAGCTGTCGGAACCTGCGCAGAAGAAGGCCGAAAGGTATCTGAATATCAGCCGTCGTGGCGGTCGCCTGTCCGTGACCTTCAATGAGGAAGCCTGCGCCGATGCGAACAAGTACCACGGCTTCTTTGCGCTGGTGGCAAACAAGGAGAAGGACACCTTCGAGGCACTCTCCAAATACCGCAAGAGGAATACCATCGAGGCCTTCTTCAGGGGCGACAAGCAGACTGCCGATGGACTGCGTCCACGTGTCTGGAGCGCCGATACGCTCAGGGGAAGGATGTTCGTACAATTCGTCGCCATGTGCTACTATGAGTTCTTCAGCGAACAGTTGCGTCAGTTAAAGAAGAGTCTCGGAACCGCCACGGGGGACGAGAAGCATGACACCAAGGCCGTGCTCGAAGCAGAGAGAAAACTGAAGGCGTGGATAGACAACACACCCGTCTGTCTGCAGTTGCAGTTGTTCGAAACTGTCGAGAACGTCAAAGTATCAAGTATATTGGCCAATAAACGGTGGACAACGGAAATAACCTCAAGGGATGCGATGTACCTCGAAAAACTCGGAGTCAAGCTGACCGTCTGATTTGAGTACATATTATCTCACTTTTAGATTCAATTCTGAAACGGCTTCCGACTTCTATTCCGGCACGGGCAAGCTTTTCTCCAAGCTCATTCTGTTGCTCTACAGTCTTACTATTATCATTCATGCTATTTTTCCTTTTCCCCCTTTGTACGTCAACCTGCATCCGGATGTCTTGTACTCACTGCAGAAGAAACCAAACTGGCTCTTACGCACAGTTCCCTTTTTACAAACGGGACACTCATCACCCTCCTTAACAGGAGTGCTGTCATAAGTCGGGACTGGTCCCTTTTTCGATGTCTTTCGGCCCTTGCTGGAACCAGGCAAATAATGACTGCCTACAGAAGAAGGAGCCGGCTGACTGCTGATACGAACACTGTTACCGTCTGCCTGAACGTCCTTTATGATGGAAAGAAGCTGTGCTTGTAATTCGTCCATAAAGTATTCCAACGTAAAG
>JAEEZX010000036.1 GCA_016292045.1 Bacteroidaceae bacterium | reverse complement strand
CGGTGAAGCGGTCGGACGTGAAGGCCGTGCTCGCGGAACTGGCAGAGGTCATCACCGACCAGCTGGAGGCTGGCTTCGCAGTCAAGCTGGACGGCATCGGCAGCTTCTCGCCCCGCATGCGTGCCAAGTACCAGGAGGTAACCGACGAGGAACCCTACGACATCGAGGAGAACGTAAAATCCGTGGGCGTCCTGTTCCGCGCCGAGCGCAAGAAGACCAGCAGCGGCACCATCCAGACGCTCATGCCCGAGCGTAAGCTCAAGCGCTACGAGAACTACGTGCAGCAGACCAAGCCGCAGCCCGAGCCGTAGTTTAGAGTTGAGAGTTTAGAGTTGAGAGTTGAGAGTTGAAGTGCACACCGGAACCGACCACATTGTGCACATGGAGTGAATGAAGAAGCCCCCCGAGAGGAGGGCTTTTTTTTTGTCTCTCGACGCTCTGTCTCTACTAAGAATCAGACGACCTTGAAGCGGACACGGAAGGTCTTTTCGTGCTCGTCCCAATTGGTGCCGAGCATTTCGAAACGGCCTATCTGCGAGGTGGAGCGGACATGACGGACGATACAGGGCACAAAAAACCGCTAACTCCATGTGAGTCAGCGGCCGAACTTTTCAAGGGTGGTCGAGGTGACAGGACTCGAACCTGCGACAGCCTGGTCCCAAACCAGGAACGCTACCAACTGCGCTACACCTCGTTGCAATACCAATGTTCCGGTTTTGCGGCTGCAAAGGTACACTTTTATATCGAGAAATGAGAAATGAAAAATGAGAAATGGACGCTACTTAGTGTTTTTTAACGTTTCCACTTCTCATTTCCCAATTTCTTTTTTTCTATCTTACTTGATGATGCCTTGTTCAACAAATATCTTCTTCAGCGCCACTACCGAGCGGTCAACCTGTTCTTCGGTATGGGTGGCCATCAGGGCATAGCGTACCAGCGTGTCCTGAGGAGCACATGCAGGCGGAATGACAGGATTGATGAACACACCAGCCTTAAAGGCAAGTGCCGTAACGAGGAACGTCTTATCCACATCGCGCACATAAAGCGGGATAATGGGGCTTTCGGTCTCACCAATCTCAAAACCTTCTTCACGGAAACGCTTGAGGGCATAGTTGGTGACGCGCCAAAGTGACTCGATGCGCTCGGGCTCCTTCTGGATGATGTGCAGAGCCTCCATAGCCGCTGCGGTGGCAGCAGGCGTGTTGGACGCAGAGAAGATGTAGGTGCGGCAGGTATGACGCAGGAAGTTGATGGTGTCCCAGTCGGAAGCAATAAAGCCTCCGATCGATGCGAGTGACTTGGAGAAGGTTCCCATGATGAGATCGACCTCGTCGGTCAGTCCGAAATGGTCGCACACTCCCCTGCCCTGACGTCCGAAGACACCAATGCCGTGGGCCTCGTCAACCATAATGGAACAGTTGTACTTATGCTTCAGCTCAACAATCTCGGGGAGCTTAGCCAAGTCGCCTTCCATGGAGAAGACACCGTCAACGACAATCAGCTTGATGGCTTCGTAAGGCAGCTTCTGCAGCACGCGCTCCAGGTCTTCCATGTCGTTATGCTTATAGTGCAGCTGCTTGGCAAACGAAAGACGACGGCCATCGACAATGCTTGCATGGTCGCGGTCGTCGCAGATGATGTAGTCGTCCTTGCCGACTACCATTGCCAGAACACCCTGGTTGACAGAGAATCCGGTGGAGAAGCAAAGACAGTCTTCTTTGCCGATGAACTCCGAGATTTCCTTCTCCAACTGTACGTGCAGGTCGAGCGTTCCATTCAGGAAACGGCTGCCGGCACAGCCCGAGCCGTACTTGTCAAGTGCTGCCTTTGCAGCATCAATAATACGCTGGTCGCCTGTCAAACCAGTATAAGCATTGGAGCCGAACATCAGTACTTTGTGGCCTCCCATCTCTACTTCCGTGCCCTGTTTTCCTTCGATAGCACGGAAATAGGGATAAACGTCAGCCTCCATGAACTTCTGTGGCTCACGATAATTCTTGTATCTTTCTTGTAATTGTCCCATATTTATTATGTATGTACAACACTTCTCTTTTGTTACAGGCTGCAAAGATACACAAATTTTATCAAATAGTGCATTTTTTTCGTAATATTTCGCACAAAACATAAAATTTATTACATTTATTAGACATATTTCAACTGAATTTCGTAACTTTGTGGCTGAGATGAGCAAGAAAAAAATAACATTCATACTCAATCCGATATCCGGTACGCATAACAAAAACATGATTCCGGAGTATATAGACGAGATTATCAGCAAGGATGATTTCGACTACGAGATTCGTACGACCGAATATGCCGGACATGCAGCAGAGATAGCCCACGACTGCGTGGAACAGCAGGTGGATGTCGTCGTGGCAGTAGGCGGCGACGGCACAGTAAACGAAGTGGCACGGTCGCTGACCCACTCACAGACCGCGCTGGGCATCATACCCTGCGGTTCCGGTAACGGACTGGCCCGCCACCTGTGCATACCACTGGATGTGAAAAAGGCTCTTCGCATCATCAACCACTGCCAGATAGAATCGTTTGACTATGG
>JAEEZX010000035.1 GCA_016292045.1 Bacteroidaceae bacterium | reverse complement strand
CCGCTGCCGAACTCATCTATTAATAATAATGTACGCGCGTTGGCCTGCTTCATCATCTGCTTCATGTTCATCAGATGGCTCGAATAGGTCGAGAGGTCGTTCTCGATGCTCTGTTCGTCGCCGATGTCGATCATGATGTGCTCGAAGATGCCTGCCGTTGAGCGGTCGCCGATGGGGATGGGGAATCCGCATTGCAGCATATATTGCAGCAGTCCGACGGTCTTCAGACATACCGACTTTCCGCCGGCATTCGGACCCGATATGATCAGCAGCCGTCCAATATTCTTGTCTCCCTGTCTTCCTGTCTCCTTGTCTCCTTCCAATCGTATGTCCAGTGGCACCACCTTCTTCCCCTGCTTCTCCAGCGAGAGTTGCAGCAACGGGTGTATGGCGTGTATCCAGTCGATGTGCGGCTTGTCTTCCACCGCTGGCTCGAAGGCCTTCGTCAGTTCAGCCCAGTGCGCCTTCGCCTGAATCAGGTCTATCTGTGCCAAGAACTGATAGGAGTCAAGTATTTCTTTCACGTGGGGACGCACCTCGTCGGTGAACACTGTGAGGATGCGGATGATCTCACGCCGTTCCTCGGCCTCCAGCTGTCGTACTTTGTTGTTCGCCTCTACCACCTCGGTAGGCTCGATAAACACCGTCTTACCAGTGGCCGACTCGTCGTGTACGATGCCGTTGATGCGCCGTTTCACCTGCGGAGCCACAGGAATCACCAGTCGCCCGTCGCGCATCGCTGGAGCCGCGTCCTTATCCACAAGGCCGTCCTTCTGCGCCGCGTGCAAGATAGTATATAATGTACGCGAGATGCTGCCCTGCGTCTTCTCCAACTCATGCCGGATGCCCGCCAGCGTCATCGAGGCCGAATCCTTGATTTTTCCGAATTTGTCGAGTATCGAGTCTATCCGTCTGATCATCGCAGGGAAGGTCACGACGCCCTCCGTCAGGCGATAGAGCGCAGGGTAGGGTACCGAGGGTTCAAATCCCTCTCTCTCCGCAATTTCTGTGTTAGAAGTAATCTCCTGACTCCTGACTCCTGACTCCTGACTCCTTCTCAAATACCTCACGATGTTCGCAATCGTCTCCAACGACCTCCTCAGGTCCCACACCTCATCCTCTTCCAGATGTGTGTTCTCCATCCGGATGCGGGTGACGGCCTCGCGCACGTCGAAGAAATACTGCATCGGAAAGTCGTCCTTCTCCTCTTTCAGGCGCCGGAATTCCCTCACCTGGTCGAGCCATTCGTTGATCTCGCGACAATCCGTGGAGAAGGCTATTTCGTCTACCTTCTCCTTTCCCAACGTGCTGAGGCAACGCTCCTTTAACAGCCGTCGGATTTCGTCGAAACCGAGCTTATGTTCGAAGTTATTCGGATAAATCACGCTGCAAAGGTACAAAGAAATAAGCGATTTTCCAAATAAATTATAAAAAGTTGCCTTAAAATTTGTTTCTTTCGGAAAAACTCTGTACCTTTGCACCCGCTTTCGAGACATCAGAGCACTGGAGAGATGGTAGAGTGGTCGATTACAGTAGTCTTGAAAACTACCGTACCGAGAGGTACCGGGGGTTCGAATCCCTCTCTCTCCGCAACGTAAAAGCGCAATCGTTTGGTAAACAAATGGTTGCGTTTTTCATTTATAGGTCTACACCCATTTTTACACCCACTTTTTCGCGACTCGGCAAAGTCCAAATGCATTTGGCTCTGCTCTCGCTACTCAATCAGTTCTCGTTTTGCCATAAATCCTAAACTATCCTAATTCTTGGAGCAGCGAGAGCCAAATTGAGCTTGCTCAGACTTGGCCGAGTCGCGTCAAGAATCAACTTTTGTTAATATTCGGTGCAAAGGTACGAAAAATATGGGAATATTAACTATCTTTGCAAAGTTATTTGCGAGAACGGGCGGCGCTCCATACGTAACAATCAGCATGACCAGACCCGATGAGACACCATACGGATTGCCATTGTCACTGGCGCGTATAGATGAGAAAACCTTCTATTTCCATTGTGCTTTGGAAGGTGTGGTACGCATCACTCTGACAGAACCTCCCGTTGGTAAACGTAAACAGTATGATAAACAGAGAGAAGAAATGAAATTTTCAGACCCGATAAAATAACGAGATTATGAAGATAATAGACGATAACTTAATGAACGGATTGGCCGAGGAAGCCAAAAAGTCGCCGAGACTGAGGAAGAACTACAACTTCCATCAGAGTTTGCAGGACAAGTGCCACCGATTCCTCAATGCGTTGGAACTTGGCACATTCATCCCTGTGCATCACCATCCCGACAAGGACGAGACCTTTGTGATACTGAAAGGGAAGGTTCGCGTGACAACCTACAATGATGAGGGCGAGATTGTGGAATCCTGTGTCATCAGTCAACAGAGTGGCCGCTATGGTGTGGACATCCCCAAGAACGTCTGGCATGGACTTGAGTGCCTGGAGCCGAGTGTCCTGCTGGAGTGTAAGGCCGGTCCCTTCGTAGAGCACGAAGTAGACGGGATTCTGGAAACGAAACCCACAAAGGATATCTACTTTGCCGGGGGCTGTTTCTGGGGAACGGAGCATTATTTCAAGCAGATTGAAGGAGTGGCCATAACGGAAGTGGGCTTCGCCAACGGACACACGGAGAACCCAACTTATAAAGAGGTATATACAGACCAGACAGGATTTGCTGAGACCGTCTTTGTGCGATTCTATCCCGATGTGGTCAGTCTTGAATTCCTATTGCAGATGTTCTTCAAGGCTATTGATCCGACAAGTCTCAATAAGCAGGGACACGACGAGGGAACACGCTATCGTACTGGTGTCTATTATACTGACCCAGCGGATTTGCCCGTCATCGAGAAGGTATTTGCTGAAGAGCAGAAGAACTACGAGCAGCCATTGGCCGTGGAGAAACTGCCTCTGCAGAACTTCTATACGGCAGAAGAGTATCACCAGGACTACCTCGACAAGAATCCCGATGG
>JAEEZX010000034.1 GCA_016292045.1 Bacteroidaceae bacterium | reverse complement strand
CTCATAGACTATGTCTATCCCATAGTGGGTTGTATGCATTATGTCCACTCTGACATGGGACCCGGACTTCCCGAATACGTTTATCAGGAGGCTCTCTTTCTACGTCTGAAGTCTCAAAAATTCGATGTAATCAAGGAATATCAACATCATCCCGTCTTCGAAGGCAAACCTTTGGAGTCCTTTGTCAAGATGGATCTCGTGGTACGTATGCCGCGCGGCAATGTTATCATAGAATGCAAAAGCATCAGCAATCTGGGAGAACACGAGCAATTTCAAACCTTCGGATATTTGAGAGCGACGGAGTTTCCCATCGCTATCCTTGTGAACTTCTCTACGTGGCCAAAAGCCCAGATAGAAAGATATTATTTTCACGAAGGTGATATCCGAGCATTTTAAGGTCGTCCCAAGACACTTAACAACGGATTATCATTTTACGCTGAAAACAGACGTTTGAAAGCGATTTTACGCCGAAAGGCGATTTTAAATTTTATCACAACGAGCCTGCAAAGCAGGTAGTTCTGACGAGAAGCCTGCGATGGAAGCTTGTTTACAAAAGCAGGCAACTCGTCAAGAACAAGAGGAAAACATTTCCTCGATGTGATAAAATATTTTCCTTTTGAGAAAAAATTAGTCGTCGAGCATTACGAAGGAGGCCCAGAAGACGGGAGAACTGTATTCGGGAGTGTTGCGGACTGCCTCCTGAGCCGTGCGGAAAGCCTGACGACGGGTCTGTCCGGAAGCCAGAGCTGTGTAGAACTGCGTCATCATCAGCTGTGTGGCACCGTCGCTGACGCTCCAGAGGCTCATCAGCAGAGTGCGGGCACCGGCCTTCTTGAAACCGCGCTGAAGACCGAAGACACCGTCCTCCTTCAATTCACCAAGACCCGTCTGACAGGCAGAAAGCACAGCGAGGTCAAGGCCACGGAAGTCGAGTTTGGCTATCTCACGTGCGGTGAGTACGCCGTTTTCCACACCGGCAGGCACCTTCTTTCCCGTGATGACATTATTGGCTCCGGCCAGAAGAAGACCAGAATAGCAGAGGCTGTTGTCGGCCTGCGATGATTCCTCACCGCTCACCTCGAGATAGCTCATCGTGTTGGTGCTGCGACGCACAGCGTCCTCGCTGAGAGAGAAACCGTGTGTGGCGATGTGGAGGAGCGAGACACCCTTGCCGCTGAGACCCTTGAAAGCCTCTTCCGTGCCGTAAACACCGTCGTATTTCTGCGTCTCTATGCCGTGCATGAGCAGTGTCTCATTGATTTTCTCCGCCTCGACAACAGTGCCGGGAAGGAATCCCACCTCGCGCTGTCCGTCGCGCAGGAAACCCTCCAAAGTGCGTGTGTCGGCAAGCGCCAAGTCCTCTAGGTCGAAGTCGACATCGGCCAAGTACTCGTCTGCCCTCTTGTAGATATCCTCGTATTCCTTGTTGGCTGCCTGTATCTCGGCAGGAGTGGCATTGTATTTGATACCTCCGAAGACGGCAGCGAGACTGATTGTTCCCGCAGCCCTGTCCTGCTGAGCAAGCAGTTTGGTGGATGAGACGCGATGCAGGGCATAGAGATCTCCTATGCGACGATGGTCGTATTTCAGATATTCAATGCCCCATTGATAAAAGAGTCCGGAAGGGGCAAACCATATATTCTCCACTCCATCCATATAGGGAATGAGGCGACCCCAGACAAACTGGCCCACCAGCGTGGATTCAAAGACCTGATTTATGCCTTCCGGCTTCGTGAGCGCCTGCGTCAGCGGCAGACCGTTGAAGCGCAGACGGTCGAGCTCGCCCTCGCTAAAGAGACGTATCAGCGTGGGAGCGGGAGCATCGTGACGTGCGAGCAGAGCCCAATAGGTGCGACCGTCCTCAGGAGTGTCGAGGTCGAAGAACTCTATTGCGGCATCACCGCTTCCCAGCGCCTTCACCACCTGCTTGAAATCGATGCTCATTGCTTCGGTGAAATCGCCATATTCTTTACATCCGCGCACCAGTTCGCGCTCCAGACGGCTGGCATTTGCCATTAAAGAAGGTATTTGCGCGCGCGAGTCCTCAGAGGGGCTGCGCCACGCCTGCTCTATCTCCTGACGTATGGCCACGAGACGGTCGTACTTGTCGCGAAGATCCGTGCTTGCCGTGCGGGCAAGGAGATTGCGGAAGTCCACCTCGGAATTGAGCAGGAGTCCCTTGGTGAAGAGCTGACTGTTGTAGGCATCGATGAGTGCTGAGTCGACATTCTCCATCAGACAGGCCATCGCAGGCGCTGCACGGAAGATATAGCTCTTCGTGCCCCAGTAGAGTTCGCGGCCGCGAGTGGTGAGGTGGGAGAAATTGCTCCTCACGTTCTGCATCTGCATGGTGAGTGCGTCGTGGAAAAGACGCTGCGCCTCATACTTCCTGCCCATACGGAGATAGAGGTTGGACATGTTGAACATCAACATGACATTGTCGGGGTGCATGTCGCCAAGGATGCGACGCTGTATGGTGTCGGCACGCTGATAAAGCACCACAGCCTGCTCAAGACTGTCGCGGCGCACCTCGTAGAGGGCCTGATTGGTGAGCATCTTGGCGAAGAGGGAACTGTTGGTGTTGCCAGTCTTTTCATAGTTCTCCACCGCCTCGCGGGAAGTGTTGAGGGCATCCTCGTACGCCCCGTTAGAGTAATAATATATGGACAGGCTGTTGAGCGCCAGAGCGCGGTCCTCCGCATGGCCGGGAATCTTCTCGTAGAGGCTCAGCGCCAGTTTACAGGTGTCGATGGCTTCCGGGAGCTGATTCATGTGGTAGAGGTATCCGGAAATGTCCTTCAGACAGGATGCCTCGCCCGCCATGTCCTTGCGCACACGGTAGATGGCCAGAGCCTGCTGTTCCAGAGCGAGGGCCTGAGTGTAGTTGCCGTTCGCCGCCATGATAGAAGACTGCTTGGTGAGCGACTGGGCAAAACGCACGTCGCCCCGGTTCACCTGCCCGGAAACAGTGGTCTGCAGCTGCTCGCTGATATTGGCAGCCTGCTCCAGATTACCCGTGCGTGTGTGAGCCGCAGATATCTCGCTCATACAGTTCAGATAGCCCGAACTGCTCTTTCCCTCTATCTTCTCGTAGATGGGTGCAGCGCGCTGCCACAGCCCGATTGCCTCCGCATAGCGTTCCATGTGTTTCTCGAAAGAAGCGGCATTGGACAGCAGACGGGCGAAGTTGAGACTCTGCGTCTCCTCTTTCGCCTCGTAGATGCCGATTGCCTCGCGAGCGTACTCCAATGCCTGCTCGTAGTTGCCGGCATTGGCCAGACGCACAGCGTGATTGCTGAGCAGAGAGGCATAGTGTATGGTGTTGGTCTGCATCTTCTTCATCGACTGCAGAGCGATTTTGCTGTATTTCTGCGCCTTCACCATATCGCCCGAGAGCGAATAGTAGAGCACGAGATTGTTCATTGCCTGCGCGTAGGCGGTGCTGTTCCTGGAGAGTATCTGCACGGCCTGTTCACCCAGTTCCACTGCATAGGCACGGTCTCCGGGAGCGTTGCGCGTGGCGTAGTAGCCTGCCATATTGCTCAGCGTGACTCCGTAGTGGTCGTTCTTCTTGCCGAGATATTTCTCATAGATTTCCAAGGCCTCCTTACATTTGGCGATGGCCTCGTCGTAACGGCCCTGCTGACCCTCTAATGCCGCCATGTGATTGAGCGTCTCCGCCACGTGGCTCCTGTTCTGCAGAGGAGCTGTGCGTCGCACCTCCTCGGCACGCCTGAGCTGACGCATAGCCTCATCGAGCTTGCCCTTGCGCTGCAGAGATACTGCGTAGTGGGTCAAGGCCACGGTGTATTCGTGTGTCTGCCGCGATTCCTCAGTGACACACATGGAAAGGTATCTCTGGAACGTCTGCTCCGCCCTCACCTGCTCTCCCTTGCGCGAAGCGGAAACGGCCTCCTCGTAGCAATGGGACAGTTCTTCCGCCACCTCACTCTTGGCATCGTAGAAAGCGCGACGCACCTTCTCGTAGCGGTCGGTGTTCTTCTCATCGGGAGAGACATTGTCCAGATAATATCGGAAAGCCTTGTATGCATTAGAATACTGGCGCTCCTTCAAGTACTGGAAACCAAGGTCGTGGTAATATGCCACACTGTCCACACCCTCCGCACGCAACAGGGCACAAAGGGGAAACAGCAGCGCGAGAACGGCAATGCGACGGCAATATGAGCGGAGAGATATCATTCAGTTTCCGGTATGCTGTCGAGGGTCTGTATGATACTGTCGAGGCTGCGGAAGACGGTTGCGGTGCCGTCCTCAGTCTGCTCCGCACGTTTCTTCTTGTTGTTGAGCATCTGGGCAAGCAGGTATCTCATGTACTGCTTGGTGACAGTCGTCACGCAGTTCTGCTCGTTGCGCTTCACATATTTCTCCAACGTGCCGGAATAGATACCATTTACCGTGTACATCTTCGACTCTCTGGGGTTGAGCAACACCACAGATGAATTCGCAGAAACGGTCAGGATGTCATCCTCGCTGAGCGTCTGTCCCTTAATGAGCTCCACACGCTCTTTGCCCTTGTGGAAGCGCACATTGCCCTCAATGTCCGATACAAGATAACTTACTTTCTCCTGCGCAAAGAGGCAGGGAGCCATCAAAAGCAATATCAAAATGATTACGTTTTTCATAATTCTATTGTTGTTTGTTGTATGTCTATTTTTCCTTTCATTTTTCCTTTCGTTTTTGCTCTGCTCTCGTAGCGGTATATCGACTTATCTGCCACGCGTCGCAACAGATGCGGCCAGGCATAGTCGCCTGTAATATTAATTATTACGGAGTAGAGCAGTCGCGCTGTGCCCAGAAGTGCCGTACACATTATCGCCCACTTCACGTCGAGGCTCACATTGTAGCGCATATAGAGCATGAAACTGGCTCCCACGAGTATTGTCACCACTGCAAAGAATATCACACTGGAGGTGACACCCATACGTCCGAGGCATTCCACACTGCCGAGACGGTGTCTCACCGTAGCGTCGAAGGCGAAGCTCTGCGCCATCTGGGTGAAGAGCGTCACCAGGAGCGACAGGAAGATAATCAGCCACGCGGGCAGTTCTGTAGGTGCCTGGTGTTCCACAAGCGTCTTGACGGTGTATGCCAGAACATGCAGGCCGGAAATGAGTCCGAGAGGAGTGTAGTGCATATCGCGCACCTCATCGGTTGCTCCCAGAAGAACAATGCGCCCCTTTATCAAATCTGCATTCTCCTTTATACGGTCGTGTGGCACCACGGGGAAGTCCACAGCATGGAAGTTGATGGTACAACTCATCTCTGCATCTCTGGCCGGTTCCTCACCTGTGTATATCTTTGCCATCTTTGCCGGCAGGGAATACACCCAATTGTCCTCCGAACGACGCAGCACACCGAAACGTCTCACTGTGCCTCCGTTCACGTCACGCTGCACATTGGTGAATCCCTCGTCGACACCACAGAGCTCGGCAAAGAAGGAATGGTCGGTGTCGCAAAACTGCTCCTTGTCATCGCTCCAGTCAGTCAGTTTGCACGACCACACCACAGGGGTCAATGTACCCAACGCAGCATCCATCAGCCGTTCGTTGCCGATACTGTCGTCGCGCACACCGTCGAAAACAACGTCAATGCCCAATACCGCAGGCTCCAAACTGTCTATTTCCGTGATAATGCCGGCCAGTTCGCTACGATCGTAAACATACGACATATCCACCAGCGTGATGAGGTCGCTCTTCTCCTTCTGCGCCTTGGATTTACTGATATCGTAAAAGATATCGGTCGTGGAGAAGTTGCTCAGCGAACGCGCCATCGGATTGAGAAATGCTACGCTGAAGGATATCTCTATCAGCGATGTTGCCAGCAACACCACCAGGACGGTCACCAGCAGATGATCGACAATATGATCCCACGCATATCTTGCGAACTGTCTCATCCTGTCTGTGTGAAATATTATTTCTCCTCACCAACGAAGATTGCCACGCGGCTCTTCTCGTTGTCACCGTAGGGCATCACGGTGTCGCCCTTGGAGTCCACCTTGATACGGCTTGCGTCAATACCTCCGTCGATGATGGCCTTTGCCACACTCTCGGCTCTGCCGCGAGCATACTCTGCATTTTTCTCCTTATTACCCGTACCGGCATCGGCATGTCCTGTGACTGTTGCCGTTGCTGTGGGATGCGACTTCATCCATGCGATGACATCGTTTATCTTGGAAACCTCGCTTGCCTCCACATCAGTCTTTGCGATGGAGAAGAAGACATCCTTCTGCAGCTGCTCGAGCTTCTTGGGCTGCACCACAGGAGCATCGGTCACCACCTCGGCTTCTCTGTCCTCTTCAAACTCCTCTACAGGGGCGATGAGTACGGGGGCGGTGTGGGGCTTCTTCTTATAGCCGAAACGATAGGCAAAACCGACTTGTGCTGTAATCTGCCAGTCGTCACAGTCGGACCTCTTGCTGTTGAAGCGGTCGTGCAGACTGTTGGCATCAGCTTCGATGTTCATACTCCAGTGCTTGTTAATCTTGTAGTCGAGCATGACACCTACACGCAAATTGTGGCTGAACTTGGTGCCTGTCCACGCATCGGTGAGCACATCTCTACCCAAAGTTCTGTTGATATCGCAGGCATCGTCGTTGTTCCACGCAGTGTTGAGACCGATACCGGCAATGATGTTGGTGCTCAGGGGGAAGTTCCTCAGCGAGGGAATAAATCCCAGCACGTTGAGCATCAGGTCGATGTTCGCCGTAATGTAGTTGTAGTCGTAGCGGTAGTCCCTGTCAGACTGCGCCAGACCGCCCTTACCCCACGCACCGTTCACATGGAAACGGGCTCCAATGGCACGGGTGAACATCGCACCGAAACTGGCGCTGGCCGTACCCGTGATAATATCCGACTGGGAATAATTGGTAAGAGTGGTCTGCATACCGCCCTGCAAGCCTACGAACATATAGGGATAGGGCTTGTAGTCCAAATCACCGTCGTCTTCCGTCTGAGCGGAAGCAGTCATGGAAACACACAGAGCCATGAGCAGCATGGCATAAAATTTTTTAATCTTCATAATTGTGTCGCTTTTTGTTTTTAGTTTTCGTGTGCAAAAATACGTTAAAATCCGTTCTCTTACAAAAAAAACAAGAAAAACACCACAAAAAATGTTAAAAATTACAATTTTTACCCCCAAAACTCTAAACTATCAACTCTAAACTCTCAACTTTTTCATACATTTGCGTCCACATTCAGCGGAATGTCGCTGTATTTACATAGAAAACTATTGGGGCTGACTGGATTTGACAGCAGACTGATAGTCAGTGTAAGCACGCAGAGAGTTGCCGGCCGCTCTCTATAATCAATGACTTGCAAAGATTTATCTGGCGAACGTGAATACGCTCTCGCTGCCTAACCGAAGTATAGTAGGTTGGCTCAATCTCGGCACCAGGTGCTGAGACGAGATGTCACCCCGGGACTAATCGCTCCGAAGCACCCGGATCCCGTGGCACAGCAAAATCGGAGCTGGCTCGTCAAGGCCTCGCTTGTCGGGTGAGATTTTAAGAGGATAAGGCATTGCTTGGTGGTCCAGGTCTTGGCAATGCACGAAAACCGAAGGCTGGAATAAGCGTGTAGAAAGCTCTGGTTGTCTCTGTTTGGACGAGGGTTCGATCCCCTCCAGCTCCACTACGGGTTTCCCACCGTCACATTACCACAGAACCGATAAGTCCAGTTTTCGCGGAGAAATGAAACGTTTCCCCGCCAGGGACAGTTCTGCAGCATGAAGCATGAGACGCGTTGACGGTGTGCCGTAGAGCCGGTCCCCTATTATCGGATTATTCAGCCCCTCGGGATGGGCGCAGTGCACACGAAGCTGGTGTGTGCGACCTGTATGGGGGAAAAGATGCACAAGAGCGTGCCCCTGTATATTATCCACCACGCGACAATGCGTAAACGCCTTCTTGCCGAACTGTTCCGAAACCATCTGACAGGGACGGTTTGTGATGTCAGGGCAAAGAGGAAGATTTATGTCGTATTCCTCACCCACCGGCATCTCTTTCTCAAGAAAAGCCTCATAACGCTTCTCCACCTGCCGGCTCTCAAAGAGGCGGTGCAGAGCACTCTGTTCCTTCGCATTTTTGGCAAGCAGCATCAGTCCGGAAGTATCCTGATCCAGCCGGTGTACCGGCAAGAACCCCGTAATGCTTTCCACAGACGGCAGGAACTCCTTACCCGGAACGGAAAGAAGGCCGCTTGGCTTGTCCACCAAAAGAAGCCGTTCGTCCTCGTAGACGGTAAGCAACTGCAGCACAAGGGCTTGGTAGGAAACCATACGCGGGTCGCTCTCCACATCCAAGCCCTGAAGCATGAATTCCAGAATCGGACGGCAGCGTATCGTACATGGCGGGCAAAACTCTCCCGTCGCAGCATCCCACTCTGCAACGGCAAGGGGTGTGAGACCGCGATGATAAGCCTCCTGAAGAAGTTTGGGCGCACAGCAGTCTCCCTGTCCGCTCATGCATTTCGAAAGCGGAACAAGGTCGGGAAGCGAACGCTCCTCACCGCGAGCGTTGAGGAAACGGTACTGACTGAAAAGCCACTGTTGCAAAGCCTGCGAACGAATTCTGCGCTCATGACGCAGGCGACATCCCTCCTCACTGCTGTGGGATGCATCGTTTCCCAAGAGTGTTATACGTCGGTTTATCTCTGATATTGCGGCTTCTTCCTGAAGGAAATACGAACCGGGATGCATAATATCAAAGACGGGAGGAACAAATCCCTCCTGAACGGTGCTGCCGCCAAGAGTTCCGGAAAAAGCCGCCAGAAAACCTCCGTCGTATAACAGCACACCGAGCGTCTTACCCTGCCGGAGCTCAGCCTGCCACTGAGGATGCGCACGCAAGCGCCTCATCACCGACTCCATCGCAGGACGACAGGCCTCGTCAAACGTAAATATCCTCATAGATAGAAGACGGATTCAGGCCCCATGTTGAAAAGCAGGTCCACAATGCTTAAATCGTCCAGGAATCCGTGACGCGAGGCAAACTGCTGATAATACGCCCCTTCACGACGGACACAGCCCTCCAATACTGCGCCCGACTCCCCGGAAATACCCAGCAGAGACAACACCGTGTCCTGCAAAGCTGCGTTGAAATCTACCAAAAGACGATAATTACCCTCGTCGAAGAAGGAACGGAAGTCCTCCTCGTAATAATCGAAGAACGGAGTCTGCCGATAGGAAGAACACAGGGCATTCCAATGCTGGTGACGCCAGGCGCCGTGCTCCGAAATGACAATGTCACGGGTGAGAGCACCGGAAGCGGGATGCACCACCGGTATGGTGAGCGCCAGCGCTCCGGACGGTGAGTCGATATAACAGCGGTTGCGCAGCGTCTGCTTCTGCCAGCGGTCATTTGCATCGCACACAAAAGAGAGGGGACGGGTGCGGAGCATCTGTCGGTAGTAGGAGACGGGAGCGAGATAAGCTGTGTGCATTGGCAGGTGATAGTAGGTGGCTGTTGGACCTGTTTTTCGGACAAAAGTAGGGAAAAAATCAGTCTTTTTCGAAAAAAACACGTTTTTTTACCCAAAATCTCTCAACTTTAAACTTTAAACTTTACACTTTGAACTTTTTTTCGTATCTTTGCGCCTGATATGTCCGAGGTTTTAATTCAGAAAGTTAACGGAAAACAGGATTTGAAGCGTTTCATACGATTCAATGCCGAGTTGTATAAGGACTGCCCCTGGGCGGTGCCCGACTTCATGGAAGATACCCTCGAGACATTCTCCCTGAAGAATAATGCCGCATTTGAGTTCTGCCGTGCGGAGTGGTTTCTTGCCTACAAGGACGGCCGTGTGGTGGGTCGCGTGGTGGCATTTATCAACGAGCGTGCCAACGCACGCTGGAAGCGCAAGAGCGTGCGCTTCGGATGGATTGACTTCATCGACGATGAGGCCGTGAGCCGTGCGCTGCTGGACACTGTAGCTGATTGGGGACGCGAGCACGGTATGACAGAGATGCACGGACCGCTAGGTTTCACCGACATGGATCCGGAAGGCATGCTGATAGAAGGTTTCGACCAGCTCAGCACAATATCCACCATCTACAACTACCCCTACTACCCAGTTCACTTCGAGCACTACGGTATGCAGAAGGAGACAGACTGGGTGCAGCGCCATATCGCAATGCCGAGTAAGGGCAATGCCGGATGGGAACGCTATACCCGTGTGGCAAGCATGGCAAGCAAGCGCTACGGGCTGAGCGTACACAGATTCAAGTCGAAAAAGGAAATCTGGGAAGGCGGATATGATTTCAAGTTCTTTGAGACAATAAATAAGAGTTATGCCTCCCTGTTCGGCTACAGCGAAATGACCGACCGCCAGATGAGGAGCTACGCAGAGCGCTATCTGCGCTTCGTCGACCTGCGCCTCCTGAGCATCATTGAAAACAGCAAGGGAGAGGTGGTGGCCGCAGCGGCATGTATGCCGTCACTGTCGCGTGCGATGCAGAAAGCGAAAGGACGCCTGTTCCCCTGGGGATGGTGGCACATCCTGAAGGCCCTCTATATCAAGCGTGACGAAACGCTTGACATGCTCCTTATAGGAGTGGTGCCGGAATATCAGGACAAGGGTGCCGTGACACTTATCTTTGCCGACCTCATACCGCAAATCCTAAAGCTGGGATTCAAATGGGGCGAGATACATCCGCAACTGGAAGACAACACACGCGGCCTGGGTATTTGGGATGTCTTCGAAAACACCATACACAAACGTCGTAGAGCATGGAAGAAAATGATATAAAAACACAGGATATCCCCGCTTCCGGTGAGACTGTGGCGTATAGCGACGAAAATATACGCCACCTCTCCGATATGGAGCATGTGCGCACCAGACCCGGCATGTATATCGGTCGTCTGGGTGACGGCAGTCAGGCAGAGGACGGTGTCTATGTGTTGCTCAAAGAGGTCATTGACAACAGTATCGACGAATTCAAGATGAATGCCGGCAAGCGCATTGAGATAGACATAGAAGACCATCTGCGCGCCAGCATCAGAGACTACGGAAGAGGCATCCCTCTGGGCAAACTCGTAGAAGCTGTGTCGATGCTCAACACGGGTGGTAAATACGACTCCAAAGCATTCAAGAAAAGCGTAGGACTCAACGGTGTGGGACTCAAGGCAGTGAACGCCCTCTCCAGCCGTTTCGAAGCACATTCGTTCCGCGACGGAGAGGTGAGACGCACCGTATTTGAAAAAGGCATACTGAAAAGCGATATCACTGAGAAAACCGATGAGGAAAACGGTACGTATGTCTTCTTCGAGCCTGATGATACACTCTTCAAGCACTACCGTTTCCAGGATGAATTCGTGGAGACGATGCTGCGCAACTATACATATCTGAACACGGGGCTCACCATCATGCTGGGCGGCAGGCGCATCGTATCAAGAGAAGGACTGTCAGACCTGCTCAACGACCGTATGGACTACGATGCCCTCTATCCTATCGTGCACCTCAAAGGGGAAGATATCGAAATCGCCTTCACCCACACAAAGCAGAACGGTGAGGAATATTACAGTTTTGTCAACGGTCAGCACACCACTTTGGGAGGAACCCATCAGGCCGCTTTCAAGAAATACATCGCAGAGGTGATTCGCGACTATTCGGGAAAACCACACGATTTCACCGATATACGCAACGGTCTCGTGGCTGCGATATCCATCAACATACAGGAACCGCTCTTCGAGAGTCAGACGAAGGTAAAACTCGGTTCGCTCACCACCATACCCGACGGCGGTATCTCCATCGACAAATTCGTGGGAGACTTCGTCAGGAGTCAGGTGGACAACTATCTGCACAAGAACACCGATGTAGCTGATATCATACTGCAGAAAGTGGCGGAGAGCGAGAAGATACGCAAGGAAATGGCGGGCGTGGCGAAGAAGGCACGCGAGATGGCAAAGAAAGCAAATCTGCACAACCGTAAGTTGCGCGACTGCCGCATACATCTCACCGACCCCAAGGGCGAACTGCGGGAAGAAAGCTGCATCTTCATCACCGAGGGTGACTCTGCCAGCGGCAGCATCACCAAGAGCCGCGATGTCAACACTCAGGCGGTGTTCTCGCTGCGAGGCAAACCGCTCAACTGCTACAAATTGACCAAGAAGGTGGTCTACGAGAACGAGGAATTCAATCTCCTGCAGGCTGCCCTTAATATAGAGGACGGACTTGAGGGACTGCGCTACAATAAAGTCATCGTGGCCACAGATGCCGATGACGACGGTATGCACATCCGATTGCTCATGCTCACCTTCTTCCTGAAGTTCTTCCCCGAACTGGTGAAGAAAGGGCATGTATATATCCTGCAGACACCGCTTTTCAGAGTGCGTGGACGCAAGGCAAAAATCAATAAGGCAAAGCTGAGTGCCATTGAAGCGGAACTCGCTGCCCGTAACACTTCGGACGATATCAGCGAAGACAAGCGTCCCCGCCACCTCAGTGTGACGAAGGACTTCGTGACACAATACTGCTACAACGAAGAAGAGCGCCAGCAGGCTATCGAAGACCTGGGGCCCGAACCGGAAATCACGCGATTCAAAGGATTGGGCGAGATTTCTCCGGAAGAATTCAAACACTTCATCGGTCCCGATATCCGACTCGACCAGGTGATGCTGCACAAGTCCGATCAGGTGGCAGAACTCCTGAACTTCTATATGGGCGACAACACCATGGACCGCCAGAATTTCATCATCGACAACCTCGTCATCGAGGAGGATTTGCCGGAAGAAGAGGAGGACGTAGCATGACGGTACTCTTTCCCGGTTCGTTCCACCCTTTTACAAAAGGTCACGCTGATATTGTGACGCGAGCCCTTGAACTGTTTGACGAGGTGGTGATTGCCATCGGTGTCAACGTGGAAAAAAACGCCCCGCAGTCCGATGCCACAGAGGCTCATTGCCGACTGAAAGCATATTACGCAGACAATCCCAAAGTGCGTGTCATAGAATATTCCGGACTCACCGCAGACCTCTGCAAGGAACTGCAGATAAAGGCCATCATTCGCGGTGTGCGCTCCATGAAGGACTACGAGTACGAGAAACAGATGGCAGATATCAACCGCCAGCTCACCGGTGTGGAGACGCTTCTGCTTTTCGCCAATCCCGCATACGAGAGTCTTTCGAGCAGTATGGTACGTGAACTTGCCCACTACGGCAAGGATGTCAGTTCAATGATTATCTAATTTATTATTTGCCATGAAACGCCTATTTCTCCTTATATCCGTTCTCTCACTGTCGCTACTGAGTCACTCTCAGGGGCTTTCCGAGACACAAATGCGCAAACTCTTCGCGGCAGCACATAACATCTACGGACTCTACGTAGATACCGTGGACGCCAAGAAACTCGTGGAAGATGCCATTCGCGGGATGCTGGAGCATCTCGACCCGCATTCCGCCTACAGTGATGCGCAGGAAACCAAGAAACTCAACGAACCTCTTCAGGGGTCTTTCGACGGTATCGGCATACAGTTCAATATGCTGGAGGATACGGTGCTTGTGATACAACCCATTACGAAGGGTCCCTCCGAACGCGTCGGTATCATGGCTGGCGACCGCATCATTTCGTGCAACGACACCGTACTGGCCGGTGTGAAGATGAGTCGCGATGAAATCATGCGCCATCTGCGCGGCCCGCGAGGCAGTCTTGCCCGTCTCGGAGTGAAGCGCGAAGGCATCAAGGAACTGCTTTATTTTGATGTCCGCCGCGACAAGATACCCGTTAATTCCGTTGATGCCGCATTCATGGTGACTCCGACCATCGGACTCATCCGTTTCAATAATTTTGCACAAACCACCCACCGCGAGATACTCGAGGCCATAGCCAAACTGAAAGCACAGGGAATGCAGTCGCTCATTCTTGACCTTACACAGAACGGCGGCGGTTATCTCAATGCCGCTGCGGAAATTGCCAGCGAATTCCTGCCAGAAGGCGATATGATTGTCTACACAGAGGGACGCAGCATACCGTCCCGCTCATTCCGCAGCACAGGCGGACAGGCATTTCAGACAGGACGAGTCGCTGTACTCGTGGACGAATATTCCGCTTCGGCAGCAGAGATTCTTTCAGGTGCCATACAGGATCAGGACCGCGGCCTTGTCATCGGACGCCGCACCTTCGGCAAAGGACTCGTGCAGTGGCCTATCGATATGCCCGACGGCAGTATGATACGTCTCACCGTGTCGCGCTACTACACTCCTTCCGGACGCTGCATCCAGAAGCCCTACGAAAAGGGCAAGCAAAAGGAATACCACATGGATGTGATTCATCGCTACAACAGCGGTGAACTGACCAACGCAGACTCCATCCATTTCCCCGACTCCCTGAAATATCACACCTTGCGCAAAGGACGCACCGTATACGGCGGTGGCGGTGTGATGCCTGATATCTTCGTGCCGCTCGACACCATGCGCTACACGAAGACCTATCGTCAGATTCTTGCAAAGAGCATCATCAACAACCAGAATCTGCGTTATCTGGATCACAACCGTGCATCACTCAAAGCCAAATATCCCGACTTCGAGACATTTCGCAAGAACTACACCGTTCCCGCATCTCTCATCGACGGTATCTACAAGGAAGCGGAGAAACAGAAAATAGAATGTCCCAAGGAAGAGCGCGAACAGACCACATCGCGTCTCACGCAAATGCTGAAGGCTCTCGTTGCGCGTGACCTCTGGGATATGAGCGAGTACTTCTCCATCATCTATGAAGACGACCCCATCGTCCTCACAGCCATAGAGAAACTGTCAGAATAAAACTGCTGCTTTCAGCCCTCTACCTTTAAATAAAGGTTGCAGTGACAAACGTCCTTCTCGCGATAGTCGCTGCAGGGACAATGCTTGTCCACGCTGTCGTTGTGGCAGGGGCACTCGCCGCCGTTGCGTTCCACACCCTTGAGAATGGCATTCACCACCTTGTCGCTGGGATTGAGTATCCATCCCTCTTTACGGAAAATCTGTGTCATATGATCAGTGTTTTACGCCCTTGACGAGCTTTTGTATACTGTTGAGCTTATTAAGTGCCTCCAAAGGTGTGAGACTGTTGATATCCAGCCCCAGGAACTCATCGCGAATGGCAATAAGTACGGGGTCGTCGAGCTTGAAGAACGACATCTGCACGCCGTCACTGCCCGAAGGAGCCGCAACGAGTCCTTTGCCCAAATCTTCACGTGTCATCGACTGTTCGAGCTGCTTGAGAATCACCTCCGCTCTCTTCACAATGCCCGAGGGCATGCCGGCCAGACGGGCCACGTGAATACCGAACGAGTGCTCCGAACCGCCTTCCTGCAGTTTGCGCAGGAACACCACCTTGCCGTCCATCTCCTTCACGGATACATTGAAATTGCGCACACGCGGGAACTTCGACGCCATTTCGTTCAACTCGTGATAATGAGTGGCAAAGAGTGTGCGGGCGTGCGCTCTCGGATTCTCGTGAATATACTCCACTATCGCCCACGCAATGGAGATTCCGTCGTAGGTGGATGTGCCGCGTCCGAGTTCGTCGAAAAGCACTAATGAGTTTGGTGAGAGATTATTGAGAATGTTGGCTGCCTCCGTCATCTCCACCATGAAGGTGCTCTCACCCAACGATATATTGTCCGAAGCTCCCACACGGGTGAATATCTTGTCCACCACTCCTATGCGTGCCGACTCAGCAGGAACAAACGAACCCATCTGTGCCATCAGCGTGATGAGGGCTGTCTGACGCAACAGGGCACTCTTACCGGCCATATTCGGTCCCGTGATGATTATTATCTGCTGGTCGCTGCTGCTCAGATATGTGTCGTTTGCCACATAGCGCTCACCGGCTGGCAACTGCTGTTCTATGACGGGGTGGCGACCTCCGTGAATATCCAGCACATCGCTCGTCTCCACAACGGGACGTACATATCTGTTCCTTCCGGCTGTGAGGGCAAATGAGAGAAGGCAGTCCAGACGTGCTATCTCATTGGCACTGCGCTGTATCTGTTCGGTATATTGTGCAAGACGGCTCACGAGGGCCATGAATATACGGGCCTCGATGCTCTCCATCTTGTCCTGCGCCGTCACTATCTTTTCCTCATACGACTTCAGTTCCTCCGTGATATAGCGCTCTGCCGACACCAGAGTCTGCTTGCGTATCCATTCTGCAGGCACCTGTGAACGGTAGGTGTTGCGCACCTCCAGATAGTAGCCGAAGACATTGTTGAATCCCACCTTCAGACTCTGTATTCCCGTCTTCTCTATCTCACGCTGCTGCATCTCCAAAAGATACTCCTTACCATGGAAGGCTATCTGGCGGCAGGTGTCCAGTTCCTTGTCCACACCGTCGCGTATGAAACCGCTCTTTGCCATCATCCCTGGAGGCTCCGGCACTATATGCTGGCGTATCATCTGGCTCACCTCTCTCAAGGCATTCTTCCCTTCGTCATCATTAAGACCGAAGCGTCCTTCAGACATGCGAAGCACCACATCCCATGCTTCCAGCGACGAGGCAAGAGCCAAAAGGTCACGGGGCGTCACACGACCGGTATTTATCTTGCCCACGATACGTTCCATATCGCTTATGCGTCGCATTTCATCGTATATCTCGTCGCGCAGGTCGGGATTGCGGAACAGTTCTTCCACCACATCCAGACGTTCATCTATGGCCTTGGGGTCTTTCAGCGGAAAGAGTATCCAGCGCACCAGCATACGTCCTCCCATCGGAGTCACAGTCTGGTCGATAATCTCCCTGAGCGATATGCCTCCCTCGCCCATCGTTGATACAAGTTCAAGGCTGCGTATGGTGAATTTGTCCAAACGCACATATTTGTCCGTCTCGATACGGCTGATATGGGTGACGTGGCGCAACTGCGTGTGCTGAGTCATCTCCAGATACTGCATCACCACTCCTGCCGCCACAATGCCGGCCCGCATGTGGTCTATGCCGAAGCCCTTGAGGTTTTTCACCTTGAAGTGCCTGCACAGCGTCTCTTTCGCTGTCTGCTCAGAGAATGCCCAGTCGTCCATCTCGAATGTGGCCGACTGATAATGCAGCGTGGCAAGCTTGTCGCGCCTTCCGCGCTCAAAGAGCACCTCTTTGGGATTGTATCCGGACAAGAGGGAACGCACGTGCTCGGGAGCGCCCTCGGAAACAAGGAACTCACCCGTGGATATATCGAAGAACGACACACCGATAGCGTTGCCCCCGAAATGCACGGCTGCAAGGAAATTATTCTTTCCCGCTTCCAGCACCACGTCGCTCTGCACCACACCCGGCGTCACCAGTTCCGTGATACCGCGCTTCACCAGTTTCTTCGTCAGTTTGGGATCTTCCAGCTGGTCGCAGATTGCCACCCGCATTCCTGCCCTCACAAGCTTCGGAAGATATGTCTCCAGAGCATGATACGGGAAGCCTGCCATCTCTGTGGACGGCATATTCTCCTTACCGTTATTGCGTCGTGTGAGAGTGATGCCCAACACGTCTGCTGCGGTCACGGCATCCTCTGCGTATGTCTCATAAAAATCCCCGCATCGGAACAGCAGCAGGGCATCAGGGTGCTTGGCCTTGAGGTCGTAAAACTGCCGCATCATAGGGGTTAGTTCTGCCATGTTTCTTCTATATTTGGCTACAAAGGTAATAAAAAACTTTTCCTTTTCTTTTTCTCATCTTTTTTTTTTGTACTTTTGCGGGCGAATTTATACATTATTATGGCAAAAGAATATAATTTTAGAGAGATTGAACAGAAGTGGCACCGCATCTGGACGGAGCAGAAAACGTATCAGGTGACAGAGAATGCCAATGCCCCGAAATACTATGTTCTCAACATGTTCCCCTACCCCAGCGGTGCGGGTCTTCATGTAGGTCATCCTCTGGGGTATATCGCTTCCGACATCTACGCCCGCTACAAGCGTCTGCAGGGCTTCAACGTGCTCAACCCGATGGGCTACGATGCTTACGGCCTGCCTGCCGAGCAGTATGCCATCAAGACGGGCCAGCATCCCGAGAAGACCACATTTGCCAACATCGACCGCTACCGCGAGCAGTTGGACAAGATAGGCTTCAGTTTCGACTGGGACCGCGAGGTGCGCACCTGCACTCCCGACTACTACAAGTGGACACAGTGGGCTTTCCAGAAGATGTACAACTCGTACTTCGATGAGACACTGCAGAAGGCACAACCCATAGAACGGCTTATTGAGAAGTTCAAGGCAGAAGGCAAGTGGCCCTCCGACGAAAAGGCACAGAGCGAGCTGCTGATGCAATACCGCATCGCCTACCTGGGCGAAACGATGGTGAACTGGTGTCCTGAGCTCGGTACCGTTCTGGCCAACGACGAGGTGGTAAACGGTGTGAGCGAACGCGGCGGTTTCCCCGTGGAGCAGAAGAAGATGCGCCAGTGGTGCCTGCGTGTCAGCGCCTACAGCCAGCGCCTGCTGGACGGCCTGGACACAATCCAGTGGAGCGAGAGCATCAAGGAGACACAGAAGAACTGGATTGGGCGCTCAGAGGGTACTGAGGTGGAAATCAAGGTGGACGACAGCGATGTGGCCTTTACCATCTTCACCACCCGTGCCGACACCATGTTCGGTGTCACCTTCTTCGTATTGGCTCCCGAGAGCGAATTGGTGGACAAGGTGACAACGCCCGAGCAGCGTGCTGCCGTTGATGAGTACATCAAATACGTGAAGAGCCGCACCGAGCGTGAGCGCATGATCGACCACACCGTCACGGGTGTCTTCTCCGGTGCATACGGTATAAATCCCATCACAGGCGACAAGTGTCCCATATACGTAGCAGAATACGTACTGGCCGGCTACGGCACGGGTGCCATCATGGCCGTTCCCGCCCACGACAGCCGCGACTATGCTTTTGCCAAGCACTTCAACCTGCCCATCATACCCTTGGTGGAAGGTGCCGATGTCAGCGAGGAGAGTTATGATGCCAAGGAGGGCATTGTGATGAATTCACCCGTAAGTCCGGACAAGAGTGTGAACTACGACGGCGAGAGCCTGAACCTCAACGGCAGGACTATCAAGGAAGCCATCGCTGAGACCAAACGCTTTGTGAAGGCGCACAATCTGGGTCGCGTGAAGGTGAACTACCGTCTGCGCGATGCCATCTTCAGTCGTCAGCGCTACTGGGGCGAACCCTTCCCCGTTTACTACAAGAACGGTATCCCTCAGATGATTCCCGAGGAGTGCCTTCCCGTTGAGTTGCCTCAGGTTGATAAGTTCCTGCCCACAGAAACGGGCGAACCTCCTCTGGGCAATGCTCAGGTATGGGCCTGGGACGAGCAGAACCGCAAGATTGTGGACAAGAGCCTCATCGACGAGAAGACCGTCTTCCCCATCGAACTTTACACCATGCCCGGTTTTGCAGGCAGCAGCGCCTACTATCTGCGCTATATGGATCCTCACAACGACAAGGCTCTGGTGAGCGAGAAGGCTGCATCCTACTGGCAGAATGTTGACCTTTACGTGGGTGGCAGCGAGCATGCTACGGGCCACCTGATATACAGCCGCTTCTGGAACAAGTTCCTCTTCGACCTCGGTATCAGCAAGAAGGACGAACCCTTCCAGAAACTCATCAATCAGGGTATGATTCAGGGCTGGTCGAGCTTCGTATATCGTCTGAGAGGCACCAACAAATTCGTAAGCTTCGACCTTCTGGACGAGCAGTATGACGATGCGAAGAAGAAGAGCCTCTACTTCTATCAGGGCGCTGAGGCCGACCCCGTATATGCCGACATCAGTATGGTGAGCGGCAACGTGCTGGATGTGGATAAAATCCGCGAGTGGACGGCAGAGTTCCGCGACGCTGAGTTCATCCTGAACAAGAACGGCCAGTATATCGTGAATCAGGCCATCGAGAAGATGTCCAAGTCGAAGTTCAATGTGGTGAATCCCGACGACATCTGCGAAAAATACGGTGCCGACACCTTGCGTCTCTATGAGATGTTCCTCGGCCCCATCGAGCAGTCGAAGCCCTGGGACGTAGCCGGTATCGACGGCTGTTTCCGCTTCCTCAAGAAGTTCTGGAGCCTCTATTGGGACAAGGACGGCAATCTGACCGCAGACGACTCAGAGCCGACTGCCGACAATATGAAGACGCTGCACAAGCTTATCAAGAAGGTGACTTCGGATATTGAGGAGTTCTCCTACAACACCAGCATCTCCGCCTTCATGGTAGCTGTGAACGAGCTCTACAGCCAGAAGTGCCGCAGCCGTCAGGTGCTGTCGCAACTGCCCGTTGTCATCGCTCCCTTCGCTCCCCACATCGCAGAGGAGTTGTGGAGCGCTCTGGGCAACGAGAGCAGCGTATGCGATGCCTCCTGGCCTGTCTTCGATGAGAAGTATCTCGTGGAGAGCACCGTCACGCTGGGTGTGCAGTTCAACGGCAAGGTGCGCTTCTCTATGGCATTCCCCGCTGATGCCAAGTCCGACGAGATGGTGGCTCAGGTGGTGAATTCCGAGGAGGCAAAGCGCTACCTCGAAGGTCACGAGATAGTGAAGACCATCGCAGTGCCCGGTCGCATCGTGAACATCGTGATAAAGTAACCCGTCGCTCCCCATACGATGTCCAGGCACATCATCATCGACTACAAGGAGGTGTGGGCCGAACTGCGCGATTTCATCATGATATCCATCGGTTCGGCACTCTATTGCGCCGCAGTGACTTTCTTCATGCTGCCCTACGAACTCACCACGGGAGGTGTGTCGGGTGTGTCGCTGGTCGTCTACTACTGTTCGGGCATTCCCGTGCAGCTCACCTACGCTGCCATCAATGTTGTCTTCCTTCTCGCTGCCGTCAAGGTGCTGGGATGGCGCTTCTGCGTCAAGACCATCTTCGCCGTCTCAATGTCCACATTGTGGCTGTGGCTGTTCCAGTTTTTGGCACGCGACCCTGTGACGCAGGCTCTGCCTCATCTGGTGGGCGACGAACTCTTCATGGCGTGTGTCCTGGGCAGTATCATCATGGGCGTGGGCCTCAGTTTCTGCTTTCTGGCCAACGGCAGTATGGGCGGTACGGACATCATCGCGGCAATGGTGAACAAATACAAGGATGTGAGTCTCGGCCAGATGATTATGTCGTGCGACATCATCATCATCTCCTCCTGCTATTTCGTGTTCAACGACTGGCAGAGAGTCATCTTCGGTTTCGTCTTCCTCATCCTCTCCAGCATCACTCTCGACTACTGTGTGCGTCGCCAGCACCAGTCGGTGGAGTTCAAGATATTCTCCCGCAATCATGCCGGTATCGCTGCTGAAATAACGCGTCACGGTTTCGGCGTCACTGTGCTTGATGGCAAGGGCTGGTGGACACAGACGGAGCGCAAGGTGCTTGTCTGCGTCGTACGCAAGAGTCACACCCGCGAGGTGATGCGCTACATCAAGAAGATAGACCCCTACGCCTTCTTCTCCGTCACCCGTGTGCAGAGCGTCTACGGCGAGGGCTTCGACACCGTCAAGACGCGCCTCGACAACCAGAAACCCATCCTTGTCTTCGTCACCTCCGACGAGCAGCGCCTGGAGAAGATGCACAATGCCCTCGACGAATATTTCGACCTGCGCAGCACGGAAGATATCGGCTGCGACATCAAGGACGCCCGCTATATCAAGCGCTTCTATGCCTTCAACGCATTCCAGGAGGAGGGCGGCCACATCACACTCATCACCGGCACCTACAACAATGTGGAGCAGGAGCACCACCTTGAAGGAACGGATGCCGTCAAACAACTCATTGCACTATGCGCACACTGATTATGGCGACGAACAACGAGCACAAGCTGCGCGAGGTTCGTCAGATAATGGGAGAGAGATACAACATCAAGGGACTTGCCGACATCGGCTGTCATGAGGACATTCCTGAGAACGGCAGCACGTTTGAGGAGAACGCGCTCCAAAAGGCACGCTACGTACACGAGCACTACGGTGTCGACTGCTTTGCCGACGACAGCGGGCTGGAGGTGGATGCCCTCGGAGGCGAACCCGGCATCTTCACGGCGCGCTACGCTGCCGTCAACGGTTATGGCGACGGTCACGACAGTAGCGCCAATATCCGTCTCTTGCTGGAGCGTCTGCAGGGCGAGAGCAACCGCCGTGCTCGTTTCCGCACAGCCATCGCCCTCATCAGGGACGGACGCGAACGCCTCTTCGAAGGTGTCGTGGAGGGTAATATCACCACTGAACTGCGGGGCACCGACGGCTTCGGCTACGACCCCGTCTTCTCTCCTCTCGACAGGGATATCACCTTTGCTGAAATGGGACCTGACGAGAAAAACCGCATCAGCCACCGTGCGCGTGCCGTAGAGGCTCTCGTGCGCGGATTATCCGAAGAATAGATATGCTATCGCAATGGCTGCCACCACACCGCAGAGGTCGGTGAGCAGTCCTGCTGCCACAGCATGACGTGTGTGGCGCACTCCCACGCTGCCGAAATACACGGCCAGGATATAGAACGTCGTATCCGTGGCTCCCTGGAAGATGCACGAGAGACGGCCCACGAAGGAGTCGGCTCCGTAGGTGGTCATCGCGTCCACCATCAATCCTCTTGCACCGCTTCCCGAGAGGGGTTTCATCAGCGCCGTCGGCAATGCTGCCACCCAGTCGGTGCGGCATCCCATCCAGGCCACTGCCTTCTCAAGGGCATCCACGCAGAGCGTCATCGCTCCTGAGGCTCGGAACACACCTATTGCCACCAGTATTGCCACCAGATAGGGAATAATGCGCACAGCGGTCTCAAAACCGCCTTTAGCGCCCTCCACGAATGCTTCATATACATTGATGCGCTTGCGCATTCCCGACACGATGAAGAGGCACATGATGCCGAACAGCGCCACGTTGCTCACCATCGTGCTCCACATGTTCATCGTCTCGCGGTCCACCTGCGTCGACAGCCACACGATACCGCTCACCAGCAGGCAGAGCCCCAGCATCGTACCCATCAGCACGCGGTTCATCAGGTTTATCCTCTGGTATATGCTCGTGATGACGATGCCAGACAGCGTTGCAACGGTTGTGGCAAGCAGTATGGGTATGAAGATATCGGTGGGTTGCGCCGCTCCGAGCTGTGCCCTGTAGACAAGTATGCTCACGGGTATGAGCGTCAGTCCGCTGGTATTGAGCACAAGGAACATTATCATCGGATTCGTTGCCGTATCCTTCTTGGGATTGAGCTCCTGCAGCGACTCCATCGCCTTGAGTCCGAGCGGCGTAGCTGCGTTGTCGAGCCCCAGCATATTGGCCGATATGTTCATGAAGATATGTCCGAAGGCGGGATGTCCCTTGGGCACTTCCGGGAAGAGGCGCGAGAAGAGCGGTGTCAGCATCTTGGAGAGCACGGCCACGAGTCCGCTTTTCTCTCCGATACTCATGAAACCCATCCACAGCGAGAGCACACCCGTGAGTCCGAGTGATATCTCAAAACCGGTCTTTGCACTGTCGAATGTGGCATCCACTATTGCGGGAAACACGGTGAGGTCTCCCATCAGCGCCGCTCCCACGGCAAACACCATCGCCGTGAGGAAGAAACAAATCCAAATGTAGTTCAGTACCATATCGGGTGCAAAGATACGAAATTTAGTTGACAAGATGACAAGATGACAAGATGACAAGATGTTACTTTTTGGTAAATGGCTGAATTTTCACGCAAAAATTATACCTTTCACACTTGCGTTCGCTCTGCTACGCCCCATTGCCCCGAGTCACGGCAGGATATAGTTCTTACTGCTTAGACTTACCGTATTGGGTTGGAAGAACCCCGAACATCTCCTTGAAACATTTGGTAAAGTAGCCTGGAGTAGAAAAACCAACCTTTGCAGCTATTTCATTAATTGGTACTGTCGGTCTTGACAGTATCATCTGGGCCGCTTTCTTAAGGCGTATGTCGCGCATGAATTCCGAGGGCGACAGTCCCGTGAGCATATGCAGTTTACGATAGAGGTTCATACGGCTCATACACATGTCGTTACTGAAGCGTGCCACGTTATAGTTCACATCCCTGATATTTTTCTCCACCAGAAGCACAGCTCTCTGCAGGAATTGCCCGTCAATCTTCGACGCGCGGAGTTCGTCAGGATTGAGCTCTATTTCCGTAAGCACAATCTCTTTGCGTTTCTTTTGCAGTTCATACAGCATGAGGATACGCCGGCGCAGCGTGCGCAATCCCCACAACAGGATGACGGCAAGGAGGATGAAGAAAAGGCGGGCCCACCAGGTTTCCCACCAAAACGGCTGCCGGCAAATGGTCATCACCTCTGTCGGGTCACCCCAACAACCGCCGCTGTCGGTGCATTTCACCGTGAGTTTGTGCTCTCCCTTCGACAAGTGATTCAGTTGCACGATGTTGCTGCCCTGCGGGAGATAAATCCAATCGCTTTCATCGATGCGATAGGCAAAGAGGATGTTGCCGGCATTGAGATGCT
>JAEEZX010000033.1 GCA_016292045.1 Bacteroidaceae bacterium | reverse complement strand
GTCAACCTTTTCAGAAAAATGTCAACCCCATCAGGAACGATGTCAACGAAAACAGTAAAGTGTAAACCTTATCAGGAAAACAACTGACAACCAACTCAGGAAAAGAGCAAAAAACTGTCAACCGAAATCAGGAAAAGACACTGTAAAATCGATTTCGTGACAAATGCGACAAATGTGACACGAGAATTTTGCGGCACGGAGAAAAAAACGTATCTTTGTACACACAAAAGAATAAAAAGACAAACTGGAATAATGAAAAAGACAATGATTAACGCAGCAGTGCTGGCATTTGCCGCAATGGCGCAGCACGCCGGGGCACAGCAGCAGGACCGCAAGATGCCCATGCCCGACCTCAACGAGGTCAACATGCCGCTCTTCCAGACAAAATACACCGCCGACCCCTCACCGCTGGTGGTGGGCGACACACTGTTTCTCTACACCTCGCACGACGCCTCGCCCGAAGACATACCAGACGCCAACGAGAGAAACTCGGCCGGATTCTTCATGTACGACTGGCTGCTGTGGAGCACCACAGATATGGCCAACTGGACCGAGCACGGCGCTGTGGCCTCGCTGAAGGACTTCAAATGGCGCAGCCGCGAGAACGGAGCCTGGGCAATACAGACTGTGGAGCGCGACGGCAAATACTACCTCTACGCACCACTGCACGGGCACGGCATCGGAGTGCTTGTGGCCGACTCACCCTACGGCCCGTTCCGCGACCCGCTGGGAGAACCGCTCGTGTGGCAGAAGGAGCACTGGAACGACATAGACCCCACCGTATTCGTGGACGACGACGGGCAGGCATATATGTACTGGGGCAATCCGCACACCTACAGGTGCAAGCTGAACAGGGACATGATATCCGTTGACGGCGGCATCACCCGGCTGCCCCACATACCCAACTATCAGGAGGGCCCGTGGTTCTACAAGAGAAGCCTGCCGACAGCCGACGGCAAGCAGCCGACAGCAAAATACTACCTGGCCTTCGCCACCACCTGCTGCCCAGAGGCTCTGGGATATGCCATGAGCGACAGTCCGACAGGTCCGTGGGAATGGAAGGGATATATCATGCGACCCACACAGCGCGACCGCGGCAACCATCCCGGCATCTGCGACTACAAGGGCCGCAGCTACATCTTCGGACAGGACTACGACCTCATGCACCTCGACACATACATCCATCACGAGCGTCGCAGCGTCAGCGCCAGCGAGATAGTATATCTGGAGGACGGCACCATTCCCGAGATACCCTACTGGCTCGACCAGAAACCCATGCAGCAGCTGCAATGGCTGAATCCGTACCGGCGCGTGGAAGCCGAGACGATGGCATGGGGCAAGGGACTGAAGAGCGCCAAGATGGGCATAGAGAACACAGGCGTGGTGAAGGACATGCCCGAATCAGCGGGCAGGCGCAACATGTATATCTGCGACATCGACAACGGGGAATACATACGTCTGCGCGGTGTGGACTTCGGTGCAGGAGCAAAGGCGTTCAGCATCTGTGCTGCGGCAACGGGAAGCTGCTCCGTGACTCTGCGCCTCGACTCGGAAAGCGGTCCCGTGGTGGGCACAGCCGACATCCGCAGCACCGGTTCCCTGGATGTCTATAAGCAGTTCTCTGCAAAGGTGAAAGGCGTCAACAGCGTGCACGACCTCTATCTGTGCTTTGGCAACGTCCAAGGCGACATACGTCTCGACTACTGGAAATTCAAATAAATACAATGAAAAAGACAATGATTAGCGCAACCGTGCTGGCATTTGCCGCAATGACTGCACAGGCACAGAATCCATTCGTACAGACCTGGTACACCAGCGACCCCGCACCCATGGTGCACGACGGACGGATGTATGTCTATACGGGGCACGACGAGGACGGCGCCGACTTCTTCTGGATGCAGGAGTGGCGCGTGTATTCCACCGACGACATGGTGAACTGGCAGGATCACGGTTCGCCGCTCGCCCTGGAGAGCTTCTCATGGGCCGACGACCGAGCATGGGCAGCGCAGACGGTGGAGAGAGACGGCAAGTTCTACTGGTATGTCTGCGCACACAGCAAGATATCGAAAGGCATGGCCATCGGTGTGGCTGTGAGCGACTCACCCACAGGACCCTTCAAGGACGCCATCGGGAAACCGCTCTTCGAGAACGGAGCATGGGACCACATCGACCCCACTGTGCTCATCGACGACGACGGCCAGGCATGGCTGATGTGGGGCAATCCGCAGGTGTACTACCTGAAGCTGAACCGCGACATGATATCCTACAGCGGAGAAGTGGGACGCCTCGACATGACGGAGGAAGCCTTCGGAGGTCCCGTCATGGGCAAGCGCGAGAAGGGCAGGAAATACAAGGACTCTTATGTGGAAGGACCATGGCTCAGGAAGGTGGATGCATCGAAGTACAAGGTGCCGGGTGAGAAGAGATACCAGTTGCTCTACGCTGCCGGGGGTGTGCCCGAGCACATCAGCTACAGCACAGCACCCTCGCCCACCGGCCCCTGGACCTACGCAGGGGAGATAATGCCGCTGAGCGACACGAAATCGTTCACCAACCACTGCGGCGTGGCCGACTTCAAGGGACACTCCTACTTCTTCTACCACACCGGCAAACTGCCCGGCGGAGGAGGATTCGGACGCAGTGTGGCTGTGGAAGAGTTCAAATACAACGAGGACGGCTCCTTCCCCACCATCATGCCCACCGACGAGGGCGTGGCACCCGTGGCAGCCTTCAGTCCCTACCGGAAGGTGGAGGCCGAGACGATGGCCTTCTCACGCGGCGTGAAAACCGAACAGAACGACAGAATCGGAGTCTATGTGACCGATATCCACAACGGCGACTACATCAAACTGCAGAACGTGACGTTTGAAGGCAGCGTGCCCGGCCGGTTCACGGCACGAGTAGCAAGCGGTCTGCGAGGCGGACAGATAGAGGTGCGACTCGACAGTCTGCAGGGAAAACTGCTGGCCCGTCTGGAAGTGCCCGGCACAGGAGGATGGGAGAACTGGCAGACACTGACAGCGGAGGCAGAGGAAACGGAGAGTGACGGCAGATGTCACGACCTGTATCTGGTGTTCACAGGACGCAAGGGACCGAAGCTCTTCAACATAGACTGGTGGGAAATCGGGAAAAACAGGAAAAAATAAGTAAATGCACAACAATATGAAGAAAATAAAACATATCACAGGGGCTGCTGTTATGCTAGCCATACTGGGCGGAGGCATCTACCTGAACGGACTGATGCCCATCATCACAGGCTATGCCGCAAAGAATCTCGCATCGGCAGTATTCGTATCGGGCCGCAACGCTGAAGAGGTGGAGGCTCTGGATCTCAACTTCTCCTTCATCCGCTACACAAGCAACACCGTGGACAGCGTGAACAAAACCGTCACCAGCCGTTTCCTGTGGGGCGAATCCACAGCCGCGTGGAGTGAAGGATACGGTGTGACACTGCTGCGCGGAACCACTGCAGAGGAACTGCGGGCCAAACGTCCTGCACAGAACCGTCGGACACCGGCTGTCGCACATCCCCTGCCCGCAGGCGACTCAGCGCTCAGCGCAAGACTGGAACCCGTGGCCCGGGCCTTCGTGGACGAGAGGGCCTACAACGGTCATCCCTTTGCCTTCATGGTGCTGCACAAGGGCGGCGTGGTGAGCCAGCGATACGGCGAGGGTATCGGCCCCGACACCAAACTGCTCAGCTGGAGCATGGCAAAGAGTTTCACAAACGCCGTCGCAGGCGTAATGGCAAAGGACAGCATCGTGGATATCTATGCCCCGACAGGCATCGCCGAATGGCAGGACGACGGACGCAGAGACATCACACTCAGCGACCTGATGCAGATGCAGAGCGGACTGGAATGGAACGAGGACTACGGAGCACGCTCCGATGTGAATATCATGCTGCACTGCGAGCAGGACATGGGACGCTATGCAGCCTCCAAACCGCTCGAAAGCAAACCCGGCACACATTGGTACTACTCCAGCGGCAGCACCAACATCGTGATGCGATACCTGCGCGGTAAATTCACATCCGACGAGGACTTCCACAACTATCTGCGCACACACCTCTACGCACCGCTGGGCATACAGGACATCGTCTTCGAAGAGGACATGAGCGGCACACCCGTGGGGTCGTCATACGTCTATGCCACAGCAGCGGACTTCGCACGCTTCGGCCAGATGTATCTCGACGACGGCTGCGCGAACGGCGAGAGGGTGCTCCCCGAAGGATGGGTGAAATACACCTGCACACCGGCCTCCGACAGCGAGGGATGCTACGGAGCCTTCTTCTGGCTCAACAGGCAAAACTACGCCAACAACACGATAGCGGAGAAAAAAGGCTCCAAACCCGACAACCTGCCCGACATGCCGGCAGACCTTTTCTACTGCAACGGACACGACGGTCAGCGCATATACGTCATACCCTCGGAGGAACTCGTCGTAGTCGTACTGAGCTACTCACAGAAGCCCGACAACACGATAGACTTCAACAGACTGCTGAGGGACATACTGTCATCATTGACAATTGAGAATTGATAATTGACAATTGAGAATTGGGAAATCCCATTGGCCTAATTAGCCTAATTGGCCCAATTGGCCCAATGAGATTTATTAGAGGGGGCAAAAAAAAAGAGCTCCAAGCCTTTCGGCCTGGAGCTCTTTGTGTGAAGAGGAGGAGACTCGAACTCCCACGTCTCGCGACACTACCACCTCAAAGTAGCGCGTCTACCAATTCCGCCACCTCTCCAACACATCGTGGACTCTTATCCACATTGCTGGTGCCCAAAACAGGACTCGAACCTGCACGTCTCGCGACACACGCACCTGAAACGTGCGCGTCTACCAATTCCGCCACTTGGGCATTTCACAATAAATGAGCGGAAAACGAGACTCGAACTCGCGACCCCAACCTTGGCAAGGTTGTGCTCTACCAACTGAGCTATTTCCGCAGTTTCTTCAAAGCGCCTTGCCAAGGTTGGTCACCTTATTTATCTGGGGCAAGGTTGTGCTCTACCAACTGAGCTATTTCCGCGTAAAAAAACGCCATTCCGCTGAATTGCGAGCGCAAAGGTATGGCTTTTTTTTGTTATAGCCAAACTTTTACACAACTTTTTTCGAAAGGAGAGGAAAAAAAGTCCAATTCAATCCATACGGGCGCGGTAATCCTCGTAGGAAAAGGCGCGAAGCACCTCATCTTCGCCGTTCAGACGACGCATCACAATGGAAGGATGAGAGATGCCGTTGAACATGGTGGTCTTCACCGTGGTGTAATGGTTCATATCCTCCAGATGGAGCGTCTCCCCCACTCTGAGTTCGTGATCGAAGAGGAAACCCTCCATGAAGTCGCCGCTGAGACAGGAATTACCGCCGAGACGGTATTCGTACACCTTGCCGGGAAAGTCTTCCTCCACACACTCGCGCACAGCGGGCTTGTAGGGCATCTCCAGACAGTCGGGCATGTGACAGGTGAACGACACATCGAGAATAGCCGTGCGGATGCCGTGATTCTCCACAATATCGACAACAGACGTCACCAGCGGACCCGTCTGCCAAGCGAAGGCACTGCCCGGTTCGAGAATGATATGAAGATGAGGATAGCGCTCACGCAGGCCGGAGAGGATGCGCACAAGACGCTCCACATCGTAGTCGGCACGCGTCATGAGATGACCGCCGCCGAGATTGAGCCACTTGATATGCGGAAACCACTCGCCGAAATTGCGCTCGATATAGATGAGGTTGTCCTCCAGGTCCTCCGCTGACGACTCGCAATGACAATGACAGTGGAAACCCTCGATATAAGTTGAGAGTTGAGAGTTGAAAGGTGAGAGGTCGTCGCGCAGCACACCGAAGCGCGAACCCGGAGCACAGGGGTCGTAGAGAGCCGTCTCAATGTGGGAATGCTCCGGATTGATTCTCAAGCCGGGCGACACACGCAGGTCGGGATGCTCCGCATTGTAAGTCTGAAGCAGCGGCATAAAACGGCGCAACTGACTGAGGGAATTGAACGTGATATGCGAAGAGCAGCGCAGCAGAGCGGAGAAATCATCCTCCGTGTAGGCCGGAGAGAAGGTGTGGGTACGGGCACCGAACTCCTCATAACCCAGACGGGCCTCCCAGAGACTGGATGCCGTGGTGGAGGATATGTACTCGCGAAACACCGGAAACGTGCGCCACAGGGCGTAGGCCTTGAAGGCAAGGATAATCTCCACTCCGGCACGCTCGGCCACAGAACGGATGAGCGAGAGATTGCGCCGGAGAAGACGCTCTTCGATTAGATAGTAGGGAGTCTTCATCGTCATCAGTACACCCAGCGCACATTGTCAATCCAGAGAGTGCTGCCCGCCGTGCCGATGTAGGCCCCGCCGTGGGACGAATCGAATTTCACGATGGCATGCGTGGGAGCGTCGGAAGCGGCAGCCCACCCTATCTCGTTGCAGGGCACAAGTTTACCCTTGGAATTCTTGGCATAGAGAGCCTTGTCGTCGGAGAAGAGCCCCATATAGTCACGATACCACGACTCATGGGAGATGTCGCCATAGTGGATGGTGTATTCCTTGTCGTTGACCCAGGAAGAGGTGGACTTGTCGTAGTGCACAACCATAGTGCCAACGCGGTAAGCCACAATATTTCCCTTGGCATCTTCCTCCCTCTTCTGGAGAATGACGATGGCCTGGCACTTGTCGGGGCCGACCACCTTGGAGGCTTTGGAGAAACCCGTCTCGCGGACGCGGTCGGGACTGTCGGTGAGATGCACCTTATAGTCGTACTTGATGGCCCGGGGACGACGGGTGAAAGGTATGCCGAAGTCGATATTGGCAACACCATTCTTGGAGGAGGTGATGGGCTCCTTGATTTCGCCCGTGAAGAGCGAACCGGTGGCAATGACACGTATGTTGATGAGACCTATCACCTTGACCGACTCCACATGAGTGACGAGTTTGGCACAGGAACCGTGACCCTCGTGAGTGTCCTTATAGACGCTGGAATTGGTCTTCACCACACCGGCCACCTTGGCATACACATTACTGGTACCCCAGGGACTGCCGCCCGTGTTGGAGTAAGCCTTTCCTTCCGGCCAGCGGGCCGCGGGACCCACCTCGAGAATCGTCTTACGATTGCCGCCGATGATGGCACTCTCTTTGTAGCTGCGCTCAATCCACTGCTCGAAGTCACCGAACTTAATCTGTTCATCCTCAGCAAAAAGCGTTCCAACGGACAGAAACACCAACAGCAATGCGAGAACGCGTTTTAACATAGCCATACAAGTTTTAGAATGCTTCGTTGATATTAAACACCACACCACCCTCGTCGCGTGTAAAACCGTAGTCGATACGTATGTTCACGCGGGGTTTGAACTCCCAGCGCAGACCCAGTCCGTAGCTGGGCAACGTCTTGTGCCAGGCGATGGTTCTGAAGTCGGAGAAGACATTGGCGCAGCCCACCCAGGCTACAAGACCCAGACGCCATTTGATGCGCTGGCGGAACTCTATCTGACCCTCCATGATGTTGTTGTCGCGATAGCGTCCGCGGTAGTAACCGCGCAGACGTCCGTCCACACCCGACATGCCCATCAGCGTCCAGGGCACCGTGCCTCCGTAGTTGAACAGTCCGTGCACCTCCATGGCAAATATACATTTCGTCCACAGGGGGACGTAGGTGCGATAAGTGACATCAGTGGACCAGAAGGAATAGGTACTGATACCGGGAGCGTAGTAGAGTTGCTGGATGCTGAAATAGTGGCCCTTATAGGCATTCAGACCGAAGTCGCGCGAGTCGTAGAGCAGTTCGCCACCGAATCCCGTGGCGATGATGTTTTTCTCCTGTCCGTCAAGAAGATCCACAATCTGTAAATTGCGGATGGGATATACGAAGTCACGCGTATTGTTGATCTGGAAATTCATCCTGGCGCCGGCATACAGGTTGCTGGCGATACGGAAAAGATAGTTCGGGCTGAAAGACATCTGGATCTGCTTGTAGTTGCCCTTGTTGCGGTCGTCGCTGCACATATCCCAGCCTATACCCCAGATGTCGTTGGGAATGTTGCGGAAGGTGAAATCGTAAGTCCAGCGCTGGCGATCCTTGGGCATGTAGTTGTTGCCCCTGACACCCACCTCCACATAGCCTTTGATGCCGAAGTTGAAATAGAGACTCATGTCGGACTTCTGCAGCTGACGGTCGTTGCGGTCCCAACGGTAGAGACCGCTCACAACGCCTCCGATGGCAAAGGAACTGTTGGGATTGTAGCTGGGACCGGCAGCAATGCTCCAGTCGAAGGGTTTGTCGCTCTCCTTGTTGGTCTTGGAGAGATAGTCGAGGAGCCAGTAGACGGGACGTGCTATACCTTTCTTGCTGTGATAGTCGTAGCGGCTTTTCTTTACCGTGTCAACAGCAAGGCTGTCGGTCACGGGATTGCCCCTCACGAGACTGTCGGATGCCAACACAACGCTGTCGGTCGGCACAATCTCATGTCCGAGGACAAACTGACACACACAGGCAATGCATGCCAGAATCAGAGTACGTTTCATCATACGGGTACAAAGGTAAGAATTTTTCCCGAGATATAAAACAATGAAAATTGAAAAACATCCCTCTTCATTCCTTAATCATCAATTTTATTATCATAATTTACACATTCTTCAATAAAAATTCGTATTTTTGCACACAAAAGGACACAAAATCACAACTCAGACATGGTCATTTCCGCACAACAGATAGAACAGGACCGCCGCGTCCTCGAACTGCTCTCGCAGAGTTTCCCCAACGCAGGGGCAGCCAGCACCGAAATCATCAATCTGGAGGCCATACTCAACCTGCCGAAAGGTACAGAACATTTCGTGGCCGACATACACGGAGAGCACGAGGCCTTCCAGCACATACTGAAGAACGCGTCGGGAAGCATCAAACGAAAAATCAAGGAACGCTACGCAGACACCCTCTCCAAGGAGGAGATAAGGGAACTGTGCACGCTCATCTACTATCCGGAAGAAAAACTGGAACTCATCACCGCAGCGGAAAAAGACCTCACACCCTGGTATGAGACCACACTGTACAGACTCATCGAGGTGTGCCGCATCGTATCATCGAAATACACGCGCAGCAAAGTGCGCAAAGCCCTGCCCAGAGAGTTTGCATACATACTGGAGGAACTGCTGCACGAGAACGCCGAGGACAAGGACAAGGGCGACTACATACACCGTATCGTGGAGACCATCATATCCACAGAGCAGGCCGGCAACTTCATCAAGGCGCTCTCGCACGTGATACAGCATCTGGCCATCGACCAGCTGCACATCCTGGGCGACATCTTCGACCGCGGACCCGGAGCACACATCATCATGGACACACTCGTCGACTACAAGAATTTCGACATACAATGGGGCAACCACGATGCCCTGTGGATGGGTGCCGCCGCCGGTAACGACTGCTGTATCATGAACGTACTGAGACTCTCGCTGCGTTTCGGCAACATGGCCACACTGGAGGACGGATACGGTATCAACCTCGTACCGCTGGCCACATTCGCAATGGAACACTACGGAGACGACCCCTGCAGGGAATTCATGCCCAAACTGGCAGAACACCAGCGGGCCATGGACGAAAAAGAGCAACTGTTGCTGGCAAGAATGCATAAAGCGGTCTCCGTGCTGCAGTTCAAACTGGAGGAACAGATGATCTGGGCACATGACGACTGGGTGATATCACGCGTGGGCACACTGCACCACATCAATCCCGAAAAGGGTGTGTACGAACTGGACGGCAAGACCTACAGTATGACATCGTGCCACTTCCCCACCGTGGACTGGAACGACCCCTACAAGCTCACTCCCGAAGAAGAAGAACTGACACGGCAGCTGCACCACAGCTTCCGCGTGAGCGAGAAACTGCAGAGACACATCAAATGCCTGTTCGACCACGGATGCATGTACGCCGTGTTCAACTCCAACCTGCTCTTCCACGCCTCCGTACCCATGAACGAAGACGGCACACTCAAGGAAGTGACACTGAAGGGAGAGAAACTGAAAGGCATGGCACTGATGACACGCACGGGAATGATTATGCGCTCGGCATTCACGACAGACACACCGGAGACCGACAAGAAATGGGCGAAGGACTATTTCTGGTATCTGTGGTGCGGCCCCGAAAGTCCTCTCTTCGACAAGAGCCGGATGACCACGTTCGAGCGCTATTTCCTCGTGGACAAGACACTGCACGAAGAAAAGAAAGGTGCATACTACCGTCTGCGCAACAATCCAGACGTGTGTCGCAGCATACTGGACGCATTCGGAGTGAAGGGCACTCACCGGCATATCATCAACGGACACGTGCCCGTACACGTGGCTGCGGGAGAAAGCCCCATCAGAGCCGACGGACAACTGATGGTCATCGACGGAGGATTTGCCGAACCGTATCACAAGACAACGGGCATCGCCGGATATACGCTCGTCTACCACTCCAGAGGATTCCAGCTCATACAGCACGAACCCTTCAAGAGCACAAAGGATGCCATCGTGAGCGGCACTGACATCAAGAGCGAGGTACAGATCGTGGAGATGATGGGACAGCGCATGAAAGTGAGAGACACCGACAGAGGGCAGCATCTGATGAGACAGATAGAGGAACTCCGGGAACTGCTCTACGCCTATCGTCACGGACTGCTTAAATCCAGAGGATAATGAACGAATACGCTTCAAAAAAATATATCGAAATACCCGTCAGGGAGGACACCGTACTCATCGACTTCCTCCTCAAACAGATGGGACTCACACACACGAGAGTGAAGAATCTGCTCTCGGGCGGAGCTGTCACGGTGAACAGAAAGGCTGTGAGCCGGCACGACACACCTCTCAGGAGAGGCGACGTGGTGAACGTGATGAGACACAAGAAATCCACAGCACTTGAAAACCGCTACGTAAAAATCATCTACGAGGACAAGAATCTCGTGGTGATAGAAAAGAGCGAGGGCATACTCTCAATGGCCTCGTCGGCAAAGCAGTACTGCGTGAAGACCGTGCTGGACGAATACTTCGAGAAGAGACACTTCAAATGTCGTGCCCACGTGGTACACCGCCTCGACAGGGAAACCTCCGGTCTTATGATATATGCCAAGGACATAGAGACCGCGCAGACGTTGGAGCACAACTGGAAGGAACTCGTCTACGACCGCCGCTACGTGGCTCTTCTCTCGGGTGCAATGGAGCAGGAAGGCGGCACTGTGCACAGTTGGCTGAAAGACAACAAGGCATTCGTCACATATTCCTCTCCCACCGACAACGGCGGAAAGGAAGCCGTCACACACTACCGGCGCCTCAAAGTGAGCGGCGACCTCACACTATGTGAGATGAAACTGGAGACCGGGCGCAAGAATCAGATTCGCGTACACATGGCTGACCTGGGATATCCCGTGTGCGGAGACGACAAATACGGCAACGGACGCAATCCGGCACGTCGCCTTGCACTGCATGCCTACAGACTCTTCTTCACCCATCCCGTGACAGGGGAAGACATGCGCTTCGAGACTCCGTTCCCGAAAGCCTTTACAAAATTCTTCGAGGATTAGAAGGACATTCCTATCAGCGTCAGCAGAAACGCTACTGAGACAAAATCCATATCCGACATCAGAAAACCCGAAGATGTGTAGGACGTGGAATAATAGCTGTGGGTGTATTTCTTCATATGTTTCTTGGCTGTTACACGGTAGATGTAATAGGTAAGAAAACCCGTCAGAGCGCCAAGAACGGCACCGCACAGTATGTCGGAAGGATAGTGAACACCCATATACACACGACTGTAACAACACATCACAGCCCACAGGAAACACAGCATCGTCATACGCCAATGATGCACCAGAAGAGACAGGAATGTTGCCACGGCGAAGGTGTTGGCCGCGTGGCTGCTGGGGAAACTGTACAGTCCGCCCAAATATCCGTTCACAATCTGTATCTGACCGGCAAGAGACGGTTCGTGCGTGGGACGCAAACGACCCACGAGGGGTTTCAGCAACGTGGCGCTCGCCTGGTCTGCGATAAGCACTGTGAGAGCCACAAAAGCCAAGATGGAGAGTGCCACCTCCACTTTATTGTTCTTGAACACCAGCCACAGTATCGAAACATAAAACAGCATCCAGGGCAGAATACCGGTCACATTCCACATGAAATCGTTCAGCCATGTGGTGTGATACCCGTTTATCAGCAAGAGAAAATACTCATCCATACCTTTTCCACTACAGCGTTATATCTGCTCCAGCTGTTCTCTCTCCATCCACCCCACTTTTCCGTCGGCAATCTGTATCTCGACCCATTCCTTCATCGTGTTGTCGAGAATCTCCACACGGGTGCCCTCGTGAAGTACGAACAGTTCCGTGCCGCTCTTCGAAGGCGTGCTCTTCACCGTCACGGCGGGAGTCATCACAATGGCGCCGCTGCGCTCCACCTGCATCCGTCGCTGACTGTAAGCCAAAGCATTTGTCAGCAAGACAAGGACGAGAGACAACAGTGCTCCGAAGAAACCTGTCTTGCGGACGACAATGTCGGATGAGAAGAAATACATGAAGAATAACAGCAGCATTCCCACGAAGAAAGCGACTGCCCACGCGGCCCACTCATCGGCACTCAGCCACGATGTCATAGAATGCCAGGCCGCAGTGAAGAACATCTCATGGCGGGGCGTGATATGGTCTATTGTCTTCGAACGGGCCATATCCAGATTGAAACGGATATCCTCGTCGGAAGGATCCAGCAGAGCCGCTCTCTCAAACCACAATACACTGCGCGCCATATCGTCCAGACGATAGTAGCAGCAACCCAGATTGTAGCACACAGCCGCGCTCTCCCCCATCTCGGCAACAGCTTTATAGTGCGTCACAGCTGTCTTGAAATCCTCCTTCGCAAAAGCACTGTCGCCCAGCACTTTGAGGGAATCCGCCTCCGCAGCCGACACAAATGCGGCTGTCATCAGCATTATCAATATGGTGAGTCTCTTCATCTTCTTATTCCATTTCGTTTATCACATCCGTTGCCTCTGCGAATATCTTGTCCATCGTCTCCTCAGGATTTCCCGGAGCAAAGCGGGCAAACTCGCAATCGTTCATCACTCTGATATATCGCTCCACAAGTGCTGCGTCCACACCTTTGGAGAGCATCTCCTCTGAGATTCTTTCCTTGGAGAGTTCCTCGGTGGGCAACGAGAGCTTGTCTCCTGCATAGCCGATCAGAGCCCGCAGGGTCTCATCATAGAATGCACCGGCATCGTGTGCTTTCAGGAGTTTTGCAGCCACTTTCAGACGCTTCGATGCAGCCTTTCCGGCGCGCTTGCGACGCATACCAGCTATGTTGGCATTCTCTTTGGCTTTGCGATAGAAGATACCGAGTATTCCGAGGAAGGCAACAAGACTGACACCGTAAGCAATGCCGTATTTCTCAGTCATGAAGAAGTTCACCGACTGACTCTTCACCTTCGCTTCTCCGGTCTTGATATAGTGTATGTCGCTGGAGAGCACCTTCAAGTCCTCTTTGTGCTGCACAGTGGTGGTGTGCGTCTCCTTTCCCTTTGCAACGGCGATGTGGAAGGAATCCGTCCTCACTGTCTGATATGCTTCTTTGTCCGGGTCGAAATACGTGAATTCCACGGGAGGAATACTGTATCTGCCGCCGTGGCGAGGCACCACGACATAGTCGAACAGCACATTACCCTTTGCTCCCGACGTCGTCATCACCGTTTTGTTGTTCTCTTTGGGGTCGTACACCTCGAAATCCTTGGGGAACGACACCACCGGAGCCTTCATCAGTTTCATGTTACCCTGACCGCTCACCACGAGTCTCAGCGTGGCTGCATCGTTGGCATTGAGTTGCTCGGGAGTGAGTGTGCCCGACATCGTGAAATGTCCCACAGCACCTGTAAAGTGCTCCGGACGAGGTGTCGGCAGCGCTTGCACTTCTATCTCCACAGCGGGTGCCACTATAGTCTTCTTCACCATCTGTGTGAGCGCTCCGCCTCCGAAGAAGATATCGAACGGATCTGCAGAAGCATTTGTCAGTTCAACCTCCGCATCGAAGTTCACGGAGGGAATGGATATCTTACCTGTCTTCTGGGGGAAGAGCACATACTGGCGCCACACAGCCGTGCCGTAGTTGCGACCGTTGTAGCGCTCGTATTTCAGCGACATCTGTGCCTTGGAGTCCAGTTCCTGAACGTGGCAGTTGTCCAGTTCCGGCATTTCGCCTGCCAGCTGACGTATATTGACAAGTGTATAGAGCTTATAGGTCACCACCACAGCTTCCTGTTCATACACCTTCTTCTTGTTGGCTGTCACTGCGATAAACAGGTCGTCCTTCCCCACTCCTTGCTGTCCGCCGCGACGCTGGGACACACTCGGACGAGAGCCGCCCTGAGACTGGCCGCCCTGAGCGCTGCCACCGCCCGTGTTGCCGGAAGACGGGAGCACCTCGATGTTCGCCCCCGCACTCTTGTAGGTCTTTCCGCCGCTCCTGATTGTGGCTGCCGGCACCTGGAACCTTCCTTCCTGCTTTGCCAGCAGAGTGTAGGAGAATGTCATCGAACTGCTGCTCGTGCTCCTGCCGTTCACGATGCTGTAGCTGCTCTGGGTGCTCGTCGAGGGACCGTACAACAGGTCGAAACCGGGAAAATCCCCCACCTGTATGTCATCCACATCCGATGTGTTGACAATATAGCTCACACGCACCCTCTGTCCCACTTCACACTGGGGCTGCACCTGTATCTTCACCGTCACCTGGGCTATCATCCCCACAAAGGACAATATCAGGCAGACTGTCGTAAGAACGTATCTCTTCATCACCATTGTTTCTCTAATCTGCGACGCTCGTGCTGTTGCTGCTGTCGCTGCACTTTTTCCTGCGTATTCTTCTCGTCCTGCATGGCAGCCTTCAACAGTTGCTCGGCATTCTCCCTGGACATCTCGTCAGGTTTGGGTTTCTCCTCCTGCTGCTGACCATCGTCCTTCTTTTCCTGCTGCTGTTGCTGTTGCTGCTGCTTCTGGTCCTGCTGCTGTTGTTGCTGCTGTTGCTGCTGATCCTGATTCTGCTGATTCTGGTCCTGCGGCTGATTCTTGAGCTGGCGCTGACAGAGCACGTAGTTGTAGCGCGTCTCGTCGTTCGCGGGGTCGTTGCGCAGCGACTGCTTGTAGCACTCTATAGCCTTGTCATACTGCTTTGCGGCCTGCAGGACGACGCCCATATTATGCCAGATAGACGACAGCCTCTTCTTGTCCTTTTCCACCTTCGAGGCCATCTCATATTCCTTCATAGCATCCTCGGCCTTCGACTGCATGATAAGCGAATTACCCAGATTGTAGCGGGCAATACCGTTGCTCGGATTCTGTTCTATGGCCTTGTGATACTGTATCTGGGCTTTCTCTGCCTGCACTTTCCCCTCCACAGTGTCTCTCATCAGTCTGTTACCCCTGCGGATGAACGCGCGGTCGTTCTGTGCCGAAGCGCCCACCACCATCATCACAGCCAGGAGCGCCATCGTTCCACGCTTAAACACGTTCCATCTCTGGATGACATGGTTCTCTCTCTCCAGTATCACCACTTCCAGTATCAACAGGAGCATAGCCACCAGCATAAATCCCTGATACTGCTCGTCGAATTCGCTGTACATCTGACTCTCCATCTTCGACTTGGCCAGCCTGTCCACGTATTTCGACAGCTTGCTCTGTGCCGAGCTGCTGTTGTCCACGTAGATATACGCTCCGTCACCGGCCTCGGCTATCTCCTGGCACATCTGCTCGTTCAGACGCGACATCACCGTGTTGCCCTCGTTGTCTATCATATACTGGCTCGTGCCCGGTATGGGAATCGGCGCTCCGTTCACGCTGCCCACTCCCAGCACATAGACGTGTATGCCCTGCTTTGCAGCCTGCCTGGCAGCCTCGACGGCACCGCCCTCGTTGTCCTCACCGTCAGTGATGACGAATATGGCGCGCGACACATCTTCCTGCTGAGTGAAGCTCCTCATACCCATCGTGATGGCGGCGGCGATGTCCGTGCCCTGCAGCTCTATCATCTTGGGCGATATCGTGCTCAGGAACATCTTTGCGCTCACATAGTCGCTCGTGATGGGCAGCTGTGTGAAGGCCTGTCCGGCATAGACGATGAGACCCACTTTGTCGTCGTTCATCTCGTCCACCATGCTCGAAATGAGCATCTTCGACTTCTCCAGACGGTTCGGGCGCACATCCTCCGCCAGCATCGAGTTCGACACGTCCAGGGCTATGATGGCCTCAATGCCGCTGCGCTCGCGGGTCTCCACCTTGGTGCCGAACTGCGGACGGGCCAGCGCTATGATGAAGAAGAGCAGGCTCACTTCCAGGAGCACGAACTTCACTTGCGGACGCAGTGCCGAGTAGTCTATCATCATGCTCTTCACCAGCCTTTTGTCTCCATATTCCTTCAGACGTCTCTTCTGACGCATCCAGAAGAGCACATGCAAAGCGGCAAACACTCCCAAGAGGAGTATCAAATACAGATATTGCGGATTTTCAAATCTAAACATGTCCTTCTTTTTTCTCTACGGTATACGTTTCAGTATCGTGGCGCGCAGCAACACTTCCAGCATCAGTGCGATGACGCACACCCAGAGGAATGCTCCGAATGCCTCGTAGTGCTTGGAATAGTTCTGCACCTTCATCTTGGTCTTCTCCAGCTTGTCTATTTCCTGATACACTTCGCGCAGTTTCGAGGTGTTGGTGGCTCTGTAGAACTCGCCGTCCGTCTTCCCTGCTATTGCAGCCAGTGTCTTGGTGTCTATCTCCACGGGTATGTTGACATACTCTGTCCTGCCCCCCACTCTCATGGGATAGGGAGCCGTGCCGTTGGTGCCCACACCGATGGTGTACACTCTGATGCCGAAACTGTGTGCTATGTCAGCGGCTGTGCCGGGCGATATGTCGCCGCGGTTGTTCGAGCCGTCCGTCAGCATTATGATGACCTTCGACTTGGCCTTCGAGTCCTTCAGCCTGGTCACTGCGTTGGCAATGCCCATACCTATTGCCGTGCCGTCCTCCAGGAGTCCTCTCTCCACCATGTCGCAGCTCAGTCCGCTCAGGAGGTTCAGGAGCACGGCGTGGTCCACCGTCATCGGACACTGCGTGTAGGCCTCTCCGGCAAACACCGTCAGTCCTATGTTGTCGTTGGGTCTTCCCTTGATGAAGTCCACGGCCACGTCGCGGGCCGCTATCACGCGGTTGGGCTTCAGGTCCTCTGCCAGCATCGACGTCGACACGTCCATACACAGCATGATATCAATGCCTTCCACGCTCTTGCTCGACCACGAGTTTGATGTCTGCGGACGTGCCAGTGCCAGACAGGCTGCCGTCCAAGCTATGCAGTTGAGCACGAAGGGGGCGTGCACCAAATATGTGCGCCATGTAGGCCTCACACCGCGGAAGGCGTCCATCGAGCTCACCTTCAGGGCCGGTGTCGTCTGCCTTTGCTTCATCACATACCAGGCCACGTAGGGCACCAGCAGTACGAGCAGTGATAAATATCCTATATCGTGAAATTCCATCTCCTTTTCCCGTTAACTCAACAAGTCCCACATCGTGTATGCTATATATGCCACCAGTCCTGCGCACACCACCGCAGCAATCGCCATTGCCACCCTGGATGCTATCACCTGGTTCAGCCTCTCCTTGTCCGTCTCCTTGATCACCTCGGGTTCCGGCTTAGCGTTCTCGTCCGTTTCCAGCTTCGTCTCCTCCACGTAGGCGATGGCCGCCACGAGGTTGGCGTCGTTCTCGCCCAGCAGTGTGGTCCACTTTGCGAACTTCACCAGATCGGCCGTGCGGAATATCTCGCGCAGCTCATCCAGCTTCTTCTGGTCGCCCTCCTCTATCAGCCGCTCGATGATTTCTGATGATGTCATCTCCATGGCAGAGAATCCGTAGCGGTCCTGTATGTAGGTGCGCAGTGTGTCGGTCAGCTGCGTGTAGTATTCCTTGCTGTCCTCCTCGGCCCATTTGCGCTCCTCCTTTATCTTGAGTATGCTGCTCATGGCCACCTGGTGTGCAGGCAGCTTCACCTTCCTCCTTATCATGCGGAAGATGGGGCGTCCCGTCTTGATTCTCCACCACAGCCATGCTATCATGCCTCCCAGCACTGCTATTGCGAGCAGGCTCCACATCACGCCCTTCCAGTCGTCCCACGAGAAGGGATTGTCCATTATCTCGCGCGGGGGGAAGAACTGGTCTGCGTGCAGTGTGTCCACGTCTACGGTGTACACCTTCAGTGCCAGCTGCTTCGATTCATACAGCTTCCCGTTCACCTTCACGGGCAGCGGCGGCAGATAGTAGAAACTGCTGTCCCACGCCGTGATGATGTATCTCTGGTGCACCTGCATGCGCCTGCCCTCGTCGAGCATTTCGGTGTCGGGTCTGAGCACCTCCACCACCTCCACGTTGGGCATCAGTTCCGTGCCTGCCTTGATGGGCGGCATTTCCAGCCTGTGCTTTGCCGGCAGCGACACTGTCAGGTCGAGTCCGTCCTGCTGTCCCACCCAGAACTGCACGCTGTCGAGCTTCACGTCCACGGTCACCTGCGCTGCTGCATTCATCAGCACCACCGCCAGTCCCGCTATCAATATTATTTTCTTCATTAACTCTAACCTTAACTCATTAGGCCAATTAGTCCAATTAGGCCAATTGGGCCCATTGGCCTCATTACCTCTTACTTCTTCCCGCGAACAGCGCCCTCAGCGCTGCCACATAGTCTCCGTCGGTGCGCACGCTCACGTTGTCCACGCTGCTGTGTGCGAATGTGTCTCTCAGCCGTTCCTTCTGCTGGCTCCACCACTGTGCCTGTGCATTGCGCACGGCTTTGCTGGATGTGTCTATGATGGCTTCGTGTCCGGTCTCTGCGTCGTGCATCTTGATGAGTCCCACGTCGGGCAGTTCGGCTATGCGCCGGTCATACACCTGCACGGCCACCACGTCGTGTTTCCTGTTGGCTATGGTCAGGGGCTGTTTGAAGTCCTTCCCGTCGATGAAGTCGCTCAGCATGAAGCAGGTGCAGCGGCGTTTGATGGCTCCGGTGAAGTATTCCAGTGCGGCTCCGATATTGGTGCGCGAGCTCTCCGGCTTGAATTCCAGCAGTTCCCGTATGATGTAGAGTATGTGTTTGCGGCCTTTCTTGGGCGGTATGAATTTCTCTATCCTGTCGGAGAAGAATATCACGCCTATCTTGTCGTTGTTCAGTATGGCGGAGAAAGCCAATGTGGCTGCTATTTCGGTCTGCATTTCGCGCTTTGTCTGGCATTGTGTGCCGAACTCCAGCGAACCGCTCACATCCACCAGCAGCATCACCGTCAGCTCTCTTTCCTCTTCGAACACCTTGATATAGGGCTTTCCGAAGCGTGCCGTCACGTTCCATTCTATGTCGCGGATATCGTCCCCGTACTGGTATTCTCTCACCTCTGCGAATGCCATACCGCGTCCTTTGAATGCGGAGTGGTATTCTCCTGCGAAGATGTTCGACGACAGTCCCCGGGTCTTTATCTCTATTTTGCGAACCCGCTTTAAAATCTCAGATGTCTCCAAACCCTAAAACTTTAAACTCTAACCTCTAAACTCTAACCTCTAAACTTTTATGGCACTTCCACCTTATTGATTATCTTGGATATTATTTCCTCTGCCGTCACGTTGTTTGCTTCGGCCTCGTAGGTCAGTCCGATGCGGTGGCGCATCACGTCGTGTGCCACGGCGCGCACGTCTTCGGGGATCACGTATCCGCGGTGTTTGATGAAGGCGTATGCTCTGGATGCGATGGCTAGGTTTATTGATGCACGCGGGCTGCCGCCGAACTCGATGTAGTCCTTCAGCTCCTCCACTCCGTATTTCTCGGGGAAGCGTGTTGCGAACACTATGTCGGTGATGTATTGTTCTATCTTCTCGTCGATGTACACCTGGCGCACCACGCTTCTTGCCTCGAATATCTCCTTTGTGGTGATGAGGGGCTTCACGTCGTTTCTCTCGCCGTTGATGTTCATGCGTATGATGTTCTTTTCCTCATCCTGCTTGGGGTAGTCGATGATTACCTTCAGCATGAATCGGTCCACCTGTGCTTCGGGCAGGGGGTATGTGCCTTCCTGCTCTATGGGGTTTTGTGTTGCCAGCACGAGGAAGGGGCTGGGCAGCTGGAATGTCTCCTTGCCTATTGTCACCTGTCTCTCCTGCATTGCTTCGAGCAGTGCTGACTGCACCTTTGCCGGTGCTCGGTTTATTTCGTCTGCCAGCACGAAGTTGGCGAACACGGGACCTCTTTCCACCTGGAATTTCTCCTCCTTCTGTGAGTATATCATTGTTCCCACGACGTCTGCGGGTAGCAGGTCAGGTGTGAACTGTATTCTTGAGAACTTTGCGTCCACGAGTTTTGCCAGTGTCTTGATGGCTTGTGTTTTAGCCAGACCGGGCACACCTTCCAGGAGCACGTGTCCGTCGGAGAGCAGTCCGATGAGTAGGGATTCCACGAGGTGTTTTTGTCCCACTATTACTTGCGACATACCTGTTTGCAGGTTTGTCACGAATGAGCTTTGTTTCTCGATTAGTTCGTTTAATGCACGAATATCAACAGATTCTGCCATATTTTATGTGTTGTTTTATTAAATTCGGGTGCAAAAGTACGAAAAAAGCGTCACACGCGTCGCATGTTTTTCCTTAAAAAAAACTACTCGCTTCTTAAAGTTCGTTAAAATGCAACTCCTCCCCCGCCCGTTTCACTTTTTTTCACGTACTTTGCGGTTGATAAAAATAATAGACCAAGTTAAAGATCAAATGACAAGTTATTCACGACAAACTTTAAATAACAAGCTACCAAAACCAATCATACACATTATGTTATACGCATTGTATGCTATATATCAGCATATTATATGGTGTAGTATAAATCTTAGCTTTAGAAAGTCCCATACGAACATTATCAAGTACAACACATTACTCTTATCACTATTATTCTGCACCATTGAAGCACATGGTCAGCTTCAACAGTTATCCTGGGACGAGTACGTACAAAGTATATACGAAGAGGTCCAGGAAAACGAAGGAAATTTAGACGAAATCAGCTCTCAGTTATATGAGTTAGAGAAATTACACCAGAACCCTTTAGATATCAACACCGCAACACAAAAAGATCTGACCTCCCTCCCCTTTCTTGACAATGAAGAAATCGACCAAATACTTCTATATATTTATCGCCACGAACGTATAGACTCATGGGGAGAACTTCTTCTCATTCCAGGACTACACACAGAAAGTATTCGCGTATTACCTCTTTTCTGCACAATATCAGAGCACACAGACAAACGACAGACACGCCAAAAGGGTGTAAAGCAATCATTTGACACCCGTATCGACATTCCGTTATATTCGCGCAAAGGATATATTAGCGATGGAAATGACCCTCCCGCATACGCAGGTAATAAACTATATCACCGAATGCGATATACTATAGACACAAAACGGGTAAAAGCCTCAATATACGCAGAGAAAGATGCCGGTGAACGTTTTTATGATTTTTATGGCGGGTATATTGAAGCCAAGAACCTTGGAATAGTCGACCATCTCGTTATCGGCGATTATCGTATTGGCTGTGGAGAGGGCCTTGTCATTGGTCGATATCGTGTGAGTAAATCATCAACAAACACACAATCACCACAAGGCATATTGCCTCAACAAGGCACAACTGAAACAAATATTTTACGAGGCGCGGCTATTACAATGAGCCATCATGATTTTGAAGCATCTGTTTTTGGGTCTTACTCAGCACTTGACGCAACATTATCTAAAACAGGCAACAGCGTTCAAACTATTATTAACACAGGACTTCACAGAACAGAAAGTGAACGCGAAAAGAAACATAATCTATATGAGACGCTCATTGGTTGTCATTTGGGATGGAATAGAAACATTGAAAAAAAATATCTAAATATCGGCATTACCGGAACATGGCGTCATACATCAATTACACTTGACCCACGGCCAAAGAAGACACGTTCCACAATATACCGAGACATCTATCCCAAAGGGAAAGATTGGGGAGTCTTTGGAATAAACTATGAATGGTCATCATATCGATGGGCATTTTCTGGAGAGACCGCGACGTCATTGTCTGGTTGGGGCACAATCGGGCGTTTAAGCTATAAGGCATCGAAACGGTTTGAAACAAGTGCCGTAGGACGATACTATAGCGACCGCTACTTCTCTGCCCATTCTACAGCATTTAGCGAAAATTCCAGATGCCAAAACGAAACGGGAGTGCTTATTCGTTTCATTGCACGACCGTGGGATATTGTCATCATGGAAGGATATGCCGATTTCTTTTATTTTCACTGGCCACGATATAGAATGAGTGCAAGTGATAGCGGACAAGATATTATGGGACAAATCACTGTAGAACCTAATACTATCCATAGTTTTATTATACGTTATAACCTCATACGTAAGGCAACTAATGACATAATGAATGAGAGCCACCGCATAAAGCTACAATACACTTATTCACCAAATAATATTATTCAATTACAAACTACAGTTACAACCCGTTACCTTTTTATTAATGACTACAGTCAAACTCGTCATTTTGGATGTGGAGCAATGCAGCACCTTAGACTTCATGTCTTAAACGATCGGCTTCTCCCTTCCCTTTCTTTTGGATATTTTAATACGCCAGTATCACAGAATGCTATATATATGTATGAGCCAACCATGTGGAACACATCACAATACAACAAATATTATGGACATGGAATACGGTTCGCTCTACTCATGCGCTACACGGGAACACTTTCCAGGAATAAGACAACACACAAAAGACAATGGATGGCAGAAATGAAATACGGAATGACACATTATTTCGACCGTATCACAATATCCACGGGTTTACAATCAATACCTTCATCGTACCAGCAAGACATTAGTCTACAAATCAGACTGCAATTATAGTGCCCTCCCCCTCTTTTATTCTCCTGAGATATTCCGAAAGAGCCTGGACGGGAAGACCCATGACATTGTAATACGAACCCTCTATCCTCCGCACTCCAACATATCCTATCCACTCCTGAATGCCATAAGCACCAGCCTTGTCCATGGGATTATAACGCTCCACATAATAGTCTATCTGACCATCCGTCAACTCCGCAAAAAAGACTTTCGTACAAGACGAGAAAGTGAAACTATCGTCACAACCTGTGAGATTTGAGGTTTGAGGTTTGAGATTTGAGATTTGAGATTTCAGGGCACAGCGGACAAGCTCGCCGCGCAGCGTGACACCCGTGATGACACTGTGCTCACGGCCCGAGAGAATGCGAAGCATAGCCCTCGCCTCGTCAGCATCATGAGGTTTGCCCAACACCATACCGTCCACAGCCACAACAGTGTCTGCCGTGATCAACACCTCCTCCGGATCATCCAAGACATAAGCCTCCGCCTTCTTGCGCGAAAGCAAAACAGGCACATCCTCAGCAGAAGTGCCCAGAGGACACGACTCATCAATACCCTCAATAAGACGTACCTCAAAAGGAATATCCAAACCGCCAAGCAACTGACGGCGACGGGGACTGTTGGAAGCGAGAATCAATTTCATCGTTCATTGACAAAAGACTAAAGACAACAGACAAAAGACAACAGACCTTTAGACTTTAGACTTTAGACTTTAGACCTTAGACTTTAGACTTTAACCATTTTCTTTGCGTCAGCAATGAGGCTGAACGTAGTGAAAGCAACCATTAACCATTAACCTAGCGCCCTGCGCGCTCCACCATTGCATTTATCTTGCCACTGAAATCCTTGGCCTGGAGGAGCTGCTCGATGGTGAGGTGCATGCGATAGCGCCAGTAGTGACGCGACACAGCAGGGATGTTGATGCGCTCGGCATTCGCATCCGCAAGGCGCAGCGTCTCGTCCATGGCAAGCCAGTCCTGCAAGGAAATCAGGCACAGCATGGAGGGGCAGAACATATGGCGCGAGACAATCTCCTCGGCCAGCCACCCGGGCATGACACGCGGAGCATCACCGTCCTTGCCGAGAGCCTCGTGCCAGTAGGCCTGCGAGCGCTCCTCGTCCTCCTCCCACCACTGACGCAGCGTGGGCATATCGTGCGTGAAGATGGTAGCCACAGAGCGGTAAGGATTGTCCTCCAGACGGCCGAAGCGCACAAAAGCCTTCGGCATGGCCTGTATCTCAAGGGAAAGCATGCGCAGGCTCTCCATGACAGGACCCACACAGGAGGGCACCATGCCCAGATCCTCGGCGCAGACAAGCATCTGCGTGGCCTCCACAAGGGCCGGAAGCTTCTTCATGGCCTCGGCAGCCCAGAAATCGTTGTGGCGATGGTAGAAATACTGCTCGTAGAGGCGGTCGAAGGCGCGCTGCTCGGAGGGCGTGAGCTGTGCGTAGTGGGTGTCGTCCTTGGCGGAGATGCGGGGATGGTACATGCCTTTGGTGCGATAGTCCTCAACAAAAAGCTGGGGAAGGAAGCGCAGGCCGTAGCTCTCTATCTCGCCCACCGACATGGGGAGCGCGGGCACGAACTGGCCCAGAAGAGCCGTGGGACAATCCACCGGCACCTGCCAGATGCGGAAGAAGCCCAGGACGTGGTCGATGCGGTAGGCATCGAAATACTCCGCCATCTTGCGGAAGCGGCGTATCCACCACTGGTAGCCGTCGCGGCGCATAGCGTCCCAATTATATGTGGGGAAGCCCCAGTTCTGACCGTCGCGTGTGAACTCGTCGGGGGGAGCGCCTGCCGAGCCGTCGAGATTGAACAGCCCGGGCTGCGACCACGCCTCGACGCTGGTGCGCGAGATGCCGATGGGTATGTCGCCCTTGAGGATGACACCGTGGCGGCGAGCGTAGCGGGATGCCTGCGAGAGCTGGCGGTCGAGAAGATACTGCACCCAGACGTAGTAGCACACCTCCTCCTCGTGGGCCTCGTAGTAGCGGTGCACCTCCTTCTCGTCGTAGACGGAGAGCGTCTGCCAGTCGCTGAAGCAGGACGTGTTGTAGGTGTCGCGCAGATGGCAGAAGACGGCATAGGTGATGAGCCAGTCCTCATTGGCCTTGACGAAGGAGCGATAGGACGAGGAGAGCAGCGTGGAAGCGCCCTCCTGCGCATAGAGGCGGCGCAGATAGCCGCTCTTGAGGCGCTCCACGGCCTCGTAGTCCTGCTGCTGGAGCTTGTTGAGGCGCACGCGCTCGCTCTCGTAGGCCGTCATATAAGCCCCGTCGAGGATGACGGGAAGCTGAGAGAGGTCGACATACTGAGGATGCAGCGCGAAGATGGAGATGGCGTTGTAGGGATAGCAGTCCTGCCAGGTGTGGCTCTGCTGCGTGTCGTTGATGGGGAGCACCTGTATGCAGCGCAGTCCGGCCTCGGAGGCCCAGTCCACCATGCGCTTGAGGTCGCCGAAGTCGCCCACGCCCTGACTGCTCTCGCTGCGCAGGGAGAACACGGGAATCACCACGCCGGCAGCCTTCCAGCGCTGCTCGGCAAGGCGCACACGTGGGTCGCAGACAACGATGATGTCGTTGGTGCGCTCCGTAAGCGTGAAGGAGCGGTTGTCGCCTTCCTCCCAAGCCACGAGGTCGCCCGAGCGCTCGTCCATGACAACGTATTTATATTCGAAATAGGAGGCGAGGAACTCGGCATTCATGCTGATGACCCACTCATGTGCCCCCGCCCTCGACATGACGAGCGGACGCTCCGGCGCCCACTGTCCCAGGGAGGGAAGGCTGCCCAGGAGAGCCAGGCACTGATGCTCCTTGAGCTGCGGCGCCTGCACACGGAATATCAGCGTGCGCGGATAGAATACGAAGTCGGCAGACTGAGGCTGGGTGTGTGTGATGCAATTGAGATAGGCCGAGGAATAGAGATGCTGGAGAAGGGGGATGTCCTTCCAGTAGTCGTGCAGCACGAAACTGCGCTCAGCAGCAGGGAAGTCGCGCCTGACACCGTCCCACTCCTGACGACAGATGAGGTCGCCCTCGTAGACCGCATAGCGATAGACGAAGCGTGTGATGTCCTTTTCGGAGATGACAGCCTCGCCGCTCCAGGTCTCACCGTCGTCGGTGCGGAGAGGGAAAAGCTGTGTGATGTCGGCACCGCGCCTGCGATGCAGAGTGATCTGTACGCGCACGTCCTGCCCCCACTCCGTGCGATATTTTAAGGAAAACTGAAGTTTCATTATGTTATAAAAAGGCCTATTCAAGCACAAAGATACTAAAAAAAAATGAAAAACGCCCTACGATTCAAGAAAAATACGCATTTGGGGCAAAAAAGATGGGGTCAGCTCTTGCAGAAGTGAGAAAAATGGCTACCTTTGCATCAGACCGCGCGGGTTAGATCGGGATTCTCATCAATAATATCACTGAAACGAGACAAGTTTTGTCCTACAATGGCGGGCCGCCACTCCCCGGAGCGCAGCGGATTACAAAGTGGACAAACCCTCAAATCCTATCATGTCGGAGTTTCATCACATCATCCGCGCGGTCTATTTTTTTCAACTTTAACCTTGACCTTGACCTTAACCCATTTTCTCATGGGGCCAATTGGGCTAATTGGGCCAATTAGGCTAATTAGTCAAGGTCAATTCCATCACATAGACAATGGCACAACAGATGGCAGCGACGGGAAAGAGTCCCAGGCCACGCCACGCCGCCACAACACCGACAACGAAAGCCACCAGACCGGAGAGGGGCGACATCGTCGTCTCCACAATACTCGGGAACGTCATCACGGAAAGAGTGATGTAGGGCACGTAGTAGAGAAAACTGCGTATGAAGCGATGGCGTATCTGACCCCTGATCAGCACGACGGGAAGCACACGGATGAGATTCGTGGTGACGATGGCCAGAGCAATGCAAATTATGATATCACGCGTCTCCATCTGCATCAACATCAATGGGTCGGAGCCATGCCGCCAGTGTGGAAAGGACTATGGTGAGAACTATGGTGCGCGTGCCTGCGCTCCACTCACGCACCAAGGGAGCCACCGCACAGAGACCGCTCGTGAGGAAACTTGCCGTCACAGCCAGCAGCACATTGCCGTCGCGGCGCGAGGGAGGCATGACAATGGCGAGGAACATGCCGTAGAGAGCCACGCTCAGAGCCGAGACAACGGACGCAGGCAGCATACCTCCCGCCACAATGCCCGCAGCACAGCCGGAAGCCCAGAAGAGGGTGGAAATCAGCGCGGCACTGTAGGTGTAGGCAGGCGGAGCGTAGCCTCGGTGGGCAATCGAGATGCCGAATATCTCGTCGGTGATGCAGCAAGCCATGAGGAGACGGTGGAGACGCGACGTGCCGGGAGCTATCTTCTGAGACAGGGCCGCGCCCATGAGCATGTAGCGGAGGTTGGTGACAAGGCACATCACCACAATCTCAGTGTAGGGAGCGGAGGCTGCCATCAGCGTATAAACACCGTATTCCCCGGCAGAAGCACGGGTGAAGAAACTGCTCACGAAACCCACGGCCGCAGTGAGACCCGCTCCCTTGGCAATGATGCCCAGCGAGAAAGCCACCGCGAAATAGCCGAGAGCTATGGGGATGCCGTCGCGAAGCCCCCCGAAAATGTCGTTACGCTGCATAAACGGCTGCAAAGGTACTACTTTTTTCTGATACAAGCAAAAAAATAGCGCACAACCTCACCGGTCGTGCGCTACCTTATCATAAGACGGTCTTCTTACTTCTTGTTCAGGAAGAGGTCGGCCTGCACAGCACATGCAACGGAGCAGCCCACCATGGGGTTGTTGCCGATGCCCAGGAAGCCCATCATCTCAACGTGGGCGGGCACTGAGCTGGAACCTGCAAACTGAGCGTCGGAGTGCATACGACCCAGAGTGTCGGTCATACCGTAGGAAGCGGGACCGGCAGCCATGTTGTCGGGATGCAGAGTGCGGCCCGTGCCACCACCGCTGGCTACGCTGAAGTATGCCTTGCCGGCGCGGATGCGCTCCTTCTTGTAGGTGCCTGCAACGGGATGCTGGAAACGTGTGGGGTTGGTAGAGTTACCGGTGATGGAAACGTCTACGTCCTCCTTCCACAGGATGGCAACGCCCTCGCGGACATCGTCGGCACCGTAGCAGTTGACAGCAGCGCGGGGACCCTTGGAGTAGGCAATGCGCTTAACCTCCTTCAGTTCACCGGTGAAATAGTCGAACTGTGTCTGCACATATGTGAAACCGTTGATACGGCTGATAATCATGGCAGCGTCCTTGCCCAGACCGTTGAGGATGCAGCGCAGGGGCTTGTCGGATGGTCTCGACTTGTTGGCCATCTGGGCAATCTTGATAGCACCCTCAGCGGCAGCGAAACTCTCGTGACCGGCCAGGAATGCGAAGCACTTGGTCTCGGGAGAGAGCAGACGGGCTGCCAGCTCACCGTGGCCGATACCCACCTTGCGGTCGTCGGCAACAGAACCGGGAATGCAGAAGCTCTGAAGACCCTCGCCGATGTAGTTGGCGGCCTCCACAGCGTCCTTTGCCTTCTCCTTGAGAGCGATGGCGGTGCCTACAACGTAAGCCCACTTGGCATTCTCGAAACATATCATCTGAGTCTCCTCACAGGTCTTGTAAGGATCAAGGCCGGCCTTGTCGCAAATCTCATTGGCCTCTTCGATGGAGGCGATACCGTGCTTATTCAGACAAGCAAGAATCTGCTTGATACGACGGTCCTGACTTTCGAACTTTACTTCTCTAATCATAGTTTGTTTCCTCCTAATCTTTTATTCCTTACGGGGGTCAATACACTTAACAGCACCGTCCTCAGGCTTTGTGCGGCCGTAAGTACCGGTGACACTCTTGAGGGCCTCGTTGGCATCCATACCCTTCTTCACAGCGTCCATGAACTTGCCCATGTGAACAAACTCGTAGCCGCACACCTGGTCGTTCTCGTCGAGATACATCTTGTTGATGTAGCCCTCCGTGAGCTGCAGATAACGGGTGCCCTTTGCCTTTGTACCGTAGAGAGTGCCTGTCTGGGAAATAAGACCCTTGCCAAGATCCTCCATACCGGCACCGATTGTCAGACCGCCCTCGGAGAATGCACTCTGTGTGCGGCCATAGACGATCTGCAGGAACAGCTCGCGCATGGCTGTGTTGATAGCATCGCATACGAGGTCGGTGTTGAGAGCCTCGAGAATCGTCTTGCCGGGAAGAATCTCACTGGCCATAGCAGCGGAGTGAGTCATGCCGGAGCAACCGATAGTCTCAACGAGACATTCCTCAATGACACCTTCCTTGACATTCAGCGTCAACTTGCAGGCACCCTGCTGAGGAGCGCACCATCCCACACCGTGGGTGAGACCTGAGATGTCCTTGATTTCCTTTGCCTGAACCCACTTGCCCTCTTCGGGAATAGGAGCAGGACCATGATTGGGGCCTTTGGCCACGCAACACATGTTTTGAACTTCTTGTGTGTAAACCATATTTTTTAACGTTTTAGGTTGTATGTTATCGTACTAATTTGTCGATTTTGCGTACAAATATACTCAATAGTGGGTATTTAATGAAATTTTTCGCGTTTTTTTTGTACCTTTGCAGGCAAAATTGTGTAAGAAGTGTCTAAGAAAGCCAATAAATCAAAGGTCATCAACATCAAAAACAAGCGAGCAGAGTTCGATTACCTGCTCTTGGACGACTACACTGCAGGCATCGTCCTGACGGGTACCGAGATAAAGAGCATACGTCAGGGAAAAGCATCGCTGGTGGACACGTTCTGTTTCATACACAACGGCGAAATGTGGGTGAAAAACATGTATGTGGCCCAATACAAAGAGGGGTCGTACAACAACCACATGGAGCGCCGCGACAGAAAACTGCTGCTCACACGTCGCGAGATAAACAAACTGCAGAACGCCGTGAAGAGTCCCGGTTTCTCCATCATCCCCACTCTGCTTTGGATAGATGATAACGGACGCGCCAAACTTGATATTTCGCTCTGCCGGGGCAAAAAAGAATACGACAAACGCAACGCAGAGAAGGAGAAAGAACTCAATGCTGCGGTAAGAATTGCAAAATACAGATAGACTCTATGGAGCAGGAACTGCAGACTTTCAGAAAACACGTGCTTGAGAAGGTGGGAGGAACGCTCACCGGAGACAGTATGTCGCTGCTCACATCCGACGAAATCACACTGCTGGCTTATTGTATCATGAGAGAGGAAGTGATGGACGGAGGACTCGTGCAACTCATCTACAACGGCTACGGAGCCTTCATCTTTCTCAATCCTTTCGCCAAAGCAATGCGAATGTGGGGTCTCAAGGACTTCTCCAAACTCATCTACGAAGGAAGGGCCTTCTACGAGGCACACCACGAGGAAATCGAGCGGGAAATGAGCGATGAGGACTTCATGGCGCTGTTTGAGCAGTTTCCGGAAGCGGACGACTTCGACGACACCTTCATCGAACACGAAGAGGAAATCACGACAGAAGTTATTAACTATGCAAAGAGCATAGGATTAATCTGACTTCCACCTTTACTCCATCTTTAACTCCCCTTTTTACTTCCCTTTAAAAAACAAAAAGAAAGCGCCAGACTGATGTCCGGCGCTTTTCTTATATTATATAAGGTATCTTCTATTAACGGAAGTCCTTAACAATGTAAACCTTGGTGTTGTTCTTGTCAGCGTTGCTGGAATCAGCCATCTTGCTGGTGTCGTGAACAATAATCTGGTTCTTGTCTACACCGTACTCGATGAGCTTGTTGACAATAGCGTCACCGTCACCATACTTAACAACGAAGGCAACACGATCCTTGTTGTTCTTCAGGTAGGTAGCCATAGCCTTCAGGTTGTCATTCTCATTGCTGCTAACACCCTCTGTACCTTCAGGAGTAGCGTAGTTGTAGCTAACTCTCTCGGGCTCAGCTGTGCGAACGATCTTCTTGTAGATAGTGTCGTGCTTGAAGGTGATCTCGTCGTTGTAGGTCTTGGTAACCTTCTTCGTGTTCTTGGAGATGTTGAAGTGGAAACCGATACCAGCGTTTACACGACCGTCAAGAGGGAATCCTGCATCAATAGCATCGAACTTGTCGTTGAAGATTGTGAAATCAGCATACATGCTCAAGCCAACCCACTTGGAGAAGCTCCAGATGTACTGCAAACCGATACGACCGCCATAGCAAACCTCGTCGGGATAGATCTGAGCTCCACTGAGGAGAGATGTAGCGATGAACTCATCCTCGAAGTTACGAGTGATACCCAGCACGAAACCTGCATATGCATACAAGTTGTGACGACGGTTGGGTCTGTAGCCGCAGAAGCCGTTAGTGAGGTTGTACATTACGTTCAAACTGGGCTCCCAGCTTGTGAACTTATAGGAAGTGCCGTTGCTGAATGTACGGTTTCTGTTCCAACCGGCAGCAGCGAAGAGGCCCCAGTAATCACTGAAGTTGTAACCAATCTGGATGTTTGCACCGGGAGCAAGCCAATCCGCGAACTTATACTTATAAAAAGTCTCGTTCACGCTCATACCGATGTTACCATGAGCGTTGATGAACCAACGATAACCGTTGTCATACTCAAAATTAGTCTCCTCTGCCTGTACGCTGGTAGCGCCAAGAACCATCACGAGGAATGCAAATATAATCTTTTTCATAGTCTCTTATATCCTTAATATTATACAGACTTATTCTCTCTCTTATTCAGTTACGAGCATGATAGCTGCACGGTTCTTCTCAAACACAGCTTCGGGATAGGGCTGAACCTTGTCACCCTCATCGTAGCAGCTGATGCAATCCTCGCTAACACCCTCGGCAACCAAAGCCTCCTTAACGACGCGAGCACGGTTGCTAGCCAGCCAAGCGTTGCGCTTTGCTGTACCGGTGTTCTTATCAGCATAACCGAAGATAGTAACCTTCTTACCGGGATTAGCCTTCAGGTAGGCTGCGCACTGCTTGATAGCGTTCTGAGAATCCTCATTCAGGTCAATCTTGTTGATTGTGAAGAAGCAAGAATAAGTGGGCTGAGGCTTAGCAGCAACTTCCTCTACCTGGTTGACAACTGTGGTATCACGGCGAGTGATGTAGTTGGTGTAGCTCTCAGAAGCGTAGTACTTGGCAGTCTTACGGTTGAGACCGAAGTACTTACGGATACCTACCTGTACGTTGATGTGCTTCTCCATGTTGTCATTGATGTACTCAATGCAATCCATGTTGTCAGTCAACATTGTCCAGCTGGCATCGGCAATGAAAGCCCAACCGCGCTTGAACATACGCTCGTACTGAACACCTGCCTTGAAGCCATAAGAGAGCTCATAGGCTCTTGGTCCACCTGCAAATGTGAATCCACCGGCAAAACCTCCATACAGATAGAAGTTGTTCTTACGATCAGCCTTGTAACCACCAAAAGTGTTTACCAGATTCCAATACAGGATAACAGAAGACTCCAGGACATTAATACCACGATACTGTTTAATGACTGATACGGGACCAAAACCTGTATATGTCAGATTATAGGAACCGATACGGTTGTACTGCATCTGACCAGCAAGACTCAGATAGGGATTGAAACGATAACCGATTTCAGCGGTTCCTGTACCGTGAATGTTGTCACCGAAATCACCCAAATCGAGAACATCTGTACCGGCATGGTTCACACCACCCATAATGCTTATAAACCAAGCACTCTTGGGAGCCACAAATTCTTTCTCGTTCTTAACCGTCACAACGGTCTCTTCAGCAAAGGCGGACATGGTCAGCGCCATTACCGAAAGGAAAACAAAAATTCTTTTCATATGGTTAAACAATTAAAAATATTTTCAATATATTTTTCTATACTCTGCGTGCAAAGGTACAGCTTTTTTACCTTATAGCACGAAAAAATATAAAAAAAATGCTTTTTTTTCTTAAAATTCTTCGTTTTGAAGCACTTTTTATGCAAAAGCACAATAAAATGTCAACAAAACAGGCACTAAAGCTCAACGTGTTTTCTGTTATTTTCAATGCTTAACGTGCATCAAAATATTTGGATTTCGGGTTGCCTATATAAAATCCTGCAACGGAAGCCTGAGGATACATTGCCCCGTTTTCTGTAAGTGAAATTCCAAGGCCATTCATATCCAAAACGTCTGCTAACAGGAACATCGTTTTCTGTTCAGGCAGGATAGGATATCCTATTGCCGGGCGAATACCTCCCCACCCCGTTTTCTTCAGTTCCGCAGACAGGTATTCCGCAGCAGCTTCCACCAGACGGTCGCCAAGAGTCTGCAGAAGCAAACTCCTATACGGATCCGTGTCTTCCGTCTTCAGTTGCTCCAACCTTTGCACAAAGGCCCTGTTCACTGTTACAGCAAATGCGCCGACAACGTCTCCCTCTTCACTTACGTAATCCGACAATGCCAGTTTTTCTCCGGCCTTTTGCCGGGGAGTCGGGATAAAAACATCCTTCCCCTTTTCCGTTTTTATCCAGATACCGTCCGATTCCCCTCTCGCCTCATAGAAGGCCTGCACTGCTTCAAGTGCAAACCCGGCATCATGAAACTCATCCAACAGTTGCAAGGCATCATGTCTGAGCTGATTAGCCTCTTTACTGTCGTTTTTCACCATCCAGGCATGATAGAGATATCTCCAGTCAACAAGAGGCAACACATCCTCAATGTTAATTGACTTGTGTCTCCTTTCTCCCATGAACGGCGGAACGGGATGCGACTGCAGGAGTTTTCTTGCCACAACGGGATTCTCCGTTGCATCTTTCATATGATAGACACCACCGCTATATAACGGAGCAATCCGCAAACGGGTATGCTGTTCCGATGTCGTAGCACCGCCGACAAACAGCGGAATACTAAGTCCGGCTCTTTCCATAGCCTCCGCAACATTGCACATTTCCTCAAGCGAGGGCGTAATCAGACCGGAAAGACACACGATATCGACATTCTCCTTTATTGCCGTATCCACGATGGTCTCAGCCTGCACCATCACACCGAGGTCTATCACGTGGAAACCGTTGCATTGAAGCACCACTTTAACAATGTTCTTACCGATATCGTGAACATCACCCTTCACTGTGGCAATAAGTATCTTGCCTGCATGCGACGAGGATTCCGTCCCTCCGTCCATATACGGCTCGAGAAAGGCACATGCTTCCTTCATCGTACGAGCAGTCTTCACCACTTGAGGAAGAAACATCTTACCCTCCCCGAAGAGACGTCCCACTTCCATCATACCGTCCATGAGAGGCCCGCTGATGATGTCAAGTGCACTGTGTCCTTCGTCTATCAGTTTCCCGAGCGACTCCGTCAGACCGTCATTTCTTCCCTGGTGAAGACACATCTTTACCACCTCAGTCGGTGTCAGCACATCTGTTTTTGACGACAGAGTGCTCTCCTCCTTCCCCTGGGACGAATATCTGGGCACAAGAGCGAGAAGCCGCTCTGTAGCATCTTCCCGGGTATTGAATATAACATCCTCTATGGCCTGCCGCAAGTCGTCGTCAAGAGATTCATACGTGACCGTTGTCGCAGGATTCATTATCGCCATGTTCATACCTCTTCTGATGGCATGATAGAGGAACACGGCGTGCATTGCTTCGCGCATGTAATTCTGGCCGCGAAGAGCAAAACTCAGGTTGGATATACCGCCGCTTATTCTTGAAAGCGGCATATGAGCGTGTATCCACTCCGTAGCACGCAGGAAGTCCAGAGCATAGAGATTGTGCTCCTCCATTCCCGTTGCAATGGTAAGCACATTGGGATCAAAGATGATGTCTTCAGGAAGGAATCCGACGTTCTCTGTCAGCAGACGATAAGCCCTGTCCGCTATCTCTATACGTCGCTCATAGTCATTTGCTTGTCCCTTTTCGTCAAAGAGCATCACCACGACTGCTGCTCCCATATCCCGCACAAAACGGGCTTCGCGCAGGAATTCCTCTTCACCCTGCTTGAGCGAAATGGAATTTACGATAGCCTTACCTTGTATATTTTTAAGGGCGCACTCTATCACCTCAAAATGAGAAGAGTCCACCATCACCGGCACACGGGCGATATCCGGTTCCGCACTTGCCAGACGAAGGAAGTTCTGCATCTCTTTCTTCGCATCCAACAGGCCGTCGTCCATATTGATATCAAGCACCATCGCTCCGTCCTCCACCTGCTTCCTTGCAATAGCGAGAGCCTCATCATAGTGCTTTTCCGATATCAGCCTGAGAAACTTACGACTTCCCGCGACGTTGCATCGCTCCCCGACGTTACAGAATGTTTCGGGAGTCAGCTTCAAGACTTCCAGACCGGCATATACAGCCCCCTTTTCCTCATTATTTATGCTACGGAGATTTTGTTGCTTCTCCTCACACAGTGCACGCATGGCACGTATATGCTCAGGAGTGGTGCCGCAACATCCGCCGATGACATTTACAAGTCCTTCCTGCACCATCGGCCGCATCATACGCACCATGTCCTCCGGCATGTCATCATAGCCTCCGTAGGCATTCGGGAGACCGGCATTCGGATGACAGGTCAGATAGCAGCGACCGCCCACAGCCTTGTACATGTCACGCAACCAAGGCAATATCTTATCTGCTCCGAATCCGCAGTTGAGACCCACAGAAAGAGGACGTGCATACATCACGGTTTCCACAAACGCCTCTATCGTCTGCCCCGAAAGAATGCGTCCGGAAGCATCGCTGACGGTCATACTTATCATCAGGGGTACATCCAGACCCTCCAAAGCTGACACTGCAGCCTTCACGTTGAGCACATCCGTACACGTTTCCAGAAGGATTGCATCCACACCGCCTTCTTTCAGCGCAAGGGCCTGTTCCCTGTATATGTCGCGCAACTGGTTAAATTCCAAATCACGGAAACTCGGCAGCGCGATATCCGGAGAAAGCGACAACATTTTCGATGTGGGTCCTATATCTCCCACAACATATCTCTTCCGTCCCGTCCTCCTGGTGTATTCATCTGCCATATTCCTGGCCAGGCGGGAAGCAGCGATATTGATATCTCTTACCAGAGTGTCGCTATATTCCGGAGCGTTTTTCAGACTCAGACGCTGGGCATTGAACGTACATGTCGTAATGATGTCGGCTCCTGCCTCAAGATATTGCCTGTGTATCTCGCTCACCACTTCCGGATGGCTCAACACCAGCAAATCAGGCATACCTTTGTAGCCTCTCATCATCTGCTGCACCAGAGAGCCCATCGCTCCGTCCAGCAGCAAAACACGTTCTTCTAATGCTTCGCGGAGTGTCATTTCCACACTTCTTTTGCTATCTGTTCGATACTCCCGGCGGCATTCATAGTATAGAAATGGATACACGGAGCTCCCTCCTTCCTGAGTCGCTCACACTGTGCGATACACCACTCTACACCCACCTTCTTCACGTCATCATCCGTTTTCAGGCCGGAAAGCTTTTCAGCCAGTTCCACAGGGAAATCCACATGGAACACTCTCGGAAGCATCGTACAATGGTTCAATGTGCCCAACGGCTTGAGACCCGGCACAATAGGCATTGTGATACCGCTGGCTCTGCACTTGTCCACGAAACGCAGGTATGCATCCGTGTCGAAAAACATCTGCGTCACCGCATACCCGGCACCCAAGTCCTGCTTTTCCTTCAGACGTTCTATATCCTGCTGCAGATTCATCGCTTCCTCGTGCTTCTCAGGATAGGCTGCCACACCGTAGGTAAACGGACGGTTTACGCAGAACTCGTGTCTGTCGCCGTATTCCAGCAGTCCCTTATTGAACTGCTCCACCTGCTCAATCAGTTCCGTTGCGTGCGACAAACCGCCAGTTTTCGGCACGAATCGGGCATCTTGCTTGGCTTTGTCTCCGCGAAGCACCAACAGGTCCTTGATATCCAGAAACGAATAGTCGATGAGTTCGTTCTCTGTATCCTGCCTGCTGTATCCGGAACATATTATGTGCGGCACAACAGGCACGTGATAACGCTGCTTGATTGCCGATGCTATGGCCACAGTGCCGGGGCGCAAGCGCTGCTCCACACGTTCGTATGTGCCGTCGCCTTTATCTCTGTAGACATAGTCGCTCCTGTGTGTCGTCACTTCGACGAAAAGCGGCCGGAACGGCATCAGGATATCTATTGTGCGGAAAACCGAATCTATCGTCTTGCCACGCAACGGCGGCAACACCTCAAACGAGAACGCTGTCTTCTCACTCTTCTGTATAAGTTCTGCGACACTCGTAGCCATAGTCCTGCAACAGTTTAGTTCATTGCCGCAAAGGTACGTCTTTTTCTTGAAACAGCAAAGAATCAGGCTTTTTTTCTTCTTCAATCTCCGCCTACGTCGCCTCATAACACCAAAAATCCCCGGGCTGCTGCTTTTTCACAGCGACCCGAGGGTTTTATGGCATTCTGATACCGAACCGGATTTAGAGATTACCTCTCTCCTTGTCCAGATAGTACTTGTAGGTGCCCACTGTCAGCTCGTCACAAGCTGCCTCGTCGCACACCACGATGGCGTGGGGATGCATCTGCAGCATGGAAGCTGTCCACATGTGACTTACGTTTCCGTCTACGATGTGCTGGAGAGCACGAGCCTTGTGGTGTCCGTTGCAGACGAGGAGAACCTCCTTGGCGGCCATCACAGTGCCTATACCTACTGTCAGAGCCTGCTTCGGCACGAGATTCATGTCGTTGTCGAAGAAACGTGAGTTGGCAATGATAGTATCCGTTGTCAGGGTCTTGACACGGGTCTTGCTGGCCAGACTCGAACCCGGCTCGTTGAAAGCCAGGTGTCCGTCGGGACCTACACCGCCCATGAAGAGGTCGATACCTCCGGCATCCTCAATAGCCTTCTCATATTCTGCGCACTCCTTTGCAAGGTCGGGAGCATTTCCGTCGAGGATATGCACATTCTCCTTCTTGATATCGATATGGGAGAAGAAGTTCTTCCACATGAAAGAGTGATAGCTTTCGGGATGATCCTCAGGAATCTTCACATACTCGTCCATGTTGAACGTGATGACGTTCTTGAAGGAAATTTCTCCTTTCTCATACTTCTTGATGAGCTCTTTGTAGAGGCCCAGAGGGCTGGAGCCCGTGGGGCAACCCAGCTTGAAAGGCTTGCTCTCGGTGGGATTTGCCTCGATTATACGCTTTGCAACATAGTCGGCGGCCCACTTGGACATTCTCTCGTAGTCCGGTTCAATAATTACTCTCATACTTTTAATGTTATTAATTAATTAATTAATTGATTGATTATTAATTAGATTAACTCCAGAGACCTGCTACCAAAAGTATGAAACGGAGGGGTTTCCCTGGAGTCGTTTGTTATATTTAATAGTTAGGTAATTGCAGCCACTTAACGTAACAGAAGTCCTGACGGTGAGGCAGGTCCTTGTTCTTAGGATACATACGCACAGCAGACTTGTACTGACCGGCCTGCTTGGGAGAGTACATCACCTCGAAGGTGTAGTTGTTGCCTTCCTTCTTCACCATCTTCAGAGGCTCAACGGAGAATACATAGTCCTCACCGGCCTCGTTGGTGGCCACATTGACCTTCTCCAGAGCAACAGCATCGTCCAGTCCGGCCTCGTTGATAACATAGCGCAGGAGATACTCCTTACCTGTTTCATGCAGTCCGCTTACAGGAGCAGATGTCTCGGCACTTACCACGCTGATAGCATCCCAGCGCTCTGCAACAGCCTCCTTCCACAGGGCGATGTTCTTTGCCAGCTGGAAGTTGTCCTTAGCAAGTTCCTTGAAACGCTTTGCCTGCTTCTCGTAGAACTTGGAGTAGTAGTCGTCGAGCTGACGCTTCATAGTGTAGTGAGGAGCGATCTTGGCGATAGAGTTCTTCACTACCTGAATCCATCCCTTAGAGATACCCTTCTTGTCCTTATTGAAGTACAGGGGCACGATTTCTGTCTCGAGCAGACCGTAGATTGTAGCAGCGTCGAGCTGGTCCTGATAGCCCTGATTCTGATAGGTGCGCTTCTCTGTGAGTGCCCATCCTGCGCCCTCGCGGTAGCCTTCGAGCCACCATCCGTCCTTGACGCTCAGGTTCACAACACCGTTCATCTCGGCCTTCTCACCGGATGTACCGGAAGCCTCGAGAGGACGTGTAGGAGTATTCATCCAGATATCAACACCTGATACAAGACGGCGAGCCAGCAGGAAGTCGTAGTCCTCAAGGAAGATGATTCTGCCCTGGAACTTCGGCATCTGCGAAATCTCGAAGATTCTCTTAATCAAGCCCTGACCTGCACCGTCGGCGGGGTGAGCCTTACCGGCAAAGATAAAGATTACAGGACGTTCGGGATTGTTGACGATTCTGTCGAGACGATCCAGGTCCGTGAACAGCAGGTGAGCACGCTTGTAGGTAGCGAAACGGCGGCAGAAGCCTATAACCAGTGATTTGGGGTCGAAACGCTCAACCAGCTTAACCACACGCTGGGGATCACCCTGGTTCTTGAGCCATGTCTCCTGGAACTGGATCTTGATATATTCGAAGAGCTTAGCCTTCAGAGCCTCACGTGTAGCCCAGATTTCCTCATCGGGACAGTTGTAGATGCCGTGCCAGATTTCCTCGTTGGACTGGTCGCTCATGAACTTCTCGTCGAAATACTTGGCATACAGAGCACGCCACTCGGCAGCAGCCCATGTCGGGAAGTGAACACCGTTGGTCACGTAGCCCACGTGGTTCTCTGCGGGATAGTAGCCCTTCCAGATGTCGGCAAACATCTTCTTCGACACCTCTCCGTGCAGCCAGCTCACACCGTTAACCTCCTGACAGGTGTTGCAGGCGAAGGTTGACATACAGAACTTCTCTCCGTGATCGTCAGGGTTGATACGGCCCATGCCGATGAACTCATCCCATGTGATACCCAGTCTCTGGGGATAACCGCCCATATACTTGCCGAAGAGACCCTCCTCGAAGTAGTCGTGACCGGCAGGCACGGGAGTGTGCACAGTGTAGAGACCGCTGGCACGAACCAGTTCCATAGCCTGGTTGAAGTTCAATCCGTCCTCCTCGATGTAGTCACACAGACGCTGCAGGTTGCAGAGTGCGGCATGACCCTCGTTGCAGTGGTAGATATCCTTCTTGATGCCCAGCTTCTTCAGCAGCAGCATACCGCCGATACCGAGCAGAATCTCCTGCTTGAGACGGTTCTCCCAGTCACCGCCGTAGAGAGCGTGTGTGATGGGCTTGTCGAATTCGGAGTTCATGTCGTTGTCGGTGTCGAGCAGATAGAGCTTCACACGACCTACATTCACGCGCCATACGTATGCATGCACCTGATAATTGGTGTAGGGAACGTCAACCACCATAGGATTGCCGTCCTTGTCCAGCTGGCGCTCGATGGGCAGCGAACCGAAGTTCTGGCTCTCGTAGTTGGCCACCTGCTGACCTTCCATAGACAGGCTCTGTGTGAAATAGCCGAAACGATAGAGGAAACCTACGGCACACATGTCCACGTTAGAGTCGGAAGCCTCTTTCACGTAGTCACCGGCAAGCATACCCAGACCGCCGGAATAAATCTTCAGGGCTGAGTGGATACCGTACTCCATGCAGAAATAAGCCACAGAGGGGCGCTTGCTGTCGGGCTTCACGTCCATATACTTACGGAACTGTGCATAGACATCCTTGATACGCTTCATCAGGGTCTTGTCCTTCAGGATTTCCTCCTTGCGTTCAAAGGTCAAACGCTCCAGGAGCATCACGGGGTTGTGCTTCACGTCGTGATAAATCTGCGGATCAAGGTCGCGGAACAGGTCGCGGGCCTCGAAGTTCCACACCCACCACATGTTGTGGGCGATCTCGTCCAGACACTTCAGTTGCTCGGGAAGGCTCGACTTCACGGTCACGGTCTTCCACATGGGAGCATTTGCATAATCAGATTTAATTTTCATAGATTTGCTTGTATAAAGTATTTATTTGTTTGTTCTCTCTTGAGCATTGCGCAGGGCAATGTCGTAAGCGTTGTGGTAGTACTTGATAAAATATTTCCAGAGGGCTTTCTCGGAAAGCTTTCCTGCGGCCTTGCGGGCTGCAGCAACTTCCTTCTCGGAAAGCGTCATATAGCGCTTCACCGTTGCGGCAATCATGTCGGCCACCTCCGAGTAGTTGTAGTCGGTGCGTGTCACCACCTCCACGCCGTCGGTTATCGTCGAGCGCTCTCCCTTTACGGCATTTGCCCACATGCCGAAACCTGACAGGGATGTCGTGACGCAGGGCACATGGAATGCCACAGACTCCAGCGGAGTGTATCCCCAAGGCTCGTAATAGGAAGGATATACGGAGATGTCATTTCCTATCAGCATATCGTAATAGTGCCTGTTGAACACACCGTCGCTGCCGTCCAGATAGCAGGGCACAAAGATGATTTTCACCTGATCGTCCTTGCTGTTCCAGAAGTCGAAATAGCGCAACTGGCCCATCACGTTATCGTTATCGAAGTCGTACAGTTGGTGAGTCACCACGGGGCACTCCAGTGCTGTGTCGTACACCTTTGCACGTCCCTTCAGTCGGGCTTTCAGGTCCTCACGGGCTTCACCGCTCCAAGCCGGCACCTCCACGAGAGCCAGCACCTGCTTTCCGCAGCCTTCGTTCTGGTCCTTCAGCATATTGCGCAGCCTGTTCATGGAGTCCACAAAGACATCGATGCCCTTGTTCTTGAACTCATAGCGTCCCGATGTGGCCACCACGAGGGTATCCTCTGCAAATGTGCATCCCGTGAGAGCGTTGGCCACACGGAAGATGCGTGCTCTGGCCTCCTTGCGCACTTTCTCGAAGTCAGCCTCCGCAGGCACGAAGTCAGCCTCAAAACCGTTCATCAGCACCTCGTCGCAGGGCTTGTCCAGCAGTTCTGCACACTCCTTCGCCGTCACATCAGACACAGTTGTAAAGCAGTCCACGTTATGAGCTGTCTGCCTTTCGATGGAGTGCTTTGCAGCCACATTCAGTTCGTGCGACATCTGCGTGCCGTTGTAGGCCCACAGATACTCATAGAGCGGCTTGCCGTTGCCTGCGATTGAGCGGCCTACGGTGGTGGCGTGAGTGGTGAATATAGTGGCTATTGCCGGCACGTTCTTTCTCAGATACAGCGCACCCATGCCCGTCATCCATTCGTGGGCCTGATACACCACATTCTTCGTCCCCTGCAGATAGAAGCCGTAGAAGCTCTCCACCACGCGCGCTGCGGCATACGAGAACATAGAGGCCTCGTCATAGTCTCCGTAGGCGTTCAGGGAGTCCACCTGGAAGTCTGTCCAAGCAGCGCCGTAGAGCTCGTTCTTTATATTAAAGAAAGGCTTGAAGTCAACCAGGATAACACACGGGTTTCCTGGAATGTTCCAACGGCCTGTTCTCACCTTGAGGCCCTCCTTCTTAGCCTCGGCAGCCCACTCCTTGAAGAGCTGCTTCTCCTCGCTGAAGAGAGGGTTCTTTTTTTCCTGCCAGAAGTCTGGACCGATGAATATCAGCTTGTCCTGCATTTCCTGCTGCAGAGTCTTGGCTCGTGTGGAAAGAACGGTATAGATACCGCCCACCTTGTTGCATACCTCCCAACTGCTTTCAAAAATAAAATCGGGGCAAAGAGTCTTTCTTTTTGTCGCCATATTTTGAAATCTAAAACTACTAGTAAAATTTTACGGGCGCAAAGGTATGAAATTCTTTTTTTTTGCGCCATGATTTTTTTACATTTTTTTGCTTATCTTTCCATTTTTTTATTTTTAATGGGTCATAAGCAAAGCAACGTAAATCAAATATGCCGTTATCAAAACCGCTCCTTTCACACGTCCGAGACGTCTTCCCGTCAGCGAGAGGACAAAGAGCAGCGCCACGCTGCCCACGAAGTAGCAGAAATCCGTCGTCTTCAGCCCCTCCATACTCAGCGGGCGTATCACCGCGCATGGCCCCAGAGCGAACAGGATGTTGAAGATGTTGCTACCCAGCACGTTACCTATCGCCAGCCCTTCCCTGCCCTTGTATGCGGCCACCAGGCTCGTGGCGAATTCCGGCAGCGACGTACCGGTGGCGAGCACCGTGATGGCAATCACCCTCTCCGACACTCCCAGCGCCCCGGCCAGCTTCACGGCATTGTCCACCATCAGCCGGGCTCCCACCACGAGACACAGCACGCCTATCACCAGAAACAGCACGATGCGCGCCAGGCTCATTATCTTGTCCTCCGGATACAAATCCTGCTCCCTGTGGTGACGGGCGTAGTAGGTGGTCCAACCCAGATAGGCCGAGAAGATGAGCATCAGCCCCACTCCGTCCCAGCGCGAGAGGCCTTCCTGACATCCCAGTATCACCAGTATTATGGATATACCGAGGGTGACGGGCATGTCGGTGAACAGGGCGCGCCTGGATATCGCCATCGGCAGTATCAGGCTGGAGGCTCCCGTTATCATCAGGGCGTTGAAGATGTTGCTGCCCATGATGTTTCCCACACTCATATCCGCACTGCCTCGCAGGGCGCTGAAGAGGCTCACCATGAACTCCGGCAGGGAGGTGCCTATCGCCACCACCGTGAGGCCGATTATCAGTTCGCTTATCCTGTAACGTCTGGCTATGGCCGTGGATGCGTCAGTGAAGCGGTCTGCGCCCCATAAAACGAGGGCCATTCCTGCCACAATAAGTGCTATTTGGACAAATATCATGCTGCAAAAGTACAAAAAAAACTTAAATTACTAAAATAATCGCCGCCCGCAAACGGGCATACTGCAACTTTTTACTACCTTTGCTTACAAAAATCGACAAAACGAACATAAACGAACAATGAAACTGAAGAATCTATTGGCACTGGGAGCATTTGCATGCTGTGGTGCCGCAAGTGCTCAAATCAACGACTGGCAGAATATCGACGAGCGTATTGCCTACACCTGTCCCGACAGCGTGCAGGAGGCTCGCGGACATGTGTCCACCTATCAGATGGCTCTGCAGAATCAGGATTGGAACGAGGCTTATATCTCATGGAAGTGGCTCATGGAGAAGGCTCCCTACTCCATCACGGGCATCTACAAGGGCTACGCTCCCCTGATGCTCTACAATCTGATTAACACCTCCACCGACGAGGCTAAGAAAAAGCAGTATTTCGACGACCTGATGAACATGTTCGATGCCCGTCAGGAGCGTCTCGACAACCTAAACAAGATGGAGAAGAACGATGCTCTCAAGAGCACTCTGGGCGATGTGCTTGCCGTGAAGGCCGAGTACTACAACTGGACGGCTCCCAAAGTGGCCGAATCCGGCTACACCCTCAACAAGGCATGGGACAATTTCGCTACGGCCATCAAGATGGTCAACGAGCAGGGCGGCCGTGAAATCACGGGCGGCTGTCTGCAGACCTTCTTCATGGTGTCCGACGCCATCTACAAGTACTATGTAGGCCAGGGCACTCCCGACGTATGGCGTGAGCAGTATCTGCAGGACTACCTCGACTCCAAGGACGCCTGCGAGAAGATGCTGCAGCTGGCCAAGGAGGCTCAGGAGCAGGGCGACACGGAGAAGGCTGAGAAGCTCGTTGCCACCTACGACGGTCCTCTGGCATTCATCGACCAGACCTTCGCCGCTTCCGGTGCCGCCGACAGGGATCAGATCATCGCTATCTACACCAAGAAGTTCGATGCCTACAAGGAGGACATCAACAAGCTCAACAACGCTATCAACCTGATGGCTCAGAACGGTTGCGACGACTCCGACATCTACTACGAGTACGCTGTGGCTGCCTACAATATCAAGCCCACCTTCACCTCCAGCATCGGTTTCGCACAGAAGCTGCAGAAGGAAGGCAAGGCCCAGGAGTGTCTCACCTATTATAATAAGGCTCTGGAGCTGGCTCCCAACGACGACGTTCGCGGCAACATCTGTCTGCGCGTAGCACGAGCTCTTGCTTCATCCGGCGCTGTCACCAAGAGCGGCGAATATGTTGAGAAGGCCATCAGCTACAACCCCAACATTGTGGGCAAGGCATACTATCAGCAGGCTGTCAACCTCACGAAGGCTCACGACTTCGAGACGGCTGTCAGCTACTGTGAGAAGGCTGCCGAGGCCGACATCACGGTGGCTCCTGCTGCCGAGCGTCTGAAGGCTAATCTGAAGCAGGCCATTGCCGCCAATGCTGCCAACGCCAAGGCTCAGGCCGAGTATCAGGAGTATCTCCGCAAGAAGAAGGCTGAGGAAGACTTCTGGAAGGGCGGCAAGTAAACACACACGAAACGAAATTTGTAAACGCACAGACGGCAGCCGAAAGGTTGCCGTCTTGCTTTTATGGGGGATAGTTGCATCAGTTTTATCTAGTATAACTAGTTAAAGCTAGTTTAAACTAGTTTCTAGCCTTTACTTCTTTCTCTCCTGCTCCAGCAACACTTCCAAATGTCGCTTCTCGCTGAGCAGCTGCTCAACACGCTGCTCAAGAACAGACACCTGCTGACGCAGGCTCTTGTTCTCGTCTCTAAGGCGTTGGAGCTCTTCATCCTGACCTTTCCTATAACCTGTGCGAGCTGCATACATACGCTCTTTTATGCCGCCCTGCGTCACAAACTGCTGATCAAGACCGCTCAAATAGGTCTTCATCATTTTATCTGTCATGTGGAGCAACGTGAGGGCTATGTTGCATTGCTCCTCATCGCCCCATTTCTGGAAATACGGCTCGTAATCGCTTACCTTATTGTGCTCACGGCAAAATTTGAGCAATGTGTCATAGCGAGGGTGAGACGCATCCCATACTCCAAGATGGCGCGTGCTGAGATAGTCCTCATAGTCGGCACGAAGTTCCTTTAACGACGAACGCGCCACATTGAGCAACTTCAACTGCATTTCTGTGGATGTCATACCGTCGGCAAAACCTTCTATGATATTCTGCTTTCCCGACCGTGCTGCCTGTATCATTTGATCTACAGTACGGTCGCCCTTGCCGGGCAGGAAACGCTTGGCGAAGTGATAAGTAAGAGCGTACAACACCTCCGACTTTTGGTAGAAGAACAGGTCTTGATACTGCACCTCATTCAGCAGCACTTTGGGAAGCGGTCTATCAGCCATGTATTTGTCAGTATTGTCGTTTAAATTTCTTTTCCGCTACAAAGGTACGAAAAAATCCCGACATAAATCTCATTTATCATTTGTCATTTATCATTTAGCCCCGCAGGGGCGCCATTGACCCGCCTTCTTCCCTCATACATCGGCCTTCAGACTTTTTCTTCTCACATCGAGCTGGCCTAACAGAGGCTTGCGCTCTGGAATTGTCAGCGTGATATGATACACTCCTACGCCCCGCCATGCTGTCCCCGGCTCCTGCCATTGCCATTTCCCAAGTTCCGACATCTGCTTCATAAAATCGACCACAAAGTTACGGAATTTTGTTTATGGGCGCAAATTTTCGATGTCGCGAATGTCGCGAAAAAGGTATTATGCATTATTAGTGCGCCACACGTTCTATGAATTCGTTCAGGCTCTCATCAGGAAGCATCTCAATACCTTCGCCACTCCATTGATACCAGCGTCCTTGCGCATTATATCTTGTAGTCGCTTGACTAAGTTTCCTACTGCCATATCGTTTGAGGGTGTTTTGTATTACACTTATAAAGGCTGTCAATAGTATGTAATAGTTCTTCTTTCCACTCCACCTTTAACTTCACCCTTATCATCAGTGACTTTTCTTTCTATCCAATTCCCATTTGAATCAAATTTTGTGTATGTATAATTGTATATGTGAGGTTCTTTTTCTAAAGCTTCCTTCATCATTTCCACCATATCTATTCCATACATCATTAGGTTTAGGTAACTATTTTTTACTATCCTTCCATTGTTGTCGTATGCGTAGTCGGAAGAATTATACATCGATAGTAATGGCGTATATGACTTATATTTGATTTCTTTTACATGACCATTATTATCATAAGTTATGCTGTATTCGCCAATTTCCTTTAAACGTCCATTACTATCACGTTCAATTTTGAGTGATGAATCTTTGGGCGTTATTCTTCCTGATGAAGAAAAAGTAATTGTAAAATCTTTGTTAATATCACAAATATTAAATGGGGTGTGATTTTCTGTTATTTTACACGATTTAACACGTCCTTTTAGGTCGAAAACTAACGCATCGCTATAACTTGTTGATGTCGATGATTGGGTGTTAATTTCCTCCTCTGTTGGCAATACTTTTGTCACAGCAAATTCATGGCCTTTCGTGTCAATATATCCTTTATATCCATTGCGTAAAAATGGAAATCCTTTTACATTACTATCGTAATTACCAATGTTTTTGTAATATGAAGTTGAAGATAATATGGTATTCACATTATTCCCGTCTAAATAGACTATACTTGATGTGCCTCCAGATGTTAGCCGAAAATAACAAGAGCCAAGATTTACTATGTTATTATATATCGGCTGAACAACCCATTCTCCGGATTTGTTCATTATACCCCACTCGTTGGCTCTATCGGAGACTTGATAGTATAAGATATCTCCCCCGTCGCGCACGTCTATTACCTGACGACCTTTCTTTGCAGGCACAATGATGTTCCCATGAATGTCTTTTATTGCATCGAAAGATGAATAAGATACGTTCCATGACACTCCATAATAAGACACTCCATTATAAGAATGATTCTGTATCAATTTAAGTGGTGCATTATACATTGTGCCACTGTATCCTTTGTCAACATTATCTGCCCATATTACAAATGCGTTAGGTTTAATTTCCTTTATGTCTCCTGTAAATATTATTGATTCCAAATGAGTGTTAAAAGCGAAGGCTTCTTCTCCTATGTATTCTAATTTTTCAGGTAGTAATATCTCTTTAAATTTACAACCGGCAAAAGCCTTACGCGATAGCACCCTCAATTCCTTGCTAAGTAGCACATTCTCTAAATCCGAACCTTCAAACGCTCTGGGACCAATATATTGTACATTAAAGGGAACAATTATTTCTTTTAATTTTGTATAAGCAAAGGCATACTCACCTATGCTCTTTAATGTTGTGGGTAAAGAAACATTAAAAATATTTCGAGCAGAAGAAAAAGCATAGTTTCCAATATGTGTTATCCCCTCTTGAATTTCGATATTTTGCACACTTCCCTTATGTAATTTAGAATGCCAAGGTCGTTTTTTACCTGAGAAATCATCATTCGGCATCGCCCCCTGACCAGAAATTACCAATGTCCCATCAGTAGTAATTTCCCAAAACAGGCCATTGCCGAAAGACTTTTTCTTAGCACATAGAGATGCAGGAACGAGTAGTCCTAACACCAGAATAATGGATAATACTTTTTTCATAATTCTTATATTTTTATCTGTTTCCCTTCGCCCTGTTGTGTGTCTTGCAGAGCATCTGGCAGTTATCGATGTCCGTACTGCCGCCCTTGCTCCACGCCGTCACGTGGTCGGCATCCATGTCCTTCAGGTCCCATATTTTGGTGTGGTTGGCATCGTGGCCGATAGCGCATAGCGGACAGTTGGATTCACCTTTCTCCTTTGCCGCAGCCGTCTGCTGCCTGTAGACAAAATCCTTAGTCTTTGGGTCAAATACCCGGACATCCAGCAGCTGAGTATCCTGTTCCCCACCAAGTACATATTCCCAGATTCCTCTTGGATCTTCAATTTGGGTATCGGATAGTAACCGTTGTATCTTTTCTGATAATACATCAGGATCGTAACCTTGGTGATGATAAGTACGCCACAGTCTTCCCCATTCAAGTCCTTTCATCTTAGACTCTACATCTTTGAATGTGCTATTTATCCAATTAATAACACTCTCAAAATAATCAGTCAACTCAGATATATCACCATTATCACGATGTTCACTCATATACCGGTCTATGAGTCTATCGTCCTTCTCTGCTTTTGCCACCCAACACAATGCTTCCTCCAGTATTTCCTGTCTTTTAGGATCGCCCTTTATGTACGAGCGCCATTTCTTCATATTTGAATTGCTTGAATTGCTGAATACTTTCTTGGCTTCTGTAACGAACTTACCACTAAATATGGCATTCCTTTTTTCTTGTTCTGTCAACTTCATGCCAACAATATTGATGGTCTCGAACCATTGCTTTATTTCAGATTCTGTTCCTTCACAAACGTAGATGGTCAGTGGACTGCCAAGTATTCTGTTACGTTTATCCTCTGGCAATGCACTAAATTGCTTTTCTCTTTTGTCATCTTCATCTATAATAGAGAAATGTCCTGTTACGTATCTACCAAAAGAAGTAATACGCTGCTGACCGTCAAGTACTTCGTACATACCATCTGGCCGTCTTACGAAATAGAGCAAACCAAGTGGATATTTTTTCAAGAGACTATATATGACATCCACATCATGTTTTCCATCATCATAGATATAGTGACGCTGATATTCAGGCTGTATAATTAGTTTCCCACCCCAGCCAAACAAGCCTTTTGCTTCTACTTTGCTATATGTAAAACCCTTGCATATATCAGCAACAGTCAAATCTGTTAAAAGTATTGTTTCCATTATAAATGATTTTTGCGAATAAGAATTCTTTCATACATCCTTTTAAGTTGTCCATCTTGTTTTATATATAATCTTGGACCACCATTTAGTTTGCCTAGTCTCTGCTTAATGATTTTCATATCAGCAAGTTCAAGACTTATGCCCAATATTTCGAACTGTTCTGGACAATAATAACCTAGGAAAGAAATAGGTACTCCCATCACTCCATCATAATCGTCAGGAATAGACTTATAACTGGGAACTTCTATTGCATCATAATTCTCATAGTGCCAATATTCTTTCAAGCCCTTAAGGTCTTTATGTGTACAGAATTTAAGGTTGTCTGCCATAGACATCAAATCAAGCCTCTGATGCCTGATACCATGTTCCATGTTAGTAAGCCAAATACTTGCTGACCGTCCCATTACTTTTCCATTAATGATACGATACTTGCTTCCTTCTTTTTCGTGTTTCACATAGTAATCAGCGATTTCTTTAGGAACATCAAACAGAAGGTCTTGACTTGCTCTTGTAGAACCGCCCCACACTTCGTTTCTCATTACATAAGGGAAAACATCTTTGGCTGACAAGATGTTCTTGTTGCAGATACATAAGAATTTTTTCTTTGAATCAATGAGCCATTGGAAAAACTCTCTGAACAAAGAGAATGGTGGGTTAGTGATAATTATATCTGCTTCATCCCTTAACCTCGTTACTTCTTCACTTCTAAAATCTCCGTCACCTTCAAGATACTCCCATTCCAGATCATCATCATTTATAATGCCATCTTTCGTTGTATCACGTTCCAAAACGAATTTCTTCCCATGTGTCTTTGACATTACAGGGTCGTATTGTTGTGCTTCTGTTTCAAAGAGTGTCAATTGGTAGCCCACTTTGTATTTCTTGCTCTCAGGGGCATAGCTTGTAGAAATGAGTTTCTTTATACCAAATTCCTCAAAACGGCGAGCAAAGAAACGTGTGAAGTTGCTCCACTCTGGATCATCGCATGGCAATAAGATGGTCTTACCACGAAATACGTTCGCATCGTACTCCACATAAGACAAAACTTCACGCTCTATATCGCCATATTGAGTGTAGAATTCATCCTGATTGGCAGCTTGGGCATTGTTTAAGTTCGTATTTGCCATAGATTTTATAGCTTCTTGATGATAGGTTTGAAAAAGGTGATGAACTTCTCCGTATATTCTCTATACCAGCCAAAGATATCTTCTCGTGAAGACGGATTACTCAGGTCTCCGCTCTTGTACATGTCTATAGAAGATGCCTTTTTATCATCAAGTCTTCTCCAGTCTAATTTTAATCCAATGTGCTCCTCTGCCTCCTCCTTATATTTCACAAGCGCATCAAAATACATCTTGTCTGCATCATCGGACATATATAATTGAATGGTGGCTTTTTGTTCTCTCTTATTCAGCAAAAGCGCCACATGGATGCCGCTTTTACCAATAGCAATACTCATCCAATGGTCGTATGATGCACTACGTGTACGAAAGAGTTTTGATGGGTGTTGTTTCATGTATTCTATAAACTCTGTCCAATACGCATAGTTAAATTCTTTACCTTCAGAGCGTCCCTCGCTTGAAGCCTGAGAACTACGAACATCTTTTGACCATCCATTTGGTTTTGCAATTACATTGAACATTGGAGCAGCCGGGCTATCGCCGATTTTTATAAGTTCAATCTCAACACCAAAGAAATTAAAATCTTTGTCAGTGATTTGATTCAACCAGTCGATAGCAGCACGATGCTCTTCTGTGAAATGTTCTGCAATCCAGATGATAGTAACTGTATTAAGACCAGCAGCATAAGTTAGAATCTGGCCCAAATGGTTGTGATCTGTTTTTTCGAGTTGGTTTTCGATTAGGACCAGTTTATCTGTACCGGGGTCAACACAAAGTATATCGGCACGAAATGGACCGACATGCTCTTCCTGAGATTTTACTTCCAATTCATTCATTCCAAGAGCATCTGCCAAGAGTGCGATGTTCTCTTCTGATGCTAGCCATGGTGTGAAATCACTTGCCTCGTTCTGCCAACAAGAGCGTAGGTCCACTTTTGTAATCTTAGAAAGTTTAATAGACGTAGCCATATGTAATTGATAGTTTTCATAGTTTTGCATCAACTATCAATCACTTACGCACAAAGAAAGCGTGATGCCTCTTATGCGTTGAACTTTGGGGCATGCCCAGGAAAGGAAACCCCAGCCGGTTAACAAGAATGCATCACGCCTATTGGCTAATGCATTGCTATATTTACCGACTTGAGGATGCACTATTCCTGCACCCCACAATCTCTATTACTTCAAAGCGTTTTTATTTCCAAATTGTTTCCTGGGCATTTTGGTTCAACGCGAAATAATAGCTAATGCTTTTTTTCATTAAGGTCATACCGGCACTTCCGCTGAAGTCTTTTATACCCCACATTTACATGTATTTTAGGGCACACTTTTTCCGATATTCGCAACAAATATACAAAATGTTTTTGTATCACCTCTAAAAAAAATATAAAAATACGCTTCTCCCCTCATTATTTTATCACTATTGGCAGCAATTGGCATTATACCCCATTGTCTTTTCTCTACTTAAGCATGTTTTTTGCTAAAAAAACAGCTTTTTTATTACGTATTCCATGAGTTTTCAATTATTCTTAGTACATTTGCGGTCTAAACATCCAATACCAGACAGGGCTGGTCAGGAAAAACAACAGATTATGGCCGTATACGCAATTTATTCATACGAGATTCAAGAAGGTAATAGGAGTCTCTTCTATAAAAAAACAGGGAAGAAAGCCATTGATATGGCAAATGAAATCGTCAGCAATCTGCTGAAGGATGGCTTGACTTTTATTGGAAAAAAAAGAAAGGTGGATCATCCGTTGATGAATCGCCATTTTGTCGGAAGAGATGATGTTTTTGCTTGGGAATTGTGTAACGAGAAGGATAAAATTCTACTTGAAGGTCATGAGAGAAATCTTGTTCCTGAGCATCCTGGCAGCTATGTTATAGTAGACAACAGACCTGATGTTTGTCAGATAGCGATAGAGAAAAATAGTGCTTTCGGTCCAGACACAGATAAAGTGGTCAAATATCTCAAACGGTCATTCAAGGAGCATCTGATAGAATATGGCTTGAAAATGGTCATCAAAAGAAAATGGCAGGCCGCAAATTTTAAGGATATTATTCGTGACAGAATTATCAAGCAAAAGGATTCGGTAAAAAGAGTCGTATGGGAGTTCCCTAATCCAGACAGGGTGAAGGGAATTGATGCCACCAAGCAAATGAAAGATAGGCTGAGGGGCCTCATGTTATTTACACAGGCCTCTAATGCCATAAAGGGCAAATTAACGCTGACCGGTTCCAAGAAAATGCCGATAGATGTAGATGACGACAAGATAGAAGACTGGGCAATGATAATGGCACTTAGTGCTCAAAACGACTATAAATTATCGTATTATTTTTACAATTCCTCTGTAGTGAATTTCAAAGACGTTGCCGATGCATTTGCCTCTATTGACGATAGGATTATAAAAGAGTTTGAGTCCGGCCAACTTATACACAAGGGTGAAGTAACGACTTATGAACTAATTGAGAGACTAGACGACATCAGGAAACAAATAGCAGACTATGACCAAGAGAAGATTGTTGACGACGGCGAGTAAACGGAATATTAAGGAAGCTTTCAAAAGCAATTTAGTATTCCGCACTATCGATGCTGCTTACAAAAAGCAAGAGACACAAATGACGACTCTCAGGTTCTCACCAGAGGAGATTTGTGTAAACTGCTTCATTGGTTTTGACCAAATTCTAAAGAATCGTGATAATATAAGCGAAATTACAAATCGCATGTGGTACAACACCTTCTGCGAATTAATAGATGATGCCCAGGAAGCTTCAAGAGGCTTTGAAACGAAAGAACTCGAAACTGCAACATCTTGTATCATCTATTCCATCATTGCCTGCATGACGGCAAGCGACGATTGGGAGATAATAAAGCATACAGAGACTCTTATGTTCCAAATTGCTGAGCACTCAGAACTCAACTCTATCGTCCTGCCTTTCGATAATAATATAGAGAGCGACTTTGCTGAGTATATACAGAGGTATATCAGCAAAGGTAAATATATCAGCGACATATTGGATAGTCCCAAAAGCAATGTTGACCCGATCAATCCCATAAGCACACCCAGAGAAAGGACAAAGACAAAAGAAGGAGTAAAGAAACGTCTTGAGTTTATGAAGGGGTATCTGCCAGAAAGTGAAATACTGATTATGACTTCTTCTGACTTCAATACGATGCTTGAAGCCGTAGAATACCTCATAGAAAATGACGTAGTGAAAAAACAGGAGTCAAAGATTTCCACAAATCTTCCAATAGCACATTTACGTTATACATTCTATTTGGTTTATACAAATGAGGGCAAATGTGTTAATCGTCAATTGTGGTTAGATTTTCTTGGTGAGACATTCTCACAGATGCAGAATAATAAAGACTCGCTTTACAATCACTTTTCTGATAAGCCAACAGATTATGACCGTTTTTACAAGCCAAAGAAGAAAAAGTGAGTGGGATAATGGGATTTAGGAAAATCCCATTGAAAAAAAAATTAAGTGGAGATTGGAATTTATTTATGTTCCGAATCTCCACTTTTTTATTTGTATATCAAATACTTGCATCTCATTCCAAGAATGGGATTTAAATAATTTTTGAATGGGATTTTGTATCTAAGAAATCCCATATTGTGCCCCTTTTAATCCCACGCTTCCTTTGCAGCCGAGAATTGAATATCTCCGTTCTTGGCTGTCTGTCGTTGTGGCGAAGCAGATGGTCGAACCGCCTAAAATCCGAAAATTATGAAAAAGGATTTTATTTTGAGAAGACCATCAGGTTCTAAGAAGACAAACGAACCTAAGGTCATGAGTGAAGTACTCAAAGAGTACTTACAGAGTGATGATGCCCTTGCTGTCGCACTACGCGATCATCTCTTCAAGGACATCCACCCGGACACATTTTTAGGTATCAACCTGAAGTTAATGACACGCCAGCCCGGCCGTATGGAGGTGAGCGAGATGTTCGGAGGAGTTCTAACACGAGATGACGAAGATCACTTCACGTTCATCCAAGACCTCATCGAACAGAAAACGGATTACGCACGTAACCCACATGTTTACTCAGGTAAGCACATCAACGTGATTCGGAAGAAAGACGGCGACCTCTGCCCTACTTTCAACCGTCCTCGCTACACGAAGAAATTCACATTTCAAGATCTCTGCCGCGAAGCTGCCAAGGAACTTCTTCTCGTGGCTGGCCTTGTAGAGAAAATGAGGTGAAGTTAGCGTGAGAGCGTTTCAGCGTTTCAAGCGTTTCAGGGGTAAAGCAGAGTATTATACCCTCTTTTATAGACTTATAAATAATTAATAATAAGTAATTTACATATTAAAAGGTGAGCGCTGATACCCCACATACCCCCTACTGAAACGCGAAACGCTGAAACGAGAAACAAACTTTTCGAAACAGAAAAACAATGTAAAAATTTAAATATCAATACTATGTATAGTATCACTAAACCACAAGCCCCCGAAATACCCAACCTCGGTAAAGGCTTAGAAGCGTTCAGGCTGCTTCTCTCTCAAGCAAGTAAAGACATGCATGAACCCTTGCTACCTATGCTGTTTCCTGTATTAGGCACAAAAATCAGTCAAGCAGAATTTCAGTATCCCAGTGGTCAATGGCTGGAAATGTGTGGTCAACAAGCGGCTTTGATAGCCGATAGTGCTGGAAACAAAGGTCAACTGGGGTTGCTGGTGGAAGCCTGCAATCGTGATTTCCGGGAAGAAGATGCTGAGGAATTGAAGAAATATCTCCAGTATCAGAAGACCTACAAGAAGCGTTCTCAATCCAAAGAGCGTCCGGAGGAGGTGTTTCCCCTACTAAGATTCTTACCTGCAGATTGCAGTAAGCCGGGCTATCTAAAGGCACAGATGGCATGTCAGGAGCATGGCGGATTGACCACATACATCGACCTTAAGGAAATCGAGCAGCTGGACAACCTTTGCGGCTCTCACAAGCAGGTGACGCAAATGCTCAGACTTATGTGGGACAGAGAAGTTTACAATGCCCTACGAGCCACCATAGACGGAATAACCGGTTCTGCATTGCTTAGGACAAACCTTACAATAAGTACTACTCCTGTTCGTGCCAGACAATTCTTTAAAAACAATCTCTATGACGGCACCCTAGGCAGAATGGTTTTCTCCTATAAGGCACGCGGTAACCGCGACGGAAAAATTCCACGTATCGGCAAGTTTGATAATAACTTCTACCAGCAGTTGGATGATATGCTATCACATCTGGATAACTGCAAAGGACATCATATCATCAGGCCCTTGAACAAACTCGTCGAACGTTTGGCTTACGACATGGCAGAAATGGGTGACCTCACAGATAACGACTGCCTATGGGATATGGGTAAGAGAAGCCTCGTATCAGCATGGAAAGCAGGCTGCATCATGTGGGTGCTCAACAATCAGACATGGACTCGCGCGATGGGCGACGTGGTGGAATGGCTGGTGTGGCACGATATGTGGAGCAAGTATCAGGTGCTGGGCGATATGCTGAAAGACGGAGATACAAGCACGTCCGAAGCCAGCAAGGCTGCACCAGCTAACATGCTTGATGACATCAAGGGCGACTCGTTCTGCGAGGTACAACTTGATGCGCTTCGCCAGAGTCTGGGCAAGCCCACAGGTAGCGCAACAAAAAGACAGCTGCGCGTATGGGTGCATCGAGGGCTAATTACTATGAATGAAGAGACTGGCGTTTACACCAAGACTGAGACATATTTAAATAGAACCTGACTGTATAAGATATTAAATAATAAAGATTAAAAGCAAATGAATAAACTAGAAATTCAAGAGCTCCGCGACCTTCCCATTGAGGGGGTCGCAGAGCGACTCGGACTCCAGGTGGAGCGGCACAAGAGCCTATGCCCGTTTCATGAGGACAGTCACCCAAGCCTGTCGTATCGGGTGAGCAAGAATACCTACCGATGCTTCGTGTGCGGAGCCAATGGCGACACCATCGAACTGGTGATGCGGCATCTTAACAAGGACTTCAAAGAGGCCTGCCGATGGCTGGCAGACGAGAACTGTGTCATCCTTGATGAGTGGAAACCTGCCAAGACAGATGAGGTACAGAAGCCGTTTGATGCGACAATGTATGAGCACTTCTTCGAGCGGCCTTGGTTGAACGAAGAGGCACGAAAGTTCCTTTTCGACGAGCGCAGGATTGACCCAAGGGTGGTGCGCTGGTGCCGGTTGACATCATGGAAGAATCGTAGTGGAATTCCATGGCTGCAAATACCTTACTTCAATCATGAAGGCCGACTTGTCGGCATCCAGAACAGGAACCTGATAAAAGGTGCGACACCTCGTTTCCGTTTCCCACAGGGAGCCCAATGCAACATCTACAATCTGCCCGTATTGAATCTGTTGAAGCCCGGCGATGCGCTCTACATCACGGAAGGATGCTCGGACTGCTGGGCAATGCTCTCCTCCGGACACAAGGCCATCGCCATACCGTCCGCCACTTTGCTCACCCCTCGGGACAAGGAACAATTGTCAATTCTCAATTCTCAATTGTCAATTAGTTTCCACATGTATCCGGATAATGACGTGCCCGGCGAGAGACTCTTCCTGCAGCTCAAGGAGGTATTGCCCTCGTTGGTACATCATCAGTTGCCTCCGGACTGTAAGGATTTTAGCGAGTATTATCTTAACTTGAAACTTGGAACCTGAATATGAAAGCGATGTATAAATCAGAACTGGCACGGCTGGCTGGCGTTAGCTCCAACACGTTTCGCAGGTATCTGAACTCGCGCAGAGAAGTTCTTGCCGAAATGGGTGTGAAGCCACGCGCCC
>JAEEZX010000032.1 GCA_016292045.1 Bacteroidaceae bacterium | reverse complement strand
ATTTGAACGTAGCAATTACGTTTACGTCCTCAGCAGGCATGGTGAACTTGCCGTCAGTTACCTCAACCGCATTTTCTGTAGTTACGCCGGTAACCGATATGCTTTCAAGTACGTAGCCTGCAGCGGGGGTGATGGTGAGCGTAACCTCGTCGTCCTCCTTGGCAGTATCAGGACCGGTAACGGTACCGTTCTGCATGCCAGCAGCGTAATTGATAGCATATTCTGTATCGGGAAACACCACATTGTCGCCCGTTACTGTTACATAAACAGGGTTGGCATTGGGATCTAATGTAACTGTAAACGAGCCAGCCTGTTTCATACTGAAGGTAACGTTGTCTCCCGTCTCGTCGCCAATCCAATCCACACCATCCTTCACAACCTTGAGCTGGATGTCGCTGAAGGCATCTTCAACGTTGTAAGTCTTAGTGTACTTTCCATCGTCACCCTTCGTCATCTTGTTGGCCTCGTAAGTTCCGTACCAAGGGAGTCCGAAGATTTCTGAATAGTTACCTGCAACGATGTAGGTAGTGGGGGCTGCGACCTCGCCCGTGCAGGGAATGGTGAAACTCGTGGCATTCTTGGCATCGAACGAGAGGGTGATGTTGCCGCTCTTCGAGCCGAGAGTAGCGGTGTTCATGGTCACTGTCAACACTCTTGACATGTCAGCAGGAACACAGTTGTCGTAAGACCAAGTTCCTACGGTGTTATCATCCTTAATGTAATAGGCCTTACCTATCGGTTCGTAAATATCTCCAGTCTGGTTGCCATTTCCATTGAAAATGACACCTTCAACGTCAGCAGGCAGTTCATAACAGTAAACCTTCTGGCCGAGTTCATTCGTGTAGAGTTCGGTCATAGCCGCTCCAGGCCAATCGAGACCATTTGGCCAATAGTAAACATGGATATCACCCCAGCCCAGCGCATCCGCGAAGTAGACATTCGCGTTTTGCGTCATTTCAGCGGTAAAGCCTTCTGGATTGCTGATGTTTACATACAAGGACTTGTTGCCGCTGTTTGTAATGGTGAAGGTCTTCTGAGCCGTGGCACCGACCTCCACGCTGCCGAAGTCCTGAGTGGTGCCGTCGGTGTCGATGGCGAAGATGGCTGCGGCCGACTCAATGGTGAACACGATTTCTGAAATACCATTGAAATCTTCCCCGGCTGATAAAAGCAAAGAAACGGTAGACGATGCGTCACCGCTCCAAGAAAGCTTTTGATTATCACCAGAGAGAGTCCATCCTCCGGGGGGATTCGAATAAACATAAATATCTTCTGCCTTTATCGCTATAGACTTGATATTTCCCACCGAGGAAGTGAATGTAATCGTGGTACTGCCCTCCGAATCGTTATTGATATCGTCTCCATACCATTCACCCCAGCCTCCGTCGCTTGCGGTGGCAGTGATGCCTTTGATGGTGTTGTTCATTGCCGTGCCACTCTCGAAGTCGATAAATAATTCTGACATATCATTTTCAGTCCACGTGACGGTGGTGTCAGCCCACGCGCTCGTCACTGCCATCAGCAGCAGGGCGAGAATTGAAAGTAATTTCTGTTTCATACGCTTTTTTTTTAAAAGTGTTAAACTTATTTTTAATTGTAAATGTTTGTTTCTTCGTGTCTGTCACCGTCCCCGCCGCACAACTGTGGTTAAGCGAGAGCAATGATACTTGCATCAATTGCCGAGCGTGAGCAGTTTCGCAGCCTTTCGGCTGCAAAGGTACAATTTTTTTTCAATTAACGATAAGATTTGTAGAGTTTAACGTGAATTTGTAAGCATTTTAGCACATTTTCCATAAAATACGCACTGAAATAGCCAAAGTTCAAAATTTTGTATGCAAAAGTAACAACTTGTCCACTTGTTTACTTGTCAACTCGTCAACTTTAAACAAAATTTCGTATCTTTGCGGTGTTAAACCTTTGATACTATGAAGAAGACTGTTTTTTTCTCTCTACTTTTGCTGTGCACCGTTCAGACCGTGATGGCACAGCAATGGCAGCGCGCGCGGCGGCAAGGGTATACCTCCGAGGTGCTGACGCACGATCCCGTGATGGCATGGGAAGACGGTGTGTGTTACCTGTATTCAACGGGTAACAACATACAGCAGATGACATCCACCGACATGCGCCAGTGGAAATACTGCCCCCCTGCCTTGAAAGAGGCTCCGGAGTGGGCGCTGAAGACTGTCAAAGGATACCGCGGACACACCTGGGCACCCGACATCATAAAGGGAAAGGACGGCAACTGGCATATGTACTACAGCTGTTCATCGTTCGGAAGCAACAACAGCGCTATCGGCCATGCGTGGTGCACATCTTTGGAAAAGGGCGACTGGAAGGATACCGGTATGGTGGTTGAGAGCAGCAGGAAAGACCGTTTCAATGCAATAGACCCGGCGGTGGTGATTGACGATGAGGGCAGGGCATGGATGTCGTTCGGTTCGTTCTGGGACGGTATACAGCTGATACGCCTCAAGGCCGACATGGCGACGGTGGACAAGACGTTCAAGCAGCAGACGATAGCATCCCGTCCGAAGAACACGCCGCGTGACACTCTGGCTCCGGTGGCTCCCGGCAGCAAGGCCATCGAGGCACCTTTTATATATAAGCGCGAGGGATGGTATTATCTGTTTGTGTCGTGGGATTACTGCTGTCGCGGCCTGCGCAGCAACTACAAGGTGATGGTGGGACGCTCGAAGAATGTGGAGGGTCCTTACCTGGACCGGAACGGAACACCTCTGACGCAGGGAGGCGGCACACTGGTGTATAAGGGTGATGAGAAATACAGTGCCGGCGGACATTCTGCAGCATACAGGATGCCGGACGGCAGGGAGATATTCATCTGTCACGGATACAGTAAAGAATTTGAAGGAGAGAGTTATTTGGTGATGAAAGAAATGAAGTTTGAGGACGGATGGCCCGTCCTGGAAGATATGAAGAGCGGGATGGCTCCATACATGAACGAACCCTTTGCCGTGTGGCCTTCGGCTCCGGAGGACTGCCGCATCGCCTCGTCCGACTGGATGGAGCGCAAGGATGACGGAAACCGCTTCAACAGGGTGCAGATACCCACAATGGAACCGTTCCCGGCTCTTGCACAGGGCGGGAGAGACGGCGCAGAGCAGGGCAGCGCACGCCGCGCCGTGATAGTGTGCCCGGGCGGAGCCTACAGCATTCTGGCCTATGAAAAGGAGGGCCAGGAAGTGGCAATGTGGCTGCAGCGTATGGGGTATGACGCCTATGTGCTGGCTTATACAGTGCCAAACAACAGAGAGCAGGCTTTGCGCGACGTGCAGCGTGCCATCCGTCTGGCCCGTCAGAAGGGCGCAGAGGAAGTGGGTGTGATAGGATTCTCTGCCGGCGGTTCGCTCACAGCAAGAGCATGCACGCGATGGGACGAGCAGACCTACGCTCCCGAGGACGATGCCGACATGCTGTCGTGCCGTCCGGATTTCGGCATACTTATCTATCCCGCTTATCTGGATGAGGGCGAAGGCGGGACGCTCACTCCCGAACTGCGTGTCACGGCCGACACACCTCCCGTATTTGTCTTCGGCACGGAGGACGACAAACTATATTCAGGTCCCTCGTGCATGACATTCGTGCCGGCGATGCAGAAGGCCGGTGCTCCCGTAGAGCTGCACTATCTGCCGCGCGGAGGTCACGGATACGGAATGCGTCGCGGAGCAGGAAGGATATGGCCTACGCTTTGCGAGACATGGCTTTCCTCGCTGCACAGAAAAGCAGGAGGCCGCAGATAGTCCCGAAGCAGTTGGCGGCAAAGTCAAGCCATTCGCCGCTGCGGGTGGTGGTGAGATAAACCTGGGCAAGCTCCATAAGTCCTCCCCAGAACATAGAGAAGAGCGTCAGACACAACTCCTGTCCGGCGCTTCTTCTTTCTCTGTTGCGGCTGTGGTCCCACAGCAGGACGAAAGAGAGTGTGCCGTACATCAGCCAGTGGGCCCACTTGTCGGCAAAGGCCATATCTGTCTCAGGGAATTCCGTACTGGGATAGAGCGACAGAGCGGTGATGACAAGCAGCAGGAGTATTGAAAGCGTGTATCTATTCATGTGTGTTCAGGATGCAATGTTGTTGTGACGGAAGATGACGTAGAGTATCACGGGCGCACCGATGATGGGCGTCAGCACGTTGATGGGTATCACACCGCCGGAGGTGGGCAGTGTGGACACCAGATTGCACAGGAGAGTGAGGCAGGCTCCCACGAGCATCGTGGCCGGCAGGAGAATGCGGTGGGACGACGACCTGAGGGCAAGGCGTGCGATGTGGGGCACGGCAAGTCCGAGGAAAGAGACGGGGCCGCAGAAAGCAACGGTGGTGGCGGTGAGCAGACCCGTGACGATGAGCAACGTGGTGCGCACGCGGTTGACATTCGTGCCGAGGTTTGTGGCGTAGGTCTCTCCCAGCAACAAGGTGTCGAGGGGTTTCACCAGGAGTGTGGCGCCCAGCAGTCCGCAGACGGACAGCACGACGAAGAGAGGCAGGCGGTCCATGCTGACCGCAGAGAAATTACCCATGCCCCAGATGATGAAATTGTGCACGCCCTCTTCTGTTGCGCTGAAGTTGAGAAGCTGTATCAGGCTACCCGTCACACTGCTGATGATGACGCCCGTGATGAGGAGCATGATGTCGTTGCGCAGCACACGGTTCATGACGAGAAGGAGCATCATGGTGACAAGCGCTCCCGTCATGGCGGCGGTGACGACGAGTACGAACGTCGAGGCGTGCAGGAAAATCCCCGTGCCGGTGAGCATCACGAGAGCCACGCCGAGATTCGCTCCGGAATCGATGCCGAGGATGGAAGGGCCGGCCAGCGGATTGCGGAAAAGCGTCTGCAGCAGGAGACCGCAGCATGAGAGCGATGCTCCGCAGAGTGCGGCGGTGACAGCCTGGGGAACACGCCCCTCCCAGATGATGGCGCTCCACGAGGGATGACCCTCGACGGCCTCACCGCAAAGTATGTGCCACGTGGCATCAATGGGAATGGAGAGAGAGCCCCACAGGATGTTGGCAAACAGCAGTAGCGCAAAAAGCGCAAAATGGGTGACGAAAAATGTGTTGGTCTTCACCGGCAGAGTGTTTTCATCTGCAAAAGTATGAAAAAACGCTCTAAAAATCCCTCAATTATCTCGCCGCTGTTTACTTTTTTTGTATATTTGCCAAGAAAATAAATTATATAACACATACCATGAAGAAAATTTTCATCTTACTTTCCCTTATCACATCACTCTCGTCGGTGGCAGGTGAGAGCAGCGAAATCCTGTCGCTCATCAGCAAGGTGCAGACCTATTGGCAGTCGCACAACACTCCGTATTGTCGCGGTTTCTGGGACAATGCAGCCTATTTCACAGGTAATATGGAGGCTTATAGGATGACGGGCCGTGCCGAGTGGTATCAGTATTCGGACCAATGGTGCCGACACAATCAGTGGAAGGGCGCGAAAAGCAACGACAAGACGCAGTGGAAATACCAGTGGTATGGCGAAGGGGACGATTTCGTGCTTTTCGGCGACTGGCAGATATGTTTCCAGACCTACGTGGATATGTACCATCTGGTGCCGGCAGAATACAAAGTGGCGCGTGCCAAGGAGGTGATGGGCTACGAGTGCGACTCGCAGGATGATAAGTTCTGGTGGTGGGCGGACGCTCTCTATATGGTGATGCCCGTGATGACCAAGATGTACCGTCTCACCGGAGAGCAGCGCTATCTGGACAAGCTCTACGCCAATTTCCTCTGGAGCGACTCCCTGATGTGGGATGCGGAGGCGCAGCTCTATTACAGGGACGGCAAGTATATATGGCCCAAGGTGAAGACCTCGTGCGACGGCGGAAAGAGCTTCTGGGCACGCGGAGACGGCTGGGTGCTGGCCGGACTGGCCAAGGTGCTGGCCGATGTGCCGGCCGACTGGGAACACAAGGATTTCTTCGTGAAGCGCTTCCAGCAGTTGGCGGAAGGTGTGGCACGCTGCCAGCGTCCTGACGGCTACTGGAGCCGTTCGATGCTGTGCGAGGGCGATGCTCCCGGTCCGGAGACATCCGGCACGGCATTCTTCTGCTACGGACTGGAGTGGGGCGTGAATCACGGCTATCTCGACAGGGCAAAGTATTCGGATGTCATTGAGAAGGCATGGAAATACCTGCGCGGCACAGCACTTCAGGAAGACGGCAGCGTCGGCTATGTGCAGCCGATAGGCGAAAAACCTGATCCTACGCGTATAGTGGATGCAAAATCCCAGGCTCCGTTCGGTACGGGTGCATGGCTTCTGGCTGCCTGTGAGAGAGTGCGCTACGTGGACGGTACAGCATCACAGGAAAAGCGTCCGGGAGCACCGCGTCTGGCAGTTTCTCCACGCGAGATGTCCTTCTCCGTGGAAAATACCACGGCGGACAACCGCGAGGAAGTTGTGAGTCTTGATGCAGAAACAGTATTTGCACGCCTGGGTATAGGCGGCGGCCGTCAGTTCATCGTGCTGGACGGCGACGGAGTGGAGCAGCCCTATCAGATCACTTACGACAGCGAACGTCAGTTTGACCAGATTCTTGTGTATGTAAAGGTGGCTCCCCGCAGCACTCAGACATTCCGCATCGTGACGGGCGAACCCAAATACTACCGTCTGGATGCCAACGGTCGCGTGTATCCCAACAGGGAGGACGACCTCACCTGGGAAACAGACAGGAACGCATGGCGTTTCTACGGACCGAAGATGCACGGCAAGGGTGTGACGGGCTTTGACCTGTTCTGCAAAAACCAGCCTGCTCCCATTCAGGACCAGTTGTATCAGAACGAGCTGACCTCCTATGGCGTGAACGAAGGACTGAAGCGCCAGGGACGCGGTGGCGAATGGGCACAGATACACCGTGATGTCTATACTTATCATCGCGACAAGGGGCAGGGTATGGATGCATACACAGTGGGCAAGACCCTTGGTGCGGGTGCTCCGGCGCTGATGGCTAAGGACGGTTCGCTCGTGATGCCGGATGTGTGGCAGGAGGTGCAGATACTGGAGAACGGTCCGCTGCGTTTTGCCGTGGAGGAAAAGATGTACGAGCAGAACGGAGTGCGTGAGACGCGCGGCATACGACAGGACAAGGGCGACCACATGGCGTTTTGCGAGGTGCGCTACGAAGGTATGCCGGAAGGCAGCCAGATAGTGTCAGGTATTGTGGTGCACGAGAGCCAGCCGGATGCTTATGTGATAGACAGGAAGAACGGTTATGTGGCTTACTCTGACGCAATGGACACCCCGCGCGGACAGAACGGTCAGGTGTATCTGGCATGTCTCTATCCCGACAAGGTGACAATGAAATACCTTCCCCTCGCGGAAAAGGCTGCCGGAGGAATCGGGCATGTTGTCGGTGTGAATGCCGGGAAGAAGAGTAATGTCTTCAATTATTGGTTCGGCAGTGGCTGGAGTGGTTATGATGTGTCCACAATGAGTGTGTGGAAGGCCGTTTTGGATGCAAAAGTGCGTGCTCTGAAGGAGCCTCTCAAGGTGAATGTAAAGTAATTTGAAAAATTTTTCGTACCTTTGTGCCCAAAATCAGAATAAATATGCGTTTTAAAAGTCTGCTGTTTGCGTTCCTGTCGCTGTTTGCGACCTCTTCCGTCATGGCCCAGCTCAATCTCAAGGACCTTACTTCCGGTAAGTACCGCGCTAAGGATATAGAGGGGGTGAATCCGCTTCCGGACGGAGAGAGCTATGCGCGTGTTGAGGACGGCAAGCGTATTGTGCGCTGCAGTTTCAAGGATGGTAAGGAACAGGAGACTCTTTTCGATGTGGATGCCGTCAGGGGACGTGTACGCATTGACAAGATAGACAACTATATCATTTCTCCCAAGGGTGACAACATACTTCTGGAGACGGAGCACGAGCAGATATACCGTCGTTCGGGCAAAGGAAAGTGGTATATCTACAATATAAAGAACAAGACTCTTGCACCCCTTTCCGAGGGAGGAGCTCAGGAGCAGCCTCTGTGGAGCCCCGACGGATACATGGTGGCATTCGTGAGAGAGGGTAATATTTTCCTTGTGAAACTGCTTTTCAACAACTCGGAGAGCCAGATTACGAAGGACGGCGAGATGAACAATGTCATAAACGGCAAGCCCGATTGGGTGTATGAGGAGGAGTTCGTCTTCGCACGTGCTTTCTGCTTCAATGCCGATGCATCGATGATTTGCTGGATACGATTCGATGAGAGCGAGGTGCCTCTCTATAGTTTCCCCCTGTACAAGGGTATGAATTCCGAGCGCAAGGAATATCTCACATATCCCGGACGCTTTGAATACAAGTATCCCATGGCAGGAGAGACCAATAGTAGGGTGTCTGTTCATTCTTTTGATATTAAGAGCCGTGTGACGCGCAAGCTGCAGCTCCCCGTGGAAGCGGATGGATATGTGCCCCGCATTCTTTCCACGTCGCATCCCGAGAAGATAGTATGTCTCACGCAGAACCGTCATCAGGACCAGCTCAGCGTCTATGTCTGCAATCCGCGTTCTACGGAGTGCCGTCTGATACTCACCGATGAGGTGAAGCCTTATATCAACGAAATGACTTATTCGGGTATCCGTGTGGTGAATGACGGCTTTATCTACCAAAGTGAGAAGAGCGGCACGGCACAGCTGTATCATTGCAGTATCAACGGTGGTGCATCCCGTGCCTTGACTTCCGGCGACCAGCCCATTGTGGAGTTCTACGGCTACGATGCGAAGACCGGCAATACGTATTACTCTGCCAAGGACGGAAGTCCTCTGCGTGAAGCTGTTTTCGTTAGTGACAGTAAGGGAAAGGCAAAGAAACTGAGTCAGAAGGAAGGCACCAACAAGGCTGTATTCTCTGCCAACTACAAGTATTTCCTCAACAAGTGGAGCAATATCGACACACCTCCCGTCTTCACGCTCTGTGACGGCGGCAGCGGTAAGGAATTCAAAGTGCTGGAGGACAACGCAGCCCTTGTCGGCAAACTGTCTTCGCAGCGTTTGGGCAAGAAAGAATTCTTCTCGTTTACCACATCTGAGGGTGTGACACTTAACGGATGGATGGTGAAGCCCGCAGACTTCTCTGCTTCAAAGCGCTATCCCGTAGTGATGTTCCAGTATTCAGGTCCCGGTGTGCAGCAGGTCGTTGACTCATGGAGCGCCGGCAATATGGGGGGATGTCTCTACGAGGAGTATCTTGCTCAGGAGGGTTTCCTTTGCGTCTGCGTTGACGGACGCGGCACAGGCGGTCGCGGTGCGCAGTTTGAAAAGCAGACCTATCAGCACCTCGGACTTCTGGAGGCAAAAGACCAGGTGGAGACGGCTCTCTGGCTGGGTCAGCAACCGTATGTGGATAAGAGCAGAATCGGCATATGGGGATGGAGCTATGGAGGCTACTGTACTCTGATGAGTATGTCGGAGGGCAGGCCGGTCTTCGCTGCCGGTGTGGCTGTGGCTCCTGTGACATGCTATCGCTACTATGATACCATCTACACAGAGCGTTTCATGCGTACTCCCAAGGAAAATCCCGACGGATACGGAGATAATCCCATCTCGCGTGCCTCGAAGCTTTCCGGTCGTCTGCTCATTTGCCAGGGCACTGCCGACGACAATGTCCATTACCGTAATGTGGCAGAGTATGTGGAGGCTCTCGTTCAGGCCGACAAGGATTTCTATCAGATAGATTTCACAAACCGCAATCACGGTATTTCGGGCGGCAACACCCGCAACTTCCTGTTCCGTCAGATTACTAATTGGTTCAAACAGATGTAACAATATAGCGGGAGACACCCGTTCTCCCGGCTTCACGGCCCCGTAGCTCAGTTGTATAGAGCATCAGATTCCGGTTCTGAGTGTCATGGGTTAGAGTCCCATCGGGGTCACCAAGGCGTGAGTGATTATCAGACTGCAATTCATGAGCGTTACAGCCCTTCAACTTGTTATTTTTGATTTCGACGGCACATTGGCAGACACGTGTCGCGTCATTGTGAACACTTTGCAGGAGACGATGCGTCAGATGAGGCTTCCAGTGAAGGACGAGGCGGAATGCACGTCTGTCATTGGACTCACGCTGGAAGATGCGTTTCGTGCATTATTCCCGGAGGGCGGTGAGGGGCTTGCAGAAGAATGTGCGGCAACATACCGGCGTATCTTCGAGATAAATCGCAAGAAACTGACGCCGTCGTGGTTTCCTCACGTGCGGGAGACGCTCTCGTGGCTTCGTGAACAGGGTCTTGATGTTGCTGTCGCTACGTCGCGTTCGTCGCGTTCCCTGCATATCCTGCTTGCAGAGATGGCGGAGACGGTTCCCTTTTCGCAGATTGTGGGCAGTGAGGATGTGGTGAATCACAAACCGGATGCAGAACCTGTTATGCGTATTCTTTCTGCAACGGGAGTGGAAGCGGAGAATGCCCTTGTCGTAGGTGATATGCCTGTGGACATTCTTATGGGAAGGAATGCCGGCACTCACACTTGCGGCGTGAATTTCGGTAATTCCTCTCGGGAACAGCTTCTGGAGGCAGGAGCGGATTATGTTATCGACGATATGTCAGAACTCAGGGATGTCGTCACCAGTATAGGATAAAAAGATTATGGATTACTTACCCAAAGACCCGGCAATACTCGTGTCAAGCGTCAATATGCTCCTGCGTGACGGGGAGTTTGACTCCTTGGAATCGCTGTGCGATAACTTCGATGAGACCGCAGATTCCATCAAACAGTATCTCCGTCAGTACGATTACGTGTACAGCGAGGAGCAGAGGCAGTTCCGCCCTGTGGATTTCGATGCCTGATTACTTTTCCTGCAGTTGCTTCACAGGGAAGGTGAAGTAGGTGTTGGGATAGGGTTCGTCCTCCAGGGTGAAGTGCCACCATTCCGTGGGGAATGGTTTGAAGCCGTGTCGCATCATTGCTGCGCGCAGCATCATACGGTTGTAGAACTGCTCGCTTGTCAGTCCTCCTTCAGGATCGAAATATAATGTCTCCGGGTCGCCTGAGAAGTCGGGATGACTTTCTTCTCCGAACCAGTCGAAGGTGCCTCCCATATCCACTTCCTTCTCTTTGTTCATATCGAAGAGGGTGAGGTCCAGCGTCGAACCGCGTGTGTGTCCGCTGCGTTCACATATATACAATTGCGGAAACAGCACACTCTTGTCGAGGTCGGGATAGAAATATTTCTTCATCAGCGTGTCGTTCACATCCTTGCTCCAGCGCACGAAATGGTCAACGGCGCACTGAGGACGGTATGCGTCGTATATTTTCAGCCGATATCCGTGACGCACGAGGTCGTCACTCACCGCTTTCAGGCTGTCGGCAGCTCTTTTGGTGAGCAGTGCCGTGGGTTGAAGATATCCGTCGATGCGCTTGCCCACGAAATTGTAGGTTGAGAAATAACGTATTTCCAGTATTACGTCGGGAACTACGTCCGTTATCGTGACAAAGTCGCTGCTGTCGTCCGATTCTTGGGGTTCCTCTGCGTTTCCGTTACATGCGGTGAGAGCGCATCCCACTGCGAAGATGCTCGCCAGAATCCAGAATGTTGTCTTTTTCATAGTTTTTATGTTTAGATGTTTATACCGTGTATGTTTTTTATCTCGCTCATGACAAAAGTGCTCTCTATTGAACCCACGGAGTCGATGTCTCCCAGTTTTGTGAGTACAAATTCCTGATATTGTTTCATGTCGCGTGCGCGCACTTTTAATAGGTAGTCGTAAGCACCGGATGTGTTGTAGCATTCCGTCACCTCTGGAAGGTGCATGATTCGTCGTGTGAAAGCATCCGCAATCTCGTGGTTTATCTGTTTGAGCTTCACCTTACAGAATACCAACAGTCCCAAATCCAGTTTTTCGGGGTCGAGTACGGCGATGTATTTTCTGATATAACCCTTCCGTTCCAGCCTTTTTTGTCGCTCGAAGACGGGAGTAGGGGTCAAATTTACTGCATCTGCCAGTTCTTTTGTGGTTAATTTTGCATTTCTCTGCAGTGTTTTCAGTATTTGCAGGTCGGTTTCGTCAAGATTTGCGTTCATTTCTTGGAAAGATTTTCTGTTGGACGTCGGTTTCGTGTTCTCTCTTGGAAAGATTTTCTTTCTACGCCGCAAAAGTAGAAAATAAATCTTAAATAAGCAAAAAATTTGGAAGAAATTTTAAACTGCCGTACCTTTGCAGCGTCAAAAGTTCTAAAACGCGGCTCGGACAAAGCATATAATAAATAAAGGAAAGTAAAAATCGATAATATAAACCAATTAAATTAATAGAAGACTATGAGTAACAAGAACAACTATCGCTTTGAGACACTGCAGTTGCATGTCGGACAGGAACAGGCAGATCCCGCAACAGATTCCCGTGCAGTGCCCATTTATCAGACCACAAGTTATGTGTTTCACAACTCCCAGCACGCTGCCGACCGTTTCGGTCTTCGTGATGCAGGTAATATCTACGGTCGTCTGACGAACTCCACTCAGAGTGTGTTCGAGGATCGTGTGGCTGCTCTCGAGGGTGGTGTGGCTGGACTGGCCGTAGCATCCGGTGCCGCTGCTATCACCTATGCCCTGCAGAATATTGTGCAGGCCGGCGATCACATTGTAGCTGCCGATAATCTGTATGGTGGTTCATATAACCTGATTACCCACACTCTGGCCACTCAGGACATCACCAACACTATTGTAAACGTGAATGACCTCGAGGCCTTGGAAGCTGCGATCCAACCTAACACGAGAGTTGTGTATGCAGAAACATTCGGTAATCCCAACAGCGATGTTCTCAATCTTGAGGGCGTAGCTGCAGTGGCCCACAAACACGGTATCCCATTTATTGTGGACAATACTTTCGGCACGCCTTATCTCATCCGTCCCTTGGAGCACGGAGCCGACATCGTGGTACATTCTGCTACCAAGTTCCTCGGCGGTCACGGCACATCTCTCGGCGGTGTCATTGTTGACGGCGGTAAGTTCGACTGGAAGGCTAATCCCGAAAAGTTCCCCACACTTGCAAAGCCCGATCCCTCGTATCACGGTATCGTCTTTGCCGACGCTGTAGGTGCTGCGGCCTATGTAACCCGCATCCGTGCCGTACTCTTGCGCGACACCGGTGCTGCTATCTCGCCTTTCAACGCGTTTATCCTCCTGCAGGGCGTTGAGACATTAAGTCTCCGTGTGGAACGTCACGTGGAGAATACCCTCAAGGTGGTGGATTTCCTCGCCAACCATCCCAAAGTGGTCAGAGTGAATCATCCCTCTCTCCCCAGTCATCACGACCACGCGCTCTACCAGAAGTATTTCCCCAATGGCGGTGCAAGTATATTCACCTTCGAGGTGAAGGGCGGTCAGGAGGAAGCTTGGCGTTTCATTGACTCATTGCAGATATTCTCCCTGTTGGCGAATGTGGCTGATGTGAAGAGTCTCGTGATACATCCTTACACCACCACCCACTCACAACTGAGCGAGCTGGAACTGGCCGAACAGCACATCACGCCGGCTACCGTACGTCTGAGTATCGGTACGGAACATATCGATGATATTATAGAGGATTTGGCGCAAGCCTTGGATAAAGTATAACTATCACGGCGAATTTTATTAATGATACAATAATTCTTCGTATTTTTGTAGTGTAAAACAGAAAACAACAAACTAAAAAATAAGAAAATTATGGCTAAGATTGCAAAACAACTCACGGAGCTCATTGGTAATACACCTGTTTTGGAGCTCAACAAATTTTCAAAAGGTAAGGGTATCGAAACTCCTTTGATTGCCAAGTTAGAGTATTTCAACCCCGGTGGCAGCGTGAAAGACCGGATTGCTCTCGCAATGGTCGAGGATGCCGAGAAGCGAGGTATCATCAAACCCGGAGCAACAATTATTGAGCCAACCAGTGGTAATACGGGTGTTGGCCTGGCTCTCGTCTCCGCAGTGAAGGGTTATCACTTGATTCTCACGATGCCCGACACGATGAGCGTGGAGCGTCGCAATCTCGTGAAGGCTTACGGTGCAGAGGTACGTCTCACTCCTGGTAAGGACGGCATGAAGGGTGCTATTCAGGAGGCGGAGTCCCTTCGCGACAGCATCGCTGGCAGTGTTATCTTGCAGCAGTTTGAGAATCCCGCAAACCCCGAGAGGCACTATTTGACCACAGGTCCAGAAATCTGGAATCAGACCGACGGCAAGGTGGATATCATCGTAGCCGGTGTAGGTACGGGCGGTACGGTTTCCGGTGTGGCAAAGTATCTCAAGGAGCAGAATCCCAAAGTGCAGGCAATTGCGGTGGAACCGAAGAGTTCTGCTGTTCTCAACGGCCAGCCGAGCGGTCCTCACAAGATTCAGGGTATCGGTGCCGGTTTTGTTCCCAAGAACTACGATGGTGCTCTTATCGACGAGGTGTTTGATGTGGAGAACGACGATGCCATCCGCACGAGTCGTGAGATAGCACAGCAGGAAGGCGTTCTTGTAGGTATTTCTGCCGGTGCCGCTCTCTACGCAGCTTCACAGGTGGCTCTCCGTCCTGAGAATAAGGGCAAGAAGATTGTCGTACTTCTTCCCGATACAGGCGAACGCTATCTTTCCACAGTACTTTACGCCTTCGAGGATTATCCTCTCTAGTCTTCTTTCCTGTCAATCTTCGTAATATGGGCGTGATGGCCTCTTGCAGCTAACAGTTGCAGGAGGTCATCTGTTTTCATCCACACGGTGGCGGTGTTGTCGCAGGGATGTATTCCGATTATTCCCCCCATAAAGTCCTCGTCGAAGTAGAATTCTACGCGCTCAGCCTCTTTACTGAGCAGTCCGAAAGGAGTCACGGAACCGGGCTTTAAATGCATGATTTCATCGAGCATCTCTGCTGTTGAAAATGATAGTCTTTTGAGTCCTTGTCGTAGACTGAACGCGTTCAGATCAACCCTCTTGTCGCCCTTCACTGTGATAAGTGCGATGCATCGCTTTTTCTTGTCGCGTACGAAGAGGTTTTTCGCCATCGATTCGGGGTGGGGCAGGGCGCATTCTTTATCTTCGTCCATACTGAACAGCGGTTCGTGCTCTGTTAGCTCAAATTCTATGTTCTCCTCTCTAAGGAGTTTATATATGTGTTCTTTTGTCATTTCGGCTGCAAAAGTATGAAAAAACTCTATTTTATTGTGTTATAATCATTAAAAATGCGTTTTTAATAATAAATAATTGTATATTTGTCGCCGTAAATCGTATAATACCGTGATGAACAGAAGCATCTTATTGCTGCTGATGGTCTTTGTCATCAGTAGCTGTGGGGACAGAAAGGAGCAGCGGAGCAAGTCCCCGACGAGAGTGAAGACACAAGTGGTGTCGCATGGTGTGGATGGAAGTGGCCAAACCTATGTGGGTATTGTGGAGGAACGTGAAGCTACAGCAGTGAGTTTCACGGGAATGGGAGTGGTGAAGCGCGTCTATGTCAGCGAAGGACAAGAGGTGCGTCAAGGTCAGTTGCTTGCAGAAATGGACGATACGCAGGCCCGTAACGTGCTCAGCGGTGCGGAGGCTTCGATGACTCATGCCAACGATGCTTTGCAGCGCTATGGTATGCTCCACGACAGCGGTTCGCTTACAGAAGCCCAGTGGGTGGAGATACAGAGCAAGGTGGCTCAGGCTGCAGCGCAACTCGAGGTGGCTAAGAAGAATCTTGCAGACTGCCGCCTTACAGCTCCCGTTGGCGGTGTGATAGGTCGTAAGCTGGTCGGTGCCGGTGAGACAGCAATGCCATCACAGGCTGTGGTGAGTATCCTCGATATCAGCAGTGTGAAGGTGAAAGTGTCCGTACCGGAAACTGAGATAAGAGACATTAATACTGCCACTCCTTCGCTGATTCAGGTGGATGCTGTAGGTGAAAGCTATCAGGGAGGGCGCATCGAAAAAGGTGTGCAGGCAGATGCCCTGACTCACACCTACGACATACGCATCAATGTGGCGAACAGCGGACGCAAACTGTTGCCGGGAATGGTGGCGAGTGTCAGGTTTATGGACGATAAAGGCGGGGATGCCGCTAAATGCTTGATACCTGTGACATCAGTGCAGAGAAAGGCCGACGGTACGTTGTTCGTATGGACTGTGGCAAAGGACAGTACTGCCCATCGGACGGAAGTCACCATCGGTGCGACGCACGGGAATTCCGTATCTCTGGAGAGCGGACTAGATGCCGGTCAGCGCATAGTCGTGGAGGGCTACCAGAAACTGAGTGAAGGCACCATGGTGGTGTTTTGAGAATTGACAATTGAGAATTGATAATTGATAGATTAGAGTTGGGATGGGAGATAAGATGAACTGGCTGAAATGGCCGTTGGAGCACTACCCGATATCGCTGCTTGTCATAGGCATCCTGTTCGTGCTGGGTATCTTCGGTATGTGGGATATGCCGAAGGATGAATTCCCGCAGGTTACTATACGTCAGGGTGTTGTAGTGGCTGTATGTCCAGGTGCTACGGCAGAGGAAGTGGAGCAGCAGGTGGCACGTCCCCTGGAGCGCTATCTCTTCACATTCGGGGAGGTGAACCGCGTGAAGACCACCACAACCTCTCAGAACGGCATGTGCATCGTGATGGTGAAACTGAATGATGACGTGAACAACAAAGATGAGGTCTGGAGCAAGATAAAGCACGGAATTAACGACTTCAAGATGCAGCTGCCGCCTGGCGTGCTGGCAGTCATAGTGAACGATGAGTTCGGCAATACGTCCGCATTGCTGATTGCCATCGAGAGCGACCGGCGCAGTTACCGTGAGTTGAAATCCTACAGCGACGACCTGAGCGACCGTCTGCGTCGCATTCCCTCTGTTGCCAACGTAAAACTCTTCGGCGACCGTAAGGAACAGATATCGCTCTACGTGGACCGTCAGCGCCTGCAGGCTTACGGTATCGGCCAGCAATTCCTTTTCTCCCGTCTGCAGGCTCAGGGTATCACTACGATGAGCGGCGGCATCAGCGACGATGACCAGCAGATACCCATTCATGTGGAGACAACGGAAAACAGCGAGGAGGAGATTGCCAACCAGATAATATTCTCCGACCCGGCCACCGGTAAGGTGACACGTGTGAGGGACGTTGCCAAGGTGGTGAGGGAATACGAACCCACTGCCAGCCGCATCGAACAGGACGGGCATCCCTGTGTCCTGCTCTCTATGGAAATGACACCCGGCAACAACGTGGTGCAGTACGGCAGGGAAGTGGACCGGGTGCTTGACGAATTCCGCAAGAACGAACTGCCGGAGGATGTCAAGGTGACACGTATTGCCGACAAACCGAAGGTGGTGAGTATGAGTGTCAGCGACTTCCTGCGCGATCTGCTCATCTCCATGCTGATAATCATCCTCGTGATGATGGTGCTCTTCCCTCTGCGCTCTGCTATTGTGGCAGCGGTGACAATACCTCTGAGCACGTTTGTCTCCGTCTCCATTATGTATATCGTGGGTATCGACCTGAATATCGTAACCCTCGCGGCTCTGATAGTCGTTCTGGGTATGATAGTGGACAATTCCATTGTGGTGATAGACGGCTATCTGGAGTATCTCGACAAGGGCTACGAACCGAAGCGGGCTGCTATCGACTCGGCAAAGCAGTATTTCATGCCGATGATGCTTGCCACCGTCTGCATCTGTGCCATATTCTTCCCGTTCCTGATAACGATGAGGGGTATGCTCCTCGACGCTCTGTTGGATTTCCCGTGGACCATCACCATAAATCTGATGGTGTCGCTCCTGCTGGCGGTGTCGGTAATCCCGTTCCTGGAGGTTATGATAATCCGACCGGGCAAGGTGACCACGGGCGGAAATGCCATCACCAAGTGGGTGCAGCGTGTTTACGACCGTGTGCTCGACTGGACCTTCCGTCGTCCGTGGATGACGATGCTGTTGGGACTTTGTGTCATTCTGGCGTCGTGCCTGATAGTGCCGCTCCTGAAGGTGCGTCTCTTCCCGTATGCCGACCGCGAGCAGTTTGCCGTGGAGATATATCTGCCCGACGGCAAGGGACTTGCGGAAACGGAACTTGTGGCGGATTCCGTCTACAATGCTTTGAAGGAGGATAAGCGTATCACGAATATCACCGGTTTCATAGGTTGCTCCTCACCACGTTTCATGGATGTCTATGCTCCTCAGATGGCGGGTGACAACTACGCTCAGTTCATTGTCAACACCAGTTCCCAGCATGCCACTCTCGACCTCCTGGCGAAGTATCAGGCCATGCTGAGCGACGCATTCCCCAATGCCTACGTTAAATTCAAGCGACTGGATTATCTTGAGGTGACGGAACTGGAATACCGCTTCTATGGCGACAATCTGGATTCCCTCCATGTGGTGGCAGAGCGTCTTATGGAGCGTATGCGTCAGATGCCCGAACTAGAGTGGGTGCACACCGACTACATGCAGCCGTATCCCATCATCAATGTGAAGCTCGATCCCGTGGAGACTGCCCGTCTCGGTATCACGCGCACCACGGCTCAGCTGGCTCTCAGTGCCGGTTCTGCAGATCTGCGTGTGGGTCAGATATGGGAGGGCGACTACGAATTGCCCATCATCGTTAAAGACGATGCCGACATGACATTCTCCGAAGTGGCGAATCTGGGTATTGCTTCTCCCACGACGCTGTTGTCGGCGGGTCTCCACAGTGCCAACACCACCGTGCCTCTGCGTCAGATAGCCTCCGTGCAGCCGCAGTGGAGCGAAAGCCGTATAGTGCATCGTGGCGGTGAGCGTTGCATCACGGTGACGGCAGAGTTCGTGCAGGGCATTTACACGGCTCCCGTCGAGCGCGAGATAGCCCGTATCATGCAAGAGGAGACAGACATCCCGCAGGGTGTGCGCGCAGAGGTGGGAGGCGAGATGGAATACGGCGATGAGGCCATACCGCAGATAGTGGCTGGTATCACCATTGCCATGATTATTGTCTTCTTCTTCCTGCTGTTCAATTTCAAGAAATACGGTATCACGATGGTATGCATGGCGGCTCTTTCGTTGATGATGCCGGGTGCTCTCATCGGTCTCGGTCTCATGAACCGTGCTCTGGGTCTGACATCCATCTTCGGACTCATCACCCTCATGGGTATCATCATGCGTAACGAGATACTCATCTTCGAGCACGCCATCGACCTCATACAGAAGTATGTGGCGAAGCACGGCGACTGGACGGTGGACCGCGAGGCTTACAACAATGCCGTGAAGCAGGCTGCCTACGAAGCCGGCAAGCGTCGTATGGTGCCCATCTTCCTCACCACGGCCACTACTGCCGTCGGTGTGGTGCCGATGATTATAGCGCAGTCGTCGTTCTGGATGCCTGTCGGTGTGACAATCTTTGCGGGTGGCATCGGTTCGCTCATCATGGTGGTGACCATGCTCCCCGTTATCTATTGGAAGGTTAGTACGAAGTAATCATGAAAAAGACAATATCGATAATCATTTGTCTGGTGTGCTGCAGCGCCGCGGTGACGGCTCAGCGGCAGTATTCCCTGGCGCAGGTTCTGGATTCGGCTCTGTGCAACAATATTGCGGTGCGCTCCGCCCGCTACGACATGGAGGCTGCCAGGCAACAGCGCAAGGAGGCGTTCACGAAGTATTTCCCAGGTATTAGTGCCGGAGGGTTCATCTTCAACACTAACAACGGTATGGCCAAGCTCTCCGTGAATCCTGCTGAGATGCTGCCCACGGATATGAGTATGGCTCTTGCACAAATGCTTCCCGCAAGTGCTCTCGCCGCAATGGGAACGCCCATCACCATGACGATGCTCAAGAACGGTATGATGGGTTCGGTGATGGCTACACAACCCGTATTCACCGGCGGACGCATAGTCTATGGCAACCGCCTCGCCAGAGTGGGGGAGGATGTCAGCCGCCTGAAGATGGAACTCTCGGAGAACGAGGTGGAGCGGACGGCGGAGTCGTATTTCTGGCAGGTGGCCACGATGCAGGAAAAGCTCAAGACTGTTCTCGCTGTGGAGGCCCTGCTGGCAGATGTGCGTAAGGATGTGGATGTGGCGCTGAGAGCCGGTGTGGCGCTGCGCAACGATATGCTGCAGGTGCAGTTGCGCCAGAATGAGGTGGCAAGCCATAAACTCACCCTGCTCAACAATCTCTCTTTCATGCGCCAGCTTCTCTCGCAGTATTGCGGACTGCGCGACACCTCTTTTGTCATCACCTACGATTCGGATGTCGCCTCGCCTCTTATGGAGAAGCAGAACCACGAGCAGGCGCTCCTCTCACGTGCTGAGTACAAACTGATGAACAAGCAGGTGGAGGCCGCTTCCCTACAGAGGAAGATGACCATCGGAGAGAATCTTCCCACTGTGGCTGTCGGTGCGGGCTACAATTATCACGACCTCTTGGACACCGACCATAATTTCGGTATGATATACGCCACCGTCAGCGTGCCTCTTTCGGACTGGTGGGGTGGTTCGTATGCCATCCGCCGTCGCAAACTGGAGCAGAGAAAGGCTCAGGAACAGCTTGCCGATAATGCGGAGATGATTAAGATAGGCATGCAGAATGCGTGGAACAATGTGGTGGAATCCTATCAGCAGCTCCAGATAGCGAAGAGCAGCATCGAACAGGCAGAGGAGAATCTCCGCCTCAATCGCGACTACTATCGGGCTGGCACGTCAAGGATGACCGACCTTCTTGAGGCTCAGATGCTGTATCAGCAGTCGTGCGACAAATATGCCGACGCCTTTGCCGACTACCATAACAAACTCCTGGCTTATCGTCAGGCTGTGGGGCTTTAGACCTCGGCCACTACCTCTATCTCTATCAGTGCGCCTTTTGGCAGACTCTTCACCGCTACGGCAGAGCGGGCGGGGAAGGGTTCTGTGAAGAATTCTGCATAGACGGCATTCACCGCAGCGAAGTCGTTCATGTCGGCGAGAAATACAGTGGTCTTCACCACGTTGTCCATCGTTGCTCCTGCTTCCTTGAGTATTGCCTGCACGTTGAGCAGCGACTGGCGTGCCTGTGCCTCGATGCCGCCCTCCACGAACTGTCCCGTGGCGGGGTCGATGGGTATCTGGCCGGAGGTGTAGACGAAGCTGCCCACCTTTATGGCCTGACTGTAGGGACCGATGGCAGAGGGAGCTGCCGATGTTATGATTGCCTTTTTCATATCTTGTAGTGTTTTTTGCGTTTTTGTTTTATCTTACGAAATTAGTCCACTCGCGCTGTTCGGCTGCGGGATGCCCTTCCTTCTGCACATCGAGGCGCTTGATGAGCCAAGCCATGTTCTGCCCCAGCGTCCTCATTGTCTGCATTCCTTCGGCATCCTGTGCCGCCTGTCCGGGTGTCTGTCCGTAGGCTATGTTCCAGTATTGCGAACTGACAATCGGCATCTTCATCAGCGCGAAGTATCTGTTGAGGCGCTCTGTAGCTCCCACGGCACCTCCTCTGCGACATACGGCGATGCTGGCGGCAGGCAGGTATTCAAGGTCTCTGCCCATGGAGTAGAACACGCGGTCGAGCAGAGCGCAGAGTGAACCGTTGGGTCCTCCGTAGTAGACGGGCGTACCTATTATCAGTCCGTCGATGCCGTCCTTCACCGTGCGCCATATCCTGTAGTAGACATCGTCGTTGAATGTGCACTTGCCTTCTCTGCCGCACCATCCGCAGGCGATGCATCCCTGTGAGGGTCCTTTCCCTATATGGATGATTTCGGTTTGGACACCTTCCTGGTTGAGCACTTTTGCCACTTCACTCAGTGCGAGCTGTGTGTTGCCGTTTGCCCGCGGGCTGCCGTTGATGAGTAGAACTTTCATAACCTTGCCGTTTTTATTTGTTTATCGTCTTATAACTGATGCCCTGCACCATCTGTCCCGGGTCGCCCATGATGAGCGTCAGCGTGTGTGCTTTCTGCGAGCTCTTCACCGGTAGCGTCACGAGGAAGTCGTGGCGGTTTTCCAGCACCTGCAGTTTCCACGAGAATCCCCATTCCTTGAACCTGTTCTCGCACACCACGGGTTCGCAGCCGTCGAGACTCACTCCCAGACGGTTGCTACGCTCTTTGCTTACGGGCCAGAAGGGCACCACCGATATGCACAACTGCACGCTGTCTCCCTCGGCGGCATCCATTGTGAGAGGTATGTCGTGATGTGCGGAGGAGAGGCTTCCGGGATCCTGCACGTCGTCCATCGGTTCGCCCATCTGCAGGGCCACCCAGTCGGTGCCGATGCCCCTCACGATGCGGAAGGGAGCTTCTGCCTTCATGGTGCAGATATCCACGCGGCGGGGCAGTGTGGTGTACCTCTGGTAGTCGGGCAGACGATAGGCATCGGTGGCAACATCTGTCAGTTCGGGCATCAACTGGTATTTCGCCCGCAAGCCGGGAGGTATCTGTGACATCATCTGATTCCATTTGCCGTCCAGCTGCGTGTTGTAGCGCACAGTCAGCGTCTGTATGCTGTCGTAGGCCTCCTTTGCCTCGCGTGCAGCCTCTGCGCTGCCGGTTTCGTGGTTGAGCTGCGCCATCAGGAACTTACGGTTCATCTGGTATGCTCCCTTCACGCTGTAGCCCAGCATCTCGAATAATGCGGGCCGGTATGCTTCCGGCAGGGCTTTTTCTATGGAGTCCACCTGGTCGCTGATGCGCTTGTAGTCGGCCAGTCGCTGCTGTGCCGTGCCGTCGGTGAATGAGAAACCGCTGTCGTGCAGACGTGAGTTCTCCGGCGTGTCCCATTCCCATTCGTAGCCCATGAATTCCGGTTTTCTCTGCCATGCCAGCTGATAGTATTTGTCAAGAATCTCCTGAAACTTTGAACCCTTAACCTTGAACTTCGACTCCTCCAGCCAGTTTGCCTGATAGAACCTTGCCTTCTCGTAGTCGAATGCGCCGAGTTCCCACGCCATGTCGAAGAACTGCTGCATCTCCAGTTCCATGGGTTTGATGTCTCCCACGTTGAGCAGCCAGTAGCGGTCGGCTCCCGAGTCGTAGGCCTTCTTCAGTTCCTCATACATCAGAACGGGTGCCGTAGTGGCTATCCACAGGTTGTCGTGCGGTGCTCCCAGATAGCTGATGTGGTAGTATATGCCGCTGTGTCCGCTTCTCCTGCGCTCCTGTTCGTTGCTCACTCGCTTCATGTATCCGTAGTTATCGTCGGGCCATACGAGGGTGATATCCTCCGGCACCTTCAGCCCTGCGTCATATACGTCGAGCGCCTCCTTGTAGGGCACGAATATCTGCGGTATCTCTGCGGCGGGTTTCCCTTTGCGGCGTTCCAGTATCTCGCGCTGGTCGCTGATGACCTTTTCCAGCGTCACAGCCCTCTGCTTCGGGTCTTTCGGACCTATCATCGCTGCGTCGTGCAGGCCTCGCATGCCGGTGGTGTAGATGTTGTCATACTGTGCCGTCTCGCTCAGCCGCTTGTCGAATTTGCGGTAGATGTTGTCGCGGTTCGTCTGGTAGTTCCATTCGCCGTCCACTTTGCTGTCCCACTCGGATTGCGCTGCGTTGTTCACCAGCATCGGTTCGCAGTGGCTTGTGGTTATCATGATGCCCCATTCTCCGGCCACGCGCTGGCTCTCGGGGTGACTGTAGAAGGCCCCTGTGCACGAGTGCATTGCCGGTGCCAGCATGTTGGCCTTCAGACGCAGCAGCAGTTCGCACACCTTGTCGTAGGTCTTCGGTCCGATGTCGTTCAGTTCCTTCTCGAAGTTTTTTGCTGCCCATGGCTTGAGTCCCCAGTCCTCGTCGTTGATGAATATGCCTCGGTATTTCACGCTGGGCGATGCCGATGTGTAGTTCTCCTTGTAGTCGAGTTTCTCCCTGTGCTCCACTGGCACGTCAGCCCACCAGTACCACGGGTTTACACCGATTTTCCGGCTCACGTGCATCACTCCGTATGCCAGTCCTCTCGGGTCGCTGCCCACGATGCAGAGCCTCTTTCCGCGTGTCGTTATCTTGTATCGTTCCCAGCTGCCCAGCAGTTCTCCGGCCTTTGCCTCGGGGCACATCTTCGCTGCGTGCTCCACTGTAGCCAGCACCACCTCGGGTCCTTCTCCCGTGGTCTGCATACCGATGGAGGGTTTCTTGCTGGTTACCCGTTCGATGTCCTCGCTGAGCAGCGTTGCCATCTTCCTCACCAGCGCATCATCCTGTGCGCCCACTATGATGCGGCAGTGCTTCAGATCCACGGCCCCTGCGACCGTTGTGATGACGAGTGTCAGAACTATGGTAATGATATTCTTCAAGGTGTTCATTTCTTTTGTTTTTTCGCGTTTTACCTCTGCAAAGATAATAAAAATAATCAGAGTTGAGTGTTTTGAGTTAGGAGGTTTTCCGGTTTTTTGTTGAAATAATAGGTGATTAGGTGTTATACATGATGAATTATGCATTGAATATAAAACTTTTTTTCGTATTTTTGCAGCCTAAAGTAAAGAATATCATGAACAACATGGGCGTGAAAGTACGTTTGCTGGGTGCAATGACACTCGCTGTGATACTGACGGCATGCGGAGGCAGCAGCGACAACAGCGAAAAGGCACAGGTGAAATACGAAACACAGGTGATGAGGCTGGAGGCACGTATCTGTACAATGCGCTTGGAGGATTCTAAACGATGAATAAGATACTGTTTCTTCACGGATTCTTTGCCAGCGGACAGTGTGTGCCGGCACATGCTTTACGACAGGCGTTGGAGGGTAGGGCAACGGTGCTCTCTCCGGATATTCCAACGCATCCCAGGGAGGCTCTGGAGCATATAAGGGAAATCATCGACAGGGAAAAGCCCGACCTGCTGGTGGGCAACAGTTGCGGTTCGTTCTACGCCCAGATGTTGGCACCCGTAGTGGGTATTCCTGCTTTGCTCGGTAATCCGCATTTCAGGATGACGGAGTTCCTGAAACAGAGAGTGGGGGAACACGAGTACAAGTCGCCGCGCATGGACGGTAGGCAGCAGTTTGTGATAGATGAGGCTCTCGTAGATGAGTTTGCAGAGATGGAGAATGTGCAGTTCGACTGCTGTAATCCTTATTATAAGGACCGGGTCTGGGGACTCTTCGGAGAGCAGGACACGTTGGCGCGCTTCGAACCGCTCTTTCAGGAACACTACACTCATTCGTTCCACTTTCCCGGAGCCCACACTCCCACAACTGACGAGGTTCTCGCGTGGTATGTTCCGTTGATTGAGGATATGTTGGAGCAATACCCCTTAGCGGAAGACAGAGCACGATATTTCCGGCACTTCAAAGGTGGCAAATATCGCTATGTTCATGCAGCTTTCGACTCTGAGACACAGGAGCGTATGGTGGTCTATCAGGCACTATACGGCGAGGGACATTATTGGGTACGTCCGGAGAAGATGTTTTTCGAGACAATAGAGCGCGACGGACGTCGCTTTGCAAGATTTACGGAAACAGCGGAGTGAGGGGCCTACTTTCCGAGGAACTTCGTGTCGACGTAGCTCTGGAAGGTATCCCGATACATATCACCGATGGGCAGATAGGTGTCGGCATCCATTATGATGCGGTTCTTATTCACCTCCAGAATGTCGTTGAGATTGATGATATACGAGCGGTGAATTCTCATGAAATTGGAGGGCAGACGTTCTTCCATCTTCTTCATCGACAGTAGTGTGACAACGGGTTTTGCCTCATTGCGCAGGTAGACCTTCAGGTATTCGCTCATGGCCTCGATGTAACGGATATCATGGGTGGCAACTTTTACGATGCGGTGGTCGGTCTTTAGGAATATAGTATCATTCTGTTCCAACGAATCAGAGTGTTCTGAATAATCTGATTTGTTATGCATGCGCTCTTTCAGGCGGTTAGCAGCTCTATGGAACTCCTGCATACCGAAAGGTTTGAGCAGATAGTCTACGGCATTGACCTCGAAACCCTCCACGGCGTATTCCGCGTAGGCTGTAGTGAATACAACGAGCGGTGGCGTCGTGAGCGACTTGATAAAATCCATACCGTTGAGGTCAGGCATATTGATGTCGCAGAAGATGGCATCCACAGTGTCCTGTTCCAGAAAGCGACGGGCCTCCACGGCACTCTGACACTCGACAGCCAGTTCAAGGAAAGGCACCTTGCCGATGTACGAGACTATCTGTCGGAGAGCCAGCGGTTCATCATCTATGGCCATGCAGCGTATCATGAGAGTGAAGAGTGAAAAATTAAAAGTTAAGAGTTGAGGGGAATAAGAAGTTCAACGCGATATGATTCTGCTTCGTCTTGAATATTCAGTGTATAATTGTGTCCGTAGAGCAAATCCAGACGCTTGCGCACATTACTGAGACCTACGCCGCCTTTCTCTTCGTTGGACTTATCTGCCTTTGAGTTGAGACAGGTAAAGCGCAGTTTGCCGTTCTGCACCGTCACCTTGATGTCAATGAACGACTGTTTCTGATAACTGATACCGTGTTTGAAAGCATTCTCCACAAACGGGATAAGTATCAGCGGCGGTATTGTCCTGTCGGGCACCTCAGAGGGTAAATCCGTCGTTATTGTCACCTTATTGGTGTAGCGCAGACGCATCAGTGTGACGTAGGTGCGTATGAACTCCATCTCGCGTGAGAGCACCACTCCGTTTCTATCGCCTTCATAGAGTATGAACCGCATCATCTTCGATAGTTCCACGATAGTGCCCTTTGCCTGTTCCGGGTCAATATCCACGAGAGCATGGATGTTGTTGAGCGTGTTCATGAAGAAATGCGGATTTATCTGGTACTTCAGATACTCCAACTGCTGCTCCAAGTTCTCGTGTTCCAGTTCGGCCATTCGTTTGCGGTCTTCACGGCTCTTGAAATAACCCTTCACACCGAGGTTCATACCGAACATCAGGATGAGGATTACAGATGCCACGATATCGTGCTCGCCAATGAATGCCGGAGGTCCCACGTGTTCGTGTCTTGGTTTGTGCCCTCTCGGCGGCTCTTTTGGGTGTTCCATACGTGGTTCGTCTGGTGGACCGTCCGGGTGCATTCGATGCTCCATGGGAGGATGCTTCCTCTCGGGGAGCGCCGGTCTAGTAGTGCACTGGTAGATGATGAAACATGCTATGATGGGCAGCGTCAGCGAGAGGTACCGCACTCTGCTGTGCCCATTAATGAGCAGGGGAGCCAACAGAAAATTGTGAACGAGGAATAGTGCGAGGAACAAGGCAAACTTCTGCCATGCGAAACATAGTTTCTGCCAGTCGAAACTGTCGCGCCCGCCGCCGACGATGCTGAGATACATACTTAACACGGGGGCCATGAACAGCATGACCCACATCACCAAATACGTGACGTTCTCCTGTCGCGAATGTTGTTTCATCCAATATATGAAACGCATAGCCGTACGGTTTTATTGTCTTTGTGAGTAGATATGGTAGTTAGCTGTTGTAGTCAAGGTCAGTGCCAGGGACGGATACCGCCACCGCCAGGTTGACCACCTCCGCCGCCGGTGTAGGCCGTGAGGGTGACTGATGAACCGCTACTTACCATAGCGTCGGTAGCTCCGTATTCGCCAAAGATGGTTGTGCCGCTGCTTTTCGATACACGGTAGAGCGAGTTGCCTCCTGAGACAATCCATGTGCCGGAGTAGGGCACGCTGAACGCAAAGGCCGTTCCGCTCTGTGTAAACGAGTACCAATAACTGGTGCTGAGCGATGCCGTGTAGCACGACTGCGTCAGCGATGAACCGCTTTCGAGCGACGGATAGGCATATAGCGTTCCGCTCTGTACGTAGAGCTTGTAGCCGCCCTCGGTGTTCGCATCAACAGCCACCTCGGGGCTGCTCTTGGTGGTGTAGGCAAATACCGTAGCACCCTTGATGTATAGGTTGCCGTTAGAGTCGATGGCATCGTTGCCGGTGGAGTAGCCTCCCACGAAGCCGCCTGAGAGTGTCATAGTGCTGGCGGAATTGATGGCATCGTCAGACGAATAGGCATAAATGACACCGCCCGTCACATCGAGCGTACTTTTGGTCTCCAAAGCCTCGTGGTAGCTGGCCTTTGCGTAGGTCGTGCCGCCGCTGACGGTCATTGCTCCGTCGGCCTTGATAGCCTTCGGTGATGTCTTCAGTGCGTCAGCCAGACGCTCGGTGGTGCTCGAACTGGTAGTCGTGCGGATGGTGGTGTTGCTGGTGCTTGAACAGTAGGCTATATATCCGCTGGTGATGGCAGAGATGCTGCCGCCGCTGATGTTCAGCGTACCGTCCACGCTGATGGCCTTACCGCCGGCACCTGTGCTCTTCAGTGTCAGCGTGCCTCCGCTGACAGTCATGTTTCCGTCGGCACTTATCGCAGCACATGCCTTCACCTCGCTGTCGTCGCTGTCCCAGGCTGCAGTGCCCGTTGTGGTGATGTTCAGCGTGCCGCCGCTGATATTCATGTCGCCGGCAGCCTTGATTCCTTTCGAAGCCGCAGCCGTAGTGGTGATGGTAAGCGTGCCGTCCTCCAGATAGACATTGCCGCTGTCCTCGTCCTCGTGGTCGGTGGTCTCACCGGTGGAGGTGTTGCCGTCCAGGTCGCATTGTATACCATCGTCGCCCACACCGCTGATGCTCACTGTGCCGCTCTTCATCTGGAAGTATTCGTTGCAACTGATACCGTCGCCCACAGCCTTGGTGATGTTCAGTGTCAGATTCTTTACGGTAATGTAGTCACCGCTCTTGATGGCATGCTTGGTATTGCCGGCCACGTTGAGTGTACCCTTACCCTGCAGTTGTACTTGTCCCTTGCTGTAGAGACAGCCCTTCTGACTGCCGCCCGTACCGTCGGTCAACGTGTTTTCCGTACCGTTCTTGGCGCTGATTTGGATGCGTTTCCCGTTGGTGATGTTTATGGCGGCACCGCTGGGATTGGTTATTGTCACACCGGCGAGCGACACCGTGCATTTATACGAACCGCTGAGTGTCAGTTCTCCGTCGGTGGTCGCTCCGGAAAGCTGATAGGTAATCTCGTCTTCGTCCACGGCGTCCGTGTTGGTCTGTGCAATGCTGACGTGAGCTCCGCTGACGGTGGGTTCTACATACTGTGCCACGTTGCCTGCCACCGTAACATTAGCTGTAGTGCCGTTATATTCCACGGAAACCAGATTGTTTGTCACTTCCGTTTCGTCGGTCCACATGGCTGTGATGCTGCCGGTCTCGAATGTCTTGCCCATGACGGTCATCGTGCCTCCGTCAAAGGTCATGACACCCGTCTGGGACGAGGGAAACTGGTATATCACGGTGCCCTGCTGCACGTTGAGTGTCTGTGCCGTTGCGCTCAACATGGCAAGCACGGCGGCTGCTATCGTAAGTATCTTTTTCATTTGATATACACTTTAACGGTTCTGCTCTTTGTTTTCACGATATACATGCCGCTCCTGAGCGAAGTACCCGCGGGTATCTGACGCCCGTTCATATCATATATGATGGTGGCCTCGTCGGTTGTCAGCGTATTGGTGCTGAGAGTGGTGATGCCCGTCGGGTCGTCGGTGGAGAACTCCATCTGCATCAGCTGTGCCAGGGGTAGGGTGGCCAGTGTCTCGCTGCCGCTCGCAGCAATGAGGTTCCCGTCGCTGAACGAGATGGTGAGGTTTGCTGCTGCAACGGTCTTTGTGGTGCCGTCCGTTAGCGTGAACACGAGATAGTCGTACTGTGCAGCCCCCAGAGAGAGCGTACCTGCAAACAGTAGCAACGTCAATAAAATCTTTTTCATAATTATGAATTATGCATTATCAATGTTCAATGAAAGAAATGACCTCCGGGCATTACGCCTCCTCCCATTACATTTCCGCCTGTGTAGCTGGAAAGCGATACTGTGGTGCCGCTGCTCACGGTGGCTCCGCTGACAGCTATACCACCGAAGTACGTTGTGCCGCCGCTGATGCCGGCACCTGAGAGGAGAGTGGGTTGTGAGGCTCCGCTCACCACCAGACCCGAACCGCCGCTCGTGGGTGTCTGGAAGGAGAAAATATTACCTCCCACGCTCATCGCATACCATGTACTTGCCGACCACGATGAGGCCTGATAGCATGCCTGTGTCAGACTGGAGCCGCTCTCCAGTCCTCCGATTGCAACCACAGTTCCGCCCGTGAGGTATAGTTTGTAGCCGTCCTCTGTGTTGGCATCAATGGCCACTTCCGGTTGTCCGGAGCAGATGGCATAGACGGTGCCGCCCTTGATGTAGCAGTTGCCGTTAGCATCCAGTCCGTCGTTGTTGCGGCCCTGTGCAAAGACGTAGCCTCCGCTGATGGTCATCGTGCTCTTCGAGTTAATGGCGTCGTCGTAGGCATACGAGGCCATTTCACCGCCCGTGATACTGAGTTCCGCTTTCGTTTCGATACCCTCGCCGTTGGTTCCTTCTGTGCGCACCCATATCCTGCCTTCTGTGATGCTGATATTTCCGTCCGCCTTGATGCCCTTCGGTGATGCTGTGTCGTTGTTGCTCTTGTATTGTCCTCCGGTGGTGACGATATATACCTTGCCGCCGTTGAAGTAGCCTTCCGTGTCTATGTTGAGACCCTTGCCGCCTGCACCTGTGCTCTTGAGCCACAGTTCTCCGCCGTTCACCGTCAGTGTGGCATCGCTCTTGATACCGGCAGAGCCCTTAGCCTCGTATTCTTCCGTGTCATAGGTACCGCCACCGGTGGTCAGTATCGTGGCGCGTCCGCCGTTCACGATTATGTCGTTCTCGCAGTTGATACCCTTGGCGGCTGCGGCAGACACTTCGATGTTCAGTATGCCCCCGTTGATGAATACGCCGTCATTGGCTTTGATGCCGTGGTTGGCTGTGGATTTTACGTATATATTATTGCCGGTACGGAATACAATGTAGTCGGCTGAGTGTATGCCGTTGTTGTAGTTACCGTACACCGCCAGTGCGCCGCTGCCGTTGAAGAGCAGTTTGCCCTTGCAGTAGAGCGCACCTTTGTGGTCGTTCTTCGACGAAGTACCGTCTTTCAAAGTGTTTGTCGTACCCTCGGCCAGTATGATGAATGCACGTTTGCCACAGAGCAGGTTCAGCGCGGCGGAGTCGGGATTGGTGATACTCACGCCATTGAGTTTTACGGCATATTTCTTCTCGCCCACGATAGTCAGCGAACCGTTTGTGGTAGTTCCGCTCACCACGTAGCACACCTTCTTCGTCGTACCGTGATCAGCCTTTACATGGCCGTCCTCCACCGTCACCTCCACGCCGTCTTCTGTTATGGCTGTGGGGTTCGACATGTCAATGTTCACCTCTTTTGTGAACTCGTTGCTTTCCAACGCGTCCTCCTCTTCGGGAAAGTATTCTTCAGCGGCAGTTGCGGGTTCTGCGGTGCTTTGGTCGATGCTGATATCGAAGGTGCTCAGTTTGCCCGTGATTGTTGATGATGCATTTGATGTGTTGCTGTCTACATAAGTGTTCAGTATGTCGTCATCCGACGTGCAGGCTGTCATTATTGCCAGCGATGCAAGCATTGTGAAGAAATTTACGTGCTTCATAGTAGTCTGCTAAGTGTATGTGTTTTTTTTCGCTGCAAAGGTAGCGCTTTGTCGCTATCTGCACAAAAATAATCAACCAACGGTCATTTTTCTTCAGCGAACGCATAGTTTCTTGCATAAATATTGCATAAAATAAAGAAAAAACATAACTTTGCCCTCAAATTAATGGGTAAAGAATATGAAAAAAATCTTTTTTGCTTTTCTTTTGTGTTTGATATGTATCGCAGTCGATGCGCGGGTGCACAAAGGTAACACGTTGTCCCTGAAGATGCCGTGTAAACTGTTGACCGGTATCACGGAGCGCGACTATTCCATCTATTTGCCGGGCAGTTACGGCAAGAACCCGCAAAAGAAGTATCCTGTGCTCTATTTGATGCACGGCGGCGGAGGATCGCATACGGATTATCAGCACCATTTCCATCTCTCACAGGTTGTCGACCGTCTTCTTTCAGACGGCATTATTGAAGAAATGATAGTTGTGTGCCCGGAAGGCAATCAGCAGAATATGATGTATTTCAATGCTACGGAGGGTGACAATGGTGCTCCCGACTGGAAATACGAGGACTACTTCTTTAAGGAACTGATTCCATACATAGAAACCACCTACACTGTTCGCACGGACAAGGACGGTCGTGCTATTGCCGGTTTTTCGATGGGAGGCGGAGCTGCGACTGTGTATGGCGTACACCATCCCGAACTCTTCTCTATGGTGTATGACATCAGCGGCTATCTGCGCAGTCAGCAGCTCGATTTCCTGAAAAACGATACTTCGGCAAACTGGCGTCAGTGGGTGATAGACAAGAACAATCCGATTCTACGCATTGAGAACGGTACGCAGGAGGAGATTAGTGCCTGGAAGACGGTGGACTGGAAGGTTGCAGTCGGCGACCACGACTTCACCATCGAGGGCAATATGGACCTGGTGAAGGCCTTCCGCAAGCGCGGCATACCTTACTCCCTTTTCATCGACACCGGTGTGCACGACGGCATATGGGTGCAGCCCTGCCTTGAAGATGCCATCAAACGTGCCGACACTCATTTCAGGAAGGAGCCGAAATAATCCAGACAGACATCGCGCCACAGACGGGCGTCTTTTTGCTGGAATTCCATACGTTCCTCCACTTCCTGCCAGCGTTGCTTGTCGATGAAAGGCTTTGCTTCTTGCCAGATTACGGCAAAGGAGTCCACCTCTTCGACACCGCGGTTGTAATGATATTGCAGTTCTTCCCATACAGTGCGACCGCTGCTGAGACGGCGGGTCCAGGGCACGCGATGGAACCATAGAAGATATTGCTCGGGACAAGTGTCAATATTGTCGTACTGTGAGCGGTATGGTTCGCGATACTGAGTTGTGGCACCGGTACCTGTGCTGCTGCGGTCCACGCCGATACTGTCTTTGTTGGCACGATGATAGTACACCGGGCACCATTCAATAGGATAGTTGGCTTTAAAACCGCCGGGATCGGGACCCATGTGATGGTCGAACTTGAAGATATGGTGCAGTCCGAGAGGCATCATGTAATCCACGCAGGCTTCGCGGCTGCGGAGCATCACGTCCAATAATTGAGAATTGATAATTGACAGTTGAGAATTACTGTCGTTCCCGAAGGTCTGCGTGAGCCATTCTTCTGCTATCTGCTCTGAGGAGAGCATTGGATTCCATGCCAGGCGACCGAAAGCATACCAGTTGGCCTGTGAGAAATGATGACCGCACCAGTTGGTGTCAAGGCCGATATTCGCCACACCGGCAATACCCACCAGACGCTCAGGACTGACGAAAGAGAAGAACTCCTTCCACATGGGAGCCAGATAGACAAGATGTTTGCTCTGTCCCAGATATTCCTGCGTGATTTGCAGCTCGGCCATCTGTGCAGTCTTCGTCATGTGATCGAAGATTGGTGCGTAGGGCTCACGCGGCTGGAAGTCCAGCGGTCCGTTTTTGGATTGCAGTATTACGTTGTCGCGGAATTGCCCGTCAAGTTCAGCAAATTCCGACACGGCCTGCTTCACTCGGTCCTCTCCTTGGTGCTTGGCACCATAGACAAACGAACGCCACATTACAATACCTCCATGGGGTTTCAGTGCATCTGCCAGCATGTTGGCACCGTCGGCATGCGTGCGTCCGTAGTCGAACGGACCGGGTTGTCCTTCGCTGTTGGCTTTTACGAGAAAACCGCCGAAGTCGGGAATGACTGCATATATCTCTTCTGCCTTCTTTTGCCACCATTGACGCACTTGTGGGTCGAGCGGGTCGGCAGTTTTCAGTTCTCCCAAAGCTTTCGGCGAACCGAAATTTACGGAGAGGTATACTTTGATACCCCAGGGGCGCAGAATATCTGCGATTTCCTTCACCTTCTTGATGTATTTGCGCGTAAGCATCTTTGGCGAGGCGTTCACGTTGTTGAGCACTGTGCCGTTGATGCCGATGGATGCGCAGGCTTCTGCGTAACGCTGAATGAGTTGGGCATCGAGAGAGGAGTTGTCCCAGAAGATGCTGGCGCCTGCATAACCGCGTTCGATACTGCCGTCGAGATTGTCCCAGTGGTTCAGGATGCGCAGTCGGTAGAAGGGATGCGACTCTCCTTGTTCACCGCGTAGCAGAGCGTAGCGTCCGTAGAGCAGCCCCATCTGTGTGCGGGCCGTGACAGTGCGCCCGTTGATACGATAACCGTCGTCATCGGGCATTGTGGAGTCTATCTGCAGAGTGATGTCCGTGGGCATCTCGCCGCGCAGCCACAGACAACTGCCGTCCTCAGACCGGGCCGCGGTGGCCAGGCATAGGAGAAACAGTATGACGGCGCTCTTAAGGCTATTCATTGACAACAGTCTTGATGGTTCCGTCCTCGTTGTAGAAGAGACGCTGTGCCTTCAGCGAGCGCAGATGTGTGATGCCGTTCGAGGGCACGCAGTCGTGATACAGCAGATACCACTGTCCTTTGAACTCTACTATGCAATGGTGGGTTGTCCAACCTACTACGGGTTCGAGGATGACGCCCTGATAGGTGAAGGGGCCGTAGGGGTTGTCTCCCGTAGCGTAGCACAGGAAATGGCTGTCGCCGGTGGAGTAGGAGAAGTAGTATTTTCCGTTGTACTTGTGCATCCAACTGGCCTCGAAGAAGCGGTGCGGGTCGTCGGCACGCAGGGGCTGTCCGTTCTTGTCAAGGATAACCACTGAACGCGGAGCCTCGCGGAACTGCTTCACGTCATCTGTCATGCGAGCCACATAGCTCGAGAGGGCAGGAGCATTGCCAGAAGCCCACAGTTCGGTTTTCTTGTCGGGAGCGTGGCCTATGTCAACGTAGCCAGTGGGAACCGTTTCCTTGTCGGACTGCATGAACGGGTTGACACTCAGGGGCACGTGCCACTGGAGCTGGCCGCCCCAGAGTCCGCCGTAGTAGCAGTATATCTGGCCGTCATCGTCCTTGAACACGCAGGGATCGATACTGTAGGCACCGCGTATGGGATGCTCCTCGGGAATGAAGGGTCCCTCGGGACGCTCGGCAACAGCCACACCGAGGTGGAACTCGCCGTTCGGGTCCTTGGCAGAAAAAATGAGATAGTATTTGCCGTTTTTCTCCACCACATCGCTGTCCCACATCTGACTCTCCACCCAAGCCACCTGGTCCTGGTCGAGAATCACGCCGTGGTCGGTCACAGGGCCGTTCTCAATATCATCAAACGAGAGTACGTGGTAGTCGCGCATCTGGAAATGGCCGCCGTCGTCGTCGAACACGTTTTCGCACTCGCGGTCGTGGGAGGGGTAGATATACAATCTGCCGTTGAACACGTGGGCAGCGGGGTCTGCCATATAATCACTGGGGAAAAGATATCTGGGAGCCATAGTTTAAAGTTTAAAGTTTATAAGTTGCGGGATTCGATTTCTTTATTAATTTCATCGATTCTTTCATCGGTGAGTTCGTATTTGGAAATGATAAACATAGCCAGCAGCAGCAGAGCGGCGGGAATGACGCAGACGAGCCACAGAATACCCTCCTGAGCCTCTTGTGTCTGCTCAATGACATCGGGATTATATGCCACGTATGCCAGAACGGCGGGAGCTACCACACTGCCCAGTGTCATACCGGCCTTGAAGAAAATACCGGTGAGAGCGTTCACGATGCCGGCGATACGCTTGCCGCTGACATATTCACCGTAGGAGATAACCTCCGGCACGAGAGCCCACATATAACCCGTGGCCACGATGACACCGGTGGATTTCACGAACTGTGCGATATAGACGACAGTCATGCTGGGATTCTCCATCTTGGCGACGACATACAGGAATGCCATACCGATGATGGCGATGCTGAGGAAGAGATAGAACATATTCTTCTTGCCTACCATCTTCTTAATCATGGGCACCAGCGGCATGAAAATGAATGAGGGGGCCGAGCCCAATCCCATGAATATGGAGAGCTGGTCGGGCGAACCGTGCATATTACTGTTGATAAAATATGCACCGGCTGCGTTGCCGATAGACATCATAGCAAAGGCTGTGATGAAGAAGAATGCGATGACACGCAGGGGACGGTTGTGGAAAAACTCCATCCACAGGTCGCTTATCTTCACGTTGGCAGCCTCGCTGGCATCCATCACCACGCGTTCCCGGCACTGGCTGAAGCAGAAGAAGAGCAGAGCCAGTCCCGCAAGGGCGTAGATGGTCATCGTGGTGAACCACGCTACGGGGTCTTTGGGCAGACCTGTGGTCTCTTCTTTCGTGAAATAGGCAATGAGCAGGGGCAGTCCCGAACCCACAGCTAGACCGCCGCAGTTGGCCATGAACATACGCACGGAGGTGAGGATGGTGATTTCATCGGTGTCACGGGTGAGCGACGAGTTCAGCGCTCCGTACGGCACATTGATGAAGGTGTAGAGCAGCGTCATTGCAATATAGGTGACGTAGGCGTAGAGCAGCGACGGTGCAAATCCGTTCCAGAAACAGAGGATGGCAAAGCCCGTCAGCGGTATGCCTACAAACACCAGATAGCTGCGATACTTGCCCAGACGCGGCGAGTGCTTATCAATCAGCGCTCCCACGATGGGGTCCCAGATAACATTGGCCACATTGCCCACTGTAAACATCACCGATACATCTACTGCGTTGAGACCGTAGATGTCGGTGTAGAAAAACAACAGGTACATACATGTTGTCTGGAAGATAAGATTCTGTGCAAGGTCGCCCGAGCCGAAACCGATACGCTGAAGCCACGATAGTTTATAGAATCCTTTTGAGTTTTGGTCTGTAGAAACTGTCGACATAACTGTTTTAGGTATTAAATTCCTCACAAAGTTAAAGTTTTTTTTTGAATTTTGTCTTTTGTTTTATGCTTTATGAAAAGAAAAATGCGTATTTTTGCAGTGCCATGAGAAAAAAGATTACTATCCTGTGGATGTTGATGCTCGGTGTAGCCTTGTGTAGCGCCGAAATTCGTCTGCCGCAGATATTCCAGTCGGGTATGGTGCTCCAGAGAGGCACCGATATTCCTGTTTGGGGACAGGCCGCCCCCGGGGAAATAGTGACAGTGAGCCTGAACAAGAAGACGTGTACAGCGACAGCTGATGCTGACGGGTATTGGCGTGTGGACCTTCCTGCTATGAAGGCCGGAGGACCGTATGTTCTGGAGGTAAGAGGTAAGAGGGAAGATGTAAGATGTAGGATGGATGATGTTTGGGTGGGAGACGTATGGCTCTGTTCCGGTCAGTCGAACATGGAGACCACCCTCGAACGTGTGTCGCCACAATATCCCGACGAACTCAATGACAGCAACGACATGGTGCGTCTCTTTCATGTGCAGTATCAGACGGATACCAACGGGCCTTCCGCCGACCTTCGTCCCACATCGTGGCAGCGTCTCAACCGTGAGAATGCCTGGCGTTTCTCTGCTATCGGTTATTTCCTGGGCAAACAGTTGCAGCGGGAGAAGGGCGTGGCCCAAGGTATTATAGAGAGTGCGTGGGGAGGTACGCCCGTCGAGGCGTGGATAGCCTCCGACTCCATAACCAAGTACTATCCCGTACTCCGCCGTCAGACGCAGCTCTATCAGAACGACGGACTGGTGCAGGCCCAGCAACGTGCCGGCTCTCTTGCCGAGCAGAGCTGGCGCGGGATGCTCGATGCCGGTGATCCGGGAATGGGGGAGTACACCCGCCTGGATTTCGACGATTCCCGCTGGACGGATGTCGACCAGTATAATCTTACGGCCTCTCCGTCGCCGCTCTCCGGTCGCCGCGAGTGGATAGGCAGTTTGTGGCTGCGTCAGCACATTAATATCAGTAAGGAGCACGCCGGCAAAGCTGCTCAACTACTCCTCGGCACGCTCTACGACAGTGATATCACTTATATCAACGGGGTGCAGGTGGGCACCACCGGTTATCAGTATCCTCCGCGCCGCTATCAGGTGCCGGAGGGTGTGCTGCGCGAGGGAGACAACGTTATCGCCGTGCGTTTTGTGAATAAAAGCGGCATACCTTATTTCGTGAAGGAGAAGCCCTATCGTCTGGTATTCGGCAAGGACGATGTCCAACTTTTGGGACAGCGCTGGAAACTGTACCCGGGATTGGAGATGCCGCGCTGTCCGGGTGGCGGCATCAGTTTGCAGAATCTGCCTTCCGTACTCTTCAACGGAATGATTAGTCCGATGGCTCCCTACGCGGTGGCCGGTGTCTTGTGGTATCAAGGCGAATCCAATGCCGGTGATATGGCGCAGGCCCGTGAGTATGCTGCTATGTTGCGCCTGCTTATATCCAACTGGCGTCAGGCTTTCGGGCGTCCGCAGCTGCCCTTTGTCATCATCCAGCTTGCCAACTATATGGAGCCCTCCGACAAGCCGCAGCACACGGGTTGGTCCGTGGTGCGCGAAGCGCAGCGCGAGGTGGCTGCCGGGGATGGCCGGGCAGAACTGGTTGTGACAATAGATCTCGGTGAAACCGTTGATATTCATCCTCTGCGCAAGAAGGAAGTGGCAGCGCGTGTGGCTTTGGCTCTCGAGCGCCTGTTGTGGAATCCGCGCACTCTGTTGTCGCCGGAAGTGGTGTCGGCCTCGGTTGAAAACGGTGCCGTGGTGTGCACGCTGTCGCAGCCGCTGCTTCGCGACGGTGAATTCTTTGAGTTTGAGGTGGCAGGCAGTGATGGCCGCTATGTCAATGCCAAGGCAGAGGGCAGTGGCAACCGTATCGTAATTACCTCACCGCTCGCTAATCCTGTTTCCATACGCTACGCCTGGAAGAACAATCCTATCCGGGCCAACGTATATAGCAAGAACGGGCTGCCGATGAGCCCGTTCCAGAAATTCTTGCAGTAAAAAGAGAAAGGCTTACTTCTCGAAGACGAAGTCCTCCAGCGTGCAGAGGGATTTCTCCTTGGTGTCCGACTTGAATACAAAGAAAATAGCACGTTTGTATTCCAGCTGGTTGAGGTCGGGCAAAGTGACACGCAGTTCGGTGGACTTCTGCGGCATGTCGGCTTTCAGCTCGATGGTGCCCAGCACCTTTCCGCCCTGAGATGCCCAAGGACGGTCTGCCCATATCTCGATGGTGCCGTCCACACCGAGTGGTATGAGGTTCAACCGTAGTTTTGCGTCATTGCCTGGGAACAGTTTTGTGCCGTTGGCGTTAGTGAAGTTAAAGTACTTGTAACCCACGATGCTGCCGTCGGTATTGTTCACCACGTGGTTGGTGTTGTTCTTCAGGTCGTAGGGCGCCTCGAAATTGGTGTGGGTGCCATATGTCGTCTCTACGTACGAACCATAGTAGGTGTTGTTGGGCCAGTTGTGCTCCGCTGTCTTCGGACCGGTAATCCAGCAGGCGATACCTGCGGAGTGGCGCTCCAGAGGGTTGAGTCCGTTGAGTGCGAAGCCCTCGGAGTTGTATTCACCTTCGGATATTTCCACCTTGCCGCCGTGACCTTCCTCCACCTTCACCTCTATGGGAGCTACCATAGCCTGGCGGGCGTACTCGTTGAGACCGGCCTGACGGTGGTAGAATACATACCACTGTCCGTTTATCTCGCAGATGCTGCCGTGCGTGTTGCCGGAGACCACTCCGGAGGCAATAGTGTCGCCCTTCTCGTTTATCTCACGGCCACGGCCGTCGATGATGGTGCCGCCATAGGTCCAGGGGCCGAGAGGATGGTCGCTGTAGCAGTAGGCCAGAGTATAGTTGCTGGTGGGTAGACCGAACTCGCCATCCTCGGTGAAACGGCTGTAGATAAACACATACTTATCCTTTATCTTGCGTATCGACGAGGCTTCGAAGAAACGGAACACTCCGGGCTCTCTAAAGCCGGATATCATTCCGTCCACCATCTCCGTGCCGGGCTTCACCGTGCACATCGTCTTGGGGTCTATCTCTGCGGCAAACGAGTGCTCGAATCCCCAGTAGCCGTACACGCGTCCGTCATCGTCGACAAATACGGCGGGGTCGAAACTGAAAATGCCGGTAGCCCTGTTGGGATTCTCCTCGCTCCAGTTGCACACCTCGAAGGGCCCGTCGGGACGGCTGCTCTTGGCGATGAGTGAATTGCGTCCCCATGCCTGGTCGTTGGGGAAGAGATAGTAGGTCTTTACGCCGTTGCTGTCGGTCATGAGTGTCACGTCGGGAGCGAACAGTACATCTGCGCTTCCTTTGGCATCAAAGGGTTCTCCCTTGCCGTTCTTGTCCACGGCGAGTATCATGCCGTCGTAGCGCCAGCGCCAGAGCGTATCCACAGATGCCGACCACACCACCAGATCGTGGCCGCAGTATTCAGTCTTTCTTGTGTCGTGTGAGCCGTAGATATATACGCGCTGCTTCCCGGGGTGGTCGGGATCTTCGAATACGTAGGGTTCTCCGTCTGGGATATATTCCCACAGGGGAAGATAGGGATTACCGGGTGTTGTGAGTTCTTCCGTATTTGCGGCCTGCGCCTCCCGGGCGCACGATGTGTTCAGCATAATACAGCAAAGCATTGCCAGTACAACGATTGAAACCATTTTTGTAACTACAGGTTTTATTTCTATGTTTATTTCAAAATACTACTTCAGTACGACCTTCACCTCCGTTATCATGTCCTTGTGTCTCTCGTCGGGTTCGGTGAGCGTTGAGGTGATGGTTATTTTGCCGGCCTTGTCCTTGGTGGAGAAGGTGCCGGAATACACTATGTCGCTGGCAGAGAATAGCGTGGCTTCCACCATTACTTTGTATGTGCCCTGCGGCACGGCCTTTCCCTGCTGGTCGGTGAAGTCCCACGAGAATGTCTGCTTGCCGCTGTTCTGCGGTGTGGCTCCGGTGAAGGCATCCAGCTGTTCGTCATTCTGCTCCTCTGCCTTTACAGTCTTAACCCACGTTGGTACGCATGCCGGGCGCACTATGTAACCTCGCGTAGCTTTCTGGCCGCCGCGTGCACGTCCTTTTGTTGTGTACGATGTGACGAAGAGTGTCTTCACCACTTCGCCCTTTTCGTTCTCTATCCACACGGCATACTGATTGGAGCCGGGGCCTGCCTGTTTCTCGTAGTTGAATGACACTTCAAGGCTTGTAACCTTATCGGCCTTTCCTTTTATTGTCTGTGCAAAAACGGGAACTGTCAGCAAGGCCGCAAAGAGAATCGCACGGAATGCATTTTTCTGTTTCATGGCGTGTAAAATAGTTAAATAATGTTGTTTTGAATGCAAATATATTAATAAATCCATAAATAGTCACCTCGTGTTACGGGAAATGATTAACTTTGCAACAGTTTTTGGACAAAATGTGTCAAAAATGTAAAAGAAAATCAACGGGATGATTGGAAAAATAACAAGATAATTCATTAACCATAAAACTCTAAAGATGAAAAAGATTCTATTATCGGCACTATGTGCCCTCTCTGTCTTTGCCGGAGCAGCAGCTCAGGACAGTCAGAAAAGTCTAAAGGAAGCCTACAAGGATTATTTCCTCATCGGCGTGGCTGTGAACCAGCGCAACATCAGCGATGAAGTGCAAAGCGCACTGGTGAAGAAGGAGTTCAATAGCATCACCGCCGAGAACGATATGAAGCCCGCTTCCGTGCATCCCGAAGAAGGGAAGTGGACATGGGAAAGAGCCGATAAAATCGCTGATTTTTGTCGCCAGAACGGCATCAAACTGCGTGGCCACTGTCTGATGTGGCACAATCAGATGTGCGACTGGATGTTCTACGACAAGAAGCACAATCTGGTGAAGAAGGAAGTGCTCTACGAACGTATGAGAGAGCATATCCATGCTGTGGTGAACCGCTACAAGGACGTTGTATACTGCTGGGATGTGTTCAACGAGTGCATCGCCGACGGCGGTCGTCGCCGCAATGCCGAGGGTAAGGATCAGCCTCTGCGCGAATCCACTTTCTACAAGATATGCGGCAGCGACGAGTTCATCCGCAAGGCATTCATCTTTGCCCGTGAGGCAGACCCCAACGCCCTGCTCTTCTACAACGACTACAACGAGTGCGACCCCGTGAAGCGCGACCGCATCTACGAGATGGTGAAGGATATGAAGGCTGCCGGTGTGCCCATCGACGGTATCGGTATGCAGGGCCATTACAATATCTACGGTCCTTCCGAGGAGGACATCGAGGCCGCTGTGAGCAAGTATGCCGAGATCGTGGACCATATCCACATGACTGAGCTCGACATCCGCGTTAACGAGCAGATGGGCGGTCAGCTGCAGTTCAGCCGCAATGAGGGTGCTCGCATCACCAACGACCAGAAACTGATGCAGGAAGCACAGTATGCTGCCGTGTTCCGTGTGATGCGCCGTCATGCCGACAAGGTGGACTGTGTCACCTTCTGGAACCTCGGCGATGCTGACTCATGGCTTGGTGCCAACAATTATCCTCTGCCCTTCGACAAGGACTACAAGCCCAAGAATGTATATCGTGTGATACGTGATTTCTCTCCCGCTGCCGACAACGCTGTCATTAAGGAGGATTTCAAACCGTCTTCCACCTGTCAGCCCCGTCATCAGTATCCGCAGGTGAATTCTCAGGGCTACGCCCGTTTCCGTGTTGAGGCTCCCAATGCCCGCTATGTCATTGCTTCCGCCGGTCACGGCGGTCACATGGGCGGCACTGTGCTGAAGAAGCAGAAGGACGGCTCGTGGATGGGCACTACACTGATGCCCGAGGACGAGGGTTTCCACTACTACACGTTGTCCATCGACGGAGCTCAGGTGGTGGATCCTGGCACCAACAGCTACTACGGCGGTGCACGCTGGATGAGCGGTCTGGAAGTGCCTGCCCACGACGATGCCTTCTATGCAGAGCGTACAGATATCGAGCATGGTAACGTGCAGAAGATACTCTTCCCCAGCAAAGTGAACGGCGATCAGCTTCGCGTGGCATACGTATACACTCCTGCTGGTTACGGTAAGGACAAGAAGCAGCGCTATCCCGTCCTCTATCTGCAGCACGGCTGGGGTGAGAATGAGACTTCATGGCCTGTGCAGGGCAAGGCTAACATCATTATGGACAACCTCATTGCCGAGGGTAAGTCGCTGCCTTTCATCGTCGTTATGACCTACGGTATGACCAACGACGTTGTCTTTGGTCGTCCCTTCGACCGCGGTAAGGTGGCGGAGGACTTCCAGAAGGTGCTTGTCGACGAACTGGTACCTTATGTCGACAGCCATTTCCAGACAAAGGCTGAGAAGAAATACCGTGCCATGGCAGGGCTCTCGATGGGCGGCATGGAGACTCACTCCATCACGCTGGCACGCCCCGAGACCTTCGGTCACTACGGCATCTTGAGCGGAGGTGTCTATGCTCCCGATGAAATCAAGGATAAGAAGCAGGTGGACTATATCTTCATAAGCTGCGGCAGCAAGGAGAATCCCGACCGCGTACGTCAGTCTGTTGCCGATCTGCAGGCTGCCGGTTTCAATGCCGAGGCTTATGTCTCTGAGGGCACTGCTCACGAGTTCCTCACATGGCGTCGCAGCCTCTACCAGATGGCTCAGAAGCTGTTTAAGTAACCGTTGGTTTTTACAGGAACAAATTAAAAACGCGTTAATTTGTAAAATTAATCCTCTGTATCATCTCGATATGGAGGATTTTTTTTGTACCTTTGCGCAGTTTTTGTTTAAAAATATTAAAAAAAATGAAATACCCATGTGAAAAGTGCGTACTGCGTGCTCAGTACGAAAAGAACCCCAAGTCGCTCGTAGGACGTTTCTGGCGCTGGCAGATAAACTTCTGTCCCAGCTGGCGCGGCTATTTCAAGTCGCTTCCGCCCGAGAAGCAGCAGGAACTGCGCATGAAATACGATTTCTGGAAATACTAAAAAAACAAAACAATATGAAAAAGAGAATTGCTATGTTATGGGCAGTGATGCTTGCCATATCGGCATGTCTGGTATCGTGCAGTTTGGATTTGCCCAAAGAGACGAATTCGTCGTTTGAGACGCTCACGGTTGATAAACAGGACATCACGCTGCCTATTAAGTTCAGTGCCAGGATGAAGGGTAAGACCGACGTGACCATCACACCACAGGTGAGCGGACAGTTGATGCAGATATGCGTGGTTGAGGGCGACCATGTGAATAAGGGTCAGACGCTCTTCGTCATCGACTCGCGCAACGCCCAGCTCGAACTGGAGTCGGCCGAGGCCAATCTGGAGGCCGCTTTGGCCAACGAGAGCAGCGCCCAGTTGGAATATGAATCAAACAAGAATCTGTTTGAGAACAGGATTGTAAGCCGCTACATGCTTGACAATTCCGCAAATTCCTACAAGCGTGCCCAGGCCTCTGTGGCTCAGGCCCGTGCTGCCGTCAATCGTGCGAAGGTGAACCTTGGCTTCTGCACCATTACGGCTCCTGTGAGCGGTCTCATCGGTGAGATTCCCGTGCGCAGCGGTGATCAGGTTTCGCCCATGACGGAACTGACCATCCTGAGCGGCAACACCGAGATGAACGCCGAGTTCTCACTGACGGAGAACATCGTGGAGACCTTGGTGAAGTCGGGCATGTCCAGAGACGACAAGGATAAATATATCGAGAATCTTCCCGATGTGAGCTTTGTTATGAAAAACGGTACGGAATATCCCCACAAGGGTCGCATCATCAGTCTTACGGGCGTTGTCAATGCCGCTACGGGTTCTCTGGCCTGCAAGGCCACGTTCCCCAATCCTGACGGCCAGCTCTATTCCGGCGTGCAGGGCACGGTGGTGCTCCCGATGCCTGAGAAGGATATTATGGTGATTCCTTTGGTGGCAGTGGTGAAGCTGCAGGATCGTCAGCAGGTCTATAAGGTGCTGCCTGACAGCACCGTCACGGCCATTGAGGTGACGACGGAGGATATCGGCAACGGTCAGGACTGCATGGTCGTTAGCGGTCTCTCCGTGGGCGACCGCATCGTTACCGTTGGTGCCAACAATGTGATGGAGGGGCAGAAGGTCCTCTTCTAATTGACAATTGACTGATAATTGACAATTATGAAGAACAATATATTTATAGATAGGTATGTGATGGCGTGTGCCATCTCTATCGTGATAGCCCTGGTGGGCTTCATCTCGATGTCCACACTGCCCGTCGAGCAGTATCCCGACATCGCGCCTCCACAGGTGAGCGTCGCTACCACCTATACGGGTGCCGACCCGAAAACCATCATGGAGTCTGTCATCCAGCCTCTTGAGGAAGAAATCAACGGTGTGCCCGGCATGATGTATATCACTTCGAAGGCCACTTCGTCGGGCAACGTCACCATCAATGTATTCTTCGAGCAGGGCACCGACCCCGACATCGCTACTGTCAACGTGCAGAACCGTGTGTCCAAGGGTCAGGCCTCGCTGCCCGCCGACGTGCTGAAGGTGGGTATCACGGTGCAGAAGCAGCAGAGCAACATCCTCTGTATTCTGGGCCTGAGGAGCACCGACGGCAAGTACAGCGACGACTTCATTTCCAACTACGTGAACATCAACGTGGTGCCTCGTATGAAGCGTATCACCGGTGTGGGCGATGTGCTCGCGCTGGGTAACACCTACGCTCTGCGTATATGGATGAAGCCCGATGTAATGGCCCAGTATGGGCTCTCTCCCGAGGATGTCTTTGCGGCCATCACCTCTCAGAGCTTCGTCGCAGCGACGGGTTCCTTCGGCGAGAAGAGTACGAACAAGTACCAGTACACGATGGAGTACAAGGGTACGCTCAAGAGCATCGAGGAGTTCAACGACATCGTCGTGCGCTCCGGCGACGGCGGCCATCTGCTCTATCTGAAGGATATCGCCGACGTGGAAATCGGTGCCCAGAGCTACAGCTTCATCTCCGACATCAACGAGAAGCCGGGTACGTTCCTCATGATTTTCCCGACGCCCGGTGCCAACGCTACGGAGGTCAACGCGCTCATCAAGGAAATGTGCGAGGAGGTCAAGGCAAAGATGCCTGCCGGCATGGAGTTTGTCACGATGATGACCTCCGACGACTTCCTCTTTGCCGCCATCCACAATGTGGTGGAGACGCTCGTCATCGCCATCATTCTTGTGGTGCTGGTGGTGTTCCTGTTCCTGCAGAATGTCAAGGCCACGATAATTCCCTCTATATCTATTGTCGTGTCGCTTATGGGCACGTTTGCCGTCGTGCAGATGGCGGGCTTCTCGCTCAACATCCTCACGCTCTTCGCTCTTGTGCTGGCCATCGGTACGGTGGTGGACGACGCCATTGTGGTGGTTGAGGCCGTGATGGCGAAGATGGAGGGCGGTATCAAGGATGCCCGCGAAGCCACGCGCCAGGCGATGAGCGAAGTGACGGTGGCCGTCATATCGTGTACGCTGGTGTTCATGGCCGTGTTCATTCCCGTGACCTTCACGGGCGGCACGTCGGGCACGTTCTTCACGCAGTTCGGTGTGACGATTGCCTCTTCTGTGGGTCTGTCGTGCGTATCGGCCCTGACGCTCTGTCCGGCTCTCTGCGCCATCATGCTGAAGATATCGGAGGAAGGCGAAGGCCGCAGTCTGACCTACTACACGAAGAAAGCCTACGAAGCCGGCTACAACGCCGTGCTTAAGAAATACTCGGGTTCCGTGCAGAAGTTCATCAAGCGCCCCTCTCTTGCGTGGCTCACGCTGGCAGCGGCTGTCGTCCTGATGGTGTTCTTCATGAAGAACCTTCCTGCCGGTCTTGTTCCGCAGGAGGACCAGGGCGTATTCCTGGCTGAGGTGCGTGCTCCCGAGGGTTACACCCTGCAGCAGACCAGCGAACTGCTGAAGCAGGTGGAGGAGAAGGTAAAGGAGATTCCCGAGCTGGAGAGCTATGCCGCCTCGTGCGGCTACGGCCTGATATCGGGCTACGGTTCCAGCTACGCCACGCTCGTTGTCCGTCTGAAGAACTGGGACGACCGTCCGGGTATGAACCACATGATAGACCTCGTCCTTGGCCGCTTCTACTATGCCTGCAAGGAAATCAAGAATGCGCAGGTGCTGCCCTTCCAGATGCCTCAGATTCCGGGTTACGGTACGAGCAGTAATGTGAGCCTTGTGGTGGAGGACCCCACCGACGGCGACATCAGCGAGTTTGCCCGTCAGACCGACCACTTCCTCGCCAAGCTCTCCGAGCGTCCCGAGATTAGTTCGGCTCTCTCGTCGTATTCCGAGCGTTTCCCGAAGTATCAGGTGTTTGTCGATGCCGCCCAGTGCAACCGCTCCGGCGTGTCGCCCCAGACGGTGCTCACCACTCTGGGTAATTTCTGCAGCGGTGCCTATATCGGCAACTTCAACCAGTTCGGCAAGGTCTACCGTATCATGGTGGCCGCCGCACCGGAGTATCGCCTCGAACCCTCTTCGCTCAACAACATCTTCGTGAAGGTGGCCGGCGGCAAGATGTCGCCCCTTTCGGAGTTTGTCACGCTGAAGGAGATAGTGGGTTCCTCCGGTATCGAGCATTTCAACCTCTACCAGAGCATCACCTGCCAGGTGACGCCCGCCAACGGTGTCAGCGAGGGCGATGCGCACAAGGTCATTGCGGAGGTGTTCAAGGAGGAGATGCCCAAGACGGCCACCTTCGAGTACAGCGACATGTCGCGTGAGGTGGAGAAGACGGCCGGTTCCAACACCACCGTCATCATCTATCTCATCTGCGCCGTCCTCATCTACCTCATCCTGGCTTCGCTCTACAATTCATGGTTCACTCCGTGGGCCGTGCTCCTGAGCGTGCCCTTCGGTCTGATGGGTGCCTTCATCTTCGCCTATCTGGGTTCGCTGCTCGGCCTGCCCGGCATGGACAACAATATCTACCTGCAGACGGGTGTCATCATGCTTATCGGTCTGCTGGCGAAGACAGCCATCCTTATCACTGAGTTTGCCAGCGAGCGCCGTGCTCAGGGTCTGAGCATCGCCGAGGCTGCCTTCGAGGCCTGCAAGGAGCGTCTGCGTCCCATCTTGATGACGGTGCTCACGATGATTATCGGTATGGTGCCCCTCGTGATTGAGGGCGGTGCCGGTGCCAACGGCAACCGTGCCCTGGCACTGGGTGTCATCGGCGGTATGAGTGTCGGCACTGTGGCTCTGCTCTTTGTGGTGCCTGCATTCTTCATCGTGTTCCAGAAGTTGCACGAGCGCTTCCAGGGCAGAGAAGTAGTTGAGAGTTGAGAGTTGAGAATTGACAATTGATAATTGACAATTGACAGTTTAGATATTATGAAAAGACTAAGCTATATATTCGTTGCTGTGGCTGTGAGCTACCTGCTCACGGGCTGCGGCCTTTTCAAGAAATATGAACAGAAGGTAGAGGCTCCTTCCGAGGCTTTCGGTGCCGGCGACGACATCGCTGCGGCCTACGGAGGCACGTCCCTCTCCGCCATGACGTGGCGCGAGTTCTTCACCGACCCTCTGCTGCAGCAGCTTGTGGACTCCGTGCTGGCCAACAACACCGACATGCACTCCGCACGCATCGCCGTGGAGATGAGTCAGGCATTGCTGAAGTCCGCCCGTCTGGGCTATCTGCCTTCGCTCACATTTGCCCCCAACGGCAATCTCACGCGCTTCGACGACCTGCCGTGGTCGAAGACCTACGCCCTGCCTCTGCAGTTGTCGATAGACATCGACTTCTTCGGTGCCATCACCAACAAGAAGCGTGCTGCCAAGGCCGTGCTCATGCAGGCTCAGATGCGACGTGACGCCGTCCGCGTCAACCTCATCTCCGCCACGGCGCAGCAGTACTACATGCTCATGCTGCTCGACCGCGAACTGGACATCCTCACGCAGACCGACAGCCTCTGGCGCGCTTCGCTGGACACGCAGCGCTCGCTCTGGGAGAACGGCAAGGCCTACAGTACCGCCGTCAACCAGCTTGAGTCGTCCTATCTCGACGTGAAGACGCAGATTGTGGACACTCATCGCGAGATACGCGCCGTGGAGAACAGTCTCTGCCTCCTGCTGGGCGTCACGCCCCGCCATATTGCGCGCTCCCACTGGGGCACTGCTGCGCTCAACCATCCCGAGGCTCTGGGCGACGCCGGACAGCGCATGTTCAGCCCCGAGTTCCTCAAGATAGGCGTTCCCGCCACCATGCTTGAGTTGCGCCCCGACATCCGTATGGCCAACTACGCCATGGAGGAGGCCTTCTACAACACGCAGGAGGCCCGCGCCGCATTCTTCCCGAGCGTCACACTGAGCGGCACGCTGGGCTGGACCAATTCGGCCGGCGGTGTGGTCATCGACCCCGGTAAGCTGCTGCTCAACTTCGCCGGACAGCTCATGCAGCCCATTTTCGCCCGCGGCAAGATACGCGCTGCCCACAAGGTTGCCAAGCTGACAGAGGAGGAGCTGAAGAAGAAATACGTGCAGACGGTTGTCAATGCCGGCAACGAGGTCAACGAGGCCATGGCCGACTGTCAGGACGCCCTGCAGAAGTACGGTTTCTACCGCCGTCAGGTGGAGGTGCTGCGCGAGGCTTATTTCGGCACGCACCAACTGATGGATGCCGGCAAGGCCAATTATCTTGAGGTGCTCACGGCGCAGGAGCGTCTGCTGGGCTCCCAGATCAACGAGGCGTTCAACCTCTACAGCGGTGCACGCGCCGTCATTGCTCTCTACATCGCCCTCGGCGGCGGTTCGAAGTAATCTCGGCTTTTTGCCAGTTAACGTTTTTGCCCTGAAAGACGTCTGTTGTTCAGCGTTTTTCAGGGTGTTTTCTTACCTTGTCAAGAGTGAAAATAGCCGATTTCATCGAAAAAATACGTTACAGGGTGTTATTGAGAAAAAAACAACAAAAACCCTCTTTTCTGAGATAGATGCTCTTGCAGAGCTTTAATGCTATCAGTGATAATCTTGCTTGGAACCTGAAACCTGGAACTTGTCCATTCGCAAGGCGAAAGGAAAGGTCAAGGTTAAGGTTGAGATTTTTTGTCTAAAAAAACGGCAATTGAGGCCTTAAAATGTGTAAATTTGCCCGTGAAATGTTAAAAATGCCACTTGGACGTACTTTTTTTAGTAAAAAAAAGCAAAAAAAGTTGTTATTTAAAAAAAAATGTCCTATCTTTGTAAACTAAATTAATAATAAATCGTCTTATCATTACAAATAAGATTGACAAATGAGATTGGACGGCAACCATAAATTGACTCGAGGAACGACAGCAGGAGCATGGCTGACGAAGATTCTTTCGGCCTTGCTGCTCTTCATCGTTTCGTCTGTCCAGGCTCAGCATATCATACCTTTGCCGGGTGCCAAGAACGACAAGCTGACGGTTTGCATCGACAGCGTCTATTTCACCTCGCTTCCCGGTGCTAACGACTATGGCTTGCAGTTCCGCTTTGTTGTGATGGGCGATAAGCTGCCGCGCAAGGAGCATATCGTTATCCGTCCGCAGCTTACCAGCGGTGACAGCGTTGTGTCCTTCCCGCCCGTTGAGATCGACGGACAGTGGGCTTATTATCATCAGGTGCGCAGTGGTGTTCCTCCTACTGGTCTTCGCTATCGTGCAAAGAACGTACGCGACTACCGCCACTACAGCGGACGTCTGGCAGTTGCCGACTGGATGCAGCTTGCCACACTCAGTTTCCAGGTGGAGCGCACCAACGGTTGTGGTGATATTCTTAGCAGCGATGCTTTTATTTTACGCGCACCCACGCCCGAATATAAGGTATATCGCGAGGAGGACATAAAACACGAGGAAGTCAGCACCTTACAAGGCAGCGCCTATGTATCGTTCCCCGTCAACAGGAGTGAGGTACGTCCCGACTTCCACAATAATGAGGTCGAGCTGGAGCGTCTGCGCCATACTATCGACAGCGTGAGCAACGACACCACCATCGAGGTCGTACGCATTGAAATCAAGGGCTTTGCATCGCCCGAGGGTAAATATGCCAACAACGACCGCCTCGCCCGTGAGCGCACCAGCAGTCTCACGCGCTATATCATCGAGCACACCAATGTGTCGCCCATGCTGTTCCACACGGCTTACGAGCCGGAAGACTGGGTAGGCCTGCGCAACTTTGTTGACAGCACCTCCCTGCTCACCAACCGTGATGCCATGCTCCGCATTATCGACAGCGACGGCGAGCCGGATGAAAAGCTGAGCCGCATCGTCAAGAATCATCCCGAGGACTATAAGACGCTGGATGCCATTGCGTTCCCGCTCCTGCGTCACACCGACTACCAGATCAGTTACACGCAGAAGAGCGTGACGCGCACCGCCGGTGCCGTACATACCGACACCGTCTACTGCCTGCGCACAGATACGTTGGTTCAGCCGGCGCCGGAAATCGTTGAGGGTGAGCGTTATAAGACGTTCCGTCCGCTGCTGGCCGTGAAGACAAACCTGCTCTTCGAAGCTCTGCTTGCTCCCAATGTGGAGATTGAGGTGCCGTTTGGCACGAAGAGACGCTGGAGCGCGATGGCCGAGGTGTGGTGCCCCTGGTGGCGCTTCGACCATAATGCTGCCGGTGATGTCAACAAGTACTACCGTTCCGACCAGCGTCCCACGCGCATCGCTTACCAGCTGCTCACCGTAGGTGCTGAGCTGCGCTACTGGTTCCCGGGCCGTTGTCCGGAGGCTGTGCCCGTGCTCACCGGTCCCTTCGTGGGCCTCTATGTGGCTGGCGGCAAGTACGACCTGGGACGTGACGGAAAGGGCGATCAGGGCGAGTTCTTCAGCGTCGGCATCTCTGCCGGCTATTCATGGCCGATTGCCCGCCACTGGAATCTGGAGCTCTCCGCTGCAGTCGGCTATGTCGGCGGACCTAAGGTGCACTACGAGAACGAGTTCGACGATGCACGTCTCATCTATCGCAGCGACGACGATTGGAAGAGCTGGTTTCTTCCCACCAAGCTGAAGCTCTCGCTGGTGTATGTCATTGGTAAGAAAGGAGGTGCCAAATGATTAAGAGGATGATGATAGCTCTGATAGGCACTGTAGTTACCATAGCTACTATGGGACTTATGACCTCCTGCGATCGCTACGAGGTGGAGCTCTATAATGACGGCAAGGCCGATCTGAATATCGTCTACGACTGGAGTGCGTTCCAGAGTCGCTACGGCTATAAGCCCGATGGCCTGACGTATATGGCGGCGCGTAACGGCGATAAAGTCACCATTTACCCTGCCACCCACAACGTGGATGCCACCACTGACCTGCGCCTTGAGTCCGGCCATTACCTGTTTACCGTGATGAACAAGTCGTTTGGCGAATACAGCACCTTCAGCTTTGTCAACCGCAACAGTCATCATAATGCCTGTGCCCGGTCGAAGACCTATTACATAAATGACGCGACGCTTTGGGACAACGAGCGTCTCTATATGGAAGAGCCGGAGGATATAGGCATCGGTGTGGACACCTTCGATGTGCCCAAGACGATTGACGACCTGGAGTTCTACTATTGGCGCGACTATCAAGATGCCAACGACATCCATATCAAACGAAACGTGACCGTCTGGCCGATGACCACCACCCTCAATGTGATTGTCAAGGTTCGTGGCATCAGCTATATGAGTTCTATGGAAGGCTATGTCACGGGTATGGCCGACGGTTTCTATTTGAACCAGACATGGCGCACCAGCGAAGTGGGCACGTTGAAACTGGTGGGATGGAAGCGTGACCCGAGCGCCCAAGCCCGTCGTGCCGCTGCTTCTGAGGAGGACACCAATGTGGGATGGATGACCTGTAAGGTGGCGACCTTCGGACTGCCTCACGGACGCGAGCTGGTGAAATGGAGAACGAAGGAGTCTAACTATATTGTGCTCCACTTCACGCTCATTGACGGAAAGACGAAGGATTTCGCCTACTATGTGGGCACGAACGTCCGCTATGTGAACGACAACGGAGAGCTGGATGTTTTTAAAACGCCTGATGTGCGCTTGGTGCTCAACCTGGTCATTGATGCCCCGTTCTATAATGACGATGAAGTGCCCATTCTGCCTTATGCTCAGCCCGAAGGCTCGGGACAGTTCGATGCCGAGGTGGAGCCCTGGGGCGACGATGAGAATGTGGATGTACCGATGTGATGGAAGAGGTATGATGTAAGATGTTGAATATATAGATATGTATATATATTGAGAGAGAGCTAACTAAATGTTTAACCAAAAAAAATTAACTTTTTTAATTAACTTTATTTATTAACTTTTTAAAACTTTACAGTTATGAAAAAGCTTTTATTTATGTTTGCAACTGCAGCCCTTGTGCTGTCAGCTTGCTCTAGCGAGGACGACATCGTTCAGGGTGGCGGCTCGCTGCCTCAACTGGGTGCTTCTGATGCTGTAGGCTTCGATGTCTACACCCAGCAGGCAACTAATGTAACCAAAGCCGGTCTGGAAGGCACCATGACCACCAACCGCATGCAGCGCTCAGAGGCTAACGGCGGTGGCTTCGGTGTTTATGCCTATCTGACAGAGGATGATGTACCTGCTGCTGGTGATGGTGTTAATGCAACGGCTTATGCTGGTGGAGCACCTAACTTTATGGTTAACGAGAAAATCCTCTGGAACAGCACGAGTCTGGGATGGTACTATAGCCCCTTGAAGTACTGGCCTAATGAGACGGACAACGACTCGCAGACTACTCCTGCTTATATGGAAAATAGTAGTTCGCCCAAACATCTCGATCGTCTGACCTTCTTCGCTTATGCTCCTTATGTGGCTGCTGACGATGGTTCTGGTACAGGTATCACCTATATTACAGATAATGCAGGTAAGTTAAATTCTGTCGCTGTTGGTGATCCCACCATTGCTTGGGTAGCAAGTACGACTCCTACCACCGACTTCGATCCTAACAAGGGTGTTGACCTCCTTTGGGGTGTTGCTCCCTCAGGTGGCTTGAGCTATACCGCAGTTAACGGTTGGACTGTTACTCGTAACGAAGGAACTCCTCTGCTCAACATGATTAAGCCTAACGTGAACACCAGCATGAAGTTCCTCTTCCAGCACGCTCTGGCTCGCTTTGGTGTCACTGTAGTAGCTGCTATCGACCAGGTTGCTCCTGGCGGCAAGCTTGATCCCAACACCAAGATTACCGTCAACTCGTTTAAGATTACTGGTCCTTTCGGTACTGGAGGTGAGTTGAATCTGAACAATGGTGTTAATGCAAATATTGCTAACTGGACAAAGATGACAGGTGGTGCAGCTGATGAAACAATCAATGGTACAACAGATGATCTGACTTCTGATAAGGTTATTACTGTTAGCTCTCAGATTGCAGATAATCTCAAATATGCCGGTGTACACACCTTTGGTTCTTATTCACCGCAAAGTGTTGTTGGTGTAACTACTGCTAAGCAGGATCTGCTTGATCCTTCTACCAAGTGGTTCAACAAGTTGGCTGCTGCTCCTGCTTACAATCCTGGTAAGAAGTATGTTAATGAAAATGGTACTGAGGTACACGCAACTTATGAATTCACTGGCACATCTAAGTTCTACACACTTGAAACAGATCATTATGTGCAGAAAGTCAGTGGAACAGAGACAGCTCCTGACTTCCCTGCTATAGCAACCACCAATACGTACTACATGCTTGAGCAAACTGGTGATTTCACTGCTGATCCTGGAAGTGGTACGTTCTATTCTAAGTCTGGTGATGTTTATACGTATGTTGCATCTCCCACATGGAATGGGACTAACCATTATTACACAGTAAAAGCAACGAAGGCTATCGCTTCTGATATCCCCTTCGCCTACACTGGCGATATCTATGAGGCAGAGCGCAACTACCTCTATGTAGTTCCTACGAACAATGTGGCTAAGAACGCTGCTGCTGCCGCAAATGAAGAAGCTCTGCGTACAATCACAGTACAGATTGAGTACTACATCACTACAGAGGATAGCAAAGTTAATGGCGGTCGCACTCAGACAAAGAACGTTGTCACGAAGACTGTTGTTCTCCCCAGCCTTGCTAACGGTAAGAGCTACAACCTGAACCTCGTACTGGGTCTGACATCTGTTAAGATCGAGGCTGAGGTTGACGACTGGAAGGTTGCCAACAGCCAGGTTGACCTGCCCCAGAACGCTGGTGAGTAATCTCAGTGTAGCTTATATGTACAGTTAAGGGAAACGCCCTTCGCGGGGCGAACTCCCTGACTGAGAAACACATCCAATTCATGAGGTGGTGGCGGAAACGCCGCCGCCTCATGAATACAAAAAAAAATAAAAAAATAAAAATAATGTACGCGCGTAGATATGCGTGAGATGTATGGCATAATAATGGCGGGAGCAATGCTCTTGATGACAGGGTGCTCTGCCGACGATGTGGTCATAGAGGAGATCACATCAAAGGACGCCGTTGCCATATCATTCAGCTGCAACTACGATGACGAAGGCGTTTATATAACGAAGGCAGGACACGAAGGAGCGATGAACACCGAGGACCTGCACACCACAGGATTCGGTGCAATGGCCAGTGTGACTGCTGACAAGAAGCCGACTCTGATGTACAACCAGGAGGTGGCGTTCACCCTCGTGGGCGATCTGGATGACCCCAAAAAGGGATATTGGAGTTATGCTCCTAAGAAGTACTGGCCTACAGACCTGACAGATTGCTACATCAGCGCATATGCTCCCTATATGAGTCCTGACGATTTAGCGGCTTTAGCGGGGCTTTCAGAGGAAGACTTAGAGAAGGAGACCGGCATCATCGGTATCTCTGCAAACAACGAGGCGCCCTATATCGACTACCGACGCTGCGAAAAGCCCAGTGAGGTGGTGGACCTGCTGTGGTACTATGAAAAGCCGTCAGCCATTCCGGCAGCAACGGCACTGAATGAGGCCGGTACGCTGGCAATGAAGATGCACCACGCTTTGGCGCGACTGGAAATACAGGTGGCGCTGGCAACAGCACCGGCTTCCGGCACGAAGGTACTGATAGAAAAGATAACCCTGACAGGCAAGATGGCCAAGACGGGACGACTGTCATTGAGCAGTCAGACAACCGAGGGTAGCGGTGTGGACAAGAAATACTACCCAGACTGGTCCAACCAGGTATACGACAAGAATGGAGGCGGTGATGACATCGACCACAGTTTCCAAATTACTAACGTAGACAACGACCCCCTGAGCTATGGTATCATAGAAAATCAGGTGCGATATATACCGGGACTGCCGTATGGCTGGCAGCCCGCAGGACTGAAAGCATACGACGCGGAAGCAGAGGACAAGGGCTTCCAGAACGCCCTGAACACAGGCGACAGAAAGGGCTACATCTATCTGATTCCGCAGACGACGCTGAGTCTGACGCTGTCGGTGAAATACCATAAGATGACATCAGAAAGCGATGTGGTGGGTATCAAGACTACGACAGCGTCCACCCTGCGCATCCCACAACCGACCTTGGAGGAGCCAAATCCGAAACTCCTGGGTAACAAGACATATACGTTGAACCTGAAGCTGGACCTTACCCCTGCACCTTGAGTTTGAAGCTGAGTGATATATAAGTGAGCATTGAGCATTGATGATATATAAACAAAAACATAGAAAACCCCTTCTGTTGGCTTTAAGCTCCTTCAGAGCATTTGTGCCAAGCACCATTGCTCTGCCTTGGAAAACAAGCTTTCCCGTCATAGCCACGGCACTCGTCACAACCGCAATGCGGTATAAGCCTACAGAAGGCAAAAACACGTTCGTTGCACTCACTAGAAAAACAATCTTTGCATTGCAAAATGTTAAATGTCAAATGTCAAATGTGAAATGGTTTTTTAGCGATAGCGAGGTTTTTTCCTCGGGGAGTGTCATTGTTTCGCAGAAACTGTTTTGCTTTGGGAATGGGCGCGAAAGCTTGTTTTCAGGCGCACAGGCACAAAGTGAGAACAATGGGCGTAGCCTGATGACACTCACAGAGGGGTTTTCTCGGTTTTTGTCTAAAAAGGAACAAGCGGAAGTGAAGTGAAATATATAATAACGATAATAGGAATTATCTGCCTGATGGCTTGTTCGGGCGATGAGCCTGTGACGACTCTGACGACGAGCCAGATGAGGCCCATCGCCTTCGCAGATGCCTATACCGCTCAGCCTACGCGTGTCAGTGCGGCGTACTCGGCAGAGCAGGGCATCGGTGCAGGTCAGAGCATCGGCGTGTATGCCTATTATCACGACAACTCGACGTGGAGCGACGAGGCTGCGCCCAACTTCATGTGGAACCAGCAGGCCACCTGCCTGGAGAAGGGCGGCAACTTCAACTATTCACCCCTGAAATACTGGCCCAACGAGTCGGAAGACAAGTTGTCGTTCATGGCATATTTCCCATATACTGATGTGGATGCGGTAAATCCTGAAAATCCGGAATCTCCGCAGAAAACTGGCCTCACACCCCTGATTGCCAACAATGAAACGGGTCTGCCCACATTCCGCTTCACCGTGAAAGAGACGGCTGAAAATCAAGTCGATTTCCTGGTGTCGGAGCTCCTGCCCAATCTGCCCAACGGCACCAGCGCCGTGTGGCCCAGCAATGCTGCCGACCGCAGCGACTTGACGGTGACCGACCGCGTGCGCTTCCTGTTCCACCACATGACATCGAAGGTGGAGTTCCGCATTGTTGCATCGCCAGAGGTGCGCGAGGATATATCCCACTTCAAGCTGAACAGCCTGAGCGTGAGCAATCTCTACAAGGACGGAAAGCTGACGCCCAGCTACAGTGCAGGCGAGACAACATATGCTTGGAGCGAACAGACCGCCAAGCACGGCACGGCTCCGGCCTTCAGTTTCCCTCTGAAGACGCTGACGGGCTATCTGATGATGCCGCAGACGCTGGGCGACGGTGTCATGCTGAGCATCGACTACGATGTCACCTTCAAGAGCGATGGCACGAGCTACCACTACTACGGCAGTAGGGCTGGTGAGACCACCCCCGCGCTCATCGGTACGCTGGTAGCCGACGAGGACTATACGTACCACAACAACGCCTCGATACAGCTTAACACAATGAAGCGAACGGGCACAGACACCCCGCTGACGGAGTGGGAGCCCAACCATCACTATGTGTACTACATCCGCATCGGTGCCAACGCCATCGAATTCACCGGACAGGTGGTGGAGTGGGGCGCTGTTGTCGAGATAAATGATATAGAAATTGAAGAACCGTAAGACTGGTGATAATTGATAATTGACAATTGACAATTGATAATTGAGATAACGTGTTAGCGATTCTACGATACTATGCAAGCCTGCTGATGGTCGCCTTCATGGCGGCAGTCATTCTTGCAGCTTGTTCAGGCGACAACGGTGACCTTCCCGTGGGTCCGCTGCCTACTCCCAATCAGCCGTCTGAGCCCGAACAGCCGACGGCGGTAGAGCGCGAGATGGGCTTCACGTGCAACTTTGCCGAGCCGACGACGAAAGCTGTGGGTGATGGCGAGTATTCCGATGCCAGTGACAATGCCATGCTGAAAGCGTGCGGATTCGGTGTGTTCTGCTGGTACACGGGTTCGAACTCCTTCGACCCCGCTTTCAATGCTCCCAACACGCATATCAAGGACTATCTGGGCGCCACCGGAAGCATGCTGATGAACAACCAGAAGGTGGAGTGGGACGGCACTGGCAGCAAATGGACCTACACCCCGAAGAAATACTGGCCCATCAACCAGGAGGAACTGCTGACGCTGCGAGCCTACGCACCCTATACCAGCTATGTGATGACCGACGTGCACGGTATGCCGCAACTGCCTATTGTGGTGGACAAGGATGATTACCACAACGGTACGCAGCACGACCCGCTGTGGGGCACGGGACGACTGGTGCTGCCCAGCGGCGAATACGACGTGGGAACGACCTACGGTAATCTATACGATAACATCACCTACCAGATGAGCGGCACCTACCGCTTGGCCAATGCAGGCGAGACGCGCAACGGCACCATCGACTGGTTCTTCCATCACGGCATGTCGTGTCTGATGTTCACCTGCTCCGTCATTGCCGACCCGGGCTGCGACAAAGTGACCATAAAAAGCATCGAGATAGGAAACCTATATACCCGCGGCCTGCTGAGCCTGAGCAGTCCTACCGCATCGGAGTCGGAGAAACCCATTTGGGACGAGCGCGCCGGAGACATGAGAGTCAGACTTTCAAATGCAGAAGACAGCACCGATCTTGAACACAAACAGTTTGAGATTAATACGAAACTGACACCTCCCAGGGAGACGGATCCCGTCAACCTGCTCGGTCACGGACTGCTCATCATTCCGCGCAACCATGTCTCTGACCCCGGACTGAAGGTGACCGTAACCTACACGATTGATACTGACTCCGATCCGCTGATTGCAGTAGGAACGATTAAGCGAAACTTCGAAGGCAATACAAAATACACGCTGGGACTGAAGTTGACACCGTCCACAGGCGGTCTGGATATCGAGGTGGTGCAGTCGGCCTTTACACCGTGGATTGATGGCGGTTCCGGAATACGTGACGTCTATAATTGGTAGTTGATAGTTGATAATTGATAATTGACAATTGAGAATTGGATAGGATAGCGAAACATATTATCGGGTTGATGGCAATCGTGCTGCTTGCAGGTTGTTCAGACGACAGTAATGAACTGACGCCGGTCATTCCGGATTCGACTGAGGAGGAGAAGGGGATGACGATTGACTTGTCGGCCTCGGCTCCAGACTTTGTGGATGCTGAGAATGCAGGAGATGACCAGAATGGCGCCCGGGAAGTGATTACCAAAGCCTGGGCTCCGCCATCCGGCTACTACCTCTATGATGACCTCTATGACGACCACGGCAACCGCTATGTCAATTTTACCGATGTCGACCTGAGGAACAAGAGCATCGATGCCTTCTTCACGCGCGCTACCGGAGAAGAACCAGCGGCTTCCGCATCCGCTTTCTACCCCTATCACGCCCGACTGCGCTACATGACTTCAACCAATAAATGGCGTCTGTCCATCAGAAAGGTTAAGACAGATACGATTCAGTATGGCAACTACTACGTCTATGGCTTCATTCCCGGCAATGCCGCTGATGATGCCACCATTGCCAAACTTTCCGGGGACGACTATAAGAATGGTGCCAGACTGACTATCACGGGACTGCACACGGCGGGCTACGATGCCTGCGCCATCATCGGGGCGAGAGAGGGCTTCGACATAGATCACGACGGTGGATATACCGACACGAATACCAATGGCAGCTACGACGAAGGAACCGATATCAGGACCAACCGTCTGGTGGCCGGTGACTTCAAACTCTACCTTAAGAAGACGGTCGATGGACCTGAAGTTGCAGAAGAAAATAAAGTCAAGAACTACCTCTACCTGCTCTTCGACCATCTCGGCTCGGCGCTGAGCATCGGTATCAAGGTGGACGGTGACTACAATGTCCTGCGCACTATCAAACTGAAAAAGCTGGCGCTCCAGACGGCTACGGAAACCGGTCTGATGAATGTGAAGGCCAACGTGGTGGTGGAATTGGCGGCAAACAATACGGGCACCAGTCCAATCTCGAGCTTGAGTTACACCCCGACGGGCGCTGTACCCGCAGTGGGTGATGGCACCGAGGTATATCAGTCGGACGAAGGACTGACGCTGACCACCAGCTACCAGTCGTTCCTGAGCCACTTCCTGCCCATCGAAGATGTGACGAAGGTCGTTATCACCTGCACGTACGACGTTTACGACAAGAAAAACAACCTGCTACGCAAGGACTGCAAGGCAACCAACACCATCCGACTGTCGGACATCATATCCCACTTCCTGGGTGTGCAGCGCGGCTGGAAATACGCCATCAAAATGACCGTCGTGCCAACATACTTGTATGTGCTGTCGGATCCGGATCTTGATAACCCGACGATGGTTGTTGATTGAGAATTGAGAATTGACAATTGATAATTGAGAATGAGACGCGTTATTACCATATTGACATTTGCACTCCTGAGCACAATCATAGCACAGGGGCAGATCCGAATTGGTGGTAACGTATATGGCGGTGGCAACCAGGCTCAGGTGAAGGGCACCACAAGCGTCACGGTGAAGGCCGGCGACATCGGTGCTATTCTCGACCCGGATGCAACACGACCGCTGGAAAATCCTAAGGGTAAGGTGTTCGGCGGAGCCCGTATGGCAAACGTCGGAGGCTACTCCTACGTACATATCGACGGTGAGCATGCCACCGGCTATATCCTTGCAAACCAGGTCTATGGCGGTAATGATATCGCAGGACAAATCGGTACGGCCCAGGCTTTGGGAATAAAAGTACCTGAAGACTCTCTGACTGCTATCAAGCGCACAGGCCATTCAGAAGATACCGACAATCCACGCCGCAACAGCGTCGACAACACGTTCAACAGCTATGTGCGTGTCAGCACGAAGGCGCCGATTGGGAAATATACGCAGGGTGATATTGATGAGGCCGGGGATAACGAAGATCATCCGGCCTATGCCAAGACTCCGGGTGTAGATGACAAGCCCGATCCTACTGCCAAGAAAATATATATCGGACAACTCTTTGCCGGCGGTAACGGTGACTATGACTATGTGCAGGAGGCTGTAGCGGGTGATAAAATAACCCATACCATCTACAACAGGAGTGACAAGAATCATTTGTATCCTGTTGCACAGGTAACCACCGACGCAGGTGATGTGGGGTTCCAGTTGCCCGAGACCGACAAGACCTATCTGGAGGTGCTGGGCGGCTCTATCGTCTATGGCTACGGCGGCGGCAACAACGCCACGGTGAAGACCCAGAACATCATCCACTTCGACAACCCCAGTGCGGTGGTGAACCATATTTGGACCAATAATGTTGGCGAAGAAGTTGCTGAAGGCACAGAAGGCGCTATTGACTTGCTGGACGACGACCGTTTCCTGGAGATGGGCATCAACACCACCTTCTCGCAGCCCAGCAGCGGTGCGTACCAGGTGGGCCGCTTCTTTGGCGGTAACAACAAGGCCGAGATGCATATCCGTCCCACGTGGAATCTGCTGGCGGGTAAGATACGTAACCTCTACAGCGGTGGTAATAGCGGTGCTATGACCAGTCCGGAGGGCCTGCTCCTTGAAATCAAGGACTACTCGACCCTCATCGTCGACAACCTGTATGGCGGTTGCCGTATGGCGGACGTGATGCCGACGGTGAACGGTGTATATGTTGCTTGTACGAATCTTCAGGATAAGGACGGTGAGGGTAATCTGATATATAAATTCCCGGACGAACTGGCGGCCCGAACCTTGGTGCGCGGCGGACATATCAACAATGTCTATGGCGGTAACGACGTGACCGGTACGGTGTATGGCGGTAATGCTGTCGGTATCTATACTACCGTATATGGCGATGTGTATGGCAGTGGTAACGGAAACTATCCCTATTCGGATAACGAAGGTATGGCGGATGATGCTACTTATGGCGACTTCAACTATTCTGGGTTCATGGCCGATGCAGGTATCTCCAGTTCTACGGAAGCCCTCAATGCCTTCCGTCCGAATGCCGAGCAGGTGTCTATCCGTTTGAAAGGTAATGCACCTGTATCTGAAGGAGAAAGACCTGACTATACCATCATCCAGGGCTCCGTTTATTTGGGTGGTAACTGTGCATCGCTGGTCACCAAGAAGAAGGATCCGATGGTGGAGCTGAAAATTGGTTCTTATGTGATTGCTGACACTGTGTTCCTGGGCAACAATGGTGTCGGTATGATTAATGAGACCTATCTGGAGAAATATTACGACGATAGTTTCAGCTCCTTGAACCTGAAGGATGCCAGCGTATTTTCCAGGTATATGGACGGTGTTGCCATGAATCTGAAACCCAGCATTGTGTTTGATAAAGTCAGTCGAGGTGATCCCGCATCGTATGTGCCCTTCTCGAGTTTTATCGGTTCCTTCTATTGCGGTGGTAATGTGGGTAGTATGACCATCGAGGGCAAAGAGACCTTCACCATTGACGAAGGTGTGAACATATACGAGAAGTTCGTAGGTGGCTGTAACAATGCTTACGTGGCAGCAGGCACGTACAATGCTGCATACGAGGGCGGCGTTATCGGTACTGCGGGCGAACGGGCAGAAGGCGGATATATGGAAGGCGGCAAAATCAAGGACCGTATTGAAATCAACCTTGAGAACATGACCATCACGCCGCTCCGCTGGAATGATACCAAGACCCAGCTTCTTTGGAACACGAACAAGTGGGATAATAATGCTTACTTCAAGATAGAGGCAGGTACGGAGCTGGCGGTCGGTGAGAAATATTATACTGAAGCAGCAGGAGTTTATACAGAGCAAACTGTAACAGGCACAAGCATCATAGTAGGTGAAAATGACCATTTCTATGAAAAGGGCGGCTTTGTTGAAGTAGCAAGAAATCCGTCCGATAAAAATATTCGTCTGCTGGGCGGTAACGTCTATGGCGGCTGCTATGAGAGCGGTCACGTGAACGGTAATGTGGTTATCAATATCAACGAGGAGTTGCTGAATAAGGATAAGGTCTTTGGAACAGGTGAAGGTGTCTTTGGCAATCCTGCTTCCGGCGTAGAGGTCGAAGACCAGCGCGACGACCTGATGGCCGTTGCCTTGGCGGTGTTCGGTGCCGGCTATGGTAAAGAAACAGAGATATGGGGCAGCACCACAGTGAACCACAACAACGGCTACGCCTTCCAGATTTTCGGTGGCGGTGAGCAGGGCGTGGTTGGCAAACCGCGTGATGTGACGGACGAACACGGTCAGGTCACAGGTAAGGAATACTACTTCGATCCGGCCTTCAGCAGCACAGTGAACCTGAACGGAGCGTCGCCCATCTATTCACATGAAGGTACGGCAGAAGACCTGGCCGAGACAGAATATATCTATGGCGGCGGTAACGAGGGCAATGTCTGCGGCAACACATACGTCAACTTGGGCAACGGACGCATCTACGACGCTTTCGGAGGTGCCAGCGATGCCGACATCCTGGGACATACGGAGGTTGTCATCGGTCGCCAGCCCAACGGCAGCAGCGGCTATAAAAATGGCTTCCCATGGATACGTGATATCGTTTATGGCGGTAACGACTTCGGCGGTGAAATCCATGGTGCCTACGAGGATGGCTTCGATGCCACAGCCCGTGTACAGAATTATGCCACTGTGAAGGAACAGCTGCACGGCTATACCGAGGGTAAGCACGACTACCTGTTGAAGGGCGCGTCGTATGTAGAATATCTCCAAGGTCGTGTGGACACCATCTTCGGTGGTTCGTATGGATATTATGATTATAGAAAAACGGAGCTCTATGGCGTTGACAGTAAGATGCCCCGACAGGAGAGTTCCTTTGTCAACCTGCGTCCTGTGAGCAACGACCGCAACAGCATAGTCGGAGTGTTCGGTGCCGGTACGGGTTATCCGGGCAACCGCAAGGATGATAAGGCGCAGGACCACAGCTACGTGCTCGTTGACCTTACCCACGAAAACGGTGAAGGCTTCAAGAATATGGAGGTATTCGGCTCCGGCAGTTACAACGGTTTGGGCATGCGTGAAGATGTCTTTGTTCCCGGCTTCGACCTTGACAAAGCCTCAGCCGTTGTCGATTTGTTGCATGGTGAAATCGGTAGTGTCTACGGCGGCAGCTACAGAGAGGGTAACACCGCCCGTACGGTGGTTAACGTGCCCGCAGAATCTACCATCAAGGTTAAGAACATCTTCGGCGGTGCTTACGGTTTGAGGATTCTGCCGCCTTGCGATGTCATCCAGTCGAACGTGAACTATCGGAACACGAGCCAGAACGCCTTGGTGACAGGTGCTATTTATGGTGGCAACAACAACCAGCGACGCTCCATCTTCACCAACGTAAACATCTCGTCGCCCGTATGGTCAAACAAGGAGAAGGGCTATCTGGCCACAGTCTATGGTGCCGGCAAGGGTTTCAACAGCTGGTCGGAACATACGCATATTGAGATGCTCAGTGGTGCCAAGGTTTATGAGGTCTATGGCGGTGGTGAGATGGGTCACGTGCTGAATGCCGAGACTGTGCAGCAGTATATGCAGAACGAGAAGAACAAACCGTCGGTAAATGTTGCAGCAGAGCCTCCTTGGGATGACCCCGCACGCTGGACTGGCGATGTAGGCACAAGTGAATTGAAGACCAAGGAGTTAAAAGACGAATGGAATCAGGCTTGGATAGATGCCTGGTCGTTGGGTGACTACTACACGCCGAACGCAACCTTCAACAACTATTTCGAAAGATTTGTCGCTCTGCGAGGCACCTCGCTGGTTAGAAAGGGTGAGATTGACGAGAGAGACTACTCGGGCTACACTGATGAAGAGAAGGCGAAGCGCCAATCTATCTACAACACCAACGTTATCATCAACGAAGGTGCTGAAGTGGTGAACTATGCTTACGGCGGCGGCTACGGTGCGAGCGGCTCGCTATTCAGCGGCGACGTATGGGGACATACCTATATAGCTTTGCTCGGTGGCACGGTGAAGAAGGATATCTATGCCGCCGGTACGGCAGGAGCCGTGGACGATGCCTTTGCCATGGTGGGTCCTTACAACGCGAGCACAAATCCATTTGGCTTCACCGCCAGTGCCACGGCCTATATCAAGGGCGGCACCTGCCGTAACGTCTATGGCGGCGGCTGGGAAGGAAATGTAGGTTTGCACAATGGCTTGATCAGCGATTCTCCCGCCGGCGACAAACCCGGCGAGACCTATGTGGTCATCGGCGACCAAGGCGGCAGCAGTTTCACCGACGGCATCCCCGCCATCCAGCGCAATGTTTATGGCGGTGGAGAGGGTGGTGCTGTCTATGGCACGGCCCACGTGAAGCTCAACAAGGGCTATATCGGCTATGAATATAAGGCCGGCGAATACGTTGAAAAGATAGAAGACGACACCAAGGAGACTCCCAATACGCTGCTTGAAGATGCCGGCTGTCTGTTTGGCGGCGGTTATGTCGACAACAGTACCGTCGACAAGACCAGCGTGATTCTCAACGGCGGCGTGGTGCGCAACAGTGTCTTTGGCGGCGGTGAGATAGCAGCCATCGGACGTGGTGATATGCAAGAGAAAGGCAGTGGCTCCGGTTATGAACTGAAGGGCATCTATCGTCCGGGTAAGACCCATGTGGAAATGTATAAGGGCCATATTCAACGTAATTTGTATGGCGGTGGCCGCGGCTACGACAACCTGGGTCGCGTAGGCTCGCTGAACTGTGCCGGCTACGTCTTCGGTCAGACAGAGGTGCATGTCCATGGCGGTGAGATTGGTACTGCAGCCGACGTGGCCGACGGTGACGGCAACGTCTTCGGCGGCGGCGATGTCGGTTATGTCTATAGTGCCTACGAAATTACGCCTACCACCTTCGGTAAGGGCGTGAAGTCGGGCGAACGCTACGATGATTTGTACGAGGGTTACTACTACCAGCACGCTTGGGAAGATGAAGGTGCTTTCGTAACGGTAGAAGTGCCAACATCATATTACACGGCAGAAGATGCTGAGGTGATAGCAGGCACGAAGAATGTTGGTGATGTCAAAACGACCAAGACCGAGCGCCAGTTCACCGAGGACTGCAAGGTGGTCGTAGAACCCATGCTTCAGGTGATGAACAACGTGACCATTGATGGTACCAACTATGTCTCCGGTCAGTTTGTGCCTATTGAGAAACTGAACAAACTGAAAGACAAGAACAGCGATTCTGATAAGTGGAGCTGCTTGGACCAGACGGGTATCATCATTCACAATGCTGTGTTTGCCGGTGGTAACGCCAATCCCGGTTCTGTTTCGACGGGAGCTAATGTCAGCACGGTATTCGGTAATGCCACCGCCTCTATCAACGATATCTACCATCGCGACATGATTACACTGGGTACGCGTCATACGGGTGGTCTCTACGGCGAAGGTAATCTGACGCTCGTTGACGGCTACCGTGAGCTGAACATCACCAACTACGGTACCGACTACTACTCGATTGCCAAGGAAATCACCATCGACCAGTATCACGACCTGCCTGACCGTGAGGCAGCCTACTACGAGCTGAACTACACCTGTTTGAATAGATGTACTGACAAATTGGGTACAACCTATAATCCGGCGCCTGAAGGCAAACCGGCCACAACCATCACTGCCGACGATATGATGGACTTGTTCCTGGAGAAAGACGGTGACACATACGTTTCTATCCAAAATGACGCCTCGGGTAATTATGTGACAAGCGGTGGTCTGCCGGTTCTTGTTTGGGATGATGAAGAACATGAATGGAAACCCAACACAGCAGTTGGCACAAACTATTGGAAAGAGAGCGGTGTGCTGCCCGTTTATGCCGGTCGTTTGATGAACAGTATCCAACGTGCCGACTTCTGCGGCGTCTTCGGTAGCCGCATGGTGATGCAGGGAGCCCAGGACCGTGTGCCCGAGGAGGCCGACTACACCAATTATACCATCAACCGTGTACGTGAGGTGTCGCTGAACAAGATGGATTCGAAGATAGCGAGCGACCTGGCCATTGCGGAAAGCTCCCCCGAATACTACAAGAAGCACAGGCACGGCAACTACTTCGGTATCTACAACGTGGTGAACTATCTGGGTGCGCTGACCAGCGATGTGCATTTCAGCGATGTGCGTAAGACCGATAACACCAATGAGATTTATAGGGGTGATGCTAACGGCAAAGAATATGGTGAGGCCTCCTACTACGACTGGAAGCAAGAGCATATCAAGGACAAGACCCGCAACAACGCCAGCAGCCACAACAAGGTGGCACTGGCATCGGGCGTCTATCTGGAAATTACCACCGAAGAGAGCACCGGCACCGATTTGTATGAGAAGGTATGGGGACCCATTACCGGTATTGTAGAGCTCGACCTGATTAATGTCTCCACAGGTATCGGTGGCGGCTTCGTCTATGCGAAGAACGTACACGGCATACCGAGCCCGAGCGGCGCTGTGAACACCACGCTGACAAAGCTGAACGAAGATGCCGTCACACAATGGGACTACACGTATGATGCCACGGATGATGCCGCTCATCAGATGGAGTGGGAGAGCTCGGGTAACTTCGTACACAGCACACAGACCATTATCGACGACTGCTACAACATCAGCAACAGATACTATGGTGAAGGTAAGATGCCGGCCCACTTCTGGTATATCAAGGGTTCTACGTATGTCTATGACCAGTATATCTCGGCCTACACCGGTCAGCCGAACGCCTACAGCGAAGTTGTCGATATCCCGCTGACCATTGCCGCTGCTTCGCATGGTAAGATGAAGCTCCTGAACGTGATGCCTAACCGCTATGCATACTATTCCGCACCCGGCGTGAAGTTGGATGGCGACAAGAAGATGATTATCAATGGCAAGACCTACTACAAGAACGACGCCATCAGCTACTGGGATTGGTATCTGCTGAGCAACTACGAAAAGGAGCTGTTCGTAGAAAAGACCTATGTGGTCAAGGACAGTTGCTATATCAACTCCAAGTACTATGCTCCTGGCCAAGTGATGCTGCCCGATGAATACAATACCTTGTCAGCATTGGCAAATGCCAATAAGCAGGTGATTGAAGTGGGAGAAGCAGCAGTGCCGGCTGTCAAGCGGGCTACGAAGGACAGCGAAGGCAATCCTATAATTGTCACGAACGATGCAGGTAATGACGTGTATGCAGCCTTCGACTTCGTATTCCGTGAGTCGAACAATGTCAGCCACGACGAGGGCTATATCCTGACCTACGAGGTGAACAACCCCAGCCAGTGGGACAACTGGTACACTAAGAAGCAGGGTGCATACAATGACAAGATTACCCTTGCAGAATACGAAGTGAAAGATGTAGAAGGTAAGGCTCTCTATGAGGATGGTCCCACCTATCGTCTGAATCCCGAATATGGTAGCACAATGCTCGGACAGAGTGAATACCAGCATGGCGACCTCATCCCCGAGACCGTACAGTCAACATATACAACAGCATATGCTAAACTCAACGCTGATCAGAAAGCCGCCCTTCCCGCTCAAGCCACATTCGAAAAGGCTTATATCGTAAAGACTAAGATTACCATTTCCGGTACTTCTGGCGATTCCTACTACAATGTGGGTACAACCGTTCCTGCTTCCTTTGCCAGTGGTTACAGCAGCTACTGCGAAGAGGCCTATATCTGTACCAAGACTATCGAGCTGACGAAAGACGAGGTCATCTACAAAGACTCGAAGATGAAGAAGTCGGAGGCAGAAGATTATATCGACGGCGTGAAGAGTAAGATGAACACTGAAGAGGCAGGAACAGGTGAGATGACCATCGACGCCATCAAGGCATCAGGCTACTCAGATGAAAAGAAAAAGAAGTTGATAGCTCTGGCTACCTTGCGTGACGATCTCCAGACCTATCTCGTTCAGGCTTACTACTGCACCAGCAAAGACAAGTCTGAGGAAGGCTATGCCGGTCCATATTACTATGGCGGTAACTACTACGAGACCGGTCATAACTACCGTGGCTTGGAGGCTTGGAGCTCTATGTCGGCAACCGACCGTGCGAAGTTCGACTTCAACTATGATGCTCTTGACCTGCTTATCGATCCGAACTACAGTGGGGTAGAGGGTCAGAAGTATCAGTATGATGGTAAGGATTATACTTCAAAAACGGATGCCGAGCAAAATAAGGCAACCTACTCGCTTGAGACATCTGTCGATTACACGGCAGAATACAATAGCGACACTCCTTCGAAGACCTTGACAAATACTGTTACTGTTAAGCGCGGTGTAGGAACCACTACCACAGACGTATTGCAGAAGGGCGACGAACTCCTTCGCGAGGAATTCGAAAAAAGACTGATCAACGAGCAGCGCCACTATGCTGCTATTGCAGTGAAGAATGCTACTTACGACTCTGAATCTACTAAGTATTTAGCTTATGTGGTCAAGACTCCGTTCCAGATTGGCAGCACACCATACGCAGTGGGTGAAACTATCAGTAGCGCGACGTACAAGAGTCTGCCCGAATCAGAAAAGGCATTTGTCACAGTATTCAAGTTCTCTTCTACAGACTATTCAGAAAACGCCGTTTACTATTACTGCCGAGAGAGTTACACGGAAGATACGGAGGTAACGCCTATTTCCGATGAAACAATTCCCGGTGCAGCCGGTGGTGTCAGTGAAGAAGGCGAGGTGCAGTTGGGTACCCTTATTACCAGCTCGAACTATGAAACTATGAAGAACGAGCAGAAGAACTTCACCATCCACGGCGTATCACCGACGGAGACCTCGACGCTGTACGTGAGCCGCGAGAATGACATCTACGACCTGTCGAAGGAGAAGATAATCACCGTCATCTACCAGTACGATTACGACGAGACCGATGCCAGCGGTAATGTGACCCCCATCAGCGAGCGCCATGTGGTGAACATACACCTGACATTCAAGAGCGGTGTGCCTATCGTAGAGGACATCACTCCTCCGGACCTTATCCTGCCGGGCGACCTCGTCACGATGCGCGAGCCGGATGTGGTACCGGGTGCCTATGAGGTGACCGGCGGTGGCTGGGAACTCTTTGCTACGCAACGTGATGCCGAGAGCCATACCAACGGTGTGGATTACGATCCGAACTTCAATAAGCTCTACTGGTATCAGGACGAATACTATGTGGCCTACTACGCCAAGAGCTATCTGGGTCGCACCTATTCTAATGCTGTACCTGTACACGTGGCCAACTACCACGACATGGCCGATGTGATGTCCGATGAATACAAGGACAACCACATGTACATCGACCATAAGAACGTGAAGCGCTACCCGAAGATATACATCAACGACTACAGCGACAGTCGTGAGAACGGTCTTGATATCTTCAAGAACCTGTATGACCTGAGTCTGCTCACTACTCCTGCAGGATCTGGTGATTTGGTGGGACATGCTCTATTAGATGAGCGCGTGAAGGGTGGAGCCAGACTGGAATTCTTCATGCGTACGGATATAGACCATAGCAAGAAGTGGGTGACTAATCCGGATTATACCCCGGATGATCCGGATGAAACAGATCCCCAGTTCATCCAAGTTGACAATCCCTGGACTCCGATAGGCACCGACGAGCAGTGCTTCGAAGGTACCCTCCACGGTGACGGTCACACCATCAGCGGTCTCGACAACTCGCTGTTCAACAACCTCTGCGGTGAGGTATATAACCTCGGTGTGACGGGTTCGTTCAACACAGCCGGTGTAGTCAACAAGGGTAAAGGTTATGTGGAGAGTGTATGGATTAAGACCACCAGCACGACACCGTTGGGCGAGAAGCCTAACGCTGTATTCGGTAACCCGACCGACACGAAGGGTTATCAGGTGGTTAACTCTTACTTCTGGACTGGCAATAAGGGTCTCTATGGTAACATTGAAGGTGACGAACCTGATGTCCTTGATTACAAGGAGAACATCACCTCAGGCGGTGTCCGTGGTGTGGCAACGGCTAAGTCTGATACAGCTTACTATAACGGTGAACTGGCTTACGACCTGAACAACTTCTATCTCTACAAGCGCTTCTGCAACCAGAAGGTATCCTCTGGCGCGGCAGCCCAGAAATACCAGAACTTCACCATCGGCAGTGATGACAAACTGGTGTTCGATGATGATAAGGTGAACTATTATGCCAGCAATCCGGAATTCTGCTCGTCGGGCTACCTGCCTGATACACCACCAGAAAAGTACGTTGTTCCAATGTACGTCGAGGACCGCTTTGCCGACGGTGACTTCCGCTATGCAGCCGGTGAGATACCTGATTCGGAGGATGAGCGTTACCATAGTTGGACCGTCACAGATCCGGAAACAGGTAAGGAAAAAGAATTGAGCAGCTTCTTCCCCATCTGGCCCGACGACTACATCTTCTTCGGACAGAAACTGACCTACGGCTGGGCTGCCGAGGCACATCAGGATGTGCCGACAGCTGTTGTACGCGAAGATGGCCGTCTGTCGGATAACGATGATGCTAACCGCGTATATCGTGCTCCGGCCTACTTCCGCTCGAAGAATATGGGTGTGGCCCACTTCAATCCCGCTACTTACCTGGCACAGGAGGAGAAGTTGACCGATGAGCAGATAGAGGCTCACGTTACACCGCGCAAGGCCTATCCGGGCATGACCGCCATCGACTTTAACGGCCATCAGGAAGGCCATGCTACGAGTGCCTACAAGCTGGGCTTGCAGGACGGTTGGTTCTACTCGCCATTGCTCGACGACGACGGCCTGACAAGTATCAAGAACTGTGACGATACGCAGAACCTGCTCGTCTATGCACCGGCTGCATCCGGCGACGGCTACGCTAATGAAAAGACCCATGGCGTGCTGACCGCTTACTTCGTCGATCCGGCATACGATGATCCTGCCCGCGCAGCCGAGAACCACTACGACTACAGCGGCGGCTATCGACTGGTTAGCGAGAATACGGATAATATTTACGGTCACTTGGTACAGAGCGACCTGACCGCCATCAACGACCATCTGCTCGTGGACAAACAGGACTTCAATGCTCCATTTAGCTACACCTTCGATGCCAGCCACCGGATGTGGTACCAGCGCAAGCCGGGTCTCAATGAATATGTTGACCTCAACAGTGGATGGCAGAGCATCAGTCTGCCGTTCACCGCAGAACTTGTGACTACCGATACGAAGGGTGAGATTACTCACTTCTACAGCGGCAGTGAGACCAGCAAGAACGGCACAGGCTCTAAGATTGGCCATGAGTACTGGTTGCGTGAGTTCAATGCCATCAAGGAAGAGGGTACTGAGCCCGTTGTGGCTAAGGCCGACTTCCTCTATCCTGCGGCCAAAGGTGCTGCCAAGGAGGTTACCAACACCTTCCTCTGGGATTACTACTATGAGAAAACCTCCGGGCACAACCAGAAGGATGCCAACGCCGACACCTATCTGCAGTACCAGCAGTACTACAGGACGCCACGCAACTACTCGGCTTATCCGTTGCTGACGGCTGCCACACCGTATATCCTCGGTCTGCCGGGTCAGATATACTATGAGTTCGACCTCAGCGGTAGGTTCGAGGCTAAAAATACTGCTGTGCCTGTTCCCAAACTGGCTAAGCAGGTTATCACCTTCGCTTCCGACAAGGGTACAACTATCCGTGTGAGTGACGAGGAGACGGCGGCAGGCAAGAAGATAAGCTATAAGGGTCATGAATACACCTTCAAGCCAAGCTACATGAATATGACGCTCGGCACGTCACACTACGTGATGAACAGCGAAGGCAATGCTTATGTACGGCTGAGTGATGTTGCGGAGGCTTATAACACCACCGGTTCTAAATATGCTGATGCCGCCGCCTTTGCTACTGCTAAGGCTGCCGCTGTAGGTGGAAAGCTTTATACCGATGAAGACGGTAAAGTAGAGGCTGAGTCTTGGGAAAATGCAGAAACCACTTATTACAGCCGTGTAAGTAATGTTCCGGTTACGAAGAACGAGAAGAACCACGTGATGACATCTCACAGTGCCTTCCGTCCTTATTTCTACACTCCTGTTCCTGCAAGTAGCACTAAGATGTACGCCAGAACAATTATCTTCGGTGGCGATTACGACGGACTGATTGAAGAACCGCTCTCAGTGATTGACGGCACGCTGGAAATCTATTCAAAGGATCAGCAGGTTATCACTACGTCGCACCTCGCAAATCCTGTGACCGTCACCGTCGTCAGTGTTCCCGGTATCATGTATGCCAACTATGTGCTGCAGCCTAACGAAACCGTTGCGACCCCCGTTCGTCCCGGTGTCTACATCGTGAACAGAAAGAAGATACTCGTCAAATAGACCGTGACTCCAAAGATTCAATATGCACAAGATATATAATATGACACAAAATATGAATGTTTACAGTAAGTTTACAGACATGTTTAAGCACAATATAAATGGAATGGTTCTCCGAAACCTGTTCCTTCTACTGACCTTGATGACTCTCGGAGCCGCGAGTGCGTGGGCGCAGACCGACTATTCGGGACTATATTATATCGGCAGCGTAAACTATAATGCAGGCACACCTGCTAACAACTACTACCTTTGTCCTACTGAAGGATGGTGCTCTTATAAAGCAACGGATGATTTTGAAGGAGGTGATAACGGACAGCCGTTCCTTACCACCCACAGATGTAGAGCTGGCGGCGGATACGATGCTCGCAAGGCTTTGTGGGTTATAGAAAAAGCCCCTGCTCCTAATTCCGACTATTATTACATAAAGCAATGGTTAACTGGCAGATACTTGGTGGCCAACGGCGTGATTCGTACAACCAGTGGTGGTCAGGACCGTATGCGTGTACACTTGGAGGCAATTGCCAATCTGAACGAGGCTGGCAACAAGGTGTTATTCAGCATAAGTCTATATAACAACAGCTATCTGGTTATTTCACCAAAAGAAATAGTTGATGGTGCACACTATACTTCTCATGGTGATCATGCTAAACATAAATGGTTGACCGTCAATGGAGGAAACGATAATTCCCTTCAAGGTGCAGAGGGTAAGACAGGCGGACCTAGCGGGTATACAGATACGAAAGGTGTCGTAGGTCTATATACTCAAAACGATGCCAACGCCAAATTCTATCTAGAAGATGCCTCTGTTGCCGTTCCGACCTTTTCGATGAACGGTGCCGGAGATGTAACCATCTCTTCTGTATCCGGGACAACCGTCTACTATACACTGGACAACACAGATCCTACAACATCCAGCACGGTATACACCTCCGTAATATCAGCGGCAAGTATTCCTGCGGGTAAGACCGTCAAGGCCATAGCTGTTCGCACATCAGACGGAGTGTCTTCTGCTGTTGGAGTCTTGCCTCTTGTTACTTACCACATCGTTAATACGTCGGGTGAGATAGCATTAACCAGTGAGTCTTACATACAATTAGCAGGCACATCGTTGAGCGGTTATGCCAATATCCCCTCTGAGATACAAAGCCAGTATATCTCTGACGAGTCGATAACCTTCTACACGATGGATGTGTTCAATGCTGGTAATCTTGATGAGGAGCATAAAATTACCACTATACCGGCAAAGATTGCCGACATCTATGTGACCTATACCTTAAACAAACTGGGGGAAAAGTTCCTGCACCTGCAAGGAACCCGCCCGTTCAACCTCAAGAATCCGACGACCGGTAAGTACTTTGTCAACAGCAGTGGCACAACGTTGACATACGACGAAGTAAACACTGAAACGACTCCGAACATTCAGAACAAGAATAAAGACCATCTGTGGTACATATCAGGTAACGATCCCTATGCCGTTACTATCACGTGTCCGGAAACAAACAACTACCTGACATCTACACCTTCTGTAGCAGATACTGAGAATATATTTTTCGTGAAGTCAGAAGTAGGGACAACCGTCACGTTCCAGGATGCTTCAGGCAGTGTTGCTGTAACCATCAATGAAGTTAAGATTCCTACCAGTTATTATCTGATTGATAAAAGTGGTAAAAAATTATTAGGTCCAGTGGAAAGTACCTCTTCTTCGATTGCAATACCAAGTGAATGGTACAGTCCATTGGCTACGTATCACTACTGGAAAAGCACTTCTTTTGATGAAGCGGCCGGAGTTTATACACTGATGGAAGGACAGGCAGAATTAAGTGGTCTTGAGGAACTTGCAGATGATGAACATATCTATGTCACCTACGACGTGAAGAATGATATAGACCTTGACGGTCGAAACCTCCTTGGAGTAGCGGATAAGGTTGGCAAAACTTATAGACTTGAGTTTTCGTACGGTGAGAATTTCTATCAGGAAGACGGTCTGGACGGTGTGATGACCGAAACACGTAAAGCCATTTATCCCTATAGCAACGGTGATGCTTCGCTCTATATCTATGGCAGTGCCCGCTGGGAGGAACAGTTGGCCAGCGGTGCCAGCACCCGTACCCGTTGGCTGTGGTATATAGAACCTACAACGGGTGTGCTCGACCCCTACCATGTGAAGATATCGTCATATCAGACGCAGACGAGCTATAAATATACGGAAGACGATAAAGATAAGACACGCAACTTCCACTCCTACCTGAAGACTTATAAACCAGATGGATACAATGCTATAGTGACGGGTGTTACTAACGATAACCCTGCAGTGACAGGAGGAGCTGAAAGTGCAGCTGCCAACAACAGCGATGCTACGGAGTACATGATTCTGGGAACGTCGCTGAGTAGTCTGAAACTGGTGACAGTTGATGTTATCTCTGATGGCACAACCACAGAGCGACGCACCGTCAACTCCTTTGAGCAGTATTGGAAGAACAATCCTACGGTGCAGGGTAAACTGACCACCAAGGTGACAGCGGTAGGCCGCAATGTGACGCTGAGTAGTACACAGAAGACAGAGTTAGAGACAGTGCCGGTGAAAGAATCCGTGACTGTTGCATGGCATTCCTATAGCGCCTGGGCCAATTCACAACCTTGGGTGCACAACAACGATGGCGGTGGCGGTACGGCACATACCACAAGTAAGAAGTTCGAGAACGAAGAGCACGTTTACCAAACCATTTCGATGGGCGATGGAGCCTTCCAGTTCGTGGAAACAGAAATCAAGCCTATGCTCATCCTGCTCGACCAGCACGGATGGGAGATAGTCCGCTTGCCGTTGCCCAGCGGTCCGAGTGACCCGAATCGTGCAGCACGCTATGCAGAGATTCATAAGTACAGCAGCCCGATGGTGGAGAAGTACCACTTCTGGAAGACCGGCACCAAGATTCCCGGCTATCATAAGTTTACGGTATCGGACTATGCGGTAAATTCGGACGATACGGAATATACCGCAGATGAGTTGGGTAGAGCAGACTTAGATCATTCAACCCCCAACCTCCCTAACTACGCAACACAGGCCTTTACCAACGACGGTAAGGAGCGCGACTGGTACGTCACATACGACGTGAAGGCCGAATATGCCGGCAAATATGCAGGTGCTGCTACGAAGGGAGCTACATCGGCTGCCCCCTATCTGATAAAGCAAAACGGTGTCTATGCTCAGTATTCCGGTTCCGGTAATATCATCTCCACGACAAGTACAGAGCCCGATATCAAAGATGTGCCAGAGAGAATGCAGTGGTATCTGAGGCCCAACTTCGACATCGACGAAGAGATGGGTTATATCTATGCTGGTAATCCTGGTGCAGAGGCAGAGGCAAAGAGTAAAGATGCGACCGAACTAGACTATGTCAATGGCGTGGTATCCACCTGGTCCAACGGTTTTGACCCATACAATGTACAGATACAAAGCGTTTTGACCGATACTCGTTATTTCACTGCCAATACGACGAGTTCCGCTGTCACAAATAAGTGGGCCGGTTCGTCGAGTGCTATCTCTTTGGAGAACTTGAACACGAAGCAGTCAAATGTTAACGGTCTCGACCAGACAAAGCTGAACATCACCAATGCCACCTTCATGGTTGTTGACGATGGCAACGGCAATATGACCCTGATGCCCCGCTTTGATAATACGAAGGTGATGCAGACGTTCACCACCCTCGCTGATCCAACAGGAGCAGCCACACAGACTTTCACGCTTACTCCGGTGCCAAAGTTTGTCAGCAGCTCTTCGGAAATCATAGCCATGGGCGGCTACTATATGCTGGCCAACAACTTCACCGCTTCAGGTTCTATCGGCACCGAGTCGGCACCCTTCAGTGGTACTATCGAAGGCCAGATTGGCCAGAGCTTCGACGTTTCCGAACCCTTCATCGCATACGCCGATGGCGCTATCATCAAGAACGTGATTATTGGGAGTGCCAGCGTTGGCAGCGGTAGTTCTACTGTTACAATCGGTGAAGATGACAAGACAGCACTTGCTGCCATTTGCAGTTATGCGACAGGCAACACCCGTATCTACAACTGTGGTATCAACGGCGGTACTGTCGGTGCCGGTGATGACTATGTAGGCGGCATCGTAGGTCTTCTTGACGGCTATGCACGTGTCATCAACTGCTACAGCTACGCCAATATTACAAATGGCACAGATGTGGGTGGTATTGTAGGTTACAACGACTATGCCTCTAAAGCGACCGACATACGTACAATGGTGATGAACTGTGCGTTTTACGGTGACATCTCCACAACTTGCACCAACAGGTCACCAGTCTATGGCGGACAGAATATTGATAATAAGAATAAAGACGGTCTGAACACCTATAACTATTATGCCTACTCGCAGTTGCCCACCGACCATATTACCGAAGGTAAGTACAACTGTGCTCTGGCCGTTGAGGACAAGTACCTGAACCGTTTCGAGTTCTATCGCCAGTTGCTGAACAGTAACAAGAAGCTGGCGGCCTGGTATGCCACCGGTTCTGTTGACAATGCAGATCAGAAGATGGCTAAATGGGTACTTGAGACTGCAGACCGCACCATTAACGACCCCAAGCCCTATCCTGTACTGAAGGCGCAGGACGACTATCCGTCTATCATCAACTACGATGCAGAACATGCTCCTACAAGTGGAGAACGTAATACAGGTAAAAAACTCGGCACACTTACTGTTAATATCAGTGAATCAAACGCTACTGTTGGTGGGCAAACAAAACCAACGGGAGCTACCGTGGAAACTACAAGCCTTAGCCTCACACGTACAGACAAGGACTTTGACCGCTACAATTTCAACTATGACAAGGTGCAGCTGCCTTATTACAACGATGTGGGTACGAATAACTATACCGGCGGAAAGGTTGTGACAGGATGGAAGATTACCGGAATGACAGGTGGCACTGCAGGTACTTACAAAGCTGCTAACGAATTTGGCGGTTATAACTTTGCCGACCGCAATTGTACCAATAAAGACCTCTATAGTGAAAGCGACCGTGTGTTCTCGCAGGGTGCCTATTTCGATGTTCCTTACGGTGTGACAGCTATCACCATCGAGCCTTACTGGGGCAATGCTGTCTATGTTGCTGACGCGGGCTATGATGTTATCTATGATACTGAATATAACCGTACTGATCAGACGGTGTTTGGAACGCAGGTAGGTAATGACACAAAATTTAATAATCAAAAGGTATATTCTTCAATCAGTTCTGCTCTTGGTTCGCTTTCCGGTTCTACAGTCTATGACAACGCCGTCGTGCTGGTGGGAAACCTCCACCAAAGTGGTGTGCCGTCAGCCGGAAGCAAGGCCTTTACCATCATGTCGGTCGATGAGGATAATGACCATGAACCTGACTACAGTATGATTTACCATCACCACGACCGTCAGCAAGTGTGTCCTATCCGTTTCGATTTCCTGAACATTCCCGGCACCGCACAGGCCCAGAAACCTAACGGTACAAATAACATGAAGAATTTCACCATCTTCTTGATGAAAGGCTGGTTTGAAATCACCAACACTTGTATCGTTTATTCCAACCAGGTGGAGTATGAGAATGATCAGAAAAATACTACCAAGGCAGCCAATTCTCCCTTGATTCTGCTTGGTGGCGACTTTGAACAGTTTGTATCGACGAGAGCGACATCGGTTGCTGGCAAGACCAACTATATCCATGTGGGTGGCAATGTCTATATCAAGAACTTCGGTGTGGGTACGCACAGTGACGGTAGCAAAGCGACACCCCATATCCCTGTATCCGTGACGGGTGGTGAGTACAAAGGCTTCTACCTCTCCGGTACTTATAACCCGAATGCTGCAGCAAACCCCAATGACGATGCCGAGTGCTATATCAGCAGCGGCCATTTCATAGAGGCTGCCGGTGCCTGTCAGGAAAAGATTGACGGTAATGTGCGATGGCAGATTTATAACGCCGACATGGATGCGTTCTACGGCGGTGGTATCAATGCCGCCAAGCCTATCACGGGTACTGTCACTACTGATATCTACAACAGCTATGTAGGTACCTTCTGCGGTGGACCGAAGTTCGGTAATATGACCTCAGGCAAGGCTGTGACCACAAATGCTACAGGCTGTGTATTCGAGAAGTACTTCGGTGCCGGTTATGGCGGTCTGTCCTATTCAAGGCAGAAGTACTTCGATGAAAGTGGTTATAACTTCGAGACCCACTCCTTCCCCTATACCGGTGAGCGAGGCAGGTATTATGACGGAGAATCCACAAATGCCAATAACAGTCACGCGGACTATGGTAAGAAAGGTCCTGGTGTGGCTACTGACTTCGACTATGAGTTCTTCGTATGGTCAACCGGTGTAACGGGTGCCCGTATGTATGTCAAGTTCGCTTCTTTCTCATTGGCACAGTGCGATAACGTGTCTTCCACTCTGAACAACTGCACCATAAACCAGAACTTCTATGGCGGCGGCAGTTTCGGTAGCGTGTCGGGCACAGCGACTTCCGTGCTCAACGGCTGTACGGTACACGGCAATGTGTTTGGCGGCGGTTATTCGGCCAAGCGTGAAAAGGTACATGTTCGTAATGCAGCAGGTTTCGACAAACTTCCGAAATTCAACAGCGCTTCGGGTATGTTCGAGCCCGGTGTGTTCACCGGCACAATCGACTACGAATGGAAACACGTGAATGAAATGCCTGCAAATGGCACTACGGGTATCGAAGATGACGGAGATAACCATTATCTCTATACCGATGTCGATTTGGATGCTCTGGGTAAGGTCGGCAATGCTGTGCTGACCATTCAGGGTAATACGGTGGTCAAAGGTAAGATTTTCCAGTATGATGAGGATGGTGTTATCGTCCAAGACGGTGAAGGCAACTATGTTGTCACAGAGACTACCGGCGGTGTGTTCGGCGGCGGCGATGAGTCTGCTGTGGACCATAGCACGCAGGTGACTGTCACGGGCACGGGTGCTGCAGGTGTGTTGAATGTCTTCGGTGGCGGTAATACGGCGGACGTGATTGAGAATACGTCGGTGACGATTACCGGCGGTACTGTCGGTAGCGAGGCTGATGCCAGCGATATGAACGGTAACGTCTATGGTGGCGGTAAGGGTTCGACGACAGTTGTCGGCGGCAATGTGACCGTAAACCTCGGCACCAGAACCGGTGAGGCACCCAGCTTCACTTACACTGGTGACGCTCTCGTGAAGCACAACGTCTATGGCGGTTCTGCTCTGGGTTCGGTGAATACAACTCAGAATGCTTCCAGCGAATATGACAAGACAACGAAGGTAAATATATATGCCGGCACCATTAATGGTAAAGCCTTCGGTGGTGGACTGGGTCATGACGATGAAGATGAAGCCAAGGATATCGTTGCCAGGAACTATGGTAACACCATGGTGACTGTGGAGAACAGTAACAATGCTAAAGCCCTTGTGAAGCAAGGTGTCTATGGCGGTGCCAACGAGAACGGCATTGTGAAAGCCGATGCAACGGTGACGATTACCGGCGGTACGGTGGGCATAGTGCCTGAGCCCGCAACAAACATTGCCAACACCGTCTTCGGTGGCGGCTATGGTGAACCCACCATCGTCGAGGGCAATATCGCCGTGACTATCGGCACGCAGGCTGCAACACCCGTCAATACGAATCCCATCGTCTATGGCAACGTCTATGGCGGTTCGGCACTGGGTAAGGTGCTGGTGAGCGAAGCCGGTGCAGACCTGTTGGAAAAGGCAATTGATGTCAACCTGTATGGCGGCACCATCAATGGTAATGTCTTCGGTGGCGGCTTGGGCCGTAAGGCTGCTGCTGCAGTGGGCATCGAAGGCACTCCTGGTTATGTGGCTGCAGTGTCGGCTGTTGCAGCCAGAGTGGGCGGCGATGTCAATGTGTTGCTCGACGGTGCGGAGCTGAGCTGCCAATACACGGGTGCTGGCGCAAACCGCATGCCGCTGACCGGTCAGATTTTCGGTGCCAACAACCTGAACGGCACACCGAAAGGACATGTGAAGGTGCATGTGAAGCGTACGATGGATAGCGTGAAGGATGATGCGGTGGCCCGTGACAGTCGTACGACCTACGATGTTGCAGCGGTCTATGGCGGCGGTAATCAGGCCGACTATATTCCGACCAATGCTTTGTTGGTAACAGACCCTGAAGATCCAGGTTATGATGCAGGCAATCCTGCCAAGGTTGCAGCTGCAACAGCAGAGGTAATCATCGAAGGTTGTGACCTGACGAGCATCGAATATGTCTATGGCGGTGGTAACGCCGCTGCTGTGCCCGCTACGGATGTCACCATCCTCGGTAGCTACATCATCGACTATGTGTTCGGCGGTGGTAACGGTAAGAGCACAGAGACCTTTACCAACCCAGGTGCCAATGTGGGCTCCTACAACAACGGTGCTACGAACTACGGCTCCGGTAAGGCCGTGACGAATCTCGTGGGCTGTCATGCCCACTACGTCTTCGGTGGCAGTAACACCAAGGGTAATGTGCGTGAGGGTACATCCATCCTTATGCCAGATAAGAAAACTTACGAAGACGAAGGATACAACTGCTGTGACAAGCGCGACGTAAGGGAGATATATGGTGCCGGTAATGAGGCAGAGCAGGACGGTAACGTGACGCTGATACTGGGTTGCGTACACAACATGAAGAATGTCTATGGCGGTGCAAGGAATGCCAACGTGAAAGGCGGCATCGACCTCGTGGTGACCAGTGGCTCGTTTGAGGGTGTCTTCGGCGGTAACGATATGAGCGGCACCATCCAAGGTCCCATCAAAGTTACAATTGAGGAGACAGCCTGCGACCCCGTCACGATTGACAACCTATACCTTGGCGGCAACCAGGCAGCATATTCAATCTATGGATATAAGGAGGAAGGTGGTAAGCTTGTAGCAAGGACAAAAGCTGAGTTTGATGCGATGTCGGCAGAGGATAAGGCTGCAGAACACCTGCCATACAGCAATCCTGTGCTGAACGTGGTGTCATGTACCCGTATCGGTAAGACTTCGGGCGAAGACCTGGGCGGAGCCTTCGGTGGCGGTCTTGGCAACGGTGCCGTGATGCATGGCGACCCCAAGGTGAACATCAATATGATTCCCGGTAAGTATGGTGCTGACAGCGACAGCGATGGTGAGCCGGATGTTCTTGGCACCATCACCAATGTCTATGGTGGCGGTAAGTTGGCCAATGTAGAGGGCAGCACCACCGTGAACATCGGAACGGTGGAGAAGATGGCGCACAGAACCAAAGATGGCGCCGAGATTCCTGTGGACGAACGCGTACAGAAGGACGTGAAGTCGGCAGTTATCACCGGTAATGTGTTCGGTGCAGGTAAGGGTAGGGCCACAACTGCTACCGATGTCGATTCAGCATTTGTGACTGGCAATACCGCTATTGTTATTGAAAAAGCAACGATTGCCAAGAGTGTCTATGGCGGCGGTGAACTGTCGCAGGTAGGCGGTAACACGAATATTACGGTCAGCGGCGGTACCATCGGTACTTCCGGTATGGGTGGAGCCACATACGGCAATATCTATGGCGGTGGCTTCGGTCACAATGCGAATGTAAGATTCGGTCTTGTCAAGGGTAACACGAATGTCACAGTCACTGGCGGCAATGTGCTCCACAGTGTCTATGGCGGCGGTGCCTACGGCTCTGTCGGTACTTATACTTACGCCAGCGATGCTGCCAATGCAGCGATTAGTGCTCTTGCTTCAGAGAATACGACAGAAGAGAATACAACTGGTGTTGCCAAAATCACAATCACTGGCGGTACCATCGGCACCGACGGACATGATAACGGCATGGTCTTTGGCTCTTCACGAGGTGATATAGCAGCACCTGATGCCATTCAGGACAATATGGCTTGGGTATATGATACGAAAGTCGTGATTGGTACAGAGAATGACGAGACTCCCGGTCCCAGAATCCACGGCTCGCTGTATGGCAGTGGTGAGAACGGCCATACCTATAACAATGCATCGGTAAAGATGTATAGCGGAACCATAGGTAATCCTGCAGAATTCTATGCTTATCGCGGTAACGTCTATGGTGGCGGTTGCGGTACGGACAAGTACTATGCAGATCCAGCACAAGAAACCCATGACGGTCATGGAACTCTCTTCAATCCCAAGGCTGGTATCGTTAAGGGCAATGCGTCGGTAGAGATACTTGGCGGTAGTGTGGCTAACAATATCTATGGTGCCGGTTCTATGGGTAAGGTGGGAGGCAGCACCTCCGTTACTATCAATACCGATGGCTTCATCGGTGTCGAAGGTGCTCCTGAAGGCGGTAACGTCTATGGCGCAGCCCGTGGTGAATTGGATTTGACAAGTAAAATCCCAGGCGGAGATAATATCCACAACTATTCTACTGTTAAAGAGTCTACTGTAACGCTTACCAAGGGTACCGTCAGGGGTAGCCTCTATGGTGGCGGTAAGGCCGGTGAGGTTACAGGTGCTGTTACGGTTTATATCAATGGCGGCACCGTGAAGCACGACGTCTATGGCGGCGGTGCATTGGCACAGACCAATACAGCGTATGATGTTTCGGAGCATCCGACCTATACTACCAGTGTTACCATGAATGGTGCTGAGAGTGGCTGTACTGTCCAAGGCAATCTCTATGGCGGTGGTCTGGGACAATTGGAAGTTCTTTATGTGGCAGAAGATGACGAAGTAATTGCTGGAACGAAGAATGTTGGTGATGTTAAGATTCCAGCAGTAGAAGCTGACGTGAACGGTCCTGTCACGGTAACCGTTTCCAATGGTAAGGCCACAAATGTCTTTGGCTGCAACAACCTCAACGGTGCGCCGAAGCAGACGGTGGCTGTATCGATTACAGGCACAGCGCCTGTCGACGGCGCCAGCGCCATTAGCAATGTCTATGGCGGCGGCAATGTGGCAGCCTATACCGGCAACCCGACTGTAACGGTTTCCGGCGGTACGGCAGATTATGTCTATGGCGGCGGTCTGGGTTCTACGGCTATTGTGAATGGCAGCACTTCTGTCACCATCTCGAAAACAGAAACGACCTCTCCTACGATTGCCCACGATGTTTATGGCGGCGGTAGTCAGGCTGATGTGACTGGCAGTGTCAGCGTCACTGTCACTGGCGGTAAGATTGTCAATAACGTCTATGGCGGCGGTGCATTGGCCAACACCAATACGGCCAACTGGAACTCCGCCAAGGCGGTTTCGCCGACGTATGATGAGGTGTCTTTCCTCAAAGTCGGTGTGTCAGTAGTTACCGGACTGTATACAGAATCCGGAGGAGTCTATACTAAAGTCACGGCAGAAAATACCAAGGCGGCAGACGGAGTCAAATACTACAGACAAATTACAGGTGGTTGGGCTAATGACGGAACCACTTCCACAGCCAATACCACTACGGTCACATTGGCAGGCGGTGTGATGGGTAATGCCTATGGTGGCGGTTTGGGCGATGTTGATACCCCTGTTTATGTCTATGGCGATGTCGTAGTCAATGTCAATAAGACAGAGGATATACCCGAAGGCGGTAAAGGAGCCGGTTTTACACGACATCTTGCTTCGGAAGAAGTTATTGTCGGAGGGAAAAAGTATAACTCAATTCCTGTTACCGGTAGCGTCTTCGGATGTAATGATGTCAATGGAACACCAAGGGGCGATGTTACGGTGACTGTCTATTCAACCAGACAATTGGACGATAGTGAAAATGTGATATCGGGTCATAGTCCTAATGCAAGTAATTCTTCTTATGAGATACAAGCGGTCTATGGCGGCGGTAACCAAGCCGATTACCAACCTGCTGCAGGAAAAACAACAAATGTTATCATCCGTGGATGTGACGTGACGAGTATTGAAAAGGTGTATGGTGGTGGTAACTCTGCCGCTGTGCCCGAAACACATGTCACTATCTGGGGCTCCTATGACATCAGTGATGCCTTTGGTGGCGGCAATGGTAGCTTGCCTATCAAACGTGGTGGCGTATGGATAGAAAATGCAGGTTCAAGGGTACTTGGTAATACAAACAACATAGCTAAAGGTGGTAAAATCGGTAATGTCTTTGGTGGTAATGATGGAAAGGGAAGCGTGGGTGGTACCATGACATCCGATTATAAGCATCCGGAGGGTGGCTGTCCATTAAAAATCACCAAGATATATGGTGCCAACAATGAGGCAGACTCAGACGGTGATGTGAACGTTGTCATTTCCGGATGTACTGCTGAGAATGCGGATATTGAATACGTCTGTGGCGGTTCCTATAATGCAAATATCCGAGGCGACCTCACATTGACGATTACCAGCGGTATCTTTAAGAACGTATATGGCGGCAATGATGCACGAGGCAGTATCGGTGGCAAGATTACCGTCAATATTCAAGAAGAAGATCCCTGTAAGCCCATCATCATTCAGAACCTGGTGGGTGGCGGTTTTGCTGCTGACTATCCCGGTGAGGATACAAAAGAATTGAATGGAAAAAAGACAGCAAAGAGAAGACAAAGGAATGCAGAAACAGGTGCATATATAGTCCCAGCTGCCTATGATGATTATACAACAGGCAAAGTTATCGTTAACGTTAAGTCTGCCACCCGTATCGACAATATCTATGGCGGTGGTTTCCAGGCCCATGTGAATGGTGACACCGAGGTGAATATCAATATGGTCAAGGGTCTCTGGGCAGGTGCCAAGGCACCGTCAGGCTATACGACTTTGCCAAATGTTCACCAGGCAGATTATAATAAAGTTCTTGACCTTGCAGTAGGAACAGACATCAGCGAATCCGGATATTATGAAAAAGATGGCAGTAGCTATACTGCGACCTCTGACTTAACAGCTCTTTCCGGTAAGACGTATTACCGGAAAGAGGTAAATGCTTATGTCATTGACGATGCCATAGGTACCATTGGTAACATCTATGGCGGTGGTAATGAAGGTAACGTTTATGGTAACACGGTTGTTAACATTGGTAACTTGGCCGAAGTTCCCATTATGCAACGTTACGATAATGGGGAATTTGTTAAAGATACAGAAGTTGATGTTAATGGTGTTCACGTTTTAAAATATGAAGATAAACCTGTCTTAGGCGCTCACATCTACGGTGAAGTCTTTGGCGGCGGTAACCTGGGTGAGGTCAGGAATAACACTACCGTGAACATCGGTACCGCAAATTACTCCGGCACAGCCAACTTTGAAGGCATTTCCATTGATAAGAATGCCAGTGGTAAAGGTGGTACAGTCTATGGCGGCGGTAATAAGGCAGATGTGCTCGGCAACACCAGTGTGACCATGGAAGGTGGTCAACGTACCGACTGCCATGACGTTTATATCTTCAACGGTATCTTCGGCGGTGGCTATTCCGGTTCGGTTGGAACATATACCAGAAGTACGGAAGCAGAAGATGTAAATGTCTATGGCCATACGGCTCATGCCGGATGTATTGGTAAACCTAAAACTTGTACATCAGGCGGTACATGTACGGTTGTCGTCACTGGCGGTCAGATTGGTCCCGTAGATGTGGCAAAAGACGGTATGAACAGGTCGGCAGCGTTAGGCGGTCCTGTCCCACAAGGCTGGGTATGGGGTGGAGGCTGCGGTATCATTGAGGATCCGGCGACGAATCCTGATACGCACTTCAAGACCTACGTTAATAATACCAATGTGACTATCGGCGGTACGGCATTCATTCTGGAGTCCGTCATCGGTGGCGGTGAGTTCGGACGTGTGCTGGGCAACACCCTCGTGAAGATTCAAGGCAACTGCCAGATAGGTGTAGGTAATGGCAAGTGGGAAACCGTGGGTGGTGTGGATAAGCCCATACGCTATGACGATGCCGACTTTATCGATCCTACTACGGCTACGGCATCTGAGATTGAAACCGCAGCAGGAAAGTTGCCTGAATGTTCACACTTTGTATACGGTAATGACGGTAAATTCCTGCCTTACGACCCGTACTATGACAACTATCCGGCGTATATCGCTGCTAACCCAGACTTAGCTCCTGCCAGCACAGCGAGTCCTTCTGACGGTAAGACGTGGATAGGCTGTGTGTTCGGTGGCGGTTCCGGTTATATGCCATACATAAAGGCAGATGGCTCCGGCTACGACTGGTGTCGCTCGGCAGGTTGGGTGGAAGGTAATGCCACCGTGCAGATTTCCGGCGGTCACATCCTGACGAACGTCTATGGCGGTAACGAATATACCGACGTAAAGGGTAAGGCTACGGTGACGATGACTGGCGGTACGCTTGGTGTGCCGCGCACGCTGGCGCAGATTGCCGAGCATCCTCTGTCCTGCTACCTCTTTGGTGCGGGCAAGGGTGACGAGCGTGCCCACTTCTATAATTACAACAATGTGGGCAGTGTAGAGGTTAACGTATCGGGCGGTATCATCTATGGTTCTGTCTTTGGCGGTGCTGAGGACGGTCATGTGCTTGGCGATGTGACGGTGAACATTCAAAACATCGTGGATGATACAGATCCTGAGAATCCTGTCATCACGTCAAGTCCGAAGATTGGCACCTGGGGTACCTCTTACGTGGACGGTAACGTCTTCGGTGGCGGTCGTGGTTTCTCGGGTGGAACACTCGGTGCAGGAAACGTATCAGGTAATATTGATGTTAACATCACAGGTGGTACGATGTTGGGCTCCATCTATGGTGGCGGTCGTATGGCATCGGTAGGTACCAACTTCTCAAATGCCCAGGATCCCAGTACGGGACAATTCCTAGACGGAGATGGCCATGGTCATGTCACTGTCAATATCAGCGGCGGTACCATTGGTAATACCAGCGAGGATGCTGTGGTGGCAGTCAACGGGCATACCAAGGGCGGTAATGTCTTCGGCGGAAGTATGGGACGTCTGACGAAGCTTGATGGAACAACTCCTAACCCCCTCTGGACAAAATTGGCACAGGTGAAGACTTCCTCGGTTAATATCACTGGTGCTTCAACCCTCATCAAGAGTAATGTCTATGGCGGTGCTGAGTTCGGAACGACACGAGACAATGTTTATGTAACCGTTGGCGGCACGAGAGCTTCGGATGGAACGATAACACCATCGGGTACACCTACAATCAACGGCCATGTCTATGGCGGCGGTTATGGTAGT